>JBGSZX010000023.1:0-5444 GCA_041750195.1 Bdellovibrionota bacterium | reverse complement strand
CAAATCCGAGATCGGCGATCTATTCCTGCAAAATCAGATGTTAAAAAAAGCCCTTTATCATTCCCAACAGAAGAAAAAAGACAGTTCATCAGTGATCACATCGAAGAATTTGGAAGCGTTTCAAAAGGGTGTAAAATAATGGGGATTTCAAGGGCTAGTTTTTACTACGACCCAAAGCCAAGCATTCAAAACCTGAGCGACTTTGAGCTGCGCGATAAGATTGAAAAGATCCATGTGACATTTCCGGGGTACGGCTACAGACGCGTCTATCACCATCTTTTGAGGCAAGGCATTCGGGTCAATGGCAAGAGAATCAAGCGAGTCATGCGCGAATATGAGCTTTATACGTGCCTTAGAAAATGGATGCGCCCAAGAGGAGCTTGTACGGATTTCAGGCTGAGGCATCCAAACTTGATCAAAGGATTGAAGCTCACTGGTCCGAATCAAGTTTGGGCGACAGATTTCACCTATATCAAGCTGCGAGAGGGATTTGTCTACTTGAGTGCCGTGATCGATATTTACACAAGAAAAATTGTTGGCTGGTCGATTTCAGATGATTTGTCTTATCAATTTTGTCTTGAGGCCATGAAGACGGCCATCGAAAAAGAAAAGCCGCCAAGAGGCTTGATTCATCATAGTGATCGCGGAGTGCAATACGTGTGCGAGCCCTATGTTGCATACCTTAAGGAACAAGGATTCCAAATGAGTATGTCAGCAGTTGGAACGCCGGAGGAGAACGCTTTTATTGAATCATTTTTTAAAACGTTGAAACGAGAAGAGGTTTACGTGAAGAAATATCACAACTTGAAGGAGGTGATAAAAAATCTACCCAATTTTATAGATGAAGTGTATAACCGCAAAAGATTGCATTCTTCCATTGGCTACATGCCTCCGGAAGAATTCGAATCTAAAATTTTGAAAATTAACCCGAAAGACAGACCCGTTCAGAAAATATGGGGCAAGACTGTCTAACTAACGGGGCTCAGTCCAGAATCCTGATCAACAATTACATCACAGGTGCTCAACTGTCCAAAATCCCAGCTTTGGATCCGTGAGGAGCATGTTGGGAGCGGGCAAGCTAATAGCGTTTAACTTCCCATTAACAGATCTTCCTTAACCAGAAATTAATCCCCAAAAAGATTTAAACCAAATAGTATATAAATACTGTGCGTCTGAGGAGAAAACATGAAACCAGCTTTAAATTTAAAAGTCTTACATTTAGCCATACTACTAATTTGCTTTCCAGGTTGCCTCAAATCAAATTCATCAAACCAAGGTGGGACATCTGCAGGCAATCCAGAAGCCAGTATAGAGCTTCTGAGTGCGACGGTTAACGGAACAAGCCTCATTCTCTCCTTCAATCAAACTTTAGACATTAGCAGTGTTCCTGCCCCGTCTGACTTTACGCTTGAAGGAGACCTCAGTGGAGACTCAGTCACCGAGGTGGGCATCTCGGACAAAGACTTAAATCTAACGCTTGGAATGGGAGCGAAAGCAGGTGACGGTATTTCGATTTCCTATACAAAAGGGACTTCTCCAATTCAGGACGCATTAGGTTCTGAGGGTTCGTCGTTCACCTCCCTAGAGCTAACTAACAATAGTCCTGATGTATCTGGGTGCACTGGAACGAAAATGTGCGGAGGAACGGCTGACAAATGTTACGACGACTCTGCGGCAATTTCCGATGGATACGCATTTACACCGAGTGGTAAATGCCTCAAGTATATTGACGCTGATGGTGCTGGAAGCGGAAACTTTTCGATTTGGATTGAAGAGGTTTCTAGTGGAGATGCAAAAGTGCTAAAAAGCACCGGCGTAGACTCTTGGCAAGAAAAGCTTAAAGCCAATGGACGCACACACCAAAGCGGTTCATATTTTTCAGTGGATACGGACAATAACAATGAAATTTCAGGCTCAGCCGATGCTTCATTGGCAAGCGCTAGACTCTCAACCTATCTAAATGGACGAACTTGTCCCACGAATGTTTTTTATGACGCTGACGAGAGTGGCGCCGGAGCTACAGATACGCCCAGCGATTTTACAAACTCAAACATGTGTCTCTATTACTCACATATCAGAACCAATACGAGCTCCATGGATCAGGATGTCTCCAGCGTGGGAACCACAGGGGTTTCGGCGCCCAGTAATGCTAACTCCGGAGGTGGCGTGGAAGCTTCTTGGTATGAGTCCAATCATGTGCAATGCGGTGGAGGGACCACTCCTTTAGGAATGCGCCTGATTACTCTTTTTGAGACCGACGTCAACACATGCATTGCCCCCGGAACTTTTCCACAATGTTCTGACTTTACAGACAATGTTTCTTCGGGGGGAAGCGCCAATGCAGGATCACCGGCTTTTGCCGCAGAAACCGGTCAAGGAGTCCCCCTGCATCCTGGATCACTTGTTTGGACTGCATCAAGCTATCCAGACCCATCTTCCAATTATATTCTTGTATCCTATGGGAGCTCAAACGGGTCTGATTACTATAGCACAGACAGCGCACTCTACCTCACTTGCGTGTTGCCTTGAGACCATAGAGACATCATGTCATTCTTTCATCGCCAGAGACCAATATTAGCTTCCGGTAGCTCAGCTGTCCAAAATCCCAGCATTGGCACTCCTGAGCGCTTATCCGAGCCCTATAGAGCAAGCTTAAACGTGAAAGCCTGAAGCCTTTCGACCTCAGGCTATTATGTCTGAACTATTCTATCGAGCCGTCAAGGCGTCGAACTAGTGTTACATGAGTGGAAGTCCAACGGGACAATCAGCAAAGTTTATATTTTTCACCCCCCAACTTGGAGCCAAAACATCACCATTGTTGACGACATCAAGTTGAATTTTACACTTAAGTGGGGTCTTCAAAATCTTAAATTCCCCACTAGAAGTTTTCTGGGTGTATTCAGATGTAGTTAATTCGTATTGGGTGACTTTCTCATCAGAACTCAACAGTTTTATATTGGCAACCTCGCCGTTTAATTTTGACCAAATTTCCGATGAAGAAAAAATAGCTCCAATTTTACTCCCGGAGATAGTGAATGGGGTCGCCCCCATTGCACTTGAAGTGAATGAAAATAAGAATAGGGCCGTCGTTTTTGCTTGAATCGCTTTCATTATCTTCTTTCTTTCCAGTATCCAATAAATTGAGTCCTGGGCCAGAATAGCCCAAAATTCGAGCCTTGGCACACTGGAGTCAGTTTAGCAGGCTCTAAAGAGTTAACTAAAGTGACAAAGGCCAGAACTTTTCAGTCCCAGCCTCTATTGCCCAGCATTTCTATCGAGCCATGAGGCCCATTGTTTAGGGTCAGGTGAGGGTGTTTAGCGCCATAACCAATTGATCGAACTGCGTAAGAAATAAATCGGCGTCGCCTGAATGTTCCCGTTGAGAGTTCTTATTTGTTCCTTCGAAATCAACAAGACATGTCTTGAAACCCATTTCTTTTGGTATTTCGATATCGTGTGTGAAAGAATCACCGACGAAAAGGATGTTGCTGGTCGGAAGATTTAGCCCCCTGAACAATTCTTCAAAAATTTGCCTAGAAGGTTTTCGAAATCCTACGTCACAAGACACGATTACTTTCTCAAAAAGGCTATCTAGACTATGACGTCGCAGACTAGCTCCGATCGATTCAGTCCAGGGATTATTACTGACGATGCTCAGCCGATATCCTTTTAATGCAAGTACGGGTAATGTTTTCGTAACGGTAGGTAAAGGGATGAACTGTTCGGACTCTTTCGCATGAAACGCGTTCAATACTTCGATCATTTGGTGCACGGACAACTTAACGTGTACTTCGATAAGCGCAGCCCGCAGCAAATCTAGAGAGCTTGTCTCCTTTTCTGGGAGATCACTTCCTCTAGCTCTTCGGACCTTCCAAGCTTTTGTGTAGGCTTGAAAAATCTGCTCACCCAACTCCCGTGAGCATGTAAGTTCTCGTATAACGTGCTCTACAAAGGCGTCGACCATGGGGGGAGTAAAGACACCCATCTTTGCCGTAGAAAAGAGAGTCCCGCCAAAGTCAAATGCGATAGCCTGAATCATTGATTGTTTTATATCTACCGAAAGACCGTCTGTATATAAAACTGTTCTGCGCCCTTCAGGTCATCCAGCCCAGCCCCATAATTGGTGAACAGGTCTTTCAGCGGGTTTTAGCCTCATAATTTCCTGATGGTACTCATCCGGGGTCTTGTAGCCCAAAGATGAATGCAACCTCTCAAAATTATATACCTCATCGAGAAACTTGGGAAGTTTCTCAATAACATCACTCATTGTCCTGTAATTTCTTGCATATACCTCCTCGTGCTTTAGCGTTTTAAAAAATGCCTCAATAAAAGCGTTGTCCTGTGGAATCCCAATTCCGGACATCGAAATCTTGAACCCATGATCCTTCAAAAACCCAACATACGCATCGCACGTATATTGCGTGCCTCTGTCGCTATGATGAATCACGCCTTTGGGGTGGCCCTGCGATTTCATCGCAACCTGCATCGACTCAATACAAAACACGTGGCTCAGGCTTCTTGAAAGTGACCAACCAATGATCTTCCTTGTGTAAACATCGATCACTACACTCAGGTAGGCGTAGCCGCTTAGAAGCCTGATGTAGGTGATGTCCGTTGCCCAAAGCTGATTGGGGCCTGTCAGCTGCATCCCGCGAATCAAATTCGGATGATACAGCTGATGAACACTTCGTTTGCCCTTAGGACCTACAAGCTTTTGCCTGGAGGAATAAATCTTAAACATCTTCATCACACGGCGAATTCTCTTTGAATTCACCGTGTGACCTTTGCGGGCAAGATGCTCCTTTATCCTGCGGTAGCCATAGCCTGGAAACTTATCAAGCAGCTGCTCAATCACTTTCTTCATCTCAATATCTTTTTCGATCTGCCGTGATTGTCTTAAGGTCGGACGGTAAAACGTCGACCTTGCGATATTCATGACTCGGCATCCTTTTGAAACTGAGCCAAATTCTCCGAGGTGATCACGGATGAATTCTCTCTTTTCTTGCGTTGTGAGTAAGCTACGATTTTTTTTAACATCCGCGTCTGAAGGTAAAGATCGCCGATCTCTTTCTTAAGATCGTCAACTTGCTCCTCAAGACGATGAATCGTTAGACTTTTGTTCAGTTCTTTTTGCTCGATGTCTTCTGGGCTCAGAAGTCCGTTCTTGTATTGCTTCACCCAGCTTGCGATAGCTCCGCCAGAAACATTGAATGTCGTCCTGGCCTCTTTGTAGGTCATCTTTTCATCAACGACCTTTTGAGCCACCATGTGGGCAAACTCTTGCGTCCACTTAGGCCTACGGCCTACGCGTCCTTTTTCCTTAGGGGCGGGTTTCTTATTAAATATTTCCATGTCTTCTCCAATGGTTAGCCTTAGCTACCGGTTGGCTGAAAACTGTTCAATAATTATCGGATAACTGTTTGAACTTAGGGGCGCAGATAAAA
>JBGSZX010000022.1:0-1584 GCA_041750195.1 Bdellovibrionota bacterium | reverse complement strand
TCCGGATTCTTTTTATAATACTCCTCGAAGTACTCATAAAAAGCCGCAGCACCATTAGGAACAAACGGATTATGCTGAATATACTTCGTACCAAAATATTTTTTTGCCGCTTCGGTTGGTTTATGGCGGTTAAAGGCTAGTTCATAAAAATCGACGACCACCTTTTTATTTTTTCCATGAAGTGTCTCCGCCGATGCGTTGGTAAAAAAGAACAAACTCAGCAGAATAATAAAATGCATAACAATATCCTCTTCCTCTCTCAGCAAAAAAGCTGATCATGTATTCAATTTAAAACAACAAAACCATTTTTTGTCAAAGCCTCACGAGCTTTCTCAAGGCTTTCTTGTTTCACTAAGACATAGTCCGTATCAAACGTTGAAATGGCAAAGATGCTTACCTTAGCATCTGCCAGTGGATTCGCGATGCTCGCTAGAATTCCGGTGAGGCTAAAGTCCAATGTCCCTTCCACTTGAAAGATCCTCCATCCAGATTCAGCTTTCACTCCCTCCGGTACGAGACCCATTTCACATACGATAGAAAACTCTTCAATCGTACGGGTGATAGAAAAGAATCCGCTACTCATCGACCATTCGGGGATAGGCGAATCAGGTGGTAAGCGACAAATCACATATGTCTTTTCAAAAAGATTCAGATTCATACGAAAATCTTGTCGCACATGAATTTCATTGTCCACCTCAGCTTAGATTTAATATAATCCGTACAACATGAAAATTGCTATCATTGCTTTTGATGACTTCACAGATTTGGATCTCATTCTTCACTGGGATCTTCTTAATCGAGTCGCGACGATTGGCGGAGTCAGAGATTGGACTGTAAAAATTCTTGGAACTAAAAGCTCGCACCTTTCAGCTTTTGGATTACCCATCCCGACCTCAGGAATGATTGACGAAGTAGATCAAGCGGACGGAGTTATTCTTTGTAGTGGCAAAGGAACTCGTCCTTTACTCAAAGATGTAACTTTTTTAAAACGACTCCGTTTGGATCATTCTCGGCAGGTAATTGGCGCACAATGCTCTGGATCTCTCATCCTGGGAGCTTTGGGATTTCTCGAAAATACCTCCGTGTCTGCGTATACCCCTATAAAAAAGGAGCTCGAGGCCTTCAATGCCAAGCTCATTGAAGAAGCTCTGGTGATTGATCGAAACATTGCCACCGCATCCAGCTGTCTCGCGGGTCAATTTCTTTCTAGGTGGATGATAACAAATCTGGCCGGAGCGGAGATTGCCAGCAAGGTAATGGCAACCGTTGGGCCTTTGAATCGTGCTGACTAAACCGAAGGTCAGCATGGACACTAATTGCACTCAGCCTTTCGGGTTTTATTTCTTCCAAAAATCATTGCTCCGGCTCTCAACATGGTACTTCCGTGCAGAGGTGAAAGGCTTGGACAACATACCCGATGGTCCCTGTTTATTCGTTGGTAATCATAATGCGATTGCAGCGATGGCACCCGAGATCTGGCTTTTTGGATCAATCTACTTTGAGAAGAAAAATTCGCTACGAGTGCTAGGGCATGATTTAGCTCTGAAGATACCAGGTGTTTCGTTTCTGGCCAAAAGCTACCTC
>JBGSZX010000021.1:0-2339 GCA_041750195.1 Bdellovibrionota bacterium | reverse complement strand
AACACGTGTTAACAATCCCTTAGATGAAAAATCTAATTTAGCTAAAATATTGCCGGTATCTTCAGCAATCTTAATCATCTGTCCTTTGGTTGATGAAACCCAAATCTGGTGGAACTTACGATCTAAGAAAGGCGGAAAAGCCATTTTTGCCGGACTTTTCCAAAGAACCCTACCAGAGCTAACATCTACAGAAAGAAGATCGCCGTCAACCTGCCCGATATATGCCGTTTGCCCCGTTTCACTTAAAACTGGACCTAAATCTAAATCTTTAAAAAGTTCTGATTTCTGTTCGATACTTTTTTCCCAAACAATGTCACCCGTCGAAGAAGCCAAAGCCACAAAGCTTCCATCCGAAAACCCGGCAAGAACTTTGCTTCCATCTGGACTCAAATGCGGATCAGAAGCCCCGCGAAGCGACCATATGACAGTGGAACTTGAGGTTGGACGTTTGTAGTTCCAAACCGGAGCTCCTGTTTTTTCGTCAAGTGCCCAAAGAGTGTTATCCGCAAAAGTCGCAAACAACAGTCCTTTTGCGACGACCACACCACCCGTAGATTCAACATCTAACTTTTTTGACCAAATGATCTCACCTGAATTTATATCAATTTTTTTAACGGTCGCATCCATAAAAGAAGCATAGACATACGGTGCGAGCACAAAAGGCTGAGCCCCAAGTCCCCGGCTAACATCAACCCGCCAAATCGTTTTGCCAGTTCCAAAATCAAAAGCAGCAAGTCCCGTTCCAATTCCGCCAACCAACAATCTATTGTTTTCGATAAACTGTGGAGCGATATAACTTTGGGGAGGAGAGCCGATAACACCTCGCCCCGTCCAAAAACTATCCTCAATCTCAACGGCGGAATTTGAAACGCGCTTTTCTTGATAAAGATCGCCACTCCAATCGGGAGCGACAGTAAAAGCACCTAAGTCTCTCACCAAAACTGGTGAGGACGTTTGAAAACTCTTCAATGGAATTTTGCTAGGAACATTGAGCGATGCACATGAGTTCAAATTTAATACGATCAGCCCGAGTGTCAAAACAGAAAAATATCCATTAATTTTCATTATTATAGACTCACTTTCACCTTAAGGGCCTGAGCTTGTTGGCTGTAAGTTGTAGAAGGATAGTCCTTCACAATACTGTCATAGGTGCTTGTAGCTTCTGCTTTCAATCCCATGGCACCTTGTGTCCGAGCTTTCCCGAGCATAAGCACGGGCTTTAATGACGTATATTTTCGCCCAAGGGCATCGTCATAAACTTTGAGGGCACCATCAAGGTCGCCTTGGTTTACCAATGTGACGGCCAACGCTTCAGAAGCCATAGCATAAAAAAGTGAGGCATCTTCAGAACTTTGAGTTTGCTCTCTTAGAGCCTGATAAACAGTTTTCACATTCTCGACTTCATTCTTTAGGGAATAGTAGCGACCTAGACGCAGAGCAGCCATAAAGGATGCCGAAGTCTTTGGATGGTCCTTAATAACGGCCTTCAATTCTGAGACGTATTGCTCTTGAGTTTCGACTTTTGCTTCAGCAATAACTTCGATAGGATCTTTGCTTAGAATTTCTGAGCTTTTAAGAAGCTCATCTTCCATAGCCTCTACCTTTGCCAATTGCGAAAAAGCTTTGGTTTGGGATTTCTCTTCCATTTTTTTGAAAAAAGTTACTCCGCCCCAAGAGAGTCCGCCAACAAGCCCTAGAAGGCCAAGTATCTTAAGGTTCATTATCCATTGTTCTGCTTTTATAGGATCACTTTCATGGTCAATCATGAGGAATGAGGGTAGCATGGAAGCATGGCTAGAGCACCTCGATCTCAAAGAAAATTAACATCGAAGTTTTTTGCATTTGCATTATTATCAGCGATCTCCCTCCCGGCGGTGGCTTTAGAGGCTAAAGGAGGCCGATTTGGCTTTGGGGTGAGTGATATTAGCTCGGGAAATCCCCCTCAAATTTCGGTGAATTGGAAACCCTCCGATGCTGCTACCTTTTCCGCCCACACGGGTCTTCGAAATGGGACAAGCGCCGATTTTTTTGAATTCGGAGCTAGGTTTCAAAGAAACCTCTTTGTAGAGGAAAACCAAGATTTCTTTTTCTTTTTAGGAGGCGCTCTTGCAACTTCATCTGGAGCAAGTGGCTACAAACTCGAAGCGGGGGCAGGATCCGAATTGTTCTTAAGTGGACTTCCGAATTTTGGACTTAGTTTTTTAGCAGGATTTAGCCTAGGGACCGTGTCCTCAACATCCCTGCAAAGTCTTGTATCTTTTGGTCTGCACTATTATTTTTAAGGATATTTTTAAGGATATTTAAATCATGATTTACAAACTCAACAAAATCTATCTTCT
>JBGSZX010000020.1:0-51746 GCA_041750195.1 Bdellovibrionota bacterium | reverse complement strand
ATCATATTGGGTCAAATGACAATAACTCATAAATCTCCTTCTCGAACTGCCAGGTTCTGAAGGGGTTGTTATTGTCATTTGGCCTCTTTTGGCAAATACTTTGTCGCACTTGAGTTTAGAACTCACCGTCAAAAAATTAATCTCCAGATAGTTAATTTAGCTATGAAAAAGCAAAAACTATCCGAGTTATTAGAGGCTCCATATGTGACACAAGCTACACATATGGATCACTTCCGCTCGCGCTTAAAAATAAGACTATGGATTACTCACCCACACGATTTCATATTGACCCGAAAAAGTTGCTGATTTCATCTAATATTCATCTAATATTTTTATAATCTTAATCTTGCAAGAATAAGTGGCTCGAATTGCTTCCCCAAATTTGTAACAATGTAATGATGGGGGACTATTTGGACGCACCAAAAAATAGTAATTTAGGTATACTGTATATGGGCATGAAAACGTTCATCAGCACAGTACTGCGTATCAAGGCAACTTTGTTGTTGTTCCTTCTTTTTGCGCTCGTATCTTGCGGCCCACTTAATTCTAATCAAGGCGGAGATGGTATTCCAATTGAGGGTATTCAATATGGTTCCAAAACATTTGAGTACAAAATTTCAACAGTCAACTATGTGCTAGGTGTTGGCTTTGCAACAGATGAGCTAAATCGTGATATCGAGGTTTTCGAAAAATCATCGGGAGAGGTTCAATCGTCGTTTGTAGCAAAAGATACTGTTGTGGGAGAAAATAGGGTCATCGCTACCGAAGACTTTCAGGCTGATACAGCTGGCTTTCGAGCTGAATTTGACAATATTAGCACTGGCCAGGGAGCATCATCGGGGCTCGTCAAGTTTAAGGCTCAAATGAAACGCGATAACATCACCATCAATGAAAATTATTTAGATAGTGAAACTCTCCCAGCAGGTGTAGGGCTTCAACCTTTTAGCTGCATAGGAAAAGAGAATGAGAGTTTCTTCGCCGGTGGCGATGGTACCGCTCGGAGTCCGTATCTCATTTGTTCTCTTGAACAGCTTGATAACATGCATATCTATTTTGCCAATCGAAATTTCAAGCTTATGGCTAATATTGATATGAATGATCCAACAATTTTGCCAGACGGATGGGACCCGCTTGGTTCAAGTACATTGCTTTTTGATGGTGTTTTTGATGGAGGCGGTCGTACTCTAGATAATTTATTTATAGATCTTTCATTCGTAAATGGGGTTGGCTTTTTTGGATATGTTAAAGGCGCAAAAATATCGAATCTCAATATAACGAATGCACAGGTTAGAGGCACAAACCGAGTTGGGATCTTGATTGGCGATTCTCAAGGGGTCAACATTGAAAATGTTCATGTATCTGGAGGTGTTTGGGCGTCGCAAACTACTGCCGGTGGTCTTGTGGGGCAAATAAAAGATCCGAATTCCAGTCATTGGCTTTGCAGTTATCAAATCAGCAACAGCTCAGCGGCAGCTGTGGTTGAAGCCGAAATATCCAAAGCGGGCGGGCTAGTGGGCGTTGCAAGTTGTAGTCAGTCATCGACTAGAATTTATAGATCTTTTGCCACTGGGAGCGTCACAGGAACGGCTTCGAATTCACAATTTATAGGTGGGCTTTTCGGAATTATTCTCGGGGGAGAAATCTCACAATCTTATTCATCCTCTACAGTTAGTGGGTATGCAACCATCGGGGGATTGATTGCACAGTCGTTCGAAGTCAAAATTTATGACTCCTATGCATCTGGAAATGTAACCGCCCAAGGGGGGGAAGCAGCTGGCCTGATTGCAAACTATATGAATACCAATATCATTCAAAACTCTTACGCTTCTGGAGATGTCGTTGCGCAGGCTGGAAGAGCCTCAGGCATGGTTGCTGGTCAGGGAACTAGTGCTGCATTGATCATTACAAATTCCTTTAGCGCCTCAACTATAACATCTAATGATTCGCCACCAAGAGAGTCCGGAATCCTCACGGATCTTCCGACCGCCCAGGCGACTCAAAGTATTTCAAATACCAAGTGGCTTAGCACTGGTGGAGGCGCTGCAAATTGTCTTGGAGGCGTTTCATCGGTTTCTGGCTGTACGGCTGAAACTTTAAAAAGCAATTTTTACAGTTCAAGCAATGCTCCGCTGTCTAGTTGGGATTTTCTGGGTGAAAGTGTCAACGGCACCGAAGAAATTTGGAAAACTACCGCCACCTTGCCGGAGCTCAACTATTAAGTCTACCTATAGTTTTACTTTAAACTTTGAAGAGGGTCCAAAGGCTGTTTGGGTGATCAAATTTTCACCAATACATTGTTTGAGTGTGTGCGAAATAGTTCGTCTTGGGATGTCAAGTTTAATAGCCGCTTCTTTGCTCGTAAATTCTTTGTCAGAAAAGTAATTTTTGAGAGTTTTACAAAACGATTTAAGGGTGGGGTCAGATCCGCCGGAGCTAGAAATTATAATACGAATAGGTTGTTGCGCATTGAGGCTAAAGAATTGAGCTTTGCTATTAACTTCAACTGGAATTTTGCTAGAATGCAACCATTGATTGAGTCTATAGACAGCCTGTCTGATTTTTTTTGGAGTGGAGTTTGGGTTGAAAAAGTCTTCATCAAAAAGCTCATCGTGTATTTGGTATAAATTCGGTTTCTTGTAGAAGTCCCCTGATAACAGTGATAGCAATTTTTGATTCATCTGATTTTTTTTTAAAAAATCTTCCGAATAGGAATTTCGACCGTCTTGAATTCGCAACCAACCGGCGTTGGCGGCTGAGCTATCATCAGTTAGGTTCCATTCGTACTCTTCCGGGATTTGAAGCTCTCGATTGTGCTGAGCCTTAAAGTTCGTTTTAATTTTTTCTTTGTAGGAAGAATAGCGAGTCCCAAAATAAAGGTGAATCATTAGCTTTTCATCCTTAAAAAATAGAGCCTCATAAAAGTCGAGGTCGCGCGACATTTCTGAATTTGAATAATCTGCAGCTCTAGCGCGAAAAGAGTAGAAGCGTTCTTTGAGTTCAGGGGTTCCGCCATTAATAAAGAGATCAAGAACCAAATTCCATTTCAATAACAAAAGTAAATCTAGGCCTTTGTCGTCGGAATCCAAAGATGCTTTTACTTCGTCTAAACGTTTTCTTGCTAACTCCCACTGGCCATTAAAAATATGAATCTGAGTTGCCTGAAGCAAAATGTGCCGTTTCAGCAATATAGACTGGGAGGCACGCGTACTCGAAAGTAATTCTTCAACCAGGGGTTCTGATTGTTTTTGATTAGATGCAAAAGCATAGCACGATAGCAAATTAGCTTTTGCGGTTTGTAGCTGATAGGAGTCGGCTTGTGGGTGCGCACAATACGCCTCTAGAACCTCGGCTGCTTGTTCGTAGTCCCAATGTGAAATGAGCCCAAAAGCTGAATACAATAACTTTAATGGCGCCTCATCTGAAGAGATTTTGTCTAAAATTCTTAGACCTTCTGAGACGGCGCCAAGCTTAATAAGCGCCATCGAATACTCTAATTTTTCGGAAATGGACGCCTGTTGCGGATTTTTAGAACTGGCTCTTACAAAGGGCCGAAGCGCCTTGATAGCAGTGTGGGTTTTTCCAAGGCGCCGATTGATGTTAGCAAATAGGGCTACCTCTTGCCGGGTTACTGTGCTACGTTTGACGGCCTGAATTTCTTTGATCGCTTCGCTCGTTTTTCCCTCTCTGACTAGGGTTTCAATTTCGCTAAGCGATTTCGACATTTTACTAGCTTATCACCCGATGATTCGGAGGGAAAGGGACGAGGTACTAGCTGGAATATTTTTGGGTAGTGCTTTCGTTACGTTTTTTGGCAATTTTAGACATCGTCCTTCCAACCTCGTCGAAGGTTTGCTCGAGCCTTGCGATATCTCCCATGCTGACCACGCCCACTAGTTCTTGATGAGCATTAACTACTGGGACTCTTAGGACGCCTTTGTCAGCCATTAAGGCTTCAGCAGTTGCGACGTCCTCGTTTTCCATTGAATAGAATACATTTGGGCTCATGGCGTCTCTAACCAAGGTCTTCGTTATATCTTTGTTGGCTGCGACGACCCTTGTAACAATATCTCGGTCAGTGATGACACCAAACAGAATTTCATTTGAAATAACCGGAAGAAATCCACAATTGCTCTTGTTCATCAATTGGGCCGCCTCATAAATACTGGCGGATTCGTTAATTATTTCTGGACGGTTTGTCATACACTCTTTAACTTTCATAAAACTGGCTTCCTTATCGATGAGGTAATGAGCAGAAAAGATGCCAATCAAAATAGGACGATTATGGGGCTTAATTTCTGGTTAAAGTGACAATTTGCCCTAGGTGCTTAGGTTCTCCCATGATTCAAAAATATAAAAGCATCCATCAGCAACAATCTTTTTTATGCCAATGGATGCTCTCAAACTAGCGGCTATACGTGAGTTAGGACCGAGTATCGGAACGTTTTTTAATTTTTTCTGAACGATCGGCCTCCGTTCCTTGGACACTACGCCTGGTTTTTAACTCTGGCGCATCCTTTTTCTGAGATTGCTCTTGTCGAGGTCCTTGGTTCTTCATTTGAGATTTTTGTTTAGACATCTATTTTCTCTCTTTCTATGTATTTTTAAGCCTAAGGGCTTATGGATATTCTTTAGTGCAAGGATCAATCCAACAAAATTGAGACAAAATGACATTGATTGTAAAATTTTTTGGTCTGAAAATTGCTTATTTCTTTTATAAAAGAGGAGATATCATGAATCTAACAAACGCGATCAATGACTTGGCTAAAACTACAAAACATTCGGTCTTAAGTATGGTGCCGATCTATGCATCAAAAAAGGACATTCGTCTTGCTCTTAGGAAAGATCATGAAACCATTCTGGGAATTTTGGAGGATCTTGTGCGTCGGACTGAAAATCAGGAGGAGGGACTCTTGGACTTGGCGCAATCACTTCGATCTGTCTGGTCTCAACATATAAAGGCCGAAGAGCAAGTTCTTTACGAGGCCTGCAGGCAATATAGTCAAGATCTCAGAGCATTTGCTCTTGAGGGTGCACATGAGCACTTATTGGTAGATGAGATGATCTCCAAATTGCTTCAATGCGAGCCGGGACCTGATGGAAAATTTCGTGCCGCACTAATGGTCACCAAAGATCTTATAGAGCATCACCTAAGAGCCGAGGAAGGCAGTTTATTTGTCAAATTGAAAAATCATTTTGGGGAAGTTGCTCTGATTAAAATGGGTGAAAAATTTGTAAGATTAAAAAAAGAGGCATACAGCAGTAACGGGGCTCCAGTTTCAAAAGTAGCGCCCGCATCTTAATTTGCTTGAGTTATTTTTAATCATAGGTTCCGACGCGGTAATAGTCGGGACCAAGGCTCGGTGGAAAAAGGGTTCTTCCCAATACTTTGTTGCGAAGGCCGAAGGAATTCCAGTCGACGGATTTATCGAATTCGAAAGTGTAGTTTCCTTCGGCATCTTTACCTAAAAATTTCGCGGGAGAGTAGTCCGAGATTTTGGCACTCGGGTCTCGAAGTGTTTTGATTTTAGAGACTTCTCGCATGTATTGCTGGTAGGCCTCGGGCTTCATTGTGACTTTGTTGGTGTTCTTAGACCAGAACGAAATTTCATTCGCATGCCTTGCAAAACTTGCCTCAATGCCTTTGTTAAATTGTGATTTGTTAAGGCGAATTTCGCTAAAGAACTCAGCGGGCATTCTTAAAAACAGAGCGCCTAAGCCAATGTCATATAAAAGGAAGTCTCGACTCATGGAGGAAATTTGATTTACCTTTTGAGCTTTTATACTCGTAAGCTGTTGGTGAATAGCTTTCTTGTCGGCTTCATTTTTTGCCTCGGAATATTGTGTTTCCAATTTTGATATTTCAGGATTCATTTGTGAGACGGCATTGTAAATCATTCCAACTTCGAGAGGTTTCATGGCTGCTGTGGCAACAACGTTGGCCTGTAAATTGGCGATAAAATTGGCTCTAGCAGGATTGGTTTTTAGAAGTTGTGCAAAAGTTTGCTTGCCTGTCCATCGATTGAAGAGCCTCCAAGGTGTCCCTTTTCCTAGTTTATAAAAGTGACCAAGTGATGCCATGGCGGGAAGCATGACCCCTGCTTGAATGGCCCCTTGAATTGAGGTGGCGCCTTCAAATCCTGAAGAAAATTCTTCTTGCCATAGATCCCAGTAGTTGCTTTCTTCCCCTTGAGACAGGGTGTATTTATGTCTGGATCTCGCAGCAAAAGTCGCATTGATAGGGTTTAAGGAATTTCCAAAAAGCCAAGCGACGCGTCCGCCGACGGCGCCAGCATGAAAGGCTTCAGTTCTAATTCCCGCATCCAAAATGACTTTTCCAAAAGTTTGTTCAGCCTGAATTGAAGCCCTGGTGGTCATGGCCCGTAGGGCCTTGCTTGCAAAATTGGCGCCTTTTACCGTGTTTAAACTCATGGCACTTGCTCTCACGCCAAGAGAGGTCACAGCACCTGCTCCGGCAGCCACATAAAAACTTGCAACGCCTACGGCAAGTTTTCCTCCCGTTTTCAATGAATTAGACTTTAGGTATTCCGCATTTGATTTGATACCTTCGATAACGGAATCAATGCTTTGACCCGAAATCGAGTTAGGGTCAATATGTGTTTCGTTGATCAATGCTTGACGCATGCTCGTGCTAAGTGCGGTTTCATGGCTAAGGCCATAGTGTAGCTTGAAGTGATTCATTTCTTTTGCATTATCCAAAACTTGCTTTTGAGCTTGGTCGAGTTCACGGAGCTCTTTTGTTGGAGCTTCTCGATTGTTCCCAGGCGTTCGATTCATGAGTTCTCTTATGAGCAATGTTGGGCTCGACAAAACCAAAGGATTTCTTAAAGGATTGTCTTCTAGCCCCCTGTATCCTGTTGCAAAAAAGTTTTTATACGGAGACGATTGAACTTTTTGAAGCGCTTCATGATACTTGTTGAGGGAATCGGTAAGCCTCTGGGCCTTTTCTTTGCCTTCTTTGCACGCCATTTTTCGATATTCTTCAATGGGCATTTGCATCACATGATTGCTCTGAGTGCTGGTCATATTTCCGGATCTATTTTTTACGTTATTAAAGTTGCTGCCAACCCAAAATACGGTATCACCAATGACTTGAGGCCCCAGCTCTTTGCTGGACGTGGTCCCCTTAGATTTGTCATAGTCTCCCAATTTTAGAAGTAATTCCATCGAAGCTACGGCGTTGCTTCCAAGATTCTGCATCAAAAAGTTTCGAGCTCTGGGGTCGTCGACTAATTTCTCTGACGAAGAAATATCAAGCTTTGTTAGATCCAGTTGCCGATCTTGATCGTTGCTAAGTCCAATTTTATAAGTCTGCTGTATGTAGTTTGCTTCTTGCCTTTGAAACTGGCGGTTTTCGGCCAGGTGATCCTTGCTTCCTTGATTTGCTTCCGAGTGTTTGATTAAATATTCAAGACCACGCTCAAAGTGGTAGCCAGTTGCCCCAAAGGCGAGAGCGCGTTGATGCGCCATTGTCTTCGAGGCCATGAATTGTGTGTAATATTTTTTACCAAATTCATTGGCACTGTTTTTCAATCTGGCTAGATCTTTGCCAATCATGGTGTTGGAGCAAAGCTCAATTTTTTGAGTTAAATTTTTTGTGAACGCTTGGTAGGAATTTTCATCGTTATTCTCAGGAGGGTGAGAAAGGGCTTCTTTCAGATTTTCGTCCAGACAGGCTGTCATGTAGTCTTTTTGTTTGCCTGTTATCTCGCTATAGGCTTCATATTTTTTATAAGCTGGGCCGTGGTTGGTAAATTCATCTTGATCCATCCCCTGAATATCTTCTTTACCGTCGCCATCTATGTCAGTGGACCAAAGTGGATTAGTGGGGTCCATGTGTTCACGCTGGTATAATATTTTTTGGTAGTTGATTTCATCGTTGAATTGTTTTTTATATTCTGGCGGGACATGGTCATTCGGTTTCATTCCAAATTTTTCGCGTACAACTTTTTCGGCATGTGTTTCTGCGACTTTATCGAATTCTTTCGTGCTCATTCCTTTCGTGGGGTGTTTTCCTACGGATAATTGATCAATTAGAAATTTAGAGAGCGTAATACGAACTTGTTTTTTGAGGATTGACCTTG
The DNA here is from genome assembly GCA_041750195.1 of Bdellovibrionota bacterium. Lineage (GTDB taxonomy): Bacteria > Bdellovibrionota > UBA2428 > UBA2428 > UBA2428 > JBGSZX01. Next base: position 43,644 of record JBGSZX010000020.1, on the reverse strand, counting down.
TCTTTTCAAGCTCAATATTTAGATCAGAGAGCAATGATTCAAGTCTTGGTTTTTCTGGCCCAGAAACCCCCGCTGCTAATTTTTTTTGATAGGTTTCAGCTAAAGTCAATTGAGTCTGGAACTTGTTTCTAAACTTCTCACCCGTAATGTCGTTTGGTAGAATGCCGCCAGAAATGCTGTAAAGAGCAATGCCTTTGCCTTTCATCAGATCGTCTAGACTTTTTTGCCAGACTTCTTTTAGGTGCTCAAGGCTTGCCTCTTGTGGGGGGATCTTTGGATTTAAAAAGCTATTCAAGGCCTGGATCATCAAATCATTTGATAAATTTGCGCTAGTATCGAAGTTAAAATCTCTTTTGGCAATTTGTGAGTCGTGACGAATCGGTGAAATTGAGTTGCTTTCGCCATGTGTGTTTTTTGAGGCGCTGACTCGCAGGCCATTTTTTTCAGAAATGAGTCGTTCATTTTCAACAAGCCCAATTGATTGGCTCCAAATGTCTACCAATTCGTTGCTTAGGGGAAGTTTGTTTTGGGAATTTTGATTTAGATTTTCAAGGTCTTCTACCCGGGTATTTGATGGAACGCCCATTTTTTGAGCTTCTTGTACCCATGAGTCCCAGTTTTTTCCGGAGTAAGCAGAATATTGCTTGATTTTTCTTTGTGCGATTTCGAAACTTTTTTCATTGATTTTTTTATTGTATCGAGATTCAAGTTCCCGACCTAGAATTTGACTCCATTCTTCCTGGCTTAGGGCGGGGGGGGAGTCTTCAACATTTTCTCCATTAGCTTTTGCTAGTTTCCACTCCGTGTATTGTTTGTCTTTGAGTTCTTCGAATACCGATTTTCCAACACCCGTCGAAAGATAATTTTCCCAGCCTTGCGACCACTTGTGTTGCACGGCTGATTTAAAGACATCTTCGGGGGCTCTGATTTCATCTTTAGACAGCTCGAGTACTTCACCTAAAACTTCTCGATTTAGTCCTGGGGGCAGTGATCCGCTAAAATTTAGAGCTCCAGATTGGTTTGCCGAGTCGAGTTTTTTTAAGACGGGATTCCACAGCGGCGAGTTGCTGAGGTTGATGGTTTTTTGACGGTCAAAAGCTTCGGGGAGTTCACGTTGATATTTAAATGAGCTTGAAAGAAGGGGGTCGTCGATTCGCGGATCTGATGGAATGGCGGGAACGCCTACGGAATTTTCGCAACTGAATTCGGCCGCGCGTGCAAAAGAGCTCGTTAGCGCCGCAAATAGATAGAGATATCTTCCAAATTTAGTCACAAGTGTGTCTTTGCTTTCAGTGCCTATTATAGTTCATTAACATGTTAATATTTTATGAACAGTTGTTCTTAATCTAATCTTAATAAAGGAGGGGCTGATTTCCTGCCATAGTAGATTTCGACAGCAGACCAGTGGATTAAACGGTATAGTTGATAGTATAATAAACACTAATATTGGAATGCAAAATTCAATGATTCTCGAGTGGATTCCGATAGGTGATTGTGTGATACTGTTTTCAAAAGAGGGTGTTTTATGAGTAATTCCAAATCAAGGTTTTCTAGTCCACTTGCTATTTTTTCGGCAAAAATTTTCGCAATTTTTGCGCTTATTCAATTTGGAAGTCCAGAAGTTCTAGCTAATAAGTTTTACCTAAGACACTTTAAATTTGAACACTTCGAGCCGGTAAAGAAAGCTGGCAAAGGTTTTAAAAGTGTCGATGACCTTAGTCCGGGTGTTTTAAAGGCGGAACGCGCAACACGTCCTGAGTTTGCAATCTTGCGTGAAGGCTTTAACAAGCTTGAAGGCTCACTTGATAGTTATTTTAAAGCCAAAGCTAATGATGGCGTTGCGGATACTGGGTTGCTTCGGAATCCTGAATTAACAGGAACAAAGGCATCGGGGGAAAGTGTCGGAACGAGCAGTGGAAGTCATGGATTGAGCAAGCTCCTTGGTGAAGGCAGTTCGGGTGAAAAGCTTGCGCCGAATGCTTTGGCTGGAAAGCAAAAATTCGACATGGTTAAGGCGATGTTTGATTTGGAGGGAGTGCCCACTACTGATGCAAAAATCACTTCCATTGTCGATTCTTTAAACGGAGATTTTGCATTTTCGGCTTTTCTAAAAAGTTTGCAGGGGATGGATGCTAAAACCATGAAGCATGTTCTTGCAAAAATGGAGTCACCTGAATATCGCAAAGCCTATAGTAATTATCTTGATAAAATTCTTGGGCGAGAAGATTTGCTGAATGATGCCGATGGTCCCAAAAAAATATTTGAATTGTCATCAAAAGTTCTTGAAAATTATGATTTAGCATCGATAAAAAATCTTTCAAATTTGCGTGAAGGCGTGGATTCAAGATTGTCAGCTTTGAAAACCAAGGAAGCCAAGATAGCAGAAGCAAAAAAAATTGTTGATGGCTTAAAGCTTCGTCAAAAGGAAATTGAAAAACAAATTGCGATTCATGAAAAATCTGGAGGGGATCCTGAGAAATTGAAGGGCGCTCGAGAAGCGCATCAGGCCATTAGCAAAAGTATTTCGGATCTCGAGAGCCGTGCCCATGATTTTGCGGCGACTGATAATCCATCACATGCAGACGCGTTTGATGGTGAGTTGCGACAGGCCATTGCTCGAGACATGCTTCGCGGCAAACTTGATACGGATGATATCATTCGTGATACCTTGGATTCTGACTACTTAATAAGGGTTTGCGGTGGTGCCGCTTAGGTATTGCTACTCTAACCTTATAGTATTTGTAGCGTTTATTTTTCTAGCATCTTGCTCAAGCTCGGGATGGAAACAACGGCCTAATCCCTTTATGGCATCTAGGTTTAGAAATCATCAGCAACAATTTGAAGGGTCTCCCAAAACTGTTTTTATATTTGAAGAAGACCGAGAGGCGAGACGGGGGCCTTGCGCATGTGATTTGCTTCCACTTGGTGGCACTCAAAAGTCGTTGTCATATTTGACTCGGCTTAGAGCCGAATTCAAGAATGTTTTTTTCTTTAGCGCAGGCAATGCTTTTGTGCCTGGCCCTTATTTGTCAGAAAAATCACTAAAAGGTGAGAGCGCTTCAGTTGTTGCTTACTATAGCAGCGCTGATTTAACTGCCTACGGTGCTGTTGCTAGAGATTTTTCAAAAGGAATTCAGTTTTTTAACGACGCTATAAAAGGTGCAAAATTCCCTGTACTGGGCAGTAATATTTACAAAGACTCTAAGAGAATTTTAGATTCCTTTTTGGATTTGCCTCTTCCTGTTACATTAGATTTGACCTCGAATATGCGAATTGTCTCATTAAGTAGTTTAGAAGACTTTGAAAGGGAAAATTATGAAAGCAAAGAAATTCAGGTGCGTGACCCCGCAGTAGAATTTCTAGAGCTTAGTAGATCGACGGGGCCAGAAATTTCTTTGTGGGTAGTTTTGGGTGATTTGTCGATCGGCGAAGTTGGCAAAATTCGAAAACTCACTAGACGACCTGTTCTGTTTTTCGGGGGAGCTAGGCATGCTACTAGCCTTGTTGTCGATAGTCTGGGCAATTCAATTTGGATGTCTGGCCAATCCGAGGGAAAAGCCTTGAATCGTCTGACGGTGGCTTGGGACAAAAGCTTTTTTAACAGTCATTCGGGATACTTTTTGAATCCTTTTGAGTGGGAGTCTCAGGCAAAGCATTTTTCAAAAAATCAGACTCAATATTGGCAGGGAATTGATAAAGATAATTCTCAAAAGGCGCTCAATTACTTAATGGAGCAGCTGCCCCGTGAGGGCGTTCCAGAAGCTCTATTTAAGCCTCAAGAAGTCGTTTTATATTAGACTATTTAATGAATCTATTGGTAATTGAACAACAATTATAGGTAGTTATGTGGTGTCTGGTTGTGAAACCCGGCTTGACGCGCCGCACAAATAGGTGTTAAGATCAAGTTATGGGTGGGTTTTCTGAGGGGAACAAAGTTCCTCGATTACTATTATTTGTATTCTCACTTTTTTGTGTTCACTTTAATGCCTCGGTGATGGCTCAAAATCTGAAAGTTTATGATCTTGGTCCTTATCCCTATTACACAGAAATAAAACCCAAGGCAGGTTCCGGCGCTAGCAAATCTGATACGGCAAAGATTTTTGCAAAAACATTGTCTGATCATGAGGTTCAGGACCGCTTAAAGAAATACTATAAGCTCGACAACAAACAGTACGAAGAACTTGCAGGCCTGAGTGTTGGAATCCTTGCTGCAGAATCAGAGAATGGTGAAAGTAAAAAATATAAACTTAAAGAGCGCTATCCTTGGGCGGTTCCTACTCTTAAAAAGTTTAGAGATTCCGAAATTGATCTAAGTGATCGCTGGCGATCAAAGTATAGAAAGTTAGATTGGATTTATGAAAAGGGCGATATTTTGCATGACTATAGGTACGCCGATAAGAAGGCAAAAAAAGAACTTCATAAAGGGCTCGCCGTTGGAGGTCTTTACGAATCAATTGCTAAAATTGCCGGTAGAGACAATGTTGAAGAAATATTGCCCATTCTCTTTGATATGAAAATGAATAGTCGAGGTCCTACTCAGATAAAGTACTTTCCAGAAAAATTGCAAAAAGAGTTCCCAGAAATTGAAAAAGCTAATCTTAGTAACGCTAGCAACGCAGCAATTGCAACAATGGGTTACTTGGTAGAAGCACTTCCGCAGCTGAGAGCGCTTGCACAAGAGAATGGGTTTGAAATTCCTCCAGGCCGGGAAATCGATCATTTGATCTATATGTACAAAGGCCCTCGAAGAGAAATTATTAAAGGAACGGCTACCGTAGACGACAACATTTATTTTAAGCAGGTCAGGGCAGGACGGAGTGAATACAACATCGAAACGGCGATGGTGCCACCTGCAGATGCCTACATGGATGAGCGTGAACTCGCTCGTTCAAATTCAAAAAATTTAGAGCAGCATAGCGCTAACGAATAGGGTGCTATTAAAGTTTTGATCGCCAATAAACTCTTCCAATGATTTCAGAATAGAGTGAGGCAAGCACCATGGCCACCAAAAAGACAATTCCAGGAATGTCCCTGTTGTAAATATATAAAACCGTTAAGGCCGCGAGTGACCAACTGCTGGTTTTCTGAACGATGGTGTGAGTTTTAAGTCTAATAAGTTCTTCGCGTTCGTCATAAACTCTTTTGTCTTCAAAGAAATCAAATATAAAATAGGCTGCAATGCTTGCGATCAACAATGTCTGGATGAGGGAATAGGTCATAAATCATTCTCCTTTAAAATAAACAATTCGGCTAACGGAGCTTCTAGAGCTTTTGCAATTTTCAGTGCTAGCTCGATAGAAGGGTTAAACTTCCCACTTTCGATTGAGTGAATGGTTTGTCTTGAACACGACACTTTTTCTGCGAGTTCGCCTTGGGTAATATCCCCAGATTTTACTCTATATAATTTGATTTGGTTTTCGACCGGCATTGAAATATTGTACAGTCTACTTGACTAAATGTAAAGCTTACTATACATTTAGTCGTATATATGAGACATTATTTATCTAAAATCCCAAAGATTTCAAAGTATTGGATCTTGCTCATTGCCTTGCTCGTAATAAGAAAGAGCTATGCAAACCACTACTATATTCCAAGTGAAAGCATGCAGCCGACATTAGAGGTTGGGGATTATGTCTTGGTCTTCAAGCGAGATTACGACAGGCATCAGCCGGGGCGCGGTGATGTTGTGGTTTTTGAAGATCCACGAAACGAAGACATTTTAATGGTCAAGCGAATGATCGCGGTGCCCGGTGACGAAGTTCAAATAGTAAATGATAGGCTTTGGATCAATGGAATTGCGGCAAGCTATGATGAGGTAGAAGTTGGTGAGGCGGGAGATTTTGGGATAGGAGAATTCATTGACGATCGTTTGGCAATCCGCGAATGTGTTTTAGATTCATGTCGTGTGATTTATAAGATACCCGGAATCACACATCCCAATATAAATTTTATTGTACCTGCGGAAAGCTATTTTGTGATGGGAGACAATCGAGACAATAGTGCCGACAGTAGGTATTGGGGATTTGTTCCTTCAAAAAATATTGTGGGACGTGCCTCTCGCGTTTTATGGAATTTTAATTTTAGGCAAACTATTCCATCTGGGGATCTAACAAGAATGGGCCAAAGATTGTAAGTGAAGCAAGTCGGAAATTCCTATGCAGGAATTCTGACTTAGGTCCACAAACGTTTTGTAGGGCGCTCGCTCAAGGCAAAAACGAGCACAATCAATAACAGCATGATAGTCACATTGCTGCTAACACTTATTTTGTGTAGCTGGGCAAATTGGGCAATCGCCTCTGGGGGTGGGTTCTGTGAATAGTAAGCTGGATAAAGGCCAATCAACGTTGGAGTAATATACCAAAGGCTAACGGCCGATACTGCGCTCCCGGCGAATCCAATGATGATACCAAGGTAGTATTGAGTTTTGGTCAAAATTCTTTTTTGAATGAGAACGCTAAGCAAGACCATAAGGCCGCAAATAAAGGCAACAAGGTAGTAGGGAGGAAATAACGAGGCCTGCAGTTGCGCGGCATCAGGCCGATCCAATACTTTAAAAACTCTTGGTGCGAAAATCGCTCCAAAGAATAGAAGTTCTCCTAGCCAAAAACAGAGAGCAAAATTTCTTAAAAATGAAACAAATTTTTGAATCATGCCTGAGTGTTTTCTCCCTTTTTTACACTTTCAAAAACAAGTGCGCGAAAATATCGAAGGTCGGGAACTTTCTTTGATGAGTTCTTAGAAAAATAATCCAAGTCATCGGCCAAAGACTCAAAGCGTTTTTGTAGGAGGCTTCTGGCGGCCTCTGGCGATTGTCCCAAAACCAAGTTTAGAGCTTTCGTAAAATTGTCCTTGTTAAACAAAGGCGCTCGTTCAATCCATTCACTAATTTTTAATGGCTCGCTATTGATTTCAGCTTCCTTGGGGTTTGTATTTTGCCTAAAGAGTGCCGTGGCCAGTCTTGCGTAGGCACTTTCATTTGCCAGCAAAGGTCGCCTGTCAAAAGACATAAGCGTAGCAAGGTCATTTTGAAAAAATTTCTGCAACCAACCGAGTTGAGCTAGGCGCTCTCCAACTTTTAGGATACCGGTAAGGCTAATCAATTCATTCGAGGGAACGTCTAAATCTTGCAATAGATGAGCGTCTAGTTCTGGATGACGTCCCATCAATGCTTGCAGGATTTCTTGGTCAGGAGTGCCAAAGAAACTAACCGATGTTTTTGCGATGAGTTGCCTTGCTGCGGCCTGAAGGTCCTGAACAACCAACCAGCCAAGTCTGTAAACTTGCATGAGTGGTTGTGTTTCAAGCCAGTTTGCTCCTTTGTCGCTTTGTCCTTGCGACAAATAAGAAAGTCCAAGATCTAAATAGAGTCTGCCTCTGCTTGTTGCTTTCGCTATGGTATCAAGATCTTCATGCAAAACTTCATCTGCAGCTAGCCCAGCATTGAGTGTGCGCATGATCTCTTGAAGGATGATTTCTCTGCTTTGGCTGTCTTTAATTTCTGCTAAAGCTTTGGACAAAAACCCATCGGCAAAAATGGGACCAGATATTACTGTTGGCATCCACTCCTCATGAAAAAAGGTGTCCCCTTCTTCGGAGCTTTCGTCTACTGAACGCACTCGCATTTTTGTAGATTTTGAGATGGGGCTTTTGATGAGACTTTCCTTGAGGGCCTTGGCGCTGCCATGAGAGTAAAGTGAAATGGCCTCGTGAAAATCCACAAAGCCCATGTCTTCTAAGCGGCCTTTTTTTATTTGGTAAGAAAACTCTTCTAGGTCAGAGATTTGTTCCCACTTGCAGCTCTCAAGATGGCGTCGCAATAAATCAATGTTGCTCATCGAGAACTTGTTCATCCACTGATAAAGCATTTCCCTAATGTCTGGAGCTTCTGTCTTTAGGAACAAGACATACTTGCTGTCTGGACTAATCAAAAAACTGCTTTCCGGAAAATCGATGGGTTCATGGTGGTCAAAATCGAGAACTTGGCAAAACTCCAAAAGAGTTCTGACCACAAACTCAGGATCTAAATTTTGCATATAATCTTTAATCTTAACGGGATCTAATTGTGTGATTTCTCGAAAATAAAGTGCCGATTTCTCTGGAAGAAATTTGCTTCCCACCCAGCAATCGATGTCGATGAGTCCTTGGACTTGAGACGGCAACGCATTTTCCATGAACCAAAGCGAAACTTCTGAATCTGCTGATTTCAAGGCGAGGTAGAGAGTTTCAATTGGAAGTTCCTGCAGAACTTCAATCTCCATATCTGGCTGGACTTTGGGAAAATTTGGAAGGACAGGTTTTAAGAATGTGCCTAAACTCATAACTTAAATTCCTTTCTGGATGAATTACTAATTCATCTCATAAAACTATCTCGCTAAACTATCTGACAATACTAATAGTTGCGTTTTCTGGTTTAGTATTCGCCACAAGGCTCAATGTTTGAACAATCTTGTTGAGCTGTTCATCGTTGTTTCCTTGCATGTAGGCTCGGATTTGACCTTGTTGATCTATGATCACAAAATGTTCTCCGTGGGTGATTTCAAAAAGGTCAGCGCTTTTATCAGAGTCAAGATCTGCTTTATTGAAGACTGGATTATCGGCAGCAATATGAAATCCATTTACAACAGTCTCGTAAATTTGGTTAAGGTCGCCAGTTAAGAAGCTCCAATGCCGAAAGCGAGCTTGGTATTTTTCACCATATTTTTTTAACACTTCAGGGGTGTCAGTTTCTGGATCAACAGTAATGGAGACAAGGCGAATGATCGGGGCGGCAGATTGTAGGCGCGATTGTATTTTTGCCATTTGCGCAGTAAGGAGAGGGCAAACTGTTTGGCAGCTGGTAAAAATAAAATTTACCAAAAGCACGGATCCCTTGTATTCGTTGGCGTAGGAAATATTTCTGCCATCCTGATTTGTGAGTTCAAAGTTCGGAATATTCCCCAGCGCAGGTGGAAGTTCCGGTTGTGGCGCCTTGAAGCTAAAATATAGGGGAACAGCAAAAAGAAGAATTAGGGTCACTAGCCAAGCCAATGGATTTTCAAAGATTTTGGTAAAATCGCGTTTTGTTTGCATAGGGACTCTATAGAAAGAATGTCGAGTACTTTCAAGCTTTTACTGACGCAGAGGTCAGGGCAAATGAACGCAATCAGAGTTGGGGGCATTTGCCCATAATTGTCCGAACTTGTTAGAGGTTTTTAGGCTCAAGTCCTAAGCTACACATTCCATAAGTTCATCGTTAAGGCGCTGCTTAAGGCGATTCGGAGTTTTAGTGCTGAGGTGTCCGAGCAGATATTCCTCATGTTTTTTTGGGGTCAAGACATCTCTTAATCTCTTAATGGTCTTGCTCACACATTGTGACCAGGTTTGATGAACAGTCTCGCCTGACGATTCGCAGCTAATTTCCTGGTTCAGAACATTGCAGCCAATTTTGCATAAAATCGAGCCCTTCCCTCCGTGACGAACTTTGCTTTTGTCGATTTTTGCGGAGTAGCTCACTGGGCAATGTTTGTAACTATGGTCTGGAAAGGCCTTTAAAGTCGCACCGTGCAGTTCCATGTCAAACAAGAACGCCTGCAATTTTGTAATGGTTACATTTTCGAATTCTATATATCCAAGCATCATAATATCCCCCCACTTTTGCACTGGTTAGGTGCCATCATTGTCACAGGGGGTATATGCAGAAGTTGTTCCAAGCTTTAGAGCCGCTTGTTGAATTCTTTCTTATAAAAATGCCTCAAATGCCGGAAAATTTGCCCGATTTATATGGTGACACCTTAATGAACTGTTCGATTATTTGTGCAATCTTATGCCTGATTTCTGAGCACATCTGTAGACCCACATGCGATTTTTTTTAGAAATGCGCGCTGCCTCAGAAATATTGTAATCGCATTTAAGCAAAAGCGCCTCTAAGTATTCTTTTCTAAAAATATCTAGGGCTTTTTCATAGGGAATGTTCCTTAGGTCTAATGATATATTTTTGTTAATTGATTCCGGGAATATTTGCCTAAGCTCGGGAAGCACATCTTCTGCTTTAACTTCACCTTGGTCCGCAAGGGCAACCCCGCGCTGAATCGCGCTCTTAAGTTCTTTGATGTTTCCTGGCCAGGTATAGCTAGATAAAATATTTTCAAGCCTTGAGCTAAGAGGATTAAGAGTGGTGCGATATTTAAATGAAAATTCTCGCGCAAACATTTTTGCAAGTGGAATGATATCAGCTTTTCTTTCTCTGAGAGGGGGAATGTTCAAGCTAAACACTGATAATTTGTAGTAAAGATTTGAGCTAACATCATTTGTCTTGATTTTGCTCTTAAGATTCTTTGAGCTAGCTGAAATTACTCGAGTGTTGATTCGGATGGGAGCCTCTGAGCCTATGGGTGTTATTGTTGAAGTCTGAAGGGCTTGCAAAAGTTTATGTTGAAGCTCAATTGGCAAATCTCCAATTTCATTTAGAAACAAGGTGCCGTTGCTACAAGCCTCTAATAGGCCTTTTGATCCAAAAAGTTTGGATTCTAATGTGGCTCTGGATTCAAGAGCACAGTTAAGGGCCATAAAGGGGCCGGTTGCTCTGCTCGATTGCCGATGAATGATGCTGGCAATTTTTTCTTTGCCAGTTCCAGCTTCACCTGTGATGAAAACCGGTGAATCTAAGTTTTTTAGCTTTTCAATTTTCTTGATGACCCCTCTAATCTCCGGAGTTTCACCATAAAAATCATGGTATATCGTTGACGGGTTGAGGCTATCGGTGGGGTGAATTTCATTTGGTGGAAAATTTTCCACTCTATACTTGGGGCGCAATGGGGCGGTTTGGGCGAATTTGACAGCAGGCATTTCTTCTCCTTGGGGCTGGTGGGCTCGTTAAATATATTTAAACATTAAAAATCTAAGCGAGTCCGCTTGCGCACAAAGGTATAAATCAAGATGGCGGTCTAAGTAGTGGCCTAAGAGTTTGAAAACGTTAAGGAAGCTCGCACAGATTCCCATGTCATATTTGTCATATATGGGTTTGTGCTCAATGTCAATATATAGATTTTACCGTATTCGAGTGGGGGGCTCAGCCTATCACAAAGCTTTGCCTGGCAGCTTTTGGGGTGGAATAAAACTTGCTGCTCCTTAGAATCAAAGAGGGGATTTTAATATGATAATCATTGAGGCAGGCTTAAAATCGAACATAAGGGCGCTAGAAAACCGCAAACAAAAAATTAAGGAAGATATTGAAAGGTTTGAGCTCGACCTTAGAAGGGAAAATCTTCTTAAGGTAGTTGAAAAAGATTTTGAAGACGCCCAATTTTCTTTTCATAATTTTTCGTTGGTTACTTTTTATAAGTGCAATCTCTCAGGAAGCTATTTAGTTGGGGCAGATTTTCAGTTTTCAATCATTCACGAATGTGACTTTACATTCACTAAGGCGCAGGTGGTCGATTTTGAAAACGCGATTGTGTATTGTTCAAACTTTAGTGGCAGTGACCTGTCTGATTCTAATTTTAAATGCGCAAATATATGTGGATCAAATCTTGAGGGGGCAGATTTAAGGGGTGTCGATCTTAGTAAGGCGACAATTCATAATTGCAGACTCGAGGGAGCTGTCTACGACGAGTCAACCCATTTGCCTTTCGACGCATTTCAGGCTCAGGCCTTTGGAATGACTTATTTGTCTGAGCTGCAGTTTGGTTAGGGCGATATTTAGAACAATATGTAGCAAATGGTAATGGCGCTAACGACCCCGGCGAAGTCAGCGCAAAGTCCGCAAAAGGCGGCATGTCTTGTATTTTTTATTCCAACTGAACCAAAGTACACCGCCAAAACATAAAAGGTGGTCTCGGTGCTTCCCTGAATGGTGGATACCATTCGTGAGACCATAGACTCGGGACCGTAAGTTTTTATCGTTTCAATCATGAGGCCTCGCGCTCCGGAACCACTTAGGGGTTTCATGAACGCTGTTGGAAGAGCTTTTACAAATTCTAAATCGATATTTAAAGTTGAAAGAATTCCTATTCGATAGAGGACCACGGCTGCTCCTTTGAAGATTGCCTCGAGCATGGTCATCAGATATTCCATCGCACCACTTGCTCGGAGCACGCCGATGGCGACTAGCATCGCAATGAGATAGGGGATAATCTTGATTGAGGTTGTAAATCCTTCTTTCGCGCCCTCTATAAACTCATTGTACACGTTGACTTTTTTGACTGCGGCAACCAGGACGAAAGTGCAGATGACGGCAAAGATAAAAAAGTTACTCACAAAGAGCGAGGCGCTATTTAGGGTTTCGGGAGCAAGTTGTCTGAGTTGCCAAACTGCAAAAAATAAGACAGAAAACAGCGCGCTTAACATCCACCAAAGACCAGTTTTTATAAGAGAAATATTGTGAAACAGGCAGGTAACCGTGATCCCTACTAGGGTTGAAAACGAAGTTGCCAGCAATATAGGAAGAAAAACTTCTGTAGGATTAGGGTGATTAAGCTCGTGAAGATATGTAAAAATTGTAACGGGAATAAGCGTCACGGCCGAGGTGTTTATAACAAGAAACATGACTTGGGCATTGGTTGCCGTGTCTTTGTTGGGGTTTAGCGACTGAAGATCATTCATTGCCTTGAGCCCAAGCGGAGTGGCGGCGTTGTCGAGGCCCAACATGTTAGCCGCAAGATTCATCATCATCGATCCCATCGCAGGGTGATCTTCTGGAACAGCTGGGAATAATCTTTTAAAGAAGGGACGGGTGATGCGGCTCATGATTTTCACAAGTCCGCCGGCGTCTCCAACTCGCATGATGCCTAACCAGAAAGACATGACGCCCGTTAAGCCAATAGAAATTTCAAAGCCTGTTTTGGACATCGAAAAGACTGATTTCATGATGTCATCAAAAACGGAGAATTCCCCGTGAAAAACTTTTACGAATGCGGAAATGAGTGCGAATACAAAAAAGCTAATCCAAATCTTGTTTAACACCAGCCTATTAAATAAGCCGAAGGTAGATTTGTCTAATTTCTAGCGTGCTTGGCTTCGATTTTGATTGAGGTTTCTAAAAAAATCTTGGCGCGCTTTCCAGTTCCATTTGAGGGCTTGAAGTGATTCGACATAATACGCTAAAGCCCAAAGATTTTTCTCATCTTCTTGTTGATTTGCACTTAAGGAAAGCATGCCTCTCCATGAAGGCATAGTGGTTCCATTTACGCCTGATACAAGTCTCTTGTATATGTCTTCACGAGTTCGCGCTGTTCGAATATGATGTTTCGTAAAATCAGGAGGCATATAGGAATGTCCAAAGCTGCTTCCTTGAATCATTGAAAGTTGCGCATTTTCGCGAATTTCTTCGGTCCCAGAACCCGTTAATTCGGTAGCGGCTGCATTGATTTCTTCGAGAGAGGCATAAGATGGGTGGCATGAATAACATTGAGCTATGCCATGATAAACTTTTTTGCCTTGCTCAATGGCTTCGCTTGCTAGCTTGTCTTTCCATGGATCGGTTTGAAATACATTGCTTGTTCCTGCTCCCGCTTTTTTCCACTCCGGAGAAAAGGTCTTGATGTATTGGATAACGGCCATCAAACGTTCGTCAGAAATGTCCCACGGTAACATGGGGGTGCCGTTGAGTCCGTTGCGAATGATTCGCTTGAAATCGTCGTCAGTTGGTAACTCTCCAAGGGCGACATGGCCGAATTTATACATGCCCTGAGTTAAGTCGCGAGGAGCAGGGACCATGCCTTGAGAGGCAGGCCCTTTGCCGTCACCCTTCATGCCGTGACATTGCATGCAGTAATTGTTGTAGGTTTCCCAGCCAAGATTTAGGTCCTTTGAGGAGACCCATTGTCCGCCAAGTTTTTGCGGGCTATCAAAAGGTTTTTCTGAGCAAGCTGACATCATTAAGATGGCGCTTAGACTCATCAAAGAAAAATTAAATAAATTTTTCGTTTTTCGGCTTAATCTTTTGTTGAACATTTTTTTTCCTCCGAAAATTAAATCACAAGATTTCATTTCTTAATACCAAACCAATAAGAGATACGTGAGAACCCAAATAACATCAAGAAAGTGCCACATCCAAGAAGCAAGCACAGGGTTTTGTGCATTTGGAGTCGTGTAAGCACCGGCCAAAGATCTTAGATGAACAGCAAGCATCCAGCCCCAAGCCAAGATGACATGCAGTGCATGAAAGATAATCAGAGTATATGAGACAGAAGAAAACAATCCGTCTTGGACTCTTAAGCCCTGTTGCCACATTTGCGCCACAAAAAGACTTTGAAGAGCTAAAAAAACAAGTCCGGTCCAAGTGCCAATGGCCCAGTAGCTTTTAAATTTTTCAAGATTCTTCTCGCTATTTACAGATCGTAGGGCCTTGATTGAATGATGAATAAAAATGGAAGAGCCCAAAAGTACGAAGGTTGAGAGCGTGGTGATTCCTTTGTTCAGGGGCTCGACTCCAATGGGGGGCCAAATCGTTTGTCTCGCCCTTATAAGAAAGTAGCTCAAAAGCATGGTTCCGAAAAGCATGGTGAACGACGCAATGGCCACCAACATTCCAAGCTGAGCATTGGTCAGCTTGGACGAATTGGCCGAAGCAGGAATCGGTGATTGCATCGCCTCGTTCCCTGTATGCGTTTCAGACAAAATGGGCATTACGAGTGGCTCACTCCTTCAATAAACTCATCCTGTCTAATGAAAGATTTCCCCGGAGTTTTTGGATTATTAAACTCGTGTGGTCCATTGTAGACGGTCGGAATGATTTTGAAATTATAATAAGGCGCAGGTGAAGGTATAGTCCATTCAAGTGTTCCAAGCTCCCATGGGTTGTCGCCAGCTACAACTCCGTGATGTATTGATCTCCAATAATTGAAGACAAAAATCAATTGTGCAAAAAAGGCTGTTACAACCGCGATGCCGATGTATTGGTTTAGGCCTAACAAATGTTGAAGGTATTGATACTCGTACGGATTGTAAGTTCTTCTGTGCATTCCCGCGTAGCCTACAATCATCATTGTAACGAATATATAAACAATGGGTAAGAACGAAAGCCAAAAATGCGCTTGTCCAAGACATTTGTTCATCATGCGGCCGTACATTTTTGGGAAATAGAAATAGACAGCTGCATAGCTGGCCAAAAGGCTTGATGCGGCCATCGTCAGGTGAAAGTGGCCAACAACAAAATAACTATTGTGAAGCATAATGTTTGTCGAGACTGCTGCAAGGTGCAATCCCGTCAGGCCGCCTAGTCCAAACGTGAAAACCATTCCCATGCTAAAAAGCATAGGAACCGTGAAGCGAATGCTTCCTCTCCAAAGGGTTCCAAGCCAGTTTAGGAAGAATATTCCTGATGGAATGGAAATCAAAAGGGTCAATGTTGTGAAGGCAGCTGTTAGAAGCGGAGAAAGGCCGGTTGTGAACATGTGATGTCCATAAACCAGCGCCGATAATACAGAAATCGCAGACATTGAAACGGCAGTTGCTCTGTATCCGAATGCTGGTTTGCGAGCAAAAAACGATAAGAAGTCTGATACTAAACCCCACGCAGGAAGAATCACAATGTAAACTTCCGGGTGTCCAAAAATCCAGAAAAGATGTTGGTAAAGAATTGGGTCGCCTTGTGTGCCTGCTTCACTTATGGAAGCTGCCAAAAAGAAAGTTGTTCCAAATTCACGATCGATCAGCAGAAGCAAAAGTCCGGCCGCAAGTACTGGCAAGAAGAGTGCATTTAAAATTGATGTTAAGAAAATTCCCCAAAGTGTGAGCGGTAAATCGCGCCAACGCATGCCAGGGGCACGCAATCGAATAATGGTCGAAATGTAGTTGATGGCCCCCATCAATGACGAAACACCCGCCATGAAAAGTGCAACGAGCCATATGGAATGTCCGGGTCCAGGCGACCACTGCGAATGCGCAAGTGTGGGGTAGGAAGTCCATCCCACGGCACTTGGTCCCATGGGAACAAAAAGAGAATATAGCAAAAGGCCGCCGGCACAGAAAAATAGCCAAAAGCTCGCCATGTTGAGCCATGGAAAAAGCATGTCGCGTGCACCAATCATAAGCGGAATGGCATAGTTGCCTAAGAAGCCGATGATAAGTGGGGTCAATGCAAAGAAAATCATAATCGTTCCGTGCATTGTAAAGAGCGAGGAATACCAGTCGGGAGGAATCACTCCGCCAGTATGTGGAAATAAAAATTTTCCTACGACGGGGAAGGGAACTCCTGGTTGAGCAAGGCACCAGCGAATCATTACTGACATGAAGGCTCCAATAAAGCCCCAAATCAATCCATAGATCAAAAATTGTTTTGCAATGACTTTGTGGTCAAAGGAAAAAATGTATTTTGTCCAAATAGATTTTGGTTCAGGATGAAGATGGTCATCGTGATGCGAATAGAGTTTGTTGAATTCTTGAACTTCCGTTGTGTTATCTGACATTTTCATTCACCTTATAAATTTTCCCAATAAATACTTTATTCAAAATCAATGGATTGATTGCTATTCGAATTGTCACTGATTGATTGTCCAGTTCCATCCCCATTTAACACTGGGGTCTTCCATATCGTAGGCGGCATGGGCCCACTCCGAGCTTTCGTTGTACCATTCTTGATAGTCGGAGTTTTCCATGACTGTCAGAAAGGCTTTCATTTTATAGTGGGCTGTTCCGCATAGGTGGTAGCAAGCGATTTCGAAATCGCCTGTTTCGGTAGCGTCGAACCAGAACTTAGTAACGAGACCAGGGATGGCATCAATCTGTGATCTAAGATTGGGGGCCATAAATCCGTGAATCACGTCTCTAGATTTTATTTGCGCAAGCACCGGTTTGCCTTTTGGAATTCTTAGGTCATTGATAGTGGTGATGTCGTCTGGAGTGTTAAAGAGACCGTCTTTGCCTGCGTATCTAAAATTCCATGCCCATTGTTGGGGCATGATTTGAACTTTAACAACATCCTCTCCTTGTGGGTAATTCCACATGATGTCACGCGTGTGTAAGTAACTTGATCCCATTAAGACCAAATCAAGAGATACGAAGACTGCGAGGTCCAAAAATTTTGGAGCCCATTTTTCGGAACTGGTCGCTTTTCCGTGAGTGTAATATGCTTTGTGGCCAGGTCTTTCGCGGTATTTGATTGAAAAAACAAGTAACGCGGTTGCCATGATCGCGAAGAAAGCAAAAGACACCCACGAGGTGTATTTGAATAGCCAATCTATTCGGTGCCCATATGTGGAAATACTTTTGGGGGGCGCATAGCGGTCCCAAAACATCAAATCACCATTGGCCTCTTTGCCGACAGCATGAGTTTGAGCCCCATCTGCGGTATTTTGTGAATGATAGTTCTCTTGACTTTGGGCCATCGCGCTTGGGAAAAAAGAGGAGAATCCGGATTTTTGTAATCCTCCGAAAAGGCCAAGAGATAAACAAGCGAGAAAGGTTAAGGTAAATAATTTTTGCTTCATATTATGCTTCCTAGTGTGTCGTCGTGCTGTCATATATTTAATTTCCAAGCCATATTTGAATTCTTTGATCGAACACCCACATTCCTAGAATGATTGGCAAGTAGGCCAGCGATCCAAAAAATGCAGTTCTTATCCAATGAGAACTTTGGCCTTCTTTGAGTCCCATAAAACACGGGAGCAAAAAGGCTAGAGAAAAGAAGCAAGCAACATAAAAATATAGAGGGCTTGCTAATCCAAAAAATACGGGCAGAAGACTTACAATGCCTAGGACTCCTGTCCAAAAAATCATTTGTAACATGGCATTGTGTGGTCCCAAGGTTCCGGGAACTGTTTTGAGGCCAGCATTGTCATATTCGGCCTGGCGAAAAAGTGAAATTGCAATGAAGTGAGGAAGTTGCCAAAAGAAAAGAATTCCAAAAAGGATCCATGCTCCAAGGCCTATTGAGTTTTCCACCGCAGCCCAGCCCATTAACGGAGGAATAGCGCCCGGAATCGCGCCGGTAAAAATGGCTCCCATACTTTTTCTTTTCATTGGAGTGTAAATCGCGACGTAGGAAAGGTATCCAAGAAACCCTAATAGCATGGTGTTTAAATTGAGTTGGTTAAGTAAATACAGTCCAAGACCAGCTAAAAATATTGAAAACAGTAGCGCTTCGACGGGATGCATTTTCCCTGTCACAAGAGGACGATTTTTTGTTCGATCCATGAGGGCGTCGACGTCTCGTTCGAGATAGCAGTTCATGGCGTTTGCTGCCCCAACAATAAAAAGAGTTCCAATAATAAGACGAATCCAAGAGGCAAGACCAAAAGTCAAAATGGAATTGGGTGCGACAGCAGCACCACAGGCGGCAGTTAGTACGACGAGTGTGCTCAATCTCATTTTCATGAGTGAAATGTATTGAGTAAAAATTTCTATTAATCTAGCCAAACCTATTGTAATCCTTCAGCCATTCTTTTTACCGCTTTGTCTTTCTGCGTCTGATTGTCGATTGAATCAATCGAAATTTTAGCAAAATATGGGCTATCTAGTTTGGGCTTCCCGAATGAGTATATTCAAACTTATTAATAGAGCAAAGAGGAGGGCCGCAAAAGTTAAGTGCAAAGTGACGGCCTCGGGGCCTAGGTGAGTCATCACACTTAGTGCGCCTAGAATGACTTGCAGCAGCACTGTTGCATGGGCCGCAATACAGAGAAGGCGAACTATCTTGTGACCATTCTTTTTCGCCCATTTTAGGGTTGGAATTGTGGTGCCGACAACTATGAATATCATCAATAGGCCAATGTATCTGTGGACAATGTGAAACTGCGATTGCGCCTGTTCTGGCCAAAAGGTAGTGCCTCCTGTCGCCGCATTCATACAAAGAATAAAATATTCATCTCCAAGTCCACAGGCGGCTCCAGCTCCAGTATGTCTTAGGGCTGCTCCAATGAGAATTTGAAGGAACAGAAGAAAGGTTCCAATCCCTAAAAGTGTTTTTGCGTTTGGGGCAATCTCTTTTCCGCTCAGACTATTCTTTCGAGAAGACCAGGCCAAATAAATGAGTAGGGAAAAGTAGAGATGTGAAAGACCAAGATGTGCTGTTGAAACAAGTGGAGGAAGTTTGTAAATGACAGTGATGCCGCCAAGTATCCCTTGAAGAATCACGGCTAAAAGTGCGATTATACTAACTTTGTACAGCAGGGGTCTTTGTTTGCGGATTTTGCTCGCAATGATGACAAGCAAAATTGTTAGCACTCCAACAAAGCTTGCAAGAAGCCTGTGGGAATGTTCAATCGCCACACCGCCTTCCATTTTTGGCATGATTTGTCCAAAGCAAAGAGGCCAGTCGGGGCAGGCTAACGATGATCCTGTATTATGAACAAGTCCGCCAAGTGTGATCAGGACTAAAGTGGTGATCGCCGTCACGGTTGAAAGATAGTGATATTTTTTTTGAATTGAATCCATTTTTTCCTGTATCTTTGCCATTCTTTTTAAGAGTTACTAAGTCGGGCTCATTGGGCTAAATAATATATACAGCATCAGATAAACGAGAACTCCCGTAATCGAGGTGTACATCCAAACTGGCCAAACTTTTCTTGCGAGTTTTGCATGTTCTTTAAATCTAGATTTATGGGCGAGCCAAAGCATTCTGAAAATAAAGGGAAGCTGAAGGACGGCTAAGCAAATGTGGCTTATTAAAATAAAGAAATAAATGAGTCTCCAAATGCCCTGGCCTCCAAATTTATAGGACTGGTAATTGAAGTGATAATATAGATAACTTGTCAAAAAGACGGCAGAAGTGACGACGGCCATCTTCATTATTTTCTCATGGAGCTCCCGTTTTCCGGCTTTGATGGCTAAAAACCCCCACATTAATAGAGCGGCGGCCGAAAAATTAAGGCACGCGTTGAGCGTTGGAAAGAAAAAAGAATGAGTGGCGGATGAGTCTGCAAACATGCCCAACAAGGATCTAGCCGAGGAAGCGCAAGCGTTCAAGTTCACATTAAGTGAACTAGAAGATTGATGAACTTGGATTTTCGATTTAGTTTGGTTGCGATGACAACTACGACTCACGATGAACACCATGAATTTGCGGGACCTAAAAATCCCCGTACTCCAGACGAATTTGGAACCGCTAGCCACGGAAAAATAGGCATGTGGCTTTATTTGGTCACAGACGCGATGATGTTTGCCGGGTTTTTGCTCGGATACGCATTGATTCGGGCCCGAACACCGGAATGGCCACATCCCGCGGATATTTTGGGAATAGGTCTTTCAACTTTTATGACGTCGATACTTATCGTCTCTTCGGTGACCATGGTCATTGCGCAAGCTAAAGGCGAAAAAAAGGATCGTGCCGGAATGCTCAAATATTTGGGCTTCACAATTTTAGGTGGATTGATCTTCTTGAGCCTTCAGGCCTATGAGTACACTCATTTGTTTCACTTAGGATTGAGTCTTTCAAATTTTACGGGTGGGCATCCTTTATTTGCATCGACCTTCTTTATTGTGACGGGCTTTCATGGTCTTCACGTTTTATCTGGTGTGATTTATCTGATTGTTATCGCGGGACGCACTGCTGCTGGAAAATATGATAGTGGGAACTGTAACGAAGTTGAGATTTGTGGCTTGTTTTGGCACTTTGTCGATTTGGTGTGGATTCTTGTTTTTACTTTCATGTATTTGATTTGAGAAGATTGAGGAATATAAGATGGCAAGTTTAACATATGAAGAAAAAGTAAAAACCTATATCAAAGTAGCATTCATTCTTGGTGCCATTACAGTCGTAGAAGTGTTGCTTTCAACGTTCCCACATTCTGGGCAGCCAATAAAGACCATTGTTACGATGGCAATTGTAACTTTATCGTGCTCCAAAGCTTTTTTTGTGGCGTACTATTATATGCATCTTAATCACGAGAAAAAATGGACAATTTGGGTGGCTGCTTCACCTGTTATTATTTTGATTTATGCGGGAGCCTTGATTGCAGATACTCCTTCTCGGCCAGTAAGTGTTTATGAGTCTGAGCCTGCTCGAGGGATCATTTATCCCAATAAGGTGGGGCACCACAGCGAAGGGGCCGAGCACTCCGATTCAACACATGAGACAGAATCGGAACATGGATCTGATCATGATGCGGCGCCTGAAGGCGGCGAATAAAAGTGTTTCTTATAGCCAAGTGCTCATTTGCAAAGACGTTCAGACAGAGTCTGAGCGTCTTTTTGCTTTTGTGCCCGGTCATGGCACTTGCCTGCGCGACCTGTGGCCAAAGTTATGCTTTTACGCCAAAGATATTGGCCATTAGTACGGCGTTTTTCTTTTTGCCTATAGCTATTGTCGCGTTTATCGCGTGGAAAGTGTACAAAAGTGACAGACAATAATTCAGACAACAAAAAAGCCGTTGTGCTTGAAAATGTTAAATACAGTTTTAGCAATGCAGGAATTGTAACCGAAGCTCTTAAGGGGCTAGATATCTCTATAGAGTTCGGAAAGATTTCTGGAATACTTGGTCCCAATGGTAGTGGCAAGTCGACCAGCTTTAAAATACTTTCAACGCAGTTAGTGGCTCAAGAGGGGCGAGCCTTTGTGTGTGGACTTGATGTGAAAGAGAATTCTTCCGAAGTTCGCAAACTTATTGGCGTCACTTTTCAATCGCCAAGTTTGGACCCACACCTTAGTATTTTAGAAAATTTAGAAATTCATGCGGCGTTGATGGGGCTCAGCTCAAAAGACACCGATGCGAGAATCAAAAACAACTTAGAATCTCTTGGTTTGTGGAACCGCAAAAATGAGAGGGTTAAGACTCTTTCGGGGGGCCTTGCAAGACGTGCCGAACTCGCGAAGACACTTCTTGCTGAGCCTGCTGTTCTTCTTTTGGACGAACCAACTACGGGTTTGGATCCCAAGGCACGTGCTGAGTTTTGGCAACTGCTACGTTCCTTGGTTAAACCGGAGCGAGCGATTGTTATCACGACTCACCTAATGGAAGAGGCGGAACTTTGCGATGAGCTGGTCTTTATCTCCGAAGGAAAAATTGCTGGGCATGGAAGTCCCGAGAGTCTAAAAGCTTCCTTTGGTAAATCGGTGTTGGTGCTGTCTTCAAAAAACATTAGTGAGCTTCGAAAAAAACTGGAAGAAAATATTTCAGATAAATCGGTTCATTTTGTTGAACAGAACGATCGACTCAGAATTGAAATTGACGATCTACAATCTATTTGGCCTCGCTTTGAATCCATGCTTGGTCATGACATTGATGCTTTGGAATGGAGTCGAGGCAGTTTAGCTGATGTCTATTGGCAAAAAACTGGAAAGGTACTTCAAAACTTATGAAGGCAGTTTGGGCGCTCTATAAACGTGAGATTGTTCGTTTCTTAAGACAACGAAGCCGAGTGATTGGTTCGGTTGTAACTCCCATTGTGTTTTGGTTTTTAGTTGGCGGAGGTCTGGGCAATAGCTTTCGAGTTACGGCTGACAATGCGGCCGGAGGACTTGCTTCCTCATCCTCGGGTTATTTTGAATTTTTCTTTCCTGGAATTTTGGCGTTAAGCGTCTTGTTCACGGCCATTTTTTCTACCATATCGGTTATTGAGGATCGCAATGAGGGCTTTCTTCAGGGAGTTTTGGTGTCGCCTGTTTCGCGTTGGAGCATTCTGCTATCAAAAGTTTTTAGTGGGGCCACCTTGGGAATATTGCAAGGTCTTGTTTTGATCGTCATTGCTTTTATAAGTGGATTTAATTTTGAGTTTTTGTCTTTAGCAGAGGCCCTCATTTTACTTTTTGCGATGGGTGCTGCCCTGACTTCTCTGGGTTTTGTTTTTGCATGGAAATTGAATTCTATCCAAGGCTATCACAGCATCATGAACGTCGTCTTGATGCCTATGTGGATTTTGTCAGGGGCGGTGTTCCCAGCCCAGAGTGAAAATTTATTTTTTAAATGGGCGACACTCCTTAATCCTTTAAGTTATGGAATGAGGGCTCTACGAGAAGCGCTTTCTCCGGCACCGACGACGCATTTGGTTCAGGGAGTTTTCGTGATGTCTCTGCTATTCCTTGTCTGTTCGTTTTTGTCTGTTCAGTTTATGAATAGACCGTCACCTTCAAAATGATGGGAAATGAACTAGCAGGAAATGCGATCATTTAAGTCCGACAAAATTAGCAAACCCAAATTAGACCTCTCTGTTGTCCCGTTGGATCCGAATGAGTTTAATGTTTTTGAAATTGGTGCAGGTGTTGGAAGGCATGCCATTCGATATGCCATTGAAAATCCATCGCAGAAGATCTTTGCTGTTGAACACTCCTCTGAGCGTTTTGAAAAATTTCAAAGACGTATTGAATCCCATAAATCAAAAGGTATTGAGCTAAAGAATCTAAGGGCCGTTCATTGTGATGCAGAGGCTTTTGCTGTGCACTTTATTCCCGCCGGTTCACTAGATAAGATTTTTATTTTGTATCCAAATCCTTATCCAAAAGAATCTCAGGCCAATAAGCGTTGGCACAATATGCCTTTTTTGAGCTTTTTGTTGGAGAGACTAAAACTCGGGGGGCGTCTTGAAATCGCCACGAACGAAGAATTCTATGCTCTTGAAGCAGCTGATAACTTGAATCGCGTGAAAGAGCTTTCAATTGTTAATCAGGACAGAATGAGTCGGATAAGTCACCCCAATTTTGTAGCCAGAACCCATTTTGAAAAAAAATATCTCGAAAGAGATCAAAACATATTTTGTCTAGAATGGGTAAAAACGGTATGATTCAAGGTTATGAAGCATGATCATCATGATGGTGGGCCCGAACACAGTCATCAGCATGGCTTGCATGATCACCATCATCATGGTGACGATGGAAGGAACATTCTTGTTGCCTTTTTCTTAAACGCTGGATTTTCGATCATTGAATTTATAGGTGGATTTTATACAAATAGCGTAGCCATTTATTCAGATGCCCTTCATGATTTAGGTGATAGCCTTTCGCTAATTTTTGCTTATTTCTCAGAAAAGTTAAGCAAGAAAGACCCAGACACTAAGTTTACCTTTGGCTATCGCAGATTTTCATTGCTCGCAGCTCTGATCAATGGACTGATTCTATTTGCAGGAAGTCTATTTGTTCTTCATGAGGCCATTATTCGCTTGATGAACCCTGAACCTGTGAAGGCTGAGGGCATGATATACCTTGCTATTTTAGGGCTAGTCGTAAATTCATTTGCCGCCTACAAGCTCTCCAAAAATTCCGGACTCAATTCAAAGATGGTGATGTATCATTTGCTCGAGGATTTGCTGGGTTGGGCGGCCGTGCTTTTGGTTAGTATCATTTTAGTGTTTAAACCTTGGTATTTTTTGGACTCCATATTGTCGATTTTGATTTCCCTAATAATTTTACGAGGCGTTTATAAGAACTTAAAAAAAGTGGGACTTATTTTTTTACAACATTTTCCTAAAAATCTTAGCATAGCAAAGCTTAGAAAAGATTTGATGAACCTTGAGCCTATGGTGACAGATGTTCATGCTCTGAGAGGTTGGTCTATAGATGGCGAATCTTCTTATTTACGATTTCATGTGGCTCTGCCTGCAGACACAACTTTGGCCGAAGCCGATCGCATAAAAAAGGTTATGAGAAATTATTTGGAAAAAGAAGGGGTTCAGTTTTCAACAATTGAATTTGAATCAAATCACAACCCAGATTGCTCCGTCACTGACAAAGTTCTGTGATTCCTTTTTTCCTCGCTTGCCATCCATGAAGTGCTATATTGATTTTAATGAAAATGAAGTTACAAAAATTTGGGGCGTTTCTGGGGCTCATGGCTCTTTCTTGTGCTTCGTATGCAGATAAGTCTGAAAGAGACGCTTCTGTTAATTCTTCTGTTAATTTTTCTTTGTGCAAAAAGTGGTCAGAGGCAAAGATACAGGGCGTAATTAAGTCGCAAGCGCTTCCTGAGGCTAGCGGAATCGCCGTATCGACGGATGGAAAAAAGCTTTACCACGTCAATGATTCTGGTGATGGGGCGCGTGTTTTTTCATCGGCCTTAAATGGCAGTGAATTTTTGGAACACAAAATAGAAGGCTTCCATCCAAAAGATGTAGAAGACTTAGGCATGGGCCCCTGTGGGGTGGGAATCAATTGCTTGTTTGTTGCTGATATTGGTGACAATAAAAGATCCCGCAAAAGCATAATGATCGCAGTTTTACGTGAGAAAGATTTAGCCAGTAATGGCTCGGTAAAAGTTTACAAAACTCTAAAACTAAAATATGCCGATGGTCCTCACAATGCTGAAGGTTTTGCCGTGCATCCCAACGGAGATATTTTTATTTTAACGAAAGAGTATGCCGACAAATACACTCAGCCACGTCCAGCTAAGTTGTTTCGTCTCAGCTACAAGGCTTGGAGTGCAAGCTCAACAAGTGAGCTTTTATTGTCGGAAGTGGCCACAATTGAGCTACCCAAAATAAATTCAAATATCGACGCCATTGGCCAGCTCGCAACAGCCCTTGATATTCATAAATCTGGATCCAAATTTCTTGTCCTAGGCTATAGAAACGCAATTGAATTTGCAATTGATCCCACAAAAAATTGGCCTTCCAGGGCCTTGGTTGAAGGTGTTGACTATAAAAAAATTGATTTAGAAATTTTGGAACAACAGGAGTCGGTTAGCTACGTCGGTGGTAACCCTGATCAAATTCTATATACGACAGAACGTTCTCATGCGGACACGGTTGAAGTTCCAATTTATGGACTTAAATGTGACTGGTAAAATTTCGATATTTACCACATCAAACGGAAGTGTAGTCCAACAGCATTAGCATTTATTTTTATATCTAAGGCCTTCTTCTCATAGCTCTGAATAGTATAGCGAGCTCCTAGATGATACTCTCGAATGCTCCAGGGAAAAGCCGCACCATTTTCTTTTCGAAAGACATAATCTGATTGAATAAAAAAACCAAGGCTTGGGTCGACATCTGTTGAGTATCCTGCAAAAAGTCCTTCCGCTATCACTTGGTTTGAAAAATGCCAGGTTAACCCGCCACCAACAATTAACGGGACTTTGTCGATGCGGTAATGTTCGCTCAATTCAAGAATCCAACGGAAAAAATCATATTTTCCGTTAGTGGCTTCTGCCCCGGCGCCTTTAAAGCCAAAAGCGATTCTACTTTCTAAAGGGAGATCGCGAATAGTATGTTGGACGTCAACTCCCCCAGTGAGGATGGCTAAAGAGCCCGCATTAAAGCCTCTGGTTGTGCCATCATCCAATGGCGCCTCAAAAAATTTTTCGCCACCAAATTCAAATCCCAAATTGAAAGTGGGATGGTATTCAAGAGCTTGTATCTTAGGACTCGCTAAGGATGATAATCCTAAAATCGTGACTATTGAGATTTTAGATATCGAATGTTTTAGATTAATCATGTGGTGCATGGGGAGCTGTTAACGTCATTTCAATTGTTTCACAATAAAAATCAGGATGAGAGGGGGGCAACGGCTCATACTACCAAGGCAACTCTTCGCCGTTCACATGAAAAAATGAACCCGATTGTGAAATATCATGTTGTTCAAATATTTTAGCGATTCCGCTGGCGGACTCTTTTGTGGTGAGGTTGCCATGGCCCTCGGTCATATCTGTTTGAACAAATCCTGGATGAAGAAGAAACACCGCCACACCTTGATCCTTTAAATCTATGGATAAGCTTTTTCCGCCAGCGTTAAGCGCTGCTTTTGACATTCTGTAACCGTAGCGACCACCTGAATCATTATCTGCAATTGATCCCATTCGTGAAGTTACAAGACCAACCTTTGAACCAAGGCCTAAACTATTTTCAAAAGCTTTCACACATAAGATGGGAGCTAAGGCATTGGTGTGGAGCTGTTCCATAATCGTTTGCTCATTGAGTGAATCAAAGTTTTCGGTTCTCCAAATGCCCGCGACATGAATGAATATATCAAAGTTAACGCCGCTGCATTTTTTGGCGGTATCTTGGAGTGACGCGAAGGAGTTTACGTCACAGCCATCGAGGACTTTTAAATTCTTATTAGTGCTGAGCTCAGAAAGTTCTGGGCTCTTGCTTCGGCAAAAGGCATAGACTTCGTGGTCTTTGGAGTAGTGTTTGGTGAGAGCAAGTCCAATCCCACGGTTTGATCCAATGATAGCAATTTTCATAGCAGCAAAGGCTAGTCTAATCTCATGAGAGCTCAAGCTTCTTTTATAACTTCCCGGAATAATGCGGCAACACCATGCAATACCTAAGTGTTCGAAATTGTTTGTATAATAGCGTGGAGACTCTTTCGGTCTCATCCTTGAATTCTATTGCCATTTTGGGGACGGAAGAACTAAAAGGCACAGCATGCAAAGCAAACTAGAGCCTCGAGTTCGTGAATTAGGAAATCAACTTTTTGAATTGTCATCAAAATCTTCGATGAGTCTTTTTGATAAAGGTTTCTGGTCCGGAAAAATGATGGATTGGTCGATGAACAATCATGATTTCAAAGTTCAAATGTTTCGCTTCGTAGATGTTCTTCCATCACTTAAACAATCCGAACAGGTGAGCAAGCACGTTAAAGAATATTTTTTGGACGATGAGGCCAAAATTCCTACTTCGATGAAAGCCGCAATGGGAGTGGCGTCAACAGGTGGCATCATTGGAAAAATGGCGTCGAGTACCATTCGTAAGAATGTGGAATCCATGGCCGAGATGTTCATTGCGGGTAAGGATTCAAAAGAGGCCTTGCCGTCTCTTGAGAAACATTGGAAGCAGGGCTTAGCGTTTACTGTAGATATTCTAGGTGAAGCTGTTGTGTCAGATGAAGAAGCTCTTGATTATCAGTCCCGCTATTTGGAACTTGTGACAGGGATTGCGGATGTCGTAAAGGCCTGGCCTTTTAATGATGTGCTTGAAAACGCCGGGAATCTTAAACTTCCACGGGCGAACGTTTCTGTAAAGTGTTCGAGTTTGTATTCTGAAGTTTCAAGCTATGCTTTTCGTGATTCTGTTGATGCTATTAAGTCGAGAATTCGTCCAATTCTTGAGGCGGCCATGCAGCGCAATGTTTGCATTAACCTCGATATGGAACAGGTTGACTATAAAGATATTATTTTAACGGTTGCCGAAGAACTGTTTTCGGAAGACGAGTTTAAAAACTATCCCTACTTTGGTTTGGTGTTGCAGTGTTATTTGAAATCTGCGCCACAGGATTGTGAACGAGTCGTAAAATTTGCCAAGCGTCGAAAAGTTCCCCTCACTGTGCGTTTGGTAAAGGGAGCTTACTGGGATTTCGAAGTTATTCGAGCTAAAGAAAACAATTGGGAGATTCCAGTATTTACGCAGAAAGCTCAAAGCGATGCTTGTTTTGAAGAATGCACAGAAATCATGCTTCGCTCCTTCCCCCATATTTATACGGCTCTCGGTAGCCACAATGTCCGCAACATTGCTTTTGGAATGAGTTTGGCTGAAGAGCTTAAAATTCCCAAACAAGCTTTAGAGATTCAAATGCTTTTTGGAATGGCCGATCCTTTCAAAAAGGCTGTTAGCGATATGGGATATCGTTTGCGCGAGTATGTTCCTATCGGAGAAATGCTTCCGGGAATGGCTTACCTCGTTAGACGACTACTTGAAAACACTTCTAACGAAGGCTTCTTGCGAGCTAAGTTTGTAAAAAAAGAAGATCAAGGTGCCTTGCTCGACGATCCTGCAAAAAAAGTATTGCTGAATTTAGAACCTTCAAAAGGTGATATGATTTTTAAAAATGAAGCGCCAATCGACTTCGCCTCACTTGATGCGCGGGAAAAGCTAGAAAAGGCTTTGATGGCTGCAAAAAAACGATTCCCGATTGTGGCCCATCCTATTGTTGGTGGGAAACGCATTGAAGGACTTTCTTTGGGAGAGCATTTTGCTCCTACCGAACAAAAGCGTGTTGTTTCTAATTATGCTTTATCTACAGTAGAGATTGCGGAAAACGCCGTAGAATCTGCTGCGAGTTATTTTGAAACTTGGAACGAAAAATTTCCCGTTTTTGAGCGCATCAAACTTGTAAGAAATTTGGCTCAGAAAATGCGAGATAAGCGTTTTGAGTTGATGGCCATTATGATGGATGAAGTTTCTAAAATTGGTCCTGAAGCCGATGGTGATGTTTGTGAGGCCATAGATTTTTGTGAATTCTATGCAGATTCCATGGAAAAACTTGCCACCCCTCAAGAACGTGGATTCTTGCCGGGTGAAGCGAATAAATATATGTACAAAGGCAAAGGGGTCGCCTTGGTGATTGCCCCATGGAATTTTCCGCTGGCAATTTTGTGTGGCATGACAGTGGCGCCGCTACTTGCAGGAAACACAGTGATTATGAAGCCGGCCGAGCAATCCTCTGGTATTGCGACAATTTTGTACGAAATGATGATGGACGTTGGCTTTCCAAAAGAGGCGATTCAATTTTTGCCAGGCAAGGGTGAAGTTGTTGGCGCGCATTTGGTGGGGCACCCTAAAGTGAACATCATAAACTTTACGGGTTCTCGTGATGTTGGGCTGAAAATTTTAAAGTCGGCTTATGATCCTTCGCCAAAGCAAAAGCATATTAAGCGAGTGGTCGCCGAATTGGGCGGCAAAAATGCTTTGATTGTTGACGATGATGCGGACCTCGATGAGGCAATACTTGGCACTGTGAAATCTGCTTTTCATTTTCAGGGACAGAAGTGTTCAGCTCTCTCGAGGGTGCTAGTTCACGAATCATGTTACGATAAATTTTTGTCGAGACTATGCCAGAGTTTAAAATCTACTCACATTGGAGATGTTTCAATAAGAGCCAATAAAATTGCGGCCGTGATTGATAGAGAGGCTCAGCAGAGACTCTTAAGCGTGATAGAGCGAAACAAGTCTAAAATAGCTGCGCAGTTGGAAATTTCGGATGAAATGATTGAAGCGGGTTGCTTTGTTCCTCCGACGGTTTTTGCTGATGAAGATTTTAAGAGTGAACTTTCTCAGACCGAACATTTTGGTCCCTTGCTAGTCGTGCATAAATTTAAAACCATCGAAGAGGCGATTGCAGATTTAAATGATAGTGACTATGCCCTCACGGGGGGAATTTTTTCAAGAAGTCCTCGCAATATAGAGCTGTTTAGAAAAAAGGCTGAAGTGGGCAACTTATATATTAATAGAGGCATCACGGGATCCATTGTTTCTAGGCAACCGTTTGGTGGGTTTAAATTGTCTGGGGTAGGGGCAAAAGCGGGCGGCCCTGACTATTTGCTGCAGTTTTTGTCGGGCCGAACGCAGACCGAAAACCTCATGCGACGAGGATTTACGCCTGAGCTTTAGCTGGCATCAAAGACTTGACGTCATCATAAATAGCTGTATTTATAGAAATTGTATAAACTTTGGTCAGTGAAACTGTCAAAAGAAAGACAGAAATCCCTTCCATTTAGTATGAAGATTCCGTTAAACTGAAGGTTGAGGGGAACACACATGCGACTTACTGTCCGTGGAGCTATGGGGATGGCTCTATCCACATCTATATTTATTGCAGGGAATGCTTTTGGCTACGATGACGAGGATCAATCCGTCTACGAATTTCTTTTGGAGCAAAGCAGCGCATCTGCGAGCGATTTAAAAGAGATTGAGTCCGATCTCATTCAAGAAATGAAAAAAGCTAAAGATCGCATGAATCATGACGACCTTAAGGTTTTGAAAGATGAAATGAAATCTTTGGAAGCCGAAAAAGATTTCGGGGATATGCTGCAGACATATGTACGCGCCAAGCTTTCTTCTAGAACAGATTGGACCAAGCGAGCAGAAGAAGATCAAATTGTTTTTAAAGAGGCTATCAACGCAGCCAAGGCTGACATTGCATCTTTAAAGCTCGAAGAAGGTAAAGCAAAAGAACTCAAAGAAAAAGTTCATGACATCGAAAAGTATCCCTTTCAAGTAGTTGAAAAATTGATGATAAAAAAAGAAAAAAACGGCGAACATAAAGTGTTTGTGACTCAAGAACTTAGATTGAATAAAAATATTAAGCGCTCTGACTGGAATCGAACCATGCAGAAAAAGTTCGAGAACTTTAGTGACGATCAAATGAGCAAATATTTAGAGAAACATGTCAATGGAGCTCTTGAAGAAGAGTCCTTTGAAGTTGGCGAGCTCGAAACATTCGCAAAAGATGAGGCAAGTTACAAAACGGCAATGGATGGTTTTGCAGAAAATCTTTCTCGTCAGGTTTCGACGAAAGTTTTTGGTGCATCAAAATCGGCCGCGTTAAATGATGCCGTTAATGATCGCGAAAAAGATTTGGGAAGCTCTAACGATGTCACGAGTGAAATCGGGGAGCTAGCCGCTCAGCTAGAACGAGAAACAGACGTGAAAGGTCGTAAGGCCGCTGAGGCAGACCTTAAGGCGAAATACGATATCGCAAAAGAGCTGCGCAAAAATCCTAATTTAGCGTCTAACGAAGACACTTGTGGCGTGATGCTTAAGGTTTTGGGCAAAGAGCGAATGGGGCAACTTTCTAAATCTAGCAAAATGGAATGCGAAGACTTTTTGAAGAAAAAAGAAGCCGAAGTTGCTGAGACAAAAAAGGAAGATGAAACCGAAAAGGCTGTCGAAAAACAGGAAGAAAAACAAAACGTCGCAGTTCAAGATAACTTTTTACAACTTGTGCAGCATTGTCAGGCTCGTCGACAAATGATGGCCAACCAAAATACGGCTCGTCCGATAGATAAGCTTATAATGCCGATGTACAATGCGCTTCAAGCGCGCGGTGCTGGGTGTTCTTTTTTTGGAAGTTTCATGGGTGAATTGATGTCGACCGGTGCCGATGATGATATGGCGATGGCAGGACTTTTTGGTGCCGATCCAGCGATGCTTATGGAAACTGGTGACGATTCCGCTTATCTAGAAAAAGCCAAAGAGCATGTTGAGCGCATGGCGATTCCAAGTTATGCAGGTACAAAACAGCTTGAGAATCAGGCTCAGTGTTTGGCTAAAATGAGTTCGCTTGCTGGAATGAGTTTGCAGGGAATTGCCGCTACTTCTCCTGAAGGATTGATGCATCCAGAGCTTATTTCGGATCCAAAAATAAAACTTATGATGAAATACAGTGATGCTTCAAGGGCTTTGCTGACAGCTGTTAATGAAGAAATTTCGGCACGTAAAAGTAGCGGAATGGGTGGATTGCAACCCTTAGATGGGCGGACACCAGCGTCTGGACAGAGAATGAACGGAACAAGACAAGGTGGAACGTCGGTACCATTTAGAGCGTTAAACACTTCAGATAGTAGAATGGAGCGCGGTCTGCCAGGAAGGCAAAATAATCGAAGGAATTCGGCAACAGGTGCAGGGGCACCTCGAAGATCGCCGCCTCCAAATTTCTTAGGTCAGTAGACTTAAGATGTAGGGGAAGGATTTGCCGATGAGAAAATTTAATAGGGGCCCATTTGGGATAGCTTCGATGTCCAAATGGATGGGGCTGGCAATGTTATTGATTGCCACCGAGGGTATGGCTGATTCCCCACAAGATGATGGAATTCGCGACTTTACTAATTTTATCAAAGCGGCGTCTGACAGATACCAAGTTCAGCAATCGACCTTGGCAGACAGACGCGATGACATCACAGACTCGGAAGACCGCAATGTCATCAATCGTTATTACAATCAATTGAAACATAGCTATTTGCTTGCTCCGTTGAATGAAAAAATTCAATCGACTTCACCAGAGGCGGCTATTCAAGCCTATGTGAATGGAATTCGATCGGGTTTTAGCGGAAATGGCCCAGAAGATGAAGCTCTTTATGAAGACTTAAAAGTATTGCGTACTCAGCATTTAATTAGAAAATCAGAGGGTAAAGATAGTCCTTGGACCTCAGAAGACGAAGCTAACTATACAAGAATTCAGAATAACGAGAAACTAGGGACCATTCGTGCTTGTCTCAGGGACAAACTCAATTTTTCAATGATTGGCGAAGCGCGCGAAACCTTCAGCAATTCTATGGGAAGCATGAAGGATTTATTTTATCAGCCCTATAACATTCGAAATGCCGATACTTCTCAGTATTCAAATTCTGGTGAAGTTGTAAAACATGCCAAAAGAATTGAGAATTCTCTAAAGTATCTCGCAGATCTAAAGCTTGAAGAATCGGTTGATGATTGTTGTATTGCAAAACAAATAAAAGGAAATGGCTGCCAAAAGTTTTTAACTGAAGCAAAAAGTTTGAAAAAGTCATTTAGAGATTCATTTAAGTCTCCAATGCCAGTATCTTTTATGAAATCTCCCAATCCACTTGAGGTTAATAATCTATCGGCACAAGATTTTGTGACAATTATTACTGAGAAAGAGGCGACGCTTAAGGCTTTGCGATCAAATCATGCAAAAAATGATGAGTATTATGATGAGCAAGATGTCTTTGAATCGATGGCTCGTTGTAGAATAAAAGCAAAACGCTACCAAACCAGAAGAGAGCCACTGTCTAAAAAGGCTATCAACGCTTTGGGGCAAACTATAAAATGTGGATTGCTTCCTCTTTGGGGATCAGGTCTTGATACTCAATGGCAACGTATGACAACTGCCGTTGGATCGGCTCCTATTCAGGGCGGCGGATTTGATTTCAGTTGTAATCCACAAGAGATGGAAGCTTGGAACGCGATTGTTGATCAGTCTAGGGATCCAGCCAATTGGGGATTGCCTCAACTTGCGAATCCCCCTTACATTGATAGCTTGAGGCGAATGCCACCTGTTGTAACAGGATTGCCTTCTGCAAATATGTCGGCCGATGATTGGCTGTATATGAATCCAGCGCCGGGTTTAGATGATTTTGATTCTGTGTCGAGAAGCCGCATTGGGGTGAATCCAGTGAATGCTCAGGGCGGTCCGCGAGCAAACACTCGAAACGTTAGCCGAAGTATTATGAAAACTTCTAGTTCGGGTTACGCGATGGTTAGTGGCGAATCTCGTGGCGTCACGCAAGGAAAAGCTTTGAGCAAAGCCGTAAGGCAATCAAGTTCGGATATTCGTAAGGGGCAAAATGCTCAGCTAAGCGCTACCCGGATGCGTTCCGGGGCCTCTAATACAAGGCGCTTTATTGCAAAGGGTTTGGATAGAACTCGTTCCAAAACTCCTGCAGCTCGAATTGCGGCTCAGACATCTAGCGCACGAAATGTAAGCCGTGTTGTTCTTCGTGCCTCGGGAACGTCAGCTTCGAGGTCGACAGGACAAGGTCTGTTGGGTGATTTGTCTAGGATGAATCAAAACAACAATGGTCTTGGTGATATTGGAGATGTTGGGGCTCAAAATAGACAGGTGCGTGACGACGTTAAAAAGACTATCCAAGCCCGCCTAAATAATATTGAGTTAGCTCGTGGAAAAAGTGAGTCATCTCAAATGGGTATTCTCCAACTAATTGCCAAATACGATGGCATCATTGCCGACACCACAATATCTATTCGGGGTAAGGCCGCAAAGAAAATTGCAGAAATAATGAAATCTACCCAAGCTCAATTGGTTGATATTACCCGACAGTTGGGTGTGAAAAAAATGGAATATGATACTTATCAGGCGGCAATATTGTCGGAGAATTCTGCTCTTTCTAGATTAGCGACCTTTGGCCCTAGCAATTATAGTTTCATTGCTCCTGGTCAATCAGGTTCTGGTCGCGGAACGGCTTCTTCGAGTGGAGCTCGGTCGCCAGCAACAGACGCTGTCAATGCGGGATCCATGCCTTCGGGATTAGCCGGGGGTGGACGTGGATCTGTCACTTTGAAATCATGGAATGACGAAGATTCAGCTTGGGACAAGTTGCTTCATTTTATGAGTCCCGTTGAGAATGCTTGGGCAAAAACTTTTAAGAATGATCAAGAGTATGAAGCCTTTTGGGCTCAAGAGTGGCGGCGATTTAATCGTGAATTCGAAGGCTATGTGATTGGGCAAGCCGAGCAAGAAAACTTGATAGCCGTTGAGGCTTCCAAGCTTATTGCTGCGCGCAATTCTAAAATTACCGAAGAGACCTACGATAATATCGATCATGACACTATGGTCACAATGGATATTTTCTTAGACGAGCTCGAGGGTGAAACGGATTTCCTAATTGAAGGGCACAAGCAAAATGATTTTAAATTGACTGGCGCAGTGCTTGACACGGTTATGAAGGCCTCGGTTGATGCTAAGGCTTCTCGGCAGCTTTTAGATGAATACCAGATAGAGAAGTTCAACTCTTTGCCCAAAAGTTATGAGGAAGATCCCTCTATTTGGTATGGGCTTTTACCCGCAGTTTTGCTTCAAAATTAGTAAATTTTGTTAGTATATTTTGACAGCCAAGTTTGATCTCGAATCTAGACAGATGATTGCTAGTTTTTCAGATAGAGCCTAGTATGGCCCTATGTCTGTGACAGTAGAAGACATTATTGAAGCACGGAAACGAATTCGTAACTACGCAGTGAAAACTCCATTGCGTGAGTGGGGATTCCTCCAAAATAAATTGGGTTCCAAAGCTCCTTTTTTGCTAAAATTAGAAACTTTTCAAAATACGGGTTCCTTCAAGGTGCGCGGGGCCGCAAATAAGATCTTAAAATTGTGGGAAGAGTCAAAGTCCGACGTGGACTCTGGTGGGGCTCGTTCCGCGAATTTGCCGGCCAAACATTTCATAGCAGCCAGCGCGGGCAACCATGCACAGGCCGTGGCCTTTGTCGCGGGAAAGTTGGGCGCCGCTTCTACAATTGTTATGCCGGAGGGAACCCCTCTCATTAAGTCAACTGCAACAGCCGGATATGGAGCCAATGTTGTGCTTCATGGAAAAATTTATGACGAAGCCTACGCGAAGGCTACTGAAATTTTGGGTGATATCGATGGAGCGGTTTATGTTCATGCCTATGCTGATGAAGATGTCATTGCTGGACAAGGTACTTGTGGATTAGAAATTCATGAGCAACTGCTTGAAGCGGGAATAGGAGTTGAGACTCCTATTCAGATTGTTGTCCCTATTGGAGGCGGAGGACTTGTGAGCGGCACCGCTATTGCTATAAAGTCCATGCGCCCTTCTGCAAAAGTTTATGGCGTAGTTAGTGAAGCGGCAGATGCGATGAGTAAGAGTTTTAAAAAGGGCAGCATTGTCCAGGCCACTCGAACACACCCAAGAACCTTGGCTGAAGGCTTGGCCGTGAAAAGTGTTCATGAACTTACATTCTCATATGTAAAAAATCTCTGTGATGATGTTGTCGTCGTTAATGATGACGACGTGGCGAATGCCATGTTCTATTTGATGGAGTCAGGAAAAATTATCACGGAAGGTTCGGGTGCTGCCGGCGTTGCCGCTCTTTTAAGCGGAAGAATAAAACTTGATCCCACTCTCCCAACGGTCATTTTAGTTTGTGGCGGTAACGTGGATGTGAATATGATATCCACCATTATTGAGCGAGTTCTTATTCAAACAGAAAGATGGTTGAATTTTGATCTTGTTGTTGAGGACCGGCCCGGGGAATTGGCTAGGATCACTCAGTTGATAGGTGCGAATAGGGCAAACGTATTAGATTTGTATCATGACCGTCTATCTGTTGATTGTCCGGTTGGATTTACTAAAATTCATTTTCGTGTTGAAACGAAGGGCCCTGAACATGCCAGAAGCCTTTTGAGTCTTCTAAAAGAAGAAGGATATTCGTTGAGGTTAAAGTCATGAACAAATTATTTTATTTTTTACTTTTTTGTTCCATTAGTGGTGCAGGAGTTCTTTGGTGGCTCATGAATTCTACTTCCTCCCCTGGACATGAGGTTGAGATGAAGGCTGACTCTCATGAATCACCGCATGGATTGGTCATCGATGAGCATTCAAACTCTGGCCACCTAAAAGCAAATAAAGACGTTGAAGCTGAACATGCAGAAATAAAAACAGAAGATCAAGAGAATGACACTGAAAGCCCCAAAGAAGATTTGTTTGAAGCAGAAGATGAACAAGATAGTGGAGCGAAACATTCTACGAAGCCTGAGGATTCAAAACATGAAAATTTAGCTCATAAATCCGGAGAAAGTTCTGCGCCTACATCCTTATCGATAAATAGTTCGCCTGTTAGTGTGAACGTCATTATCGACGGCGAGAAGGCTGGGGTGACTCCGTTTGAGACCAAGCTCAAAACTAAGGTTCAAAAATTTAGGTTTGAGAAGGAGGGCTATGTTCCTGTCGAGCGCGAGGCTCCTGCTGAGGCTAAGCCTGAGGGCGCCTTTATGAGTTGGAGAATTGCTATGGTTGAGCAGCAATTGCCTCCCTCACAAAAAACTAAGCTTGAAGAGTTGCAGTCTTATTTTTTAAAGGGAACCGTTGGTCCAGTGTTTGTGCAGGTAAAAGCGCTTGATCAAAGAGTTTACAATCGCTCTGATGTGGTTGATTTGTTGCGTGAGCATAGAAAAAATTTAAAAGATAACAAAGTGATTTCCTGCGAGGTGAATTTAGGTGCGCATGGAAAATGGTTTAGGATTCTTGTCGGGCCCTTTATTTCAAAACCCGAAGCGAGTCAGTCCTTAGAATTTATTTCAAAGTCATTGAACGCCGAAGATACCTTTGTTACGGGAGCACAAACATGTCTATAGAAAAATTAGTAATCGTAGCCGCCAAACGAACACCATTTGCGAAGTTCGGTGGATCTTTTTCACAATTGTCTGCTACTGATTTGGCAGTTGAATCAAGTATGGCAGCGCTAACTCAAGCGGGAATACCTGCTACCGAATTAGGACATTCCATTTTTGGAAATGTCATACAAAGTTCTTCGGATGCCGCTTATCTAGCAAGACACGTTGCTCTAAGAAGTGGAGCTTCTGAGAGTATCCCAGCCGTGACGGTAAATCGCCTTTGCGGGTCGGGCTTTGAGGCCATTGTCCAAGGGGCTTTTCAGATTTTAAGTGGCGACTGTGATGTGGCCTTAGTGGGCGGAAGTGAGAATATGACCCAAGTTCCATACGTTGCGCGAGGTGCTCGTTTTGGGTATCGCATGGGTAACGCAGAACTTGAGGACGCCTTATCCGCCGGGCTTTCTGATTCCTATGTGAATTTACCAATGGCTATTACGGCAGAGAATTTAGCTGAAAAATATAAATTGAGTCGCGAAGAGGTTGATGCCTATGCTCTAAGGAGTCAGAAAGAGGCGACTCGTGCGTGGAATGAGAATATTTTTGCAGAAGAAGTGAGTCCAGTTGTTTTGAAATCACGAAAAGGTGACCAAAGCATTGAAAAAGATGAACACCTTCGAGAAGACGCCACAATGGAGTCATTAGCTAAATTAAAGCCGGTTTTTAAAAAAGACGGAGTCGTAACTGCAGGCAATGCCAGTGGTATCGTTGATGGTGCTTGTAGTCTTATCATCGCAAAAGAGAGTTATGCTAAATCCAATGGGCTGAAAATACTCGGCTATCTCAAGGCATGGGGCGCAGCCGGATGTGATCCTAAAATTATGGGAATTGGACCAGTGCCTGCGACAAAAAAGGCATTGAGTCATTACGAGAGGGAATACTCAAAAAAACTTAGTATTTCAGATTTCAAACGTGTTGAGGTAAATGAAGCTTTTGCGGCTCAGTATTTGGCTGTTGAAAAAGAATTAGGGTTAAAACGTGCTCTTACCAATGTAAACGGTGGGGCTATTTCATTGGGACATCCTCTTGCAGCTTCTGGTGCTAGGTTAACGGCACAAATCATTTATGAGCTTCGTAGAAACGGCGGTGGCTTAGGTTTGGCTACGGCCTGTATTGGCGGTGGGCAAGGAATGAGTTTGGTCTTGGAGGTGGTGTGATACCAGCCCCAAAGTTTTTGCGATTTATATTTTGTGCAATTTTTATTGCGGGAAATTTAAATGCTTCTCAGAATTATGTTCTTAAAGAACCAATGTCCGTGACATGGAAATGGCAAGTTCTAAGAGAGCTTGGCAGCAACGAAGATATTGTTGCCGAAATTTGTCGGGAAATTGAAGATAAATACCGTAGTTTGAATTGGCACTCTTCCAATTGTGATCAAATTCCATTTAAAGTATTTGGCTGGAGTGAGCTCAATAGACCTCTTATTTATTTTGAGTCTACCGATAGAAACAGACCGTTACATGAGGTTAAAACAACACTCATTCAATGTGCTATTCACGGCGATGAGTTAACGGCTTTGCCAATGTGTCTTGGAGTGATTCAGGATATTTTGAGCGACGAGAAGGGTGTTCCTGTTGATATGGGCGTTGTGGTACAGCCATTGTTAAATCCAGATGGCTATCTAGCCAAAAAGTCACAGAGACCCAATGCTAAAGGAATTGATTTAAATCGAAACTTTAAAACGCCTGAATGGGCAGCAGATGCCAAATCCTATTGGATCAAGCGAGACAAGCAAGATCCTCGAAAATATCCGGGTACGCAGGCTGACTCTGAAGTGGAAACGAAGGCCATTTCAAAATCAATCGAGGAAATCCGACCTCAAAAGATAATTTCGATTCATACGCCTTTGGGCTTTCTTGAGCTTGATGCTCGTGGAGATCAGGACCATACGAGGCGTGCAAAGTTTTTGGCTATCAACATGGTAAAAAACGCAAAAAATTTGAACTATAAATCCTATGGCATTTGGCCTGGATCTTTGGGGAACTATGCGGGTGTTTGGAAAAAGATTCCTGTTTATACAATTGAGTTGCCTCCTGGGTCGTCAGATAAAATAAGGAAAAAAAATTGAGCAGCGTAGTCCTTTAGTCTTTGGCGTGCCGTCCGTTTTGACCTCTCATCTGGGCTTTTCCAAGAGGATTGAGCCTTAAAAGTATGGCTGGGCACTTGCCAATGGCTCCATTCGATCTTAGGTTTTGAAAGATGTCGAATCGACCTATTATTACTCGTTTTGCTCCTTCACCAACAGGAATGCTTCACGTCGGAGGAGCTAGAACCGCAATATTTAGTTATCTGCTGGCACGCAGACACAATGGCAAATTTATCTTGCGAATTGAAGATACAGATGTCGAACGTTCAAAAAAGGAATTCGAGTCTGAGATTTTGGATAGCATGAAATGGCTGGGGCTTGATTGGGATGCGGATCCTATTTATCAATCGCAACGGTTTGATGTTTATCGAAGCTATATCCAAAAAATGTTAAAAGCCGGGACAGCCTATAAATGCTGGGCCACGCCTGAGGAATTAGCGGCCATGCGTGAAAAGGCAACAGCTCATGGCAAAAAGCCCATGTACGATCGACGTTATAGAAATTTTACTGGGACTGAACCCTCGGGAAGTTTTGTTGTTCGCTTTAAAACTCCTTTAGATGGTGAAACCATTTTAAAGGATTTGGTAAAGGGCGACATTTGTTTTCAAAACCAGGAAATTGATGATTTTATTATTTTGCGTTCGGACAATACGCCAACTTACAATTTTACCGTCGTTATTGATGATTATGAAATGAAAATTTCTCATGTCATTCGTGGTGATGATCACGTGAACAACACTCCAAAACAAATTTTAATGATGCAGGCTTTAGGTTTTGATCTCCCAGAATTTGCACATGTGCCCATGATTTTGGGACCTGACAAGGCGAAGCTCTCGAAACGACATGGTGCTGTCGCGGTGTCTCAATATCGAGAGCAAGGTTATTTGCCTACGGCAATGCTCAATGCCTTGCTTCGCTTGGGTTGGTCGCATGGAGATCAAGAATTTTTTAGCAAAGATCAAATGATTTCATTGTTTGACTTATCAGGCTGTGGAAAATCGCCTTCAGTCTTTGACGTTGCCAAACTTGATCACCTGAACAACCAACATATGAAAGCAATGGACCGTGAAGAGCTTGTGAATTTGCTTAGAAACAATTATGGCACCGATCTTTCAACTCTTTTGAATGGCGACGCCTCCATTAAGTTGTTTGATGCCTTGGTTGAGCGTGCTGTGAGGCTGACAGATTTTAAAGATCTCTCGGCTTGGTACTTTGAAGAGTCGTTTGTGCGAGATCAGAAGACTATTGATTCAAATGTCAGTGCTTGTCCAGCTGCTGCCCTTGAGGCCTTGAAGGTGCAATGGCAAGGCTGCGCAGATTTTACTGGGGAAAATGCCTTTGCATGTATCAAGACTGTGGCAACAGAACAGGCTTTGAAAATTCCCGTTATTGCCAAAGCAGTGCGAGTTTTGTTGACCGGGACGCTTGCTAGCCCCGATATGGGGATTGTCCTGGCGGCATTAGGAAAAGACCGAGCTGTTGAGAGACTCAGTATTTAGAGATTTATTTTAAATTCGTAAAATTTACAAGCCGACCTTTGTAAGCGGTGTTTCCACTAGGGTCAGTTTCCACAGTGTCAAAATTAACTAAGAATCTATATTTTTTATGCAGTTCTAATTGGCCGGCATCGTTTAAAAATAAAATAATGCGGCTTGAGTTGAGATCATTGTAGTCCTTAACTTCCTCATTAATTTCTGAAACGATGATGTTGTCACCCATGCATGGTTTGCATTGGCTACCCTCAGGGCAGTCCGGGCATTCGAATTTGAAGACCACATAAGCGTCGGTCTTAAATTTAAAGCCTCCTGTACTTAGATGAGCCAGCATAGGAATTTTTATGAGAGGAGCTTGAGAGTCATTTACTTCGTTGGCATTTGCTTGCAGAATTTGTTCAGGAGTTTGCGAAGTATCGCTAGAATTCGTGCATGAAGAAGCGAATAGTAAAATTGAGATGGCTAGAAGGGTTTGTTTTTTTTTCATAAATTCTAAAACTCCAAAATGCTCAATCATATACTTACTATGATCAGCTCAGTGTGCCAATTAAGTAGAGAATTATTCTCAGTATTCTTCGGCTTGATAGCAGGTGCTTGTATCAAACTCCTTAAAATACTGAGTTCGTGGCACGTTGCTTGGAGTTAATTGCAAATCAAGAACTTGTTCATAAAAATCTATGAGGGACAAATCTGAGCTGCTATTTCGTGCGTATTCAAGGCCAACCTGGACAGTGTAAAAGCCATTTCGATTGTCGTCAGCTCCGCCATTGATATCGCCGTTTATAAACTTTGCTAATGTTGTTGCTGCCATCATTGAAGAATAACCCGAAGGATTGATATAGTTTTCATATAGGCCTTCTTCTTTTGGAAAGTGAAGATCTAAGCCTCTAAAAAGTGTTCCTAACGCTAACTGAACATGTGCATGATAGGTGCGGTAATTTGTTTTCCAGTAGTAATCTTCAAATACCACGTTATTGGTTCCAGGTTCTAAAACCAAAGCCTCATCCAAATATTTTTTCAGAGGTACATATTGTGCTTTGTTGTTTCCGCCGCCAAAGTCGTGCGCTGTTCCGTTGACAACATATTCAAAAAGACTCTT
The DNA here is from genome assembly GCA_041750195.1 of Bdellovibrionota bacterium. Taxonomy (GTDB): domain Bacteria; phylum Bdellovibrionota; class UBA2428; order UBA2428; family UBA2428; genus JBGSZX01. The sequence continues at coordinate 1,519 of JBGSZX010000020.1, read as the reverse complement.
GCCTTCTGCTCCTCCCAGGGCAGCGGCAGCTGCCGACAACCCACTAAGATATTCAGCGATATGATTGTCCGAAACATATCGATTATGAGAGCTTGCATTGCGATGATAATTTGCCCACTCACTCCAAGCATCGAGTGATGAATCTGTGGTACTGGCAAGTTTTCGAATCACACTTTTCATGCTTAGTCTTTGTGCATCAGTCATGGGATAGCCATTGAGGTCGAGAATGAGATAAGCTTCAGAGGCTAAGCGAAGTCCGTATGTGGTCCAGCCCATATCGAGGGCAAAATTCCAAGGTCGAACGCCACAGTAACCATCACTGGTTTGCCCTTCAATGGTTCCGGCTGCGAAGTTGATATTAAAGTCGTAGAGATTTACAATGGTGGCTTCTGTATCCCACAATTCAAAGACGTGAATGGCTCTTTCGGCCGCAGCTTTATCGCCTCGAAGTAGCCAGCTATTGGCTGCTGATGCTGCATTGCTGAAATCGTTTGTAACGGCACTTACGAAATCTTTGAGTGAGTTGTCGACGCCGTCGGAATCGCCGCACCATGAAAATTTCATATCTTGTACAGGGTTGGACATTTTAAAAAGTGTGGGAGTGTTCTGCGAGCGACTCAATAGGCCGGTGCAGCTCGCATGAAATGGCGAGCTCGAATCTGAGAGTCTTTGCTTCGCCCGCTCGAGCTGTGCCTTTGTTATAAGTAGTCCTGCATTGTCGCCGGTGTAGGGGGTCTTTTTAACTATCTCATCGCCAGGAGGAGGATCATTGATAACGATGCCTCCCTCGCCGTCAACCGAGGAAAGTTCACATGCCGAAAATGTTGATAGAATCAAAAATGAATATACAAATGAGTGACCGCAGGAGGCAGTCAGTTTGTTAAACCACTCCACAACTTATTGTAATAAATCTGTGTAGTTCAGAAAAGTGAAGTCTTCGTTAAGAAGGTTAAACTAGGGGGCTTAATGATGTAGAGTGGGTGATGCACTCGCATTCTTGTTTTTAGCGTGAGGGAAAATAGTCCATATGTGCAGTTTGTGTCACATTTGGAGCCCTCTAATATGGGGCCTCTAACCATGGCCCCCTAACTATGGAGCCTCCAAATAACTCGGCTAATTTTTTGCATTTTCATAGCTAAATTAACAGCTAAATTAACAATCAGGCAATTAATTTTTTGACATAGCTGCCATACGGATGTATGGTTTTAAAATAGTGACTCGAATCCAAAGCAAACAGCAAAATTTGTTTCATTTCAAACAATTTAGCAAGACATCAATGTCATTTGGTGGCGCTCCGGCAATTAAGGCTAAAACAGTTAAGGCTAAAGCATCTGGGGTTAAAGCAGTTGGGGCTAAAGCAATTAAGGCTAAAGCATCTGGTGCCTCGGTATCAAACCCAAAAACTGCACGGCCCGTGTCGTGTAAGCATGCAAATCATGTAGTGCTTAAGTCATATAAAGCAATTGGGTCGCGTTCATTTATCAGCCACGAAAGATGGATTTTAAATAAATCACGGTCA
>JBGSZX010000019.1:0-24397 GCA_041750195.1 Bdellovibrionota bacterium | reverse complement strand
ATCATATTGGGTCAAATGACAATAACTCATAAATCTCCTTCTCGAACTGCCAGGTTCTGAAGGGGTTGTTATTGTCATTTGGCCTCTTTTGGCAAATACTTTGTCGCACTTGAGTTTAGAACTCACCGTCAAAAAATTAATTGTCAGATTGCTAATTTAGCTATGAAAAAGCAAAAAACTATCCGAGTTGTTTAGATACTCCATTTTAGAGGCTCCATATGTGAAACAAACCGCACAAAACATTTCCCCTCGCGCTAAGAACAAGACTGAAAGTGCATCACCCACACGACATCATAAAGACCCATGGAAAACCTATCGATTTTTCTAAAATAGAGCGCCGCGTGCCGGCCATAGATACATTTTATCCGCTCAAACCTTGCCTCAGTTGCGCAATCGGGATGAGATAGAGGGCAAGATGTTAAAAGCCAACCTCGTAAAAAACTCAATTCTCCTTTTTTGTTTCATCCTCATTACTGCTTGCACAGGAGGAAACAACAAAGACATCTCCCATCGTATTCGAATGCGCTTACCTACCGAACCTCCTACCCTTGATTGGCATTTGAGCACTGACAACGTTAGCAAGGAAGTGATCAACAATCTTCAAATTGGACTATTGGGGCACAACTCCGAAACAAAAGTTGAAGCGGCTCTTGCCGAATCCTGGACTACATCTGCCGATCTCACGGAGCACACTTTTAAATTGCGCCAAGATGCTGTTTGGAGCGATGGCGTTCCGCTAGAAGCTCAGCACTTTGTTGATGGCTGGGAACGCGCCCTTAGTCCAAAGACGGCCTCTGAATATGCATATTTTTTGTTTGATGTAAAAAATGCTGAAGAATACCAAAGCGGAAAGTTAACTGATTTTTCTAAGGTCGGAATTCAAGCCCTCGACAAACACACATTAAAAGTCACACTCAAAGGCCCCGTTTCATACTGGCTCCACATTCCTACTTTTTGGACGACTTATCCAATAAGAAAAGATGTTTTAGCAAAACACGGTGAGAGATGGACTGAGCCAGAAAACATTGTCACGCTCGGCCCCTACCTTTTAAAAGAAAGACAACGCGATTCAAAAATTGTTTTAGTAAAAAACGAAAAATTTTTTGGAGCAAAAGAAGTCACGATTCCTGAAGTTGAATTTCGTATTGTCAAAGACGATTCCGTTGCTGTCTCGTTGTTTGATACCGGCGATTTAGACATTGTTAGAACTCTCCCGCCTACCCAGTTACGTTCACTAGCCCAATTACCCGAATTCAAACAATCACCTTACCTTCGCTTGACCTATTTTGGCTTCAACATCAAAGACCCTACCGTCAAAGATCCAAAAGTCAGGGAAGCCCTCGTCAAAGCCATTGATCGCGAAGAACTTGTAAGCCTTTTACGTCCCATGGTGCAAGCCACTAAAAGCTGGATTCCTCTTGATCTTGATGGATCAAGTCCTGAGGCAGGAATCTCTACCGATATCGAAGGTGCTAAAAAGATTTGGGCGGGAATCAAGAATCCACCAAAGAAAATTGCTTTGTGGTTTGATCAAAATGAAACCTACAAACTTGTCGCCGAAAATTTACAGGCTCAGTGGAAAAAAAATCTTGGAGTTGAAATCGAACTTTCGAGTCAAGAATGGAAAGTCTATCTAAAACAACTCGACTCAAAAGCACCCGCTATCTGGCGCCTAGGATGGGGTGCCGACTATCCAGATCCCGACACCTTTATGGGCATGTTCAAATGCAATTCCGGAAACAATAAAACCGGCTTCTGCAGCGCCAAATTCGATGAACTTGTGACAAAAGCTTCTCAGGTCGCAGATATGGCTGAAAGAACGAAGCTCTACACCGAAGCTCAAAAGATTTTCTTAGAGCAAGAGATTGCTATGATCCCTCTTTTCCAGGAGCAGAGCCTTCATTTAGTGTCGCAGAGAGTCGAAGGCTTCAAAGTCGACCTTATTGGTGATTTCTTGTTTAAGCGACTTCGGCTTAAATAAGGAGAATGAATAGCAAAAATAATCTGGTCTCAATTTATCTAAACGCAGTTCTAGTTTCTTTCATTTTTTGCTGCCTTTACGTGTCACCACCGGTCCAAGCAAAAAACTTTAAGACCGATTTTATTTCTCTAGAACTGCCCGTTGGTTGGGATTGCAGCAAAGAAGAAATCGACTACGTCTGCCAACCCAACAATCTGGCACAGCGTTCCGAGGTCATTCTTGTCATTGTTGTAAAAAGTGTCAATGCCGTGGACGACAACTACGAAAAATATCAAGCCGTGCTCAACGAGCCACGTGAAATGCGAGACCTTTTAGGCAACAACTATAAAAGTGAAGTCAAATATGTTCGCTTTAAAGAAATCAAAAAAAAGCAGTGGGTAGACTCTCTACAATTTGGTCCAGAAATTCCCGGCTTCTATACTCGGTATGTAGCTTCGATAGAGGGTAAAATTGCTGGACTCGTAACATATTCTATTGCTGAATCAGTCTATGCAAAGTGGGCTCCCATCATGGACAAAATGCTCGACAGTATTGAACTTCGTTACGATCCCAAGGCTTATAACGATGCCATGGCAGCCAATCCCGGATCACTCTTAGGAAATAGATCAAAAACGTCTGGCCGCTTCTCCCCGCAAGGAGGAGAACTACCTTCGCAAAAAAATCTTGATGACGAATTTGATATTGCAAAGATTCTTGGGATCATCGTGGTCGCCGGCGGATTAGGTTATTTTATTTGGAAGAAAAGGCAAAACCAAGCCTAAGCCCCTTGTTGTAAGGAGCTTAAATTTTAAACATGAGTATTAAAAAAAAATCACCATCAATTCCAAAGCAAAATATTCTTCGCTTCGGAAATGAAAAAATACTCCCAGGCGAGCGGAAGAAATTTGCCCTAGATCTTGCCTCCCTTTACGATTACACCCAACTCAGCATCCCCATTGAAGTCATTCGAAGCAATGAAGTAGGACCCATTTTATTTTTGAGCGGTGCCATTCACGGTGACGAGATCAACGGTGTCGAAATCATCAAACGCATATTACACAAACCTGTCTTATCAAAAATTCGTGGAACACTCATTGCCATTCCAGTTGTGAATGTCTTTGGCTTCAACAATAAATCCCGCTATCTCCCAGACAGACGGGATTTAAACAGATCGTTCCCCGGCAGCAAAACTGGATCCCTAGCATCAAGAATGGCATTTCTTTTTATGAAAGAAATTGTATCGCAATGTACACATGGCATAGATTTACATACTGGCTCCATAAACCGCACCAATTTACCACAGATCAGAGCCTGTCTTGATGACAAAGAAACGAAAGAACTTGCTGAAGGTTTCGGGGCCCCCATTGTCATTCATTCAAAACTACGTGACGGCTCCCTTAGAGAGGCCGCGAGAAAGAGAAACGTTAGAACGCTTCTCTACGAAGGAGGCGAGGCTCTACGCTACGATGAAAACGTCATTCGTTTAGGCGTTCGAGGCTGTTTGGCCTTTATGAAAAACATAGGCATGCTTACGGAAGACGCACATTTCCGTCAAAATGAGCACAAAGCCCACAAAGAAACTCACTTTGCCCGGGGAAGCTATTGGATTCGAGCTCCCCATAGTGGCTCTTTTCAAATGAGAAAAAAAATCGGAGATTACGTAAGCAAAGGCGAAATCATTGCCTCAATCACCGATACATTTGGGACCAATCCCTATGACGTTTTGGTCGAAGAGCCGGGGGTCATCATTGGGCTTAGCACCATCCCCCTTGTAAACCAGGGCGAAGCCATGGTTCACATTGCTACCTTTACAACGACACATCGAGCTCGCGAAACCGAGTTTATGCTCGACGAAATGATTTGATTTTCTTTGTATCCTGAATTTTACTTTTCGGATTCAAGTTTGTTCCAAGCGTGTTTTATCCAATCTTTATAATGAACAACATCGGAATAGAATCCCTCGCTAAAACAACTCATTCTATTGGAATCAGGGTCGACTCCCACTCTTGAAAAAATCCCAGCTAAATAAAATTTTGCTTTGTCTTCAAAAAATGCTGGAGCACCAGAATCACCAGCACATCCTCCGCCTTGACTTTGGTCTAATGAAAACTGAGAATTGGCTCCTAATTTAAAATCGGGAAGCAAATAAAGTTCCCTAGCTCGTAAACGAAAATCACTTAGCGGCGTTTCAAATTGCAAATCTTTGCTCATGCCAAAGCCACCCAACATTCCAGATGATTCCATTGGTCCATGCGGTGGTAAATCGACGGCAGAATAGGCACCTGGAGCATCCACCGCAATCTTAAGCAAAGCCAAATCGTTCACGGGTGGCCCTAAGACATCGCGCTCTCCGGGATCATCGTATTTAGGGTGAACAATATTTTTGACCACGAGAGCCCTCGTTTCAGCACAAGAATTTTTACCCCAGCAAGGATGCTGAGAAAAAATAGCTTCCACATCTATAATTTCTTTTCGATGAACATTGTGTCCTGCCGTTAAGAGAATATTTTTTGCGAGTAGAACACCAGTAGCCTTCTTGAAGCCAATGCTCCCATCTTCTTTTTGATATCGAATTTGAAGTGCAACCACATGTTTTGAAGCTTCTTCATATAATCTTCCTAAACTCTGACCATTTACAACAGCCAAAGAAGGATCCGAGCTAAAAACGATGACGGTTCCAATAGACAAAAGCCAATTCTTCATACTACTCAGCGATAGCTCCCGAACTAGATTCCAATCGAACCCACGCCAGGCGCTCCTCATGCATTGTTTCTAAACGAGATTTTTTCATTTGCGCCCATAAACCCATTGCCTCCAATAGATCTTTAGCTTTTTGAGTTCCCAGAGTAAATCCACCAACCATATCCATAAAAACTCTGTGAGCGGAACGCTCTGCCATCAACCTCTGGTCGTATGAGCTTCTTAAAAATCGCAATTCAATCCAGGTCTTTTCGGTCTCAGCTTTTACGGCCTTCAACAAATATTCGTTTTTAGCTCTGGTTTTAATCAATTCAGCTTTCGCGCCAGCAATCTTTGCACTGTGAACAGGCGAAAACAAATTCCACTTTAATCCCACACCAATCATTCCCGAATTTCCATTAAAGGGATCGTTGGCATAGGTGCTTGGCTGATCATCTGAAACATTTGAATAGGCGTAGTTCCACCTGGCGCCCGCAAATATTTGTGGCCACTTTCCGGCCTCTGTCGCTTCAAAAAACAATTGCCGCGCTTCGATTTCCTTTTGTAGCGCTTTATATTCGGGCCTTTTATTTTTCGAAATTTCTATGTAGTAGTCCAAATCTTTAAATTCTACTTCGACACGCTTTAAATTTGCCCTGCGCCACTTTAAAAGTGAAGAGTCAGCTTGATCGACCTCAAGTCCCATTCCAAGCTTCGCCAAATCCATAAACTTCTGAGCTTCATCAAATCTAGAAGTTGCCTCTGCAACGTAAACATTAAGTCTTTCTAGGTCCGTCAAACTAGGGGCCCCTTTAGCATTCCGGCGCCTAAGTTTTTTTCCCTCTTCCATGGCTTTGTTTAGCTGCTCTTGTAATTCACGAGTCAACTCACGCAGCTCAAAGGCCAATTGATAGCCAAAATACAATTTTGCAATGTTTTGTCTAAGTTGCCATTTTGCTCTTTGGTTGCCACCTAATTCGGCATCATGGGCCGCTTGCGCCGCTTCTTTTAATTTTCCAATCGCGCCAAAGGTATAAAGGGGCTGTATCAATTCGACCTTTGCCATGGTAGCAACGCCCCAAGAACTATAGCTAGTCTCACTATTAAGAGCATCGCCCGTAAAAGTTGGTGAAGGCCCTGCTAAGACCTCAGCGGTCAGAGACGGATAGGCCAAGGCGTTCGCTAACTTTTGACGAGCTTCTGAAACCTTGAGCTGTGCCTCGGATTCAAGAGTCGTTACACTTTTTTTAAGCGCCAACTCATAGAACCCTTCAAAATCTAGACGCTCACTTGATGAAGATTTTTGAATCTCCCCAGCTTCATCTGCTCGACTAACGGCACTCAAACAAAGCAGCAACAAAGAAAGGCTTCGCAACAATTTCATTTATTCTACGTCCTCTGAAGTTGATTCGTCTAAGGGGAGCTCAGGCTCTTCTATTTTTTCCGCACCTTCAGCAGGCTCTGCACTTTCAGACTTTTGTACCTTCTCTGCCTTTTTAGTTGCAGACTTTTTGGTCTCGGGTTGCTTCACGGCTTGGGATTCAGGCTCTACATCTTCTGCTTTTTTTTGCTTCAATTTAGATTTCATTTGAGTCAATATTTGATCAAAGCTTTTCTTTTTAAGAGCATTGTCAAACTGACGTTGTAAATTTGCTGAAACAAGCTCACCTTCAATCCAGGCATCTTCAATGAGTCCCGCATTGCTATAAATCAAATCGATCTCTAAATCCTTTTCAATAATTTCACCTTGCTTTTCAGTTTCGAATCTTGTCTTGGCCTTGACTCTTTTCATGTTTTTCGGATGCAATGAGAATTCAATTTCATTAAGGGGTGCCGATATTTTATGCGCTTTTGGGAAAAGAACTTCTTCGATCATCCCCTGCAGGGTATCCATAAATTCTTTCCGCTTAGCTTTCGTCGTATTCTGCCAAGTCATGTGCAAACTCTTTGCCGCAAGGCCCTCAAAATCGACACCATTAGAAAGCTCTTTTACGATTTCTTTAGCTCGACTCTTAGAATCCGCATCGTGTTTTTTTGAAAGTTTTCCCAAGTCCAGCAACTTCGTGACAAAGTCTTTTGCTAGAGTGACTTCTTTTGAATTGGCCCATAGCCCACTTGAAAACATCAGACAGATTAGAAAAACAAAATGACGTGAAAAAGTTGAGATCTTAACCATAGATTAAGCCAAAGGTTAGCATGGACTCAAAGCCAAACAAAACTCTTTAATCTACAAATAAGAACCTATAAATAAGACAGAGGAATGTTGACCAATTGAGCCAAAATCCAAACCACTAGCCCCGTCCAGAACGGAATCTTGGCGTTGTCATCCCACTGAGAAGGCCACGCCTCTGCAACAACAGCGGCCAAAGCGCCGATCCCACTCATTAAGAGAATTTCATTTGTTCCTGGCCAGCGTAGATCCCCACTGGGCATCGTAAAAGTAGCCCATCGCCCCGTCCAAGCCACTGCACCTGCTGCAAAAGCGGCCACAAATCCTGCCGCACTTCCTTCAAATGTTTTTGCACCTAATGACAAAGGAATTTGCTTTTCACTGGGAATAAAAAATCTAAAAATAGAATTCCATCTTCTTTTTCCAAATCGAACCCCCCAAGCGCCCGCAACAGGGTCCATCCAAGCCAAGGTTAGGATAGCCTGGACAGCAATCACTTTAGGTAAAAACAAAACGCACCACATTAAGCCCAATAAATAATAGACCTGCGCGCTTGGCGCATTTTCCTCATCTTTGCGCATGAGGGGGCCATAATATTTCAACACCAACTTATTTATCCAAGGAGTTTTGATTCTTAAGAGATCAAAAGAAACAAGAACAATAGCCGCAATTGAGATTAAAAGGATCGCAGCCTGTCTTTCAAAAACGTAGATAAACAAATAGGCAACAATGGTGCCTGAAGTCATGTGAAAAAATTTACGACTTAAATGATCATCAAAACGGCTGCGAAGTTCTTGGGACATCATCATCCAACTATTTTATAGGCTAATACGCTCATGCTTCATCTTGAAATGTAAAATCACTGATATCGCCCTTGCCTACCCTTACTATGATCGGCTCGGGAGAATTAAAATCAATGACCGTTGAAGGCTCGGAAGCTACGGGACCAGCATCCAATATGAGATCAACCATTTTTCCCATCAATTTTTGAATTTTTTCAGGGTGCTCTAGGGCCTCTCCATCACTATCAGTGCAAGAGGTACCAATGATCGGGTGGCGAAGGCCCTGAACCAGTGCTGACGCAACGGCATGATCAGGAATACGAATGCCCACACTACTTCTACGCGAAACCAAAAGTTTTGGGACCATTTTGGTTGCGGGTAAAATAAAAGTATAGGGCCCGGGCAAAAGGCGCCGCATGCTCCTGTACGCTTTGTTTGCAACAACGGCAAACTGAGAAAGTTCCTTAAGATCGGCGCAAATAAAGCTTAAAGGATGGTTCTTATCCCTCTTCTTTATTTGATAAATGCGATCTATGGCTTTTTTGTTAAAGAGATCACATCCAATGGCGTAGCCCGTATCGGTCGGAAAGACTATGATGCCTCCGCGCTGAAGGGTAGCGACTGCCCTATCGATCACTCGCTGTGATGGCGTCGGTAATTTAACTTCAAGAAGCATGCTTATAAATTAGCACAGACACGTGAAGGCTCACATACGATTTCTCTTGGCGCCAACTTCTTTTGGTGGCACTGTGCATCGGAACTTGTAATGAGGAAGAATGGCCAACAAGAAGACAAAGTCTAACGCTAAAGACAAATCTGGCACCAACGCCTACAAAAGTGAAAAGGTTGCCTATTTTAAACACATTGGCCCCCATGCGGAAGGCCAAAGTGTCGTAGATTTTCTGTGCAATAGGTTTACCTATTTCCAAAAACCCCAATGGGATGAACTCATCAATAAGGGTGATGTTCAACTAAACGAAAAAAATTGCGCTGGCGACACCGTTCTTAAGGCCGGCGACAAGGTAACGTACATGGCGATGACAAGACCAGAACCACCTGTTCCAAACCATATTCCCGTCCTTTACGAAGATGAAGATTTGCTCATCGTCAATAAACCGCCACATATCCCCGTTCATCCTACGGGTCGATACCTTCGCAATACGATGATTCATATCCTCCAAAAGAACCGCAAAAACTCGACGCTATTTTTAGCCCATCGTCTGGATCGCGAGACCAGTGGAGTTTGTGTGCTCTCTAAGACTCATTTGGCCAAAGAAAAAATGTATTGGCAGTTCTTTAATAGCAAAATTGAAAAAACTTATTGGGGTCTTGTATGGGGAGAACCCTACCCAAAATCAGGCAGCATTGATAAGCCCTTGGGAACAGCTCAAGGGCCAGGAAGTAAGACCGAAAGTAAAATCCGCATCAAGCAAGCGGTCCATGGATCCGGGGCAAAATCGGCAAAAACGAAGTACCACACACTTTCCACCAAATGGATTTCAGCGGCAGATTGGGCCCCGCCCGTTTGGCCACAAATGAAAAGAATGAAGACCAAAAACAAGAATTCAGAAAATCAGTGGCCCATTTCATTGGTCGAAGCTCAACCCATAACGGGTCGAACCAATCAAATCAGGGTCCATCTTGCTTATTTGGGCGCCGGGATTGTTGGAGACAAGCTTTACGACCCCGACGAAAATACTTTTATTCATTTTAAAGACCTCAACAAAGAATCTTCCTTCACCGACGGAAGTTTTCTTAAATTAGATGAATTCTTACGTAAACGCTTGATATTAGAAGCACATGCCTTGCATGCTCGAAAATTGCGCCTGCGTCATCCAAGGACTAACGAATGGCTTGAAGTCGTAGCACCTGTCCCAACAAGCTGGACCGGGCTCTATCAAGTTCCTTCTGAAGCCCCCTATTTAAAAAAGGGGCGTTAAGCATGGATCAATCACTTGCTTTGGTGCCAGGTTTTTGCTAACCCCGATGAGTCAAATCTAAAAAAGGAATGAACGAATGGCACTTGAAACACGTACTTATGAAACCATTTTGATTACTAAGGTTGATCAACCTCAAGAAGGCCTAGATGCCATCCTAGAAAAATGCAAAGGCATCATTACAGGAGAAGGCAAAGGGGAAGTCCTATTGTGTGATGATTGGGCCAAAGCAAAAATCGCTTACCCTATTGCAAAGGAACCTCGTGGACGCTGGACATACCTTCGTTTCAAGAGCGCTCCTGCCGGTGTGGACGAAATGCACCGCAATTTAAAAATCAATGAAAACGTTCTTCGCAATTTCACAGCGCGTGCTAGCGAAGAAGGCAATGATTATGCCTCACTAAGAGACAACATGCCCAAGGAACTTGCTGATCGCGATCGTAATCGTGATTGGAAAGAAGATCGTCCTCGTAGAGGCGGCTTCAAAGGCAAGCGTAGCTTTGGTGGTGGTGGTGGTGGAAGCGGCGGCGGTAGCCGTGGCGGATACAAGAAAGATGGTCCTTCCCGAGACTATCAAAGCAGAGACACAACCAGCGAATCGTCGGACAGCCCAGGCTCTTCTAACGACGAATCGTCCAATTAAAAAAAACAGGCTCGCAGATTAGAAGACTGGGCCGTTGAAGAGGTTATAAAATGAAAGTTATTCTACAACAAAGTTACATGAATTTAGGCGAAATTGGGGACATCGTAGAGGTGAAACCAGGATATGCCTGCAACTTCTTGATCCCTCAAGGAATTGCAAAGCGTTCAACAGCTGCCAATCTTCGAATGCTCGAAGATCAAGCTGCAAAACTTGCCGAACAAAAAACAAAAGACCGTAGTCAAGCTGAAGGCGTTATCAAACAGATCGAGGGCATGAGCCTTAAGATTGTTAAGAAGGTTTCTGAAGACGGCCGGCTCTATGGCTCTGTAACAACAACCGAAGTTGAAGCAGCTTTCGCCGAAAAAGGCGTCACTATTGACCGCAGACAAGTTGTTCTAGGACAACAGATCAAAATGGTTGGCGAATATTCGCTTCTTATTAAGTTGTTTAGTGGCATGAAAGCTACTGTTCCCCTCGTTGTAGAGGGCGAAGGCAAGAAAACAGGCCACGCGGAAGACGAAGAAGTGGAAGAAGTTTTTGCTACCGCACCAATGGAACCTGAAAGAACTGAAAAGGAAATGCCTGAAGCATAATTGTTTCCTTAATCATGTTTAACGTAAAAGCTCTTTCCTAATCCGAAAGAGCTTTTTTTGTTTTTGCCGCAAGCAAATTCGCCCTGAGAAATGAATTGTAGACAATGAAGCCACTTTCTAGCTAAAAAAAGGCAATGGCATTTGAAATTGGGTCGGGACCTTCTAACGAAAATTCACAAAGGTTCCGTCGCAAAGATGCGGTTACCCTAGCCTTTGCCCCGGGAGAAAGACCCAACGATATTCAATTAGAGATGGCCGTTATTGCAGGCATCTTAATGTTTCCAGATATCATCAACGACGTTCAACAAGTTGTGAAGGCATCGGATTTTTATTACCCGGCTCATCAAGACATTTTTGATGCGATGACCACCCTAGCGTTTAAAAATAGACCCATCGACATGATGACTGTGATGTCGGCACTCAAAGAATCTGGGAAACTCGAAAGCATTGGCGGCCCCGTTTACATTGCAAAAATTGCCGAAACGCCTGCGACTTCTCGGCACTCTTTAGAATATGCGCAAATCGTAAAGGATCTTGCATGGAGAAGACGATTGCTCGACGCTGCCGATGCCTGCAAATCTGCAGCGCTTAAGGCCGGAGACACCCGCACCATCGCCTCAGAGGTAGAAAAAGCTATCTTCGATGCGACCCAAGAAAAACGAAGCACCGACGTGATCAAAGCGTCAGACTTACTCAACCAAGTACTTGCGGATTTTGAACAACGTGCCGACAACCAAGGCATTCCCGACCCAAACATTATCACCACGGGGCTCACTGATTTGGATCGATGTATCACTGGTTTTCGCCCTGGTCAGCTTGTTGTCTTGGCGGCGGGTCCCGGTACAGGAAAAACAGCCTTGACCGTAAACATCATGCATCATGCGAGTGTTAAAAATAAGAAAAACATTTTGTTTTTCTCTCTTGAGATGACCCGAAAAGAAATCATGGAAAGGGTTATGAGTTTTTCTGCTGGCGTTGATGCCGGAAGACTTCGCAAAGGTAACTTAACTCCTGAAGATTTTAATGACTTGTATTTTGCAGCAGAAGAACTTGCCGGCACAAACTTTTTTATCGATGACCGCTCACTTGTAACTCCCTATGATGTTTTGGCGGCGGCGAGAAAACTTGTTGCCTCCGAACGCATTCACAATCCTGACTTCAAATTGGATTTGATTGCGTGTGACTATATTCAGATCATGAAATCTGGCGGCAGCACCGAAAGTAGATCAATTGAAGTTGCGGCCATTACTGGCGGACTTAAAGCAATTGCAAAGGAAATGGATGTCCCCGTTCTTGCTCTTTCTCAGCTCAATAGGGACAGATCAAAACGCCAAGGCGAAGGCGGCAACAAGCCACAACTTTCTGACCTTAGAGATTCTGGAGCGATTGAAGCGGATGCGGACATTGTTATGTTCATTCACCGTGATCAAAGCTCACAATCGGATAGCCGAGCTCCTGCCGAAGCCGAAATCATTGTGGCCAAACACCGTGCGGGCCCAACTGCCGACGTAAAAGTCACATGGCTTGGACACCTCACACGCTTCACAGATTACATTTCAAACAATTACGTTTCCAACAACTACGGCGACATCCCTCCGCCTGAAGACGCTCCTTATTAGCGTAGCGATGCGAAATAGTAAGTGCCCATGCCGATAGGCATGGAAAGCGTCAATCATACCGCTTAAATCAGATTTAAAAATTACAGCGCCCCCAAAATTCAATCATAGGAATGTTTCGATATTCTCCGTTTTCTTGTTTATAGGTAAGATTCGATTTAAATGTCTTTTCAATGATTGAACTTACTGCAGCTCTCTTATTTACATCAGTAGCGCATTCCTCGTTTAAAACATACTGTTCAGCACCTTCAAAATTTCCGTTGAAAATTTCAATGTCCAGCTCCTCATTAAATAAACTGGCTGATATTTTTACATTAGCCAAACAAGAAAGTGCAGCTTTTTCCTCTAACGAAAACCTATTGTAATAGCCATGAACCATTGCCTCAACATTAAAGGGGAAATACCAATTCAAGCTATTAACATCTAATCCAAAATAGTCATTTCGCACAACACCGTAAGATTGTAGGCTTGAAGTTTCCATCACATCATTATCGCCATACCCCCTTAACCGGTAATAATAAATTCGCAATTCGACATCTACGCATGAATCAGCAATTGCCTTATTCGTTTTTTGAACCATTTTGCTCAATTTAACGAAGTCTGAATTTGGTGCCTCGGTGGCAGCATATCTATACAATAAAGTCTTATCATATTTAGCCTCGCCTTTGGGGCCCGCAACGCCCTGAGGCCCCACTGGTCCTTGTACTCCTTGCACTCCCTGAACCCCCTGCGTTCCACTTGCCCCTTGAGCTCCAGCATCGCCCGCATCTCCCTTAATGGCGGCCACAAAAGGTGCATTGTTCTTCAGGAAATCGGCGAAATCAGAAAGAAACTCGGAATAGGAAACTTCAGAGGGATCGCGATCGGGAGCATCAGCATAAACTTCTTGGCGAAGATTTTGATATTGGCCATTCCAATTTTTTTCAGGAATAGGTTGTTCCACTTTGGGCTCATCATTATTTGATTGAAGGCCGGGAATTTCGTTACATCCAGTCAAAACTAACACGACTAAAAATTGAGCTAATCCAAATTGATTCTTATACATACTACTTTCTCCTTAATAACCACAAAGTAACTTCATCCGCGTACGCGCCAATCAAACAACAGAGCCAAGCCCTGTTCCTCTTAAATTGTAACGGAAGCTTTCATCGAGACTTAAATTATTTTGGTTAAGAATTAAACAAACAGTATTCAGGAAAGACTAAGAGCGAATCTCCCCATCAAAACTATCTGTTTTCAAAAAGGATTAACGTTTGGGCTGTCTTCTACCGATGAATATTTCGGTGGATGATTCATATTAATATTTGATTAAAACTCAACATTGCCCACCCATAAAAAAGAGTTTTCAAAAGTTAAGGCTATTTTCAGAATACAAAATTGCTGCTTTTCAATATTAATTTCAATATTTTAAAAATATAAATAATTTGTGAAGCTAATATTTGAATACGAATTCTAAATTTTTATGTGGTTTTTTGTCCTCAAAAACGGGTACATTAAATGCATGAGCAACGCAATTCAACTACCCAGCATCTTGCGATACAAGAGCTATAGGGAGTTTTTAAAAGATTGGTTCGATGCGAAGAAAGAATGCAGTAATAGCTTTAGCCACAGAAGACTGGCTCAGCTTGCAGGATTTAAATCGCCAAACTTTATTCTGCTTATCATTCAGGGAAAACGAAATTTAGGACTAAAAACCATTCCAACATTAGCAAAAGCCCTAAAGCTCAAAAGATATGAAGAACAATACTTGGATTGCCTAGTTCGCCTAGAACAAAGTGATTCAAGCAAAGAAAAAACTAAACTTGTTTCAAAAATGCTTAGAATCAAAGCTTCAAAAGGAATTGATGAATTGGGTGCCGATCTTTTTAAACTCTATTCTCAATCAGAAAATATTTTGATCAAAGAAATGATTGACCTTAGCAATGACAAGGTAACGGATGAATGGATCGCTCAGTCGAGCAATAAAGATCTTAGCAAGGCACAAATCAAGCATGCGCTAAAAACGCTTTGTGAAATTGGCCTCATCAAAGAATCTGATGAAAAAGGCTATGTTTCAACACAAAAAATTATTCGTTCCGGAGACGACTTGTTTTCGGTAGCCCTAAGCAACTTCCAACAAAGCATGCTTCAACAGGCCCTCGATTCATTGAGCATGTTAGATGGCTCTAGACGAGATACCTCATCATTAACCATGAGACTTTCATGGAAGCAAATAGAACATGTAAAAGAAAAGTTTAAAGAGCTCAAGAAAGAACTCATCGCACTCGAAGACCAAGAAGTTCCAGACGAAGTATTTCAAATTAACTTTCAGCTTTTCCCCCTCACACGTTTGTCGCCCAAGATGAAGCTAGTTTCAGGAGAATAAAAATGAAAAATCTAAAAACACTTTTACTAAGCCTCTCAACAATTTTGCTATGCTCGTGTGGAGCAACCGATTCGGGCAACCCACAAAAAGTTTTAGCCAATATGCAAAATGCTTCGGCCGTAGCCCTAGCTACTGCCAATTCGAAGTCAGAACTAAGCGGGCTCGTAAAAATTAGAGAAAATGGCTTGGTCGAAAAAGTATTGAACACTGACTTATCCATACAATTCATTAGAAAAAGCGATTCCCTCATAGTGATTGGTGGAGATTTTGGAAGCATCATAGATATCAAAGACAAAACTTCTACTTGCACTCTAATTGCCTTTGAAATCACCGCAGATGATGATGGGGTCTACTGTTTGAGTTCAAGCAAAATTGGTGAATACAATGACTATCCTGAGAACGATCCAAATGCTTGGTACGACGGCGCCGGATTTGATGTTCATAGCAATATTGTTTACTTTATTGAGAACTCTTCATCAGGATCAGCTCTCAGACGTTGGGAGTTGGGGGAAGAAAGTTCCAGTAAAGTTTTGTCTTTGTCTGGAGGAACCGGAGCATTGCTTACCGATGTTTATACCAGTTCAACAAACTCCAATGTTTGTACAATAACCCCCGCTTTAAACTCGGCAGTGGGTGCCCTGTACTGCTCAACAGGGGGCAGCTCTCCTAGCTGGAGCATCGTCTCTCATCCAGACACCTTTACGGGGTCTGAGATTGTTAGCTTTAACAATCTGGTTATCGGATACGAATTTGCTTTGGACTTAAACGACCTTTCGGTAGCCGGAACAACTTATTCATACCTGCCGTTAGATGAGTCTCTTTTTGCAAAGGGCACATCCTACGCTGCGGGAATAGTTTCAGGAAGAGCCCTCAATATTTGGGATACATCAGGACAAGGAAGCACACTAGACAACACAATCAGCTGGGAAAGAATTGTGGGAGCTGGCGATGTCGCCTGGGTCTATGGACAAAGCAATCTTAAAAAAGTGGATCTCTCAGCAGGCACCTTAGATGCCACAAATTACCTGTCTTCTGTTGGTCTTTTAGAGGTAACTTCCATGAACTTCATTTCTGAAGACGTTATAAGATTAGCTGGGACAGGTTCTTCGGGTGGAGCCACAACTGTCTTTGTTAATGTTAGCACAGGCGATATTGAGCAAAGCAGCATCGATAATCCTGACTTAAGACAGATCGTTAGAATTGACTAGTCGAGGCGCTATTTTCAAGTAAGCTTACTTCAAAGCCCACCGGAGAATAAAATCTTCGGGGGCAAAAAGGCTCTAAAAAATTTCGGATTTTGAGCAAGCCATAAAGAGCATCGTCATAAAATAATTTATATTTTCAAATCCGTAAACTTTTTGTACTTCGGTTCAATAGAAAGTTCATCCCACAATTTGCAATGCACCTTTTTTCCAAGTGCCAAGGTAGCACCAACTTGAGAATCTTCGCCACCATCCGAGAATGCTTCTATCGAAGCCCACTCTCCACCCCAATTATTGATACAAGATAAAATTTCTCCTCTTCGGGTGGGATGATTATCGCTCACATTAAAAATGCCCGTTAATACCGTTTTACGAGTTAACAATGCTGCTACAAGCTTTGAGAGATCATCATAGTGAAGCAGATTCACAAAAGCTTCCCCGCCCCCTGGCATCCGTTTGTTTTTCAAATAGTACCTATGAGGCCCCTTGCTCTCGTCATAAAGACCAGCACATCTCAACACACAGGTTGGCGCCAATTGAGAAATATCTTTTTCTGCAAATACATAAGGATGGTCAGCAATGAGAGGTGACTCTTCAGTGACCTCTTTACCACCAACTTCTGAAAAGACGCCTGTGCTAGAAATCATAACAATACGATTTGCCTTTGCTAAGCATTGACGAACTTGAGGCCAGCCGTCCCCCATTCTTTCTTCTAACCAAGTAGAAAATGGTCTCGTCACTAGAATTGTCGCTCCATCGCAAAGAACTTCATTCCATTTTGGTGAAGACTTCGACCTAGAAATCACGAGCACTTTTGAAAAGTCTTCGTTTTTTAAAAAACTTAGAGAAAGACAATTAAAAAGATGCCCGCCTCCCCAAACAATTAATTTACCAAATGCCATGATTGGCAGAATCCTAGCGGCGGGCCCCGACTCAGTCCCCAGAGTTTTCCACATCGTAAAAATAATTCTTAACTTTTCGCTCCGCGTCTAGTTAGCAAGATCATTCATGCTAGTTTTCATTTTAAAGGGGAAAAACAATGTCATTAGGATCGAAAAAAGGACTGGATCTCATTGGGCTCGTAAAGGAACTAAGCGGACTTGAAGATCAAGAACTCAAAGACATCTTTTGTTCTGATCGACTTGAAAAGCAAAATTTGAGTGCCGACAATCTAACGACTGAAGATTTACGTCTTATTGCGGCACAGATGCTCGAAAGTCTGGATAGGGAACTTCGCGATGAGTCCAATAACGAGCAGCTAAAGACCAGCTACCAGCTAACGACCACCTCTCCTCACCTTATGATGCCCCAAGCATAAAAACCGTTTTCTGGCGCTTGGTATTTTGATCATCAATTGCGCCTAGCCCAAGGCACCTTTACAATAAATAAAGTCATGTCCAAATATATAAAATTAGCCTTTGGATGTTCTCTTCTTAGTATGTCCCTATCATTTTGTTCCACACGGTTCAAAACTTCTATGGACGCAGAAGAAGTTGCTGAAGAGCAAGTTGATGAACAGCCAGAAAACACTCCAGAAGACTTAGGAGACCCCCGAACTTCTTCAGATCGTAACGCCATAGAAGTGCAAGCCGACCGCGATGCCCGCAATACTTTTCCCATTGTACAAAATGAGTTTGTCGATCAGTGGATCAATTATTTTACAAAAACGCCGCGCGGTCGTGCCACATTCGAAAAATGGCTTTCGCGCAAGCAACGATACTCAGGCCTGATTCTAAAAACTGTTCGTGAAGATGGCCTTCCAGAAGATTTGATTTACTTAGCCATGATTGAAAGTGGCTTTAATCCAAGGGCACATAGCCCTGTCGGCGCCGCAGGTGTTTGGCAGTTTATGCCTTACACGGGTAAAAATTATGGATTGACCTTGGACCACTGGTACGACGAGCGAAGAGACATTGTTAAAGCCACACATGCTGCTGCAAAATATTTAAAGGAGCTTCATCAAATATTTGGATCTTGGTACCTAGCAGCCGCGAGCTACAATGCTGGCGAGGGCAGAACCCTTAGAGTGGTCCGCGAAAATCAAACTCGAAATTTCTGGGAATTGATTCGTAAAAAAGACAATTTTAGAAGTGAAACCAGAAACTATGTTCCTAAGATCATTGCGGCTAAATTAATTTCTAGCGATCCTGCAAAATATGGCTTTCATGATATTGAGAAAGAAAAGCCCATGATCTGGGAAGAAGTCATGGTCGCAGGCGGAGTTTCCCTTCGAGACATTTCAAACTCCATTGGCTTTGACTATGAAGAATTAAGTCTCATGAACCCTGAACTTAGAAGAGGCCTCACACCACCAAATATGGATGAATGGAGAGTGAGAGTTCCACCCGATAAAAAAGAGCTTTTGATAAGCAAAAAAGATTCGTTGATCAGCCACAAAAGTGGGCATTTTATTACCCACCGACTAAAAAGAGGTGAAACTCTTGGTCACGTGTCTAATAAATACGGCGTCACCACAAGAGCCATCATGGACCTCAATCAAATTCGAAGCGCCCGAAGAGTACGAGCCGGAACTGAGCTAAAAATACCTGTTGATTACCGTGAAGCAGGCAAGCGCTCAAGCCGAACAGCAACACCTTCCAATAACCGCGAACTAAAAGGAAACAGTTACACGGTTCAAAGTGGTGACAACCTATATGATATTGCCAAGAACTTTAAGACTAGCGTCGCGGCACTCAAAGAAGAAAACAACATTAGCTCCAATCGACTTGCTGTGGGGCAGAAGTTAATCGTTCCTGGAGTGTCCGCAGCAACGGAAACCAATTCGACTGAAGAAAGCGCCCCCGCCACTGCAAAAATTGAGCAAGTGGCTGATAGCGATGAAAGCGATGGGAACACGACCACATCTGATGCCGTAACTTACACGGTACAAAAAGGTGATTCGCTCTATGGCATCGCCACCAAGCATGGCATTAGCATCAAAGATATCAAGCGTCTCAATGGCATGCGAGGCAATACAATATATCCCGGTCAAACGCTTAAGGTTCAAGCAGTCCGTGAGGGCACTCCAACAAGCAACTACAAAGTGAGACGCGGGGATAACATCACTCAAATCGCTACAGCTCACGGAATGAGCCTTACCCAACTAAAAAAATGGAACAACCTAAAAGGTAGCACCATTTATCCAGGGCAAAAATTAAAGGTCTTGTCTAGGCAAGGCAGGACTGTTTCTGTTTATAAAGTTAAGCGAGGAGACAATCTCACTGAAATAGCTCGCAAATTCAAGACTTCTGTCGATAGCATTGTAGATGCAAACAACGACATCAAAAGGCGTAATAGCACCATACAAGTGGGCCAGAAGCTAACAATTCCCAAATAATGCTCGAACAGACCTTTCACTATCCAAAGCTTTCTCCTATTATGTGCTCGGAGATTAGTAAAAATGATGGATTATTCGAAAGCCACAGAGCTTTGGTTTTATACCGGACTCGTGTTGATGTTACTTGAGCTTGTCGTTCCGGGTCTGATATCGATTTTCTTAGGAATGGGAGCCCTTACGGTTGCTGCCTTCATGTGGAAAGGCCACCTCAGTCTAACAACTTCTCAGCTCTTAGTATGGTTTGCCAGTTCACTTGTATATATTCTGCTTCTTAGAGCCTGGTTTCTTAAATTTTTCCCGCAGGATCACAAGGTCGGCGTGATCGATGAAGATGAAGTTTTATATGGCAAAGAGGTTCTAGTCGTTGAAGACATTCCATCCGAAGGCACAGGAAGAATACATCTAAGCAATTCCACCTGGACAGCTCGTTCAGGTGACAATCAAGCTCATCCACAAGGCAGCAAAGTGCTCATTCAAGGTAGAGAAAATATCACCTATATCGTCGTCGCAAATAAAGGAGAAAATTAAATTATGTTATCTTTTTTTTCAATTCTAACGGTGGTGGCTTTGATCATCGTAGTCAAAACCATCCTCATCGTTCCCGAAAAAGAAAATGTTGTCATAGAAAGACTTGGTAAATTTCACAGACTGCTAAAACCGGGAATTTATTTTTTGATTCCTTTTTTCGACAAGGCCGCCTACAAACAAGAAACTCGCGAACAGGTTATCGACATTCCCTCTCAAAGTGTCATCACAAGTGATAACATTCAGGTTGAAGTAGATGGCCTACTTTACCTTCAAGTTCTTGACGCAAAGAAAGCTAGTTATGGAATCGGCAATTACCTTGCTGGCTGCATTAATTTGGCTCAAACAACAATGCGCTCAGAGGTGGGAAAAATATCATTGGGTGAAATTTTCTCAGAACGCGAAGTTGTGAATGCAAAAATTATCAAAGAAATCGACAAAGCCTCTGATCCATGGGGCATCAAGGTTTTACGATACGAGATTAAAGACATTGCTCCCTCGAGACACGTTATTGATACCCTCGAAAAACAAATGGAAGCCGAGCGTGAAAAACGTGCCGAAATCACTTACGCCACTGCCGAAAAAGAAAAGTTAATCAACGTCTCTGAAGGCGAGCGACAGAAGGCTATCAATCTTTCTGAAGGAGAAAAACAAAAACGAATCAACGAAGCTGATGGCCGGGCGGAATCTATTAGATTATTGGCCGAAGCGACAGCTAAGAGCCTAGAGATGGTGGGTTCTGCGATTTCAGAACCTGGTGGAAGGGAAGCTTTAAAAATGAAGCTTTTGGACCAATATCTTACAAATTTACAAGCCATCATTGAAGGGGGAAATGTTTCTATTTTCCCGGCGGAACTTGCAACTTTAAAAGGCATTGTTGATGAAATACGCGCGAAGACAACATCGCAGCAGAAAGCTGCCGACACTGAGGTCATCAGGGCCCCAAAGGCATCGAGATTAGACGGTCGACAAGAACCAGGCCGAGCTGAAACTGGCAGAGGAGCATATTGATATGGATCAAATGATTTTTACATTCATCGTAGGTGCCATTTTTCTTTACGTAATCATGGAGCTAATGCGCTCCCTTAGACTCGTTCCGGCGCAGACAGAATATATTTTGGAACGATTCGGTAAGTATCATCAGACACTCCGAGCAGGATTTCATATTTTGCTCCCATTCATAGACAAAGTTGCCTACACGCAAGATCTCAAAGAACATACGCTGGATGTGCCTCCACAACATTGTTTCACTAAAGACGAAATTCAAGTCGAAGTTGATGGTGTGATTTACATGCAGGTGCTCGATTCTGCCAGAGCAAGCTACGGCATTACAAATTACAAATTCGCAGCCGTACAACTAGCTCAAACAACTACGAGAGCCATCATTGGAACTCTTGAGCTCGATCGCACCTTTGAAGAGCGCGAAGCGATAAGTGCCAAAGTCGTGCAAGTTTTGGATGAAGCGACAGCGAAATGGGGCGTTAGAATTCTTCGTTTTGAAATCAAAAATTTAACTCCTCCAGAGTCTGTGCGCCAATCTATGGAAAAACAAGTTACGGCTGAACGTAACCGCAGGGCTATCTTGCAAAAAGCTACTGGGCAAAAGCAAGCCTTAATAAGTACTTCTGAAGGTAAAATGACAGAGATGATCAACTGGTCTGAAGGCGAAAAGCAAAGACGTATCAACGAAGCTCAAGGGCGTGCCGCCGAAATTTTAGCCATTGCCTCTGCAACGGCTGAATCTATTCGCATGGTCGCCAACAAAATCAACGGGACTGGTGGCGCAGAAGCCGTTAAGCTTGAGTTAGGCCAAAAATACATTGATAGCCTTTCAAGTCTTGCGAATAGCAATAAGCGTATTATTTTATCCGGAAACCTAACGAGCATGGACGACATGCTGAAGAATATGGATTTGGGAATTTAGTTCGAGCTATCGGCTCCCACCACTAGACGCGCCTATTCAGACAAAAGAAATAAAAAAACCCGTGGTCTCCAATCTGGAAACCACGGGTTTTTAATTTAACCTTTTAAGAACTTATCTAGCTTGAGTTTTAACAGTGTGAGTTTCACCGTTAAAGTCTGTCCACTGGTAAGAACTCAAATCGAATCCGTATTTAGAAACTGAATCATCTGAAGTGAATTCAATTCTAACTGTATCAGCTTCGATTTCGTTGGTTGTCCAACCATCAGCTTTGCGACCAGAGATGCTTTCAAGAAGCTTTCCTTGTCCGTCATAAACTTTCAAGAAATCATACCCAGCTTCCAAATCAATCTTAGCAAAAGTCAAACGAATGAATCTTGCTCCTGGATTTGAGATCTCATAGCTAAGATTTGCGCTGTCCTCATATGGATGAGGCGTTGAGAACGAAGCCTCAACTGGTGCAGACCAAGAATCTTCTGGAGGAATAACTGGTCCTGGAGGGACAATGTTATTGAGCATGTTGAAAATATTCAATCTGCCCATAGAAGCAAGCTTGTCGCGGAAAGCGCGAGTTTTAACTGTGCTGCTCATCAATCGAGCTTTAACTTGAGCGGCACTCAAACTAGGCTCTTTAGCTAACAACAATGCTGCAGCACCAGAAACGTGAGGTGTTGCCATTGAAGTTCCAGAGAAAGTTTTGTACGGCTCAGCTCCGCTTGCCAATGCAGTTGGTACAGTTGAAAGAATATTTTCACCTGGAGCCATTAGGTCTACAGTCTCTTGACCGAAGTTAGAGAAGTAAGCCATAGCATCAACGTTATTACCAGCAGCAACAGAAACGATATTGTCTAGGTCGTAGCTTGCAGGGTAAGCAGGGCTACTGTCGGTATTGCTACCGTCGTTGCCAGCCGCAGCCACAAACAAAACACCTTTGTCTCTAGCACGAGCGATGGAATCATAAAGAGTCTGAGAGAATCCTCCCCCACCCCAGCTATTAGACATAACCTGAGCACCATTCTCAGTAGCCCAATCAATAGCCTTAATCGCGTCAGCAAGCGTTCCGCCACCAGCGCCAGAAAGGAATTTAACACCTTGGATACGAGCTTTCCAAGCAACGCCTACAACACCAACTCCGTTATCTCCGACACCAGCGATAGACCCAGAACAATGTGTTCCATGAGAATGGTCATCCATAGGATCATTAGATCCTGTGATCGCATTGAATCCGTGAATCGTATTTCCGTTTGCATCTGTTCCAGACCAAATATTTGCGGCAAGGTCAGGGTGCGTATAATCAACGCCGGTATCAATAACTGCGACAATAACTTCGTTTGATCCCGTTTCAACTGCCCAAGCTTCAGGCGCATTGATATCGGCACCAGTCACACCAGCACGTCCTGTGCTATCAGCTTGACCGATATTTTTCATTCCCCAAAGTTGACCAAATTTAGGATCATTTGGTGTGTTTGCAGGCAAATCAAAAGCTCTATATATAAAGTTAGGCTCAATTATTTCTACATTTGAAAGAGCACCAACTCGGCTCATTAAAGATTTTGCGGAAGTGCTTCCCAAAGAAAGCAATGAAGCGTTGTTCTTGGCTTTTACCAAAACAATATTGTGCTTACTGTTAACAGTTTGCTTAAATTCTAATCCGGCTTTTTCTAATGTTTTGATGCTCTGAGAAAGGGTCCCTAAACCACTCACTCTCATTTGAACAACAAACTCTCCGGGTACAGCTTCCGTCTTCAAATGACGATTAGCTTTTTTACCACCTTCAACAACCATGGCATGAGCACTTAGAGTAGAAAGGCCAGCAACAGCAGCGGCTCCCCACAACACTCGTTTCATTCTTTTCATTCTTTTTTTCTCCCCTTCCAAGCTTAAGGACTGCCTGCAGCGCTTTTGCTTGCTTACCGAATTAGCTTAGGTTTTCGTGACAAAAAATAAACGGGCACCAAGTCAATAAACCGTGCTTTTAAGTTTTATTAAGGAAAAAGAATGACGATTTCGCCAAAACTGCTTCAGTTTGAGCAAGTTGAATAGACTTATTTGCTAATTTTGCTTTCTAGAAAATTAAGAATGGAGTTCCAGCACTCCGGAAAGTTAGGCGAATTTTTTGATCCCCACCTTTTTGTTTCAATATAATTATAGGAAGAGTTTAGAGCCTCCAACGACCTACCATGTGATGCCGGGCGTTTTTTATCGGGCTGAATTTGCTTCTCAGATTTTCTTTTTTGTAAAAGCACTTCCCCACTTTACCATCCCTTCACTCAAAGATTTGTAAAATTTTCATAGCAGAAAAAGCTTTGTAGCCATACGAATGTATGGTATGTCAAATGTTATGAATTTGCGAAATGTTTCAGACAAAGCGCTCCTTGAGAGCACCTCAAATCTTGCCAAAAATGAACGAGAGCTTACCCTCAAGGTGTTGCATCATCTTAGAGAAGTCGAAAGACGTTCACTTTTTGCAACGCTTTCTTATTCCAGCCTCTTTGAATACGCGGTTGTAGAATTAAAATATTCTGCCAGTGCGGCTCAAAGAAGAATCAGCAGTATGCGACTTTTAAAGGTGCTTCCGGAAATTGAGCAAAAAGTACAATCCGGCTCCCTTTCGCTATCAACGCTCTCGCAAGCGCAATCTTTTTTTAGACAAGAAAAAACAAATGC
>JBGSZX010000018.1:0-8857 GCA_041750195.1 Bdellovibrionota bacterium | reverse complement strand
GACTATTCCAGTTTTTCAGCTGATCCGGTGGAACTAGACGAAGAGTCTAGTCGAATATTTGGTCGGTTTTTTCAGAACAATTTTTTTATGGGGACAGGAATATTTACTGGTGATCTAGGCGCAGCCAACTCAGCCGGATTTATACTCGGGATGCGTTTTGTATTTTTCTTCGACAAAGTATGGGCCATTGAAATGGGTGCCGCGTACGGCAAACACACCACCGTTTATGATGCCAACAATACAAACGTTCCCAGCGGCATTAACCTATCAATGAACACTCATCTACTTCCCTTCGGAGTTGGATTTCGCTATGGCTTTGATCAAGAACAACTTCCCCAGGGTTTCGCAGCCATGAATCCTTACCTTGTCGCAGCAGGTGAACTTATGTATCGCTCAGAAAGAGTTGTGGGCAGTAAAACTACAACTGGACTAAGTACCGAAGCCAAGAAATTTGCAGACAACGACACCATCAATACCGTTGCCTTAGGTATCAACATGGGGGCTGGCGTAGAGTTCGACGTGTACAAAAACCAAGTGCTTGTTGGTTTCGATTTACGATATCACGTGATTTTTTGGCCTGACGGAGGCATCCGTATGGCAGAACCAACATTGGTTACCACAGGAGCAGCCAACTTAGAGCGAGGTGGTTCATACATCACCCTATTGGGCACCATCACCTACAATTATTGATTGATCGAGTAATTAGTTGATCGTGGATTTGAATTAGAGACTGGAGCGCCTAAAAAAATTTTTACTCAGCGCTTCAATTATATGAAATTCCATGTAAACTAGGTGCATGCACATGATTAAAGCCTTTTGGAGCGTGATTAACGCGAAACACCGAAGCCATAGGTATCGGGTTGGCCATGAGACCCTAAATGTCATGCGATTTTCTGGACCCATGCCCTCCAAAGTCAAAACGGGCCAAATGTCACTCTTTTACAAACGCAGTTTTTTTAAAACGGCGTTTTTTGGCCTCGGGTTTTCTGCCTTAATCATTTGGACTTTCACCAATTACGTCAAACTGTTCCAAAGCATGGGTTAATATTTTTGCGTCCATTAAATTGTTGAAGCAAAATTCTAATAACTGCGTTTCAAAAATGAGGCCGCCTCGAGCAAAATGCTAGTTAAAGGTTTGCTTGCTGGCTCTTGAGGGTTCTCTGGTAGTTCACTTCTGGGGAATGCTTTCCAACTAGCCAGGACGAAGTGTCGACCAACAGCTCCTTTTCTTACAAATGTTCGAACGACTTGCTGAATTCGAGTATTGAATTGTTTATCGGAGTTACTATAGGTTGATGTTAATATTATACCTGCTTTAACTTTTTGTTTTGTTAAATACTCCTGAAGTGCGGCGATGTCAGCAAAAGAGCTTGGCTCAGATTTGCGGAATTCGCTTATGGAATCCCACGGATGATCAAGGTGAAGATAGGAAAGCTTAAGCCTGTTTTTCTTTAGAGATCTAAAGAGTTGATCATAGAGTTTTTGAACATTTGCAACTCCAAGATTTCTAGCTACCCATGCATCCCCTTTGGCCAGACTTGCATCTATGAGTCCAAATTGCGTTGATGCCAACTGAGGGATATTGGATTGTATTGTCTTAAGGTATCTGGCGATATCCCGGATTCTTTTATTCAACGGATATTCGCATTTCATCTCTTCTGTGGGATTTTTTGAAAGTGTACTTTGTAGACTAATAAAATCAATTTTGAGTCCCGCAGCGATCAAGGATCTTATAAATACCAGTTCATCATTTAAGGTCGAATTTTGATCCGTGCGACTCTTACAAGATAGCCAAGTTGCAGCCGTTGAATCGAGCGCCAGTTTCACCCTATTGGCGTTAAAAAAGGGCACAAGTCGGCTAGCAATAAAGCCAGGGTTAGCGTTTTCATACGCGCGTAATGTAGAGACACGAAGCATGAGAACATCTGTCAATTCTTTGGAAGCAGACCACGGCGAATTAGGACCTACAGTGAATAGATCTCCAAAATCTTGGGAATAACCGCCTGCATTGCCTAAGTTGCTTGGCTCGTACCATACTAATTCACCTGACCTGTCCTTAATAACTTTGGTCCTAGTACTTGCCCGTTTATGTGTTGGCGGTATTGGCCCCTCAAGTCCGACTTCTTGGTTTTGGGTGGACACTGTGCCCTCAAACTTAGCTGCCTCAGTGTCTTGATCCACCCATTGAGGCGAATCTTTGGGAACATGAAATCCTAAGAACTTTTTCTTAGTCTTTTTCTTACTGCTCTTATTTTTCTTATTTTTCTTGTTTTTCTTCTTAACATTTGAATTGGCATTTTTTGCGGTGCTCGAAGCTTGCGGTGCTGGCCTTGCCAATAAGCTTCCGGAAAATAGCATGAAAAACAATATCAGGTGCTTCGCAATTTTTGTGGGGATTCTGTCGACAACAAAGAGTCGTCTGCTGAAGGAAAATACATAGTTACTCAACATATTCATATGCTTCATACTTTGATATTGCACTATAGCCTCGGGAATAAAAACTTAAAATTTTTTGCTAAATTAAGTTTGAGTTAATTATTGGGGCGGCTTAAAGCAGGTCACAGAAATTCTTTGCGATCCATTAGAAGTGGGGGGGATAACTCCAGCACTATTTTTATACCTCACACAACAATTAGCACTGTAGGTGTGTTCGCTTTGACCTCCACCTAAAAAGTTTCCACCATTTGGTTGAAGCTGACATCCAGGAGTCCCCGAAATCAAAATATCGTCCCCATCACAGGTAACCGAACCGCTCCAATGAGACCCTCCATCTCCGACATTAAGACAGTTTCCACTCCCTGGAACTGGGGTTAAATCGCCCTTTTTTGTATAAAAGCTCCCAGGAGGAACAGGCGCCTTGCATTGATAGTTACCGCCAGCAACACCGCTTAGTACTTGCCCATTGGGACACATAATTTCAGCAGGAGGTGCCGATGGGATGGGTGGAATAACTGGGATAACAGGCGGGTTGGTACACTCAATCACTCCTGTGACCGAATTGGCCGCTAAAATTTGACCTCCACCGCAACTCGTAGGCGGAATTGGAGGCAACGGAGGCAAGTTTTGACAAGAGGTTGTTCCGTTGGCCCCGGCAACTACGTATTGCCCAGCAGCGCATCCAATCGGCAAAGAATTCGCTCCACAGTCCAAAATATTTCCAGCTCCATCAGTTCTAAAATCTATGACGGGTGCATTGTTTTGGTTTGTTGAAAGAACGTTGCCGCCATAACCGCCATTAGCTTTTGTAACACTAATCAAAAGCCTCGCTTGAAAATTAAAATCAGTTCCTGTTGCGACGTTTGCCGCAATTCGCTGAAGCTGAAGCCTTGTAATCGAAAGTCCGCTTCCAATGACCAAAGGATTTGCCGCAATTTGGGTGCCGCCAATCGCAATTTGTCCAACGTTGATCAAGGCGCCAGCAGCCCCATTTGGAATTTGCAACGCCCCCCCACCGGCTCTAAATGCGCTTCTACATAGCACCCTGTTTTCCAATACTGTTTGAATGTTTCCCTTAAGAACACTAAAATCTACCGAATCGTTAACAGCTTTTTGCCCCTGCTGACCATTTTGTATCACCTTGGTCAATGCCACCGTAATCACGGCCAACATGGCTGCGGCGACCATCACACCGGCCAAAGAAAATCCTGCTTGAGATTTTAGTTTATTAGATATGTTTTTTTTCACTAACGTTCGGCCCATAGATTCCCCCTTAGGATCCCTACTACTGTTTTAGAATAGCAATTGGGGACCCCGTAAAATACTTACAATTCTTTGCTAAATTAAGATTGGATTAAAATTTTTGGAAAATGGGTCTTTATGATGTCGTGAGGGTGCTATGCCCGGCACCTAAGACAATCATTACGCTCCTCAGAAGCCCTCTCTTGCGCGAAACTTCTTTGCTATAGCCAAGTTTTTCGAGACGATTCAAATCGAAATATTTCTTTATCGACTTATAGGATTTTCTTCCAAGACTCACGATTCGACTGAAGGGCCGTCCCGCAAAAAACTTTTCTAAATTTCCTTTGCTCGTATTGCTTTCCTTTTGTCTGGCAGTTTTGGCAAGTCCACGCTCCTTCGAAGTGATTTTACGCGCAATCAATCCACACAAAGCCCTCAGAAAAGCAAAAAAGGCTCTCCTGCGTGAAACCCTTAGTAGCAAATGTATGTGATTGGAATGAACAACAATATCTTTTAATTCGACACCTAGCCTTGTCGCCAACGACCGTGATTTTTTTAAAATCCATCTTTCGTGGCTGATAAATGAACGCGACCCTATTGCCTTATAAGACTTGAGCACCACATGATTTGCATGCTTACACGACACGGGCCGTGCAGTTTTTGGATTTGATGCCGTGGCACCTGGTGCTTTAGCCCCAACTCCCGGAGCGCCACCAAATGACATTGAAGCCTTGCTAAATTGTTTTGAATGAAACAAATTTTGCTGTCTATTTTTTATTCGAGTCACTATTTTAGTACCATACATCCGCATGGTAGCTAAGTCAAAAAATTAGTTGTCTGGTGGGCAATTTAGCTATGAAAAAAGCAAAAAATAGCCGAGTTATTTAGAGGCTCCATATTAGAGGCTCCATATATGACACAAACTGCACAATGGAGCATTTCCTCTCACGCTAAAAACAAGACTGAGAGTGCATCACCAACACGACATCTTAAAAACTCCAAAAACTCAATGACTGCGAATCAATTGGAGCCGTTGTCCTAATGGTCTAGGGTATCTTAACCATCCTGAAAAACCTTAATCAAGTTTTGGCGACGCCCCGAAATTAGCAACTTCATTCCTTTTGAAATTCTAAGGTCTGGACTTGGAGTCAAAAGCTTATCTGGATTAAGCGCGTCTCTCACGGCCACAATTTGAACACCATTATGAAGCGAGATATCAGAAATTCCTTTGCCTTCCATCCAATCATAAATATTAACTTCGACTAGATGAAGCCCACCGCCTAAATCCATCTCATTAAGAATATCTGGGGAAATCAATCGATGAGCTATTGCTTTTCCCATTTCATTCTCAACAAAAAAGACATCGTGGGCTCCGATTCTCTTAAAAATATCATAGTACATCTGTGACGTTGCACGAACGGCAACATTTTTTACACCTAGGTCAATCAGCTGAATTGTAGTCATGAGGGCTGCAGGAAAATTTTCCCCGATACAAACAATGGCTGTATCCACCTGACGGATACCAAGTTGATCAAGCAGAATTGGATCGGTCGCATCGCCTTCAACGGCAAAGGCAACCACATCTTTGATGCGTTCAACGTTTTGTGGACCGCAATCCATTGCAATCACTTCAACACCATGACTCGCTAGAGTTCTTGCAACTGTTTCTCCGAGTATTCCTAATCCAACAACAAATATTTTTTTCTTTTTCATAAATTCTTCCTTAATTTAACCAATAAAAAACTGATCCTGAGGAACTCTATAACGCTGTGATTGTCTATTGCCTATTCCCGCATACATAAACGTTACTAAACCAATTCGACCTGCCATCATCAAAAACATCACCAGCATTTTTCCGAAGGAACTCAACTCCGGAGTAGCCCCTAGCGACAATCCAACGGTCGACATGGCCGAGATGACTTCAAAAATAATAATCCAGGGGTCCATTCGTTCGGTCACAGTCAACAATAAGATTGCCGTCATGGAGACCAAAACGTATAGCACAAGCCCTGTAAGAGCCCTCATAATGGTCTTGTTGGCAATCATTCGATTTCCAAACTGAGTCCATTGAAGTCCGCGCAAACTACTCCACGCCGCCGCCACAAGAACACCAACTGTCGTGGTTTTTAAACCACCAGCGGTGGACAACGGGGATCCTCCTACAACCATTAGCAATATAAGAACAACAATGCTCGTCATTCCTAAGTCGTTCATGGGTAGATGATTAAACCCAGCCGTTCGAGCGGAGACTGAGTAAAATATTGCGGTCCCTAAGTTATTCAGCCACGTTTTTCCGCCCATCACAGGACTAAAAGACTCCATTAAAAAAATTCCAGCAGTCCCCAAAAATAAGAGTGTCGCCACCGTCCACAGAGTCAAGCGTGTGTTGGCATTCAGACTTCTATAACATTTTGCGTTTCTCAAGCTTTGAAGAAGATCTATCAAGACGGGAAAACCTAGTCCTCCCAAAACAACCAAGAACCCAATCACTCCCATCCCTCCTAATCCCATTGGAGAATTTTCGAGATTGGTAGGAAACGAACTGAACCCAGCATTACAAAACGCCGAGACAGCATGAAAGATTGCATGAAACAAGCGTTCATTCATTTCAACAGGTAGAGAAAAGAAAAGTAAAAGAGCCCCCACAAACTCTATCCCAAGTGTTAGCACGAAGACTTTTGTTAAAAACTGTGCCATATTTCCAATATCAGGAATATCGTAAAGTTCTTTACTGACCAAGGAATGAGCCAAAGATAACTTTTTAAAAGTTGCTGCAGCTAAGGCAGCCGACAACATTATGATTCCGAGCCCCCCTATTTGAATTAAAAACAAAATCAAAAATTGCCCAGGGAGAGACAAAGTTTCTGCAATATTTACCGGAACCAATCCCGTCACCGAAATGGCCGACACCACAATAAAACTGGCATCAACAAGCGAGAGAACTTTCCCTGGCTGCAAAGAGAAAGGAAGCATCAGGAAAATGGTCGCCATGAGTGCAAGCAATATATATGAAAACAATAGCTTTCTTCCCGAAGTATATTGCAGATCCCTCAAACGATGTTGAACTTTTTTTAAAGATAACATCCATGAAATGCCCATAAAAAGTATGGACGCTGAAAAATAATTATTAAAATGAAGAACACCTTCAAGTTCGATACCTGCCTGCCATCCCTCGGTCCACCTAGAAATCCTTAGCCCCAAGAAACCAACCGAGACCCACATTGAAAATTCTCGAATAATAGACAAGAGTCGCCTTGATTCTCCGGTAGCTGCCCAGGCTGAAAGCAGTCTTGGGATTTTCCGAAAATTCTTGCGAGCAAAACTAAAATAGCCTCCGAGCAAATAAACAATCGTAAAAACACTTATGAAGTCAAGAATGAGAGACCACCCTGGTATAGGAGGAATAATCCACTCAAGCAGTTTGGCGCCACTCAAAATCAAAAGGATCAATAATTGCGCTCGAGAATTAAAGTGTTGTGCCATTTTTACATCCTCTAATCTTCATCTGAAATACCGCTATTTAGCAGTCTTTCGCGCATCTTTTTGCGGTTAAAAGTGATGGCAAATCTATGGGCTTCATCGCGGATATGAGTCAAAAGCTTCCACACACCTGCATCCCTGATTTTTTTGTGATTTTTCTGCCCCGGTAAAAAGATTCGTTCTTCAGAACTTTCAATTTCAGACGATTTAAAATTACTTTCTGTACGTGCTTTTGCTAGCGAAATCACGGGCACATCGATTTTAAATTCATCTAAGATTTTGCATACCGATGCCAACTGTCCTCGTCCACCATCAACCACAAGCAAATCAGGCAAAGTTACTCCCTCTTTTAAATATCTTCGACTCACCACTTCTTGCATGCTCGCAAAATCATCTTGCCCTTGAACGGTTTTAATTTTGTAAAGGCGATAATCGTCCTTTAAAGGTTTGCCATCTTTAAACACAACACACGAGGCAACGTTAGCGCTGCCTTGAAAATTTGAAATATCTAAACACTCCATCACACGTGGAAGCCTTGGAAGTCCCAAAAACTTTTTAAGCTTTCCAAGAGTATCGGCTCTCTTTAAACGCAGTTCCTTCTTCTCTTGATACCAACCCTTAACGTTGTCCTGAGCCAACTCATAGGCAGCCCACCATTCTTTTTTCTCATCGGCCCAATGGATATGAAGGCTTTTATCTGAATCACCAATCAACGCTTCAGATAAAGACATCAACGCCAATTCAGTACTTTTGGGCGGCACAATGATCATTTCTGGTAATGGATTTTTTTGATAATGCTGAACCAAGGTAGAGGCCAAAAGCTCTTCGGTTGCCGCGACATCTTGCAAATCGGCGCCCCAGTGTAACCTACCTACCAGTTTTCCCTCCCGAAACTGGAGGACCATAATGTCAACAGCCTCACCCTCATCCCAATCTTCGCTCGCTTCAACGCGAACATTATTAGAAAACAACTCAGGCCAAAGAGCCCAAACGTCTCGATCCCGAAGATCCCTGGTGTCGACCACACTCTGTTCATCTCCCAGGATATCTTCCATCAAACGTATCCGATCACGCAATTCGGCCGCTCTTTCGTAATCCATATTTCCAGAAGCTTCTTTCATTTCCTGCCGCCACTGCTTGGAAAGCTCCTTATTGTTTCCTTTAAGAAACAGCCGGAAATCTTTGATTTGTTTGGAATATTCGTCCTTAGAAACTTTACCCACACAAGGAGCCGTGCATTGTCCAATTTCGTAGCTCAAACAAGGGCGCGAGCGATTGGCAAATTCGTGATCACGACAATCGCGAATTTTAAATACCTTTGCGGCAATCTGCATGATACGCCAAACAGCGTTGCCATGAGGAAACGGCCCATAGAATTCGGCCGCGTCGGATTTTAGTTGTTTTCGTGCAATATAGGGACGGGGATATTCATGCGACGTATCAAGCCGCAGATAGGGATAGGTTTTGTCGTCTTTAAGCCTGATATTGTACTTAGGCTTGTGCTTTTTGATGAGAGTATTTTCCAAAAGCAGAGCTTCGACTTCGGTGCTGGTCCTCATAAATTCCATATCTCGAATCCTCGAAACAAGATGTTGAGTTTTTAAATGAGCCGCCTCAAGATTTTGGAAATAGCTACGAACGCGATTTTTAAGGACCTTTGCCTTCCCGATATAGATGATCTGCCCCTCGAGATCTTTCA
>JBGSZX010000017.1:0-2658 GCA_041750195.1 Bdellovibrionota bacterium | reverse complement strand
AACAAGAAGCGGCTACACTCGGCCATTGGCTACTTGCCACCAGAGGAATTTGAAAATAAGATAGCAACAGAATTAAACGTCAGTCGGCCATCGTTCCAACTCTAAGCCGGTTCGACTCCCACTAAACGCCCGCAGTCCATTCCTCTCGCATGATTACATCTTTCTTCTGACGTAGGGCTTGCCGCTATTACTTTGAAATCATCAAGCCAGCCACGAACACCTGCCTCTCCAAGATGAGTTGCGCCAAGATTAATGGACCCAGTTCCTAGAACTTTAAAGAAATTTATAATCGTAGACAAAGTAACCCCTGGAGCGGGAACAAAATTTCCTGCTCGATATCCATCAATAAATAAGACAGGTAAAGATTCGCTAAAAAACTGAATTGCAATGTGATTCCATTTTTTATTTCTTATTTTTAAGGAATCAACAAAATTAAACTGTGCAATAGTTCTATTTTCTGAATCTCTAAGAGCAATAAGGTCGTATGCTACATTTGGTTCTGAAGTTCCTGAGTTTGCTTTGATCAGCAAAACTTTTTCTCCTGAACTTAAACTCCAAAGAACTCTCTCTTTGGCTGAGGCATCAACTTCACGCGGATCAAAAAAAGCGGACACATACCAATCTCTTCTATCGGCTGTATTAATTAACCCAGTTTGTACAGGTATTGGAAAACGAATCCCAGACCCACCGTCAAACCACACACCTTTCCCGTAAATTCCACCTTTTGCAATGGGCTCCATTCGCAGATTCCCATAGGGAACACCATAACGAGGTACCCTCATAAAATAGGTGAGTGCCGTAGCTGCATTCTGAAAGAGCAGCTGTCCATTCTGCGGTTGTTCTACATCTACAAATGGCACTTGAGGTTGTTTGCGGCCATTTAAAATTCCATCGTAGTATGACATAGAATTTGTTAGTGGTTGACCAACTGGCGCTGTCATCTCGGCGTTAATAAACATGTAGGGATTTATATAATCATCAAAAACAAGTTCTTCAGTATGTCTTGTGCTACCAAAGTGCCAAACCACATCCCGAATCGTGACAGGAAACATGGCCTTTACGTAAGTAAAACGATTTTCGACTGAACCCAAAAAACTACTATTGAGACTTAATTGATTATGATACTCATTTGGGTCAAAGGCATCCCCGCGCTCACGAACGCCGCCGACTGGTTCAAACTCTTGTCCTGCAGGCGCTCTCAAAACATAGGATGCAGACTCTTGAGAGTATAGATCAAGAAATCTTTGAACATGAATATCGCTTCCACTATCAACTCGATCGGCAATGCGAAAATTGTAGTCCGAATTGTTCAACTGTCCATCAATCAATACTGCTTTACCGTGTGTCCAAAAGCCAAGCATTGTAATACCCGCTGTTGGCGAGCTTTTTTCTTCAACGAAATCAATCTCCAGAAGGTTGTCAGGGAAAAAATAGTTTGCCACTGTTGGCTCTGCATAGGGTGTTTGTAAACTTCCACTATTTGTATTATAAAAATTGTCTGTTCCGATGGCCGTATAAAATAGATTCGTCGCATTTTTATCCATCCACTGGTATGAACCACCCAAATCATGGTCCCCAAGAAGCAATTTCCCCAAGCTATCTCTAAATGGATAGCGTGCAAATTTGTATCTTTCTTTCATCTTATTTGTCGTGTCGTAATGCGCATGAGCAATGGGGTGCATATTTTGTGGCGTCCACTTAGTTACATCACACTGTTCAGTTTGCTGCCCACTCGCATCGATTGCTGGGTAGGTCGAATAAACTATATTAATTCCGTCTTGAGATGGGGTACCATCCGATAGATTTAAATCATTTGCTTTCCCAAGCCTGACAATTAAAAGTCGATTGTCGCCAACAACAACAGGTTCTGCCACTTTTGGATAAGGGAGTGGAGGGCCAATTCGACGTGTATTAAAATGAGTTGTCAATAATTCTACACCAGCTATTGAAGTTTTAGGGTTGCGAACTTTAAGTGTTGCATCAACAGCAACAAGGTAGCTATTCATTTGATTGGGACTAAGGACTGTACCGGTTGGTGCGTAATTGAAACGAGTGATGAAAGTTACATCATAACAATCTCTATCTCCACTACAAATATAAGGATTTCGACGTTTTAAAGTTTTTTCACAAAGAAAAGTTCTTTCCGCAAGGTAGTTCGTACTAATCTGTGGATAATAGGCCTTTAGCAGATCCGAATTAAAAAGTGCATTAGCGCTTGAATCAATTATTCTAGCACCAACTGTTCCATTCGCAGAATCAGTTAAATAATTTAATACCCGCTCTGGTTTTAATATGTAAATAGGAGCGCCTCCAGGAACAGATCTCTTAAGAATTCCAACTCGTCCATCTTGAGTCATGTCGTGAATAGGTATATGAGGAGTTTTTGTTTCGTACTTATTAAAATTTGCTGGGTTTCTTTGAATTGTTCTCGTATCCAAATTTCTTAAAGGAAACTCAGGAAGAATTATACTTTGAGAGTTAAAGAGAGTGCTGTTTTGGTAAATTGCAAATATAAAAACATGGAGTGACCCCCGATTTATTGGACACGGTTAAAGGTTCACGGCTTTCTTGTACTCGATCGGACTTCGCATTCCAAGAGCAGAGTGCGGGGCAACATGATTATAATCTGCAAACCATTCCGGTAGAAGTTTAAGAACG
>JBGSZX010000016.1:0-79626 GCA_041750195.1 Bdellovibrionota bacterium | reverse complement strand
CGAACTAGATGGTACCACCAACAAGTGCCGTTTAGGGGCTAATGCTATTTTGGCGGTGTCATTAGCGGTTGCTAAAGCGGCGGCACTGGATGAAGCAATGCCTCTTTATCGCTATTTGGGTGATGATGGTCCTTTTCTCATGCCGGTGCCACTTTTGAATATTATTAATGGTGGTGTGCATGCTGACAATAACCTAGATATTCAAGAATTTATGATTGTTCCCCATGGTTTCGACACCTTTGCCGAAAGTTTGCGCGCAGGTGCTGAAATTTTTCATCACCTCAAAAAAATTCTGTCCGCAAAAGGACTCGCAACTTCTGTAGGCGATGAAGGTGGCTTTGCTCCTCGTTTGGGTTCTAATGCTGAAGCTTTAGAGCTTATTAGCTCTGCTGTTGAATCTGCGAATTATAAATTGGGAGATCAAATTTCTTTGGCTCTCGATGTCGCCTCCAGTGAATTTTATAAAAACGGAAGCTACGAATTCCGTGATCCTGAAGTGGGTTGTGTGAAGGGCGCCGAGCTAGCGGAGTATTATGCAGGGCTTGCTGAAAAGTATCCTATTGTTTCTATAGAAGATGGTTTTGCTGAAGACGATTGGGCTTCATGGACTTTGGCAACGCAAAAGCTTGGTTCGAAAATCCAACTTGTTGGCGATGATTTGTTCGTGACTCAGGTTGCACGTTTGCAAAGAGGGCTCGATGAAAAAGCCGGCAACGCTATTTTAATCAAGCTCAATCAGGTGGGATCGTTGTTAGAGACGCTGCAAACCATGCATCTTGCGAGCAAAAACAACTGGGCCTGCATCGTGTCGCATCGCAGCGGCGAAACCGAAGATACAACTCTCGCTCATCTTGCAGTTGCAACAGGCTGTGGACAGGTTAAGACGGGTTCAGCGAGCCGAAGCGAGCGAATTGCTAAATATAATGAGCTACTTCGCTTGGAGTCGACGCTCAAATTGCCCTTTGCAAAATTTCCAGGATTGGGAAAGTAAAAAGGAATTTAAGGATTATTTAGGCTGAAAAGAATTGACTCTTTTGGGCCTTTGGATGAGTTTACGAAAAAAAATAAGGTAGGTAGAAAAAAAAATGCGCAATTTAACCAAATCACTCACACTAGGCCTAGGTCTTCTTATGGCAACTTCATCTGCTCACGCTCAGTGGAGTCAGTATCATGAATTGTCCACAAGCTATTCTTCGAAAACCCCTACAGGCGGGACCGAAAAGAAATCAAATTTGGGTTCATCACTCTTAAACCAGATCATTTATAAATCTGGAGAAAATTGGTCTCACTCGGCTTATATTGCCACTGATTTTACCTATATCTCTGACGGCGAAAGTGGTTTTGACCAAGATCATGACAAAATCCGATTTCAGTCTGTTCGTAAAAATATTACATTGATCGACGGCTGGGAGAGCAACTACAGAATTCGTTGGCAAGTTCCAACAGGTGATCTCCACAAACAAGGTGGGTTTGGAAAGCTTCAGACTCGATTAGGTTTCTCAAAAACCTTCGGGAAATTTTCATTTTCTTGGATGCCTAGCTTGGAATTTGCTTTGGTTGACTCGGGTTACGAAAAATATGTAGCTCCTGGCGGTGCCCCAGCTGGAAACGCACTTGTTAACTGGACTCTTGAATTGAGCCCAAGTTATGAGATTGCCAAAGGTTGGGACTTTGGGTGGTACAACGCAGTTTACCAAACTTATTCAGGCGGAGCTCCTGGTGCAGACGGTGCCTTTGGAGACGTTAGCTGGTACATGGAACCTTCAATTTCTTTGCCGATCCCAGCGCCAGTTGATTTTTCGTTCTCTGTATCTCATAGCGCGAAATTTAATGAAGATTTCAAGTTTTTCACAATGGAAAAGGCTAGCTTTAACTTGTACATCAGCAAGGCGTTCTAATTGAGCGTTAAGCAATAGAAGTCTTTTGATTTATTGCACATGAAAGGTTAAGACCTTTGGTGTGTCAGCAATGGGATTTCAACAGCCACGATTAAGTCCAGTAGTAAAAATACTACTGATACTTAATGTGGCTGTTTTCGTTTTACAACATGCCTTCTCCCAGTTCGGAGATATTCCAGTAGAGTTGTTTTTCGGGTTTTCTCCCAATTTGTTTTTCTCTGGTTATGTTTGGCAAGTAGTCACCTATTCTTTCCTTCACGGAAACATGTGGCATATACTTTTTAATCTCTTTGCGCTCTACATGTTTGGAAATCAACTTGAGGGTCGCTGGGGCGGAAAAAACTTTTTAAAGTATTATCTCGTCTGTGCGGTCGGCGGAGCCATATTGCAAACAGTTATTTGGGCCGCGGCTTCCCAGCTGAGCGCTTCTTCCGCCGGTGCCATTCTGGGAGGAAGGCCCACAATTGGTGCCTCTGGGGCCGTGTATGGACTCATGTTGGCTTTTGGAATTTTGTATTCGAATGCACTTCTTTATGTGTTTGGAGTTCTACCTGTTCGGGCAAAAAATTTGGTGATCGGCTTGATTTGCTATGAACTCCTTAGCGCCGTTTTCTTTTCCTCATCGGGAGTTGCACATCTTTTTCACCTTGGTGGAATGCTGGCTGGATACATTCTGCTTAAAGTTAAGGGACCCAATTTGACGGGCGGTAGTGGCGGCTTTGGCAAGAAGCGCTTTGGACGTAAGGGCGGGATGTCACGGGAAGAAGTTCGCCAAAGACTTCGCATTGTCGGCAATCCTCAAGACGATATAAAAGAGGGCGACAAGGGTTTGCCGATTACCTGGAATTGATTGATTTTTTATTCGGCAGATCTGTGAAAGCGAATCATCGCATTCAAATAAAATTTTACTTTTTTATCTAACTTTTCAAAATGCACGCCCATCTCATCATTATGAATCCAAACGCAGCTTCCTTTGATTTGAATGACTTGGGTGCCATTAAAAATGGGCCAATCGATTTTTAGCAATTTGTAGCGTTCAAAGTTTTTGACGTCGGCTTTAAAGCGGGCTCCAGAAACAGAAAGATTCACCATGAGGCCTGGTTTTCCGTTTAACAAGACATTTTGAATGATGGGAACGCGCGGGGCTTTTCTGAGAATCGTAATTTCCTGCATAGTGAGCTCCTCGCTCATAAATTATGATATGGCAATTGACTCAGAATGTGTAGTTTTTGGGGAAGGTCGCTGTGAAAAAATTCTCGGATGATCTTGTCATTTTCGCGCCCCACAATGCTTTGCTTGTTTTGCATGATATTCCAAATTAATTTGGCAGCCAATTTTCGAGATTCTTCGTAGGCAAATGAGGGATCCCTATAGAGGTTGTGAAACAAATCAAAAAGCACTTGATCACATGTCAAAGGCGAATGAGATTTTCTTGAAGCCAAAACAACACGATCAATCTCGGATTGTAGCTCCATCTCAAAGACAGTCACATTGCGTCCTCGATTGTGATTAAAAGCTAAATAAACAAAGTGGCTGACCTCTTCAGCGAGAATTCTCCAGTGCTTTGAAGTGTCGCAATCACTGGCGCTAAAAATATCACGATCAAGCAAAATGGCTAGCTCAAGATCACAGGTCGTCGAATCTTGCTTTATTTTTAAATAGGCAGGCCGTTCTAGTTGCTTTTCAAACCTTATAAAATCGCAAACATTGAGCTTTGTTGCGGCTCCATAATAATCTTCTAATGAGGATTGCAGCTCGCGAAGTTTTGAAAGCATTTAGTCCTTAACCTACGTTTTTAGTTGGTGCGGTGAGGATGCCGGCCTCACCAAGCATTCTGCGAATTCTTGGGTTTTCGGTGGCAACCCATTTTTCGTAGAGCATGAGAGTGTCTTTTGGGGAGTTCAACAATCGTCTATCCGAAAGTTCGGACAAGAGCTCGCTGATGTCCGAAAATTTGCCTGACAATTCAAAATAAACATTCAAAGCTCGTTCTCTAGAAAGGGTTTCTCTTATTTGGCCAGCTCGTTGGTAAGCTTGCCCCCCAATAGCTGTATAAAAATCCATATCAAGATGACGGCGTTCAATATTTTCGCCAAAAAATCCGGCTGTGAAGAGGGCGATGTCGCCAACTTGTTGCATTTCAATAAATTGCTCAAAGGCACCCTTTTGGTTGGCTTTCAATAGTTTGACTCCAACGGTAGGAATGCTGTTTTGAGATTTTTGAGAGTAGGGATCAGTTTCGCGTTCAAAGAAATTAGTGCTCAACATGAATCGACTTAGCATAGAGGCAAGGTAGTGATTGAGCTGCGAAGAAACTTGAAGGCCTTGCTTGGACGCAACATTATGGCATTCGTCCAGAAAAAATTTTTCGAGATCACTGTTCAATTCAATTGTATTATTTTTTGTCATTGGGCTGATCCCCCGTTCAGCGAAACTACTTTAGTTCTTATCGGTTACATTCCTATTCTATCAAATTTGATTCCATAAAAGACCTGGGAAATGTGCAAAGAAGACTTTTTAAGTCAATATTTTGTTAAGATACTGTGAAGGATTCCCTTAAATGTGCCATCACTGGCCTTAACGAAAACTTAACTATTATCTTACCCGTTCCTTAATATAAACTTGTTCTATGCAAAAGCTCACCAATTTTATTTCCTCTATATTTATAATGACTGTTTTTGTATTCGCCTCAAATTCATGGGCACAAAAAAAACTTGAAGATGGCAGAGCAGCCACCGTTGTCGCCATGATTGGAAAGGTTGTTCATCAATATGTTGAGTCTGATGGGACGCCTAAGAAAAAATTACTAAATCTTGGAGATGCCATTTTTCAGTCGGATTTGCTGATGACCCAAGAGGGAGCCCGGGTAAAACTACGCTTTATTGAGGGTGGCCATAACGGAAGCAACGAAATTGTTCTTGGCCCCAGTACAAGCTTAAGAATTGTAAGAGCTTCTGACGGAAAAACAGTTCCGGGAACTGAGTTAATTTTGATGGAAGGCTCGCTTCGTTCGAATGTGAATCGTAAATACACTAATGAGGGCAAAGATATATATAGAGTGACTACCCCTGCCATCGCGGCGGGAGTGCGAGGCACGATATTTCATGTTGAGCACGATTCAAAAAGCAGAACGTCTCTGGTCGCAACGATGCGCGGTAAGGTGGATGTGGGCGCTATTGGCGGTAGTGGCGAAGTGTTGTCTGTTCAAAAAAATATGTATGTGAGTGCTGTGCAAGCTGCTCGGGGTGGGCATTCCGTCCTTGGGCGCGTAAACCCACTGAGCGGCAACAAAGAACTAAAAGAAAAGCTAGACCATTTTAGAGCGGAGCAACCGATAGAGGGCCAGCAAGCCAAGGCAGTGAATCGTTTTGGATTTGATCAGGTTGTTATGGGGAATAAGGATCGAGATGGCACACTGTCCAAGGACGCTCGTGAGCGAGCACGCGTTGGCGATGGCCAACCCGGTAGTACGCTTGGAAATATTGTTCGAGATAAAGCACCGCAGCTTTTTAAAACCCCGCTTCTCGCTCCGTCCGCCGATGTGGGAGTTGTGCCTCCGGTGCCACCTGTGCCTTCGGCCCAAAAGCCCTTGCCGGTTAGCGGCGCAGCTACCATACAAAAAACTTCCATGAGTCCAAGTCTTGCCGACTAAATCTTGATTTAGTGCCTCAATCGACTTAGACCTTATGGATGTCTGAAAATACTCCATTAGCCGTTGAAGAAATTCAAAACATTGCTGTCGTAGGCGCCGGATATGTGGGCCTTGTGTCGGGTGCGTGCTTCGCATCGTTTGGCTTTAAGGTCGACATGGTGGAAGTGAATCCTCAAAAACTTGAATCGCTTCGTAGAGGCGAAGTGCCAATTTATGAACCAGGCTTAGAGAGCATTCTTGAGGATGCTACTGACGCTGGAACAATTAC
Organism: Bdellovibrionota bacterium; assembly: GCA_041750195.1. Lineage (GTDB taxonomy): Bacteria > Bdellovibrionota > UBA2428 > UBA2428 > UBA2428 > JBGSZX01. Next base: position 73,808 of record JBGSZX010000016.1, on the reverse strand, counting down.
TTTTCATGCGAGTTCAAAAGAACTTTTTAAAACCGCAAACCCTGAAGTGGTTTTCATTGCGGTAGGGACTCCGGAGAATCCAGATGGTTCCTGTAATTTAGATTATGTTTTTCAGGCGACAAAGGATGTTGTCGAAGCTTCTAAGCAAGATGTTGTCCTTGTTCTAAAATCTACGGTCCCTGTTGGTACGGCACAAAAAGTAAAAGCTTTGATTAAGGAGTTAAATCCCAATCACAAAGTTGCGGTGGTGAATAATCCAGAGTTTTTGAAAGAAGGTTCGGCTGTTGCCGATTTCCGGAGACCGGAACGCGTGGTCATTGGCGGGACAGAGGCGTGGGCACTCGAACGAGTTAAATTGCTTTATAGATCTTTGCTCCACAGTGGACATGCCTTGTTTGTGACAGATCATGAAACCGCAGAGCTTAGCAAGTTGTCTGCAAATTTAATGCTGGCTAGTCGCATATCGTTGATAAACCAAATAAGTAGAGTGGCGACGGCCTATGGTGCCGACGTCAAACTTGTTGAAGCGGTTTTGCGTTCGGATTCAAGAATTGGTTCCAAGTATTTGTATGCGGGACTTGGCTATGGTGGTTCTTGCTTTCCTAAAGATGTGAAAGATTTTATTCATATTTGTAAAGAAGTTGGAGTTGATTCGTCTATGGCCGAAACAGTTCACGAGTTTAACGAAAGCCAGAAGTTATTTTTTGTTGATGACATTAAAAAAACTTTTCCGAAACCTGAAGCTACGACCATCGCCCTTTTGGGTGTTGCCTTTAAGCCGGACACAGATGATATTCGAGAATCTCCGGCGTTAATCTTGACTAAAATTCTGCGCAAAGCCGGATACAAAATTCGCGCTTATGATCCTAAGGCTCTTGAAAATTACAAGCAATGGATGATTGATGAGGGCATTCAGGGCGTTGAGTGTGTTGAAAATGCTAAGGTCGCGTTGGCAGGTGCTGATGCCGCACTTTTGGTGACCGAGTGGCAAGAGTTCCAGAGATTGTCTCTTGGGGGCATGTCTAGAATGTTCAAAGGTAAAAAGCTTTACGACGGAAAAAATGTCTTCAATCCTGCTCAGGTTAAGTCTTGGGGGATTGAGTATATGGGAATTGGCCGCTCTTAACGTTTTGCTTAGGTAAGTTTTGCTTGAGTAAGTTTAGCTTGCGCCTTTGCAAGGCGCGCTTGGTATTCTTTTTCGGCATCTAAGTCGTAGGTTTTTCTAGGATGCCACATGTGAAATTGTACGGCCCAACATTTTCGTCCGACGCTTTCGGCTCCGGCTTCGAGGGCCCGTACGTAGAGATCACCATCTTCGCCCCAATATCTTTTTGATGATTCATCAAAACCCTTAAGCCGATCTAACAATTGACGACAAATCGAAAAATTTGAACCCAACAAATCGGGAACTTTATCGTAGCCAAACACTTTGCGCATTTCTGAGTTTTCGATGCGCCACGCGCGATTGAGATTTTTGGTTGGATTTTTTTTCCAAGTGCTGGCAATGAGCTTTTTGTAGAATTCGTTTGAGAGGGCGTTGGAGTTTTTGTTCCATAACAGTGTTGGATGCTTTCGCATCCAATCGCTGATCCAGGCATTGAGCTCTACTCTGCGGCCTTTAAAGATTCGGTTGCTGGCTTTCATTGCCAAATGATCGGCAATAAATTTTGGATGCAAAAAAGTGTCGGCATCTACAAAAATGACCCAGTCAATCTCGGCGGGGAGGCTTTGAATGGTTTTGTTGAGAATGGTGGACTTTCGATATCCGTTGTCTTCGTGCCAAATATGATGGAGCTGATTGGCTTTAAAAATGGATTTTTTTTCTTCGATGAGCTGTGCGGTTTCGTTGCTGCTACCGTCATCAGCAATATATATCAAAAATTCCTGGGAGCATTGCCTCCCAAGGGATTTTAGCTGAAGGTTCAGGTCTGTGGACTGATTGTAGGTCGTCGAAATCAGAGCCGTCTTCATAGTGTGTCAAAACATATCGCGAGTAACGTTTTCATGCAAAAGTGTTTCCGTTTTGGCTTTTCAAGCGTGAATTATTTGTTATGCCTAGCCTCGCCCATACTCTGCGGAGTAAGATTGGAACCCTACCCTCCCTCCCCCAATTTTGCTCCGTGGAGCCAAGCTTTCGGATTCGATGGGTGAGGCGCATTGAATTTACGCGGATTTTCTTCTAGATTGCTTCTATGGCCGTGACCCTAAGCGAATTTCAAAAAGCAGTTAGACGACTCCAGGAGGCCTTGGATCAAGAAAAGAACGAGTTCATTCGTGATTCGGTTATTCAAAGATTTGAATTCTGCGTCGAATTGGCGTGGAAAACCTCCAAAAAGAGTCTTGGACTTAGCGCGATGGCGCCTAAAGTCGTCATTCGCGAAATGGCTCAGGCCGGCGTTATTGATGATCCTAATAGGTGGTTCGATTATTTAGAGGCAAGAAATCTATCTTCCCACTCTTATAACGAAGATGTTGCTGAAAAAATTTATAATATCGCCAAGCTATCAATCGGAGATTTTGAAAAATTGTGTCAAAAACTTCAGACAGTTTGAATTTGGGACTTCAAAGAAGTCACCTTGATATTATCAATGAGCTATTGATTAAGCCTTTCAAGGCAAAATCTGTGAAGCTGTGGATTTTTGGTTCAAGAGCTCGAGGAAATTTTCAAAAATTTTCGGATTTAGATGTTTTGTTCGATGGGCATTGTTTGGATTTGTCTTTTGTCTCGTCAATTAAGGAGCGGCTTGAAGAAAGTGCCCTTCCAATAAAGGTTGATTTGGTAGATTCTCAATTTTTAGCCGAAAGCTATAGGGATCAGGTTGAAAAAGAAAAAATTCTCCTAGATATTCTCTGATGGGCGACTTCCCTACAATTTGGGTTCCCACCAGGCTTTGTTGCTTTTGTACCACTCAATGGTGTGTTTGAGGCCTTCGTCGAGCGACCAAAGGGGTTTCCACCCCAGGGCACCAGAAATTTTCTTGGGATCCATGCTGTAGCGCCAATCGTGGCCTTTGCGATCTTCTACGTATCGAATGCCGTCAGCTTCGGAAATATCAAAGGCTCCAATCACCATACGGGCGAGGTCGATGTTTTTTTCTTCGCCATAGCCACCGATATTATAAACTTCGCCACTCACGCCTTTGATAAGTGTGAGCCAAATTCCCCAACAATGATCTTCTACGTGCAGCCAATCACGGACATTTTTTCCTTCGCCGTAAACGGGAATTCCGCTTTTGTTCATGCAGGCCAGTATAGAAACGGGAAGAAATTTCTCGGGAAACTGATAAGGCCCATAGTTGTTAGAGCACCTCGTGGTCACGCAATCCATTTTATGAGTTTCAACGTACGCTCTTACAAAAAAATCTGCCGAAGCTTTTGAGGCGGAATAGGGCGAATTGGGCGCCAACGGGGTTTCTTCTGTAAAACTGCCTTGGTCTCCCAGGGTTCCATAAACTTCGTCCGTTGAAACTTGTAAAAATCTTTTGATGCCGTGTTTTTTTGCGGCATCAAGCAAAACCATGGTGCCATAAACGTTGGTTCTCTCAAAGGGTTCGGAACTTTCGATGGAGCGATCAACGTGCGATTCGGCGGCAAAATTTAAAATATGGGTGATCCCATGTTTTTCAATCAAAGATTCTACAAGCCCTTGGTCGCAGATATCACCTTTTACAAAAACATGTCTGCTTTCGTTTTCGAGGGGAAGTAAATTGTCTAGGCAGCCGGCATAGGTCAGCAAATCAAGGCTAACAATTTTTTCAACCCCTGCGCCCATTTCGGGATAATTTTTAAAACCCTTCCCGAGACACTGACGCACAAAAGAACTACCAATAAATCCTGCACTACCTGTTACAAGCAAATTCATGGCTAAGAACCTAGCATAGCTCAGGCGTGTCTGGAACGATCTTTATCCAAATCAGACGGCAAATCCAAATAGCCAAGCTTAGATAAAAGTCCCAAAACAAGAAGACAGCCCAAAAAAGCATGAAGTGGCTTGGAATTGCTAAGCACATTTTCGGTTATGCCGCTAAGGGCCAAAGTCAGCAGGGGCCAGGCAAGTATTGGGAGACTTTTCCATAGAAAAACTAGGGCTGATAGAAAAATAATGCTTCCAATGATGCCGCTTTCAGCGAGCATTTGTAGATAAACGCTGTGAGCATAAATGGCGACATCTTCGCTCCAAAGATTTTGCCAAACGGCATTCAAATCTTTTGTGTAGAGGGCATTTTGCATTATTCCCACTCCCACAAGCGGATGTTCTTGAATAAGTTCTATGTTGTGATCCCAGGCTTTTAACCTGCCCCGCCAGCTGGGTGAATTTAAGTTGATGGCGTTTTGAAGCCGATCTTGTACATAGGGTTTGCGGACGTATTCGCTGACGGCAAAAATAAATAGGGCAGACAGACTTAGTGCGAGCCATTTTTTGGAGAAGTTTTGTAGCAGCCATTTTCCCAATATACCTGCAACGATAATCACAACGCAGAGGCTTGCCATGCGAGAATTCGTGGCAAAGATAGCGCCTAGTCCAAGGCCGATGAGCCCGATCGCCCAGGGGCGGGCTGATTTATTAAGCTTCGGAATTAGCACGGCAATCATCACAATTTGGAACAATAAATTGTAGGCAAGGTAGATGGGATTTTTCATCCAGGCTGTGGCCATTTTGTTTTCAATGATGGCCTGATAAAGGGCAAACAGGCAGCTCGAGGCAAAAGCCAAAGCATATATTTTTTGACAAATATGAAAGGATTTTCGGGGCCATTGAAGTTCGCGGTCCTTAATTAATGTTGGGATAAAGGGAATGCAAAAAAGCGGTAAATGCTTGATGCCAGCCCATTCAAAAATTTTGGGGTCGTAGGAAATATAAAGCTGTATAGCTCCATTCGCGATAAAAAGTGTGATCATGGCGAGTGCTGCAAGGTTGGAGCGTTTTGAGTTGAGGAGCTCTTGGCGCTGCTTGGGGTCAAAGATTTTTTCCATGAGTAAAAAGAAGAATGTACCTGCTAACATAAGGCTGCCAAGGGACATCAGCGACTGGCTTAGTGCGATACCCAATAGGTAAATGAGGCACGAATATAGCAAATACGGACCCAACATGCCCCCTAAGATAACATGTTCAACGATGGGCCTCGACCCCCCGGAGCTTGGATGTTAAAAATATCGCAATGACGACGCATTCTACATCTTTTGCCGAGCTAAAGGCACTTCGCCGATCGCATAGAAGGCAAGGCATCAGCAAATTGTTGCTCAATAGTGGTTCATGGCCATGGATGGTGGCAGAGATGCTTTTTGCGGGGACAGGTTTTTTTCTTGGGGCGATGCAAAGTCCGCATTGGGAATTGCCTCAAGCACAGTACGAAGGTTTTGTAACGGTAGGCGTGTTTGCATTTTGTGTGAGTATTGCGGGCATGGGAGTTGGGCTCTTTGATAGAGACGCTCGTTTGTCGCGTGTTCTTGCGGCCCGTGCTCTTTTGATTACTGTCTTTGTGGCCTTGGCTGCCGCATTGACATTGGTTCATTTTGTATTTTTTTTACAGCCAGGTCGCTATGTTCTGATTTACGGAGCCATTGGATCGTTGGTGACACTTTCGTTTTGGCATTTATTTGTAAATTGGCTGGTCGCTAGATTTCCTCAGAAACATATTTTTGTGGGTGCACCAGGTGGCATTACGGCAGAATTGAAAGCAAAATTATCGAGATTGGCCAATAATTCTGAACTCATTAAAAAGCTAAAGCTTATTGAAGAGCAAATTGCACAGGGTTTTTTGAATCCTGGATGGACACCGTCGCAAGCGCTTTCTCAAATTTTGGAAGCCGGTGTTTCGGATATTGTCGTAACTCAGCAAGCGTTTTCGGATCCTAAAATTACTCAGCTTTGTGTGCAGGCTATGAACTTTGGCGTGCGCATCATTGACGAACCAGAGCTGTACGCAGAGGTTTTGAAAAAATACCCCGTGGCTCATTTGACGATTCAGTGGGCTATGCGGGCAGGTTTTGATGTTCATAGAACTTTAACCAATTATCAAAAACGAGCGATCGATGTCGTGTTTTCTGCGCTTAGTCTTGTTGTCTTAAGTCCATTGATTGTTTTGATTGCGATTGCCGTATGGATTTCTAGTCCTGGTCCCATTTTTCATATTCAAGAACGGCGCGGAAGATTTTTCAAAAATTTTCGCATGTATAAATTTAGAAGCATGCGCACCGATATGACGGGTCAGCATGTCACTCAGCAAAAAGATCCTCGCATTACGTGGATTGGCGCACTTTTAAGGCCGCTACATCTAGATGAACTGCCTCAATTGTGGAATATTTTTAAAGGCGACATGTCTTTTGTGGGGCCAAGACCTGCCATTTTTGAAAGCATTGAAGAGCTTCGGGCCGAATTGCCTATTTATGATATTCGCCATATTTTAAGGCCGGGACTAACGGGCCTGGCCCAAATCACTCAAGGTCATACGGGAAATTCTTCGGAAGAGATTCAGGAAAAACTTGGGTTTGATCTTTACTACATTCGTCATTATGGAATTTCTATGGACATTTGGATTGTCCTAAGAACTTTATTTACTTTGTCAAAAAAAGCGTGGTGACAGGTGAAAGTTCTTTTAACCGGAAGTTCTAGTTTTACGGGATCCCATATTGCCAAGGCGCTCGTCGTGGCTGGTCACCAAGTTTTATGTCCTTTAACTCGTGAGCCTGCCGCGTACCAAACGCCTTTGTTGCAGAAAAGGCTTGGGTTGTTCGAAAAAGCTCTCAAGCATTATAGAATTTCGTTTGGTGACGATGCTTTTCTTGAGGCCATTGCCACTTTTAAGCCAGATGTTTTTATCAATCATGGTGCCGACATCAAAGGCTATCGTTCTCCGGAATTTGATATTCAAAAATCTGTAGAAAGCTCTACTAAAAATTTAGACAAAGTTTTAAAGGCGCTTGTTGCCGGCGGCGCAAAAAAAATTATTCACTCTGGTACGGTCTTTGAGCCCATTGATGACTTGCCCGCCTATAGTCCCTATGGACAATCCAAGACACTGGTCGCTGAGCGAATACGTGGTGCCTGTGAAGAATATAAAATATCTTTAGCAAAAATATTTATTCCTAATCCCGTGGGGCCCTTTGAAAACGAAGATAGGCTGATTCCCTTTTTTGTTAAGCAATGGAAGGCAAGGGCTAAGCCTCAGTTACAGGCGCCGAATCTTGTTTGGGACAATGTTCCTGCGCAGTGGCTCGCCAATTTTTATGTAAATGAATTGTCTGCGCCTGGTGACTATAATGAAAGGCGACCAAGCGCTTTTAAAATTAAACTTAAAGATTTCATTGATCGCTTTATTTTAGAAGCTAAAAAAAGAAGTGTTTCTTTAAATTTTGAATACGAGATTAACGAAAAGGCAGCTCCCGGTGAACTGCGCGTAAACGATGAAAGCTGCGCTGAGCTTGCTAATGAAGATGCCGAAAGAAAGTTTTTTAACGAGTGGATTATCAGTCATTGGCCAGAAGCCAAGAAAATATAAGCGATGAGCGAATAGAGACCGGTGGATGAATTGTCGCTAAAAAACAAACGCATTGCCTTTGTGTCTTATCATATTCACAAAAACCCGGGATACAGGCCCTCGCTCATACATGGATTTTTTTTAAAAAGGCAGGCGGAGTATAAAAGCTATGCTTTGCTTGCGAGTGACTGGGATCATATGGCTAAGGCCAGACAAAACAAATTAGAATTTGTGGGGCAAGAAATTTACTGGATTCATGTGCCTGCTTACACAAAAAACATATCAATCATGCGTGTGCTTTCATATTTTGTATTCTCGCTAAAGTTGTTGTTTTCAAAGCAGCTTTGGCAGGCCGATGTTTTTTTTGTCTCCGTACCGCCAAGTATTGCGGCACTAGTCCCTGCTATGATTGCCTTTATTAAAAGAAAACCTTGGGTTGTCGACATTGTGGATCTTTGGCCCGAGGCTCTGCCGTTGTCTGTTGGCAAAAAGAAATTTTTTATGAGTACCGTTGGCTGGGTGTGGGTGGGATTAAGAAATTTTTTCTACAGCAGAGCCCGTCTTTTCATTTCGCATAGCCAGTATTTTTTAAAACATACCCGCACTAAGAACGCACTTTGGTTGCCACTGGTGCAGACTGCGGAGATTGAGAGTGCGCCTAAAGGGGCGAATTCGCAGACTCCCTTAAGGGCTCCCATCGAAAACGAAATTCGCATTTGCGTTTTGGGTTCTATCAATAATGTTTTAAATATTGATTCTCTTGTTGAGATAGCAACTTCTATAGAGCGTGCTAGCAGGTCGACGAATGATCCTGGCGATAGTCGCAAACTTGTTCTGGAAATCTTGGGTGGCGGTGAGCGCAAAAAGACTCTCATAACGGAGTTAAAAATGGCGGCGCCTTCTTGGCAGGTCGTGGACCATGGCATTTCCTTTGATCCAGAACTTAAAAAACAAATTTTAGGACGATGCCATTTCGGATACAATGGATATCAATCGACGACGGCTATCGGTATCACGTATAAATCTATTGATTTTGCGAGCTTTGGAAATGTTCTTTTAAATTCGCTTCAGGGTGATTTGAATAAATTGATAGAAACTTATGGTGCCGGCTTTAACTTTGATATTGGCGATGAAGCCGGTCTTGCAAAGAAAATTCTTGAGTTAAACAATGCTGACTATGCAAAAATGAGCGAAGGCGCGAAAAGGCTTGCTCAGGAAACATTTAGTCCCGAGAATTTCGAAAGCAAATTAACTGAGGCCTTAGAAGGTGTCTAAGGTTCAGGTTTTGCTCTCAACCTTTAACGGGAGCAAGTTCATTGATGCCCAACTTCAGAGTTTGTTCCGCCAAAAGCTTAAACCCCATAGCATTTTAATTCGAGATGATAGATCACAAGATGGAACTGTAGCCATTTTGGGCGAATGGGAAAAACGCGAAGCATCCCTTACGGTCTATAGGGGGGCTACCAATTTTGGAGTGGTCAAATCATTTATGGAATTGCTCAGCCGTGCTGACGATTCGGCCGCCTACATCGCATTATGCGATCAAGACGATATTTGGCTTCCTCAAAAATTAGAACGTGCTGTAAATATGTTGGCAGAAAAAGCGTCATCGCTGCCAGCCTTGTATTTTTCAAGACTGCAATATGTGGATGAGGGGCTCAAGCCTTTGGGGCAAAGCAATGTTCCCACGCGCATTTCATTTGAAAGTGCCCTTGTCGAAAATGTTGCCACAGGTTGCACTGTTGTGATCAACCAGGCGCTTCGCCAAATTCTTTTAGACGGGATGCCAAAGAAAAATTGCTTGATGCACGATTGGTGGCTTTATTTGCTGGCATTGTCTTTTGGTGAAGTTGTTTATGACCCAACGCCGAGCGTTTTCTACCGCCAGCATGGCGGGAATGTGGTTGGGGCTAGTGCCTCATGGTGGCAGATCTATCGCACAAAATTGAAACGTTTTAGGACGCGCGGCCAAGGTGTGGCGCATATCGGCGATCAGGCGCAAGAGTTTTTGGATTGCTATGGGGCGCGCATGGCACCCGAGAAAGTCCGCAAAGTCAGGAGCCTCCTTGATGCCCGCAAGTCACTTTTCGGTCGTATTCGGCTGGCAGTTTTTCTTCCATTTCAGCGCCAGACCCGCCTCGATACCTTTTTGCTCCGAATTTTAATTCTTTTGGGCCGTTTTTAGGATGAGATTTTTTCTAAAAATGCGAGAGGATCTTTTTCGAATTCAAAATAGTTTTCTGAGTGAATGATGCAGGCCGTGGCTTTAGGAAATTTTTGTTGGAAGGCTAGAAGTCCCGAGCGCTTTCTTTTTCGACCGCTTTTTACTTCTATGGCCCATATTCGTTGCCCTCTTTTTAAAACAAAATCCACTTCATTCTGGTCTTCACGCCAATAGAAAAGTTCTTCTTCTGTGCGTGCTAGTTGCATGCCAACTAGCATCTCAAACACATGCCCTCTGGATTCTTGGTCATAGGGCTCTAGTCGATTGGAGTAATAAAGGCACGGTGCCAGGGGAAGAATCTTGGGTGAAGAAGCTTTGCGCTTGAGAGCTTTTCCAGAGTACTTATCAAGGGCTTTTATCAGAAAGGCGCCTTCGTAAAGTGATATATAGTGTTTAACGAGTTCTACGTTTCCTTTGTCTTGCAGCTGTCCTAACAATTTTGTGTAAGAAATTTCCTGAGCCGGGTAGGACATCAAAAGCTCAAAGGCCTGCTTAAAGAGGGCGGGGTTTTTGACCTGCGAAAACTGTAGAATGTCCTTTTCAACTACCGTTGAAATGATCGACTGACGCACATATTGGCTCCATTCTTTTTCATTTTGAATGAACTTATAGCTTCCTGGATAGCCGCCAAATTTGAGGTAGTTATCAAAGCTAAGGCCGTATGCCTTTTGTGATTCACTAAAGTTCCAATGATGGGCTCTGCGTAATTGGAATCTGCCTGTGAGACTTTCGCTAAGACCTTTCTGGATTTCTAGCGAGCTAGACCCTAGCAAGACACATGCAACAGGGTGTTTTTGCCGAATTGATTCGTCATAAAATTTTTTAACAAGCTCCGCCCAGTTTGGAATTTTTTGGATTTCGTCGACAAATAATATTTTCTTTTCTTGTTTTGCGATATTCCATTGCTCATTTAGCCATTCGGCATCGGAGTGAAACACTTCATCTGCGCTCGCATAGTGAGAATTCTTTGGAAACTTTTCTTCTATAAGTTTGAGTATTGTTGTGGTTTTCCCGACCTGTCTTGGCCCCAAAAGCACTTGAATGAGAGGGGTTGGATTCTGAATAGCTTTCTCTAAGTCATCTATATAGCTCAGGTATATCTGCTTTTCCATTTTTAGTAGTATAGCCTATCAATTTTCATAGTTCAACCTATCAAATGTGCTGCCTGCACCTGTTTTATCCATTATAGTAGATATTTAATATTAAAAATTATCTATTATACTAGATATATGAGATCTCTCAAAAATAGGCAGGTGGAGGCTAGAGTCATAGTTTTAAGAGAAGCTTCACGGCAGATGAAGGGCGTTGAATCGTGGATTGGCTATTTTCGCAATGCTTTTGGAATGAGCCTTAAACAATTTGCCGCAAAATTAGGAGTCTCCTACACCGCTGCGCAGTCGCTGGAGAAGGGCGAAAAAGAGGGTGGCATTACCCTGCGCTCCTTGAGGCGGGCTGCCGAAGCTATGAATTGCGAATTGGTTTACGCCTTTGTTCCGCGCGAGAGTGTCGATAAAATTTGCACAGATCAGGCACGCAGGAAAGCACGAAAAATTATAGATGATACAAACTTGCACATGGAGCTCGAAGATCAAGGCGTTTCAAAGGAAGAAGTTAAAACTCAGTTTGATGAGTTAGTTCAAAAAATCAAAGAATCTAAAAAGCTTTGGGATGAATGATGATGGCAATGAAGCAAATTTATTTTAACAATCGCGAGGGACAAACCGTACTTTCGCAGGCCGAAAAACAGGGGCTATTATTGCCAATTTTATAGCCAAATTTATGGAACAGCCGTCGCGCCGAGTCGACCCCTGCCACTTGCTTTGCCTCCCGAAAACTCTGTGCTAGTTTCTGCGCTTCTATGGCAAATAATCCCTTTGTTCCGGTAGTGCTAGCAGGTGGGTCCGGAACCCGTCTTTGGCCGGCATCTCGCGAAGCTTTTCCGAAGCAATTTTTTGATTTAACTGGCGAGGGCAGGCCTTTGCTTGCCAATGCGATTCGGCGAGTGTCTGCCAACGGTCAGGGCATGGTGGTGACCATTGCTAGCCAAAAAATCATGACTCGAACTTTTTTGGATCGCGAAGGTTTTAAAGAAGTCAGAGTGGTTTGTGAACCCGAAGCAAAAAACACAGCCGCTGCCGTTTTGCTTGCGTGCTATGCCGCGCAAAAAACATTTGGAGATGATGTTGTGGTGGGCATTTTTCCTGCCGATCATCTGGTTCAAAAAGAAGCTCACTTTACAAAGTTATTATCGCTCGCGGTTGAAGAGGCGGCCAAGGGACACGTTGTGACTTTGGGGATTCAGCCCGATGCTCCTTCGACGGCTTATGGCTATATTCAAGTGGGAGAAGCTCAGAATAACATTTGCCAAGTTAAAAAGTTTATCGAAAAACCGGATCTTGAAAAGGCAAAGGCATTAATCGCTGAGGGAAATGTTTATTGGAATGCCGGCATGTTTGTTTTTAAAGCGAGCGTGATGAGAAATCTTTTTGAAAAGTATCTTCCAGAAGTTGCGGCGCCTTTTAAAAATCTAAAAGATGATTTGTCTAACTTGGCCGAAGTTTATACCAAGCTCCCCTCTATTTCTATCGACTACGGCATCATGGAAAAAATTCAGTCAGAGATTCGCTGCATCCCCGCGGACATTGCTTGGTCCGATGTTGGCTCTTGGGAAGAAGTTACTCGCCTTAAAAAATCAAAAGCCAAAGAACTTTTAGAAATTGATAGTTCAGGAAACGAATACATCGCACTCGATTTGCAAGACAAGCAAGTTGTCTGTTTGGGGATGGACGACATCATCATTGTCGATACGCCAGATGCTTTGGTGATGTGCAAAAAAGGCCACGGCCAGGACTTAAAAAAAGCTGTTGCCGAAATTCGAAAAACTCGTACTGATATTTTAATCAATCACGCCTTTGAAGAGCGCCCGTGGGGAAGATTCGAAATTTTGATGGATTCGCCCTACGCAAAAAGCAAAAGAATCATAGTAAGACCGGGGCAACGATTGAGTTACCAGTCACATAAGCATCGCAGTGAGCATTGGACCGTTGTTAAGGGCGTGGCCGAAGTCACCCTGAACGACGAAATTCACAAGCTCAAAGCTGGGGAGCATATCTACATTCCGCTAGGCGCCAAACACCGCGTTGCCAACACCTCATCTGAGCCTATGGAATTTATTGAAGTTCAAACGGGCACTTACTTTGGCGAAGATGACATTGTTCGATATTCGGATGATTATGCGAGGATCTAAGTTGAAATGAGGCTTACATGACAAATTTGAAGCAAAAAATTGATGATGATCTTAAGAAGTCTCTTGGTCATTTGGAGTACAGCTTTAACAAAGTGAAAAAACTGTCCTCTAATGTCCCTTCCTTGGGCGAAGAGGATCTAGAAACATGGGAAAGTTTTTCGTCAAGATTTTCTAGGGCGTCCGATATTTTTGTTTCAAAATTTTTAAGATTCAAAATTAAAGAAAAAGATCCGGCTTTTAGGGGCTCCGTGATTGACTTGCTGAATGAAGCCGAAAAATTTGGGTGGATCGAAAATGCTCAAATTTGGCGGCGTATTCGTGAGCTACGAAATGTGGCTGCACATGATTATGCGGCAAGCGATTTGTCTGCCTTGTTCCAGGAGCTTGTAAAACTTTGCCCAGAAATTTTAAAGGTACAGGCTTTGTGCGTTTAGACGAAAGAAGCATTAAGGCTATTACACACGCCATACATTCGAGGGATGCTTCCGCAAAAATCTATCTTTATGGCTCAAGGGCCGACGATTCCTTAAAGGGGGGCGATATTGATTTATGGGTATGTAGCGATACGCTAAAATTCCCAGATAAGCTCGATATTCTTTTAGAAATCAAAGCTAGAATAGGCGATCAAAAAATAGACCTCAGCATAAAGAGCTTTAATGACTCTGCGGGTGATCCATTTTTTAATTCTTTAAAAAAGTATCAGCTTTAGTTTTGGGGCGAAAGCTTCCACTTAACGGAGGCTTTAAATAGCTTGGTCGAACGGAATTCTTGGTTTTGGGAAAAGAGTTCTTCATCATTTCTAGATTCCACCCATCCCAAGAATTTGGCGATTTTCCCTAAAAACAAAAAGCTGTATCCACCTATAAACGGATCAAAAATAGCATCAAGGGGATCTTTTATTTCGCCTTCCACAAAGGCGTTGCGAAATGTTTGCGCAAGGGCGTTTTTATTTCTCCATTTAGAGCCTTGTTTGTGCAAAATATAAATACAAAAAATTCTGCTGGCTTCTATTATCTGTTCATCCATTAAGCTGCCCGCCAATAGTCGGGTTCCAAAATACCAATTCCATTGGTTAAACAGGCGGTTGGTCAGACCTTTATAAAGATTCGAAATCATTAAGGGGTACTTTTTAGTGTCCGAAACATCCGAAACACATTTTTTCCCTTTTGCCGTAAGAACAAGGCGATTCTTTTGAGTTCGGACATAGCCATCTATTTCAAGCAAGGATCTTATTCGAGTTAAGTCGGGGACATCGTCCTCGCTATTTGGTGTGCTGGGAAAAAATTCATTTTTGTAAAATTCGTTGTAGAGTTCGCGAACCACGGCCTGCTTTAAATTTTTTTTAGGGGTAAGGGCCAAGCCGTCAGATCGTGATAGGCGTCCTAGTAGTCCGGTTGCTTGTTGAATCAAAGGTGTTTGGGCCAAGGCACTGGTGTCGCTAAGGTCAAGCTCAAAAAATTCGTTGTTCGCAGAAAATGGGGTGTTCATGCATCGTTCAAACTCGCGAAGGCTCAAGCCCAATAATTCAGGCGGTCTTGGCGCCTGTGGAAGGTGAAAGACGTTTTCGGCTTGTCCATTCATTTTTTTTGTAAATTTCATAAAATCACTCTCTTTTGGTTTTACGGATTTCAACATTTAGTTCAAGACTGTTTTATAGGCAAAATGTGCCTATTATTTTGGCCCCCGCAATATGCTCATCCAAAGGCGGGCATCACTGCCACTTTGAAAGATTTAAGATAATTGTTTAGTTTAGAAACTTAATGCTTAGAGTCACCTCTAGCTGAGAGCTTCGTCCGTGAAACTTTTTTCTGCGAATCTTCATTTTTAGCCTTAAGAAAATCGTTAATACACCGATTAAACCTATAACGGTGGTCATAGGCGCCTCCTTTCGGGAGGCCCTTTCTTGGGCTGGCCTTGGCTTTTCGCTTCTTGCGGGAGCCAAGGTTGGCCTTTGCTATTTCTGTGCCTAGGCTAATGAGGGTTTTGGGGGGCGAGATGAAGGCACCTGCTTGCATGCTTGCCCTAGCGCCAAGCTCGTAATAAACCAATCCCATTATGACTCAATCTAGCAACGCGCAAATGAAGGGTATCATTTTAGCTGGAGGCTCCGGCACCAGGCTTTATCCATTAACAAAAGTTGTGAGCAAACAGCTTATGCCTGTTTACGACAAGCCCATGATTTACTACCCACTTTCAAATTTGATGGGAATGGGAATCAAAGAAGTTGCTATCATTTCGACGCCCGAGGATTTGCCACGTTTTAAAGATTTGCTTGGCACCGGTGAGCAATTGGGAATGAATTTTACATACATTGTTCAGCCTAGTCCCGATGGCTTGGCGCAAGCTTACATACTAGCGGAAGATTTTCTAAACGGCTCGCCAAGTTGCTTAGTGCTTGGGGACAATATTTTTTACGGATCAGGCCTGCATGGTGATTTCAAAAAATGCGCACAAAAAATTGCAACTGAAAATCATGGCGCTGCTGTTTATGGTTATTATGTTCAAGACCCGGAACGTTACGGAGTTGTGGAATTCGATGACGCTCGCAAGGTTGTTAGCATCGAGGAAAAGCCATCCAAACCAAAATCAAATTATGCGGTGCCAGGAATTTATTTTTACGATTCTCGTGCCAGTGCTTTTGCAAAAGCGTTAAAGCCATCACCAAGGGGCGAGCTCGAAATTACCGATTTAAATATGTGCTATCTTCGCGAGGGAACGCTAAGCGTTCAATTGATGGGCCGTGGTGTGGCGTGGCTCGATACGGGGACACACGAATCGCTAATTGAAGCCGGCGAATTTATTTCGGTCATCGAAAAACGCCAAGGCCTTAAAGTAGGCTGTATTGAAGAGATTGCATACAACGAAGGCTTTATTGGCAAAGAACAACTCTCAAAGCTGGGCGAAGAAATGAAAAAAAATTCATACGGTCAGTATCTGCTTAAGCTAGCTGCGGAAGGCCGAAAGCGCTAAGGAATTTCAGAATGAAGCTTATTAAAACACCGTTGAAGGATTGTTTTGTCATCGAATGCAAAGTCTTTGGCGACGACCGTGGGTTTTTTACAGAAACCTATAACGAAAAACTTTTCAAAGAACACGGACTAATTACTAATTGGAAGCAAGACAATTGGTCGCATTCCAATAAAGGCGTTCTTCGTGGCATGCATTTTCAAAAAGGAGAACACGCTCAGACCAAGCTTGTGCGAGTCATCCGCGGCGCAGTTTACGACGCTGTTGTCGATATTCGTCCCGAATCCCCAACCTACGGAAAATCTTTTGGAGTAGAGCTTTCGGAAAAAAACAAATTGGCACTTTACGTCCCCGCAGGTTTTGCCCATGGCTTTCAGGTCTTGGAAGATGGCACCGACTTTTTTTATAAATGCAGCACCTTGTATGCCCCCGAACACGAGGGCGGCTACATGTGGAATGACCCCGCGTTTGGAATTGATTGGCCCTTGAAGGATGGGGTGCAGTTGAGTGGAAAGGATGGGGTTTATGGGGCTTTTTAGGTCCGTAAAAATCCTGATGAATAATCTTCATGTTAACGATTTGTCTTTGCGCTTCAAATTCAGAAATTTGTAGATATGAAACTCCCGTTTTTTGAGAAAATTCCGAATAGAATATTTGCGATTGCTGCCGGATTGTTTTTGATACTCTTTGCGGCGGTCATAAGAATTCCTTTGCATGACATTCTAGTTTGGGATTGGGATGAGTCCATTTATCTATATGTGGCAAAGGCCTGGTCAGGCTCGATTCTTCCCTATAGAGACCTTTTTGACCACAAAGGACCGTTGCTTTATGGGCTATTGAAAGGACTGCTGGTCTTTTCTGGCAATAGCATTTCCCAATTTCGTCTAGTGTCTTCAATCTATTTGGGACTAAGTGCTGTTTGGATTTTTCTGGGGCTCCGTCGTTTTGAGTTCAACAAAGTCAATTCTATAGGCGCGAGTATGCTTTATGTGCTTTTGATGAGCTATTCAAGCTTTGACGGTGAGGCCACTAACGGTGAATTTCTGATGATGGGATTTGTATGTTTACTGTTTTACGTCTGTGCCCCGTTGAAAAAAATATCATCTCTGAAATTTTTTTTGATGGGGGCTATAAGCGCCATAGCCTTTTTCATAAAGCCGACCGCTGTTTTTTCTTGCATCCCATTTGTACTTCTAGCAATTATAACAGATAGCTTTAGGGCAAATATCAGAAAATTAATCTATTGTTCCCTTGGCGCCTTAAGTATTGTCGCTTCAATAGTTGTTTACTTTGCTTGGCACGATGCTCTAGATTCATTCATTTGGAGTTTTTGGAGCTTTAACTTTAGCTACGTTGCTAGGGCAAGTTTTCTTGTAGGCATTAATAGGGCCTACGCTTTTTTTGCAAAGAATATTTTTTTAGATGCATATACTTCCTTTTCGCTAATGGCTGCTGGATTTGTATTGATCTGGGGTGCTTTAGGCTTTCGATCACGAAAGAAGGTGGTGGCAGGATTTCCACTTTTTGCCCTGCTTTTTGTTTTTAGTCTGCTTGGCGCGTTATGGGGTAGAAACGCATTTCCTCACTATTTTTTACAATTGGCTCTTCCTCTTTCTCTTGGCGTTGCCTGTTTTTACCAAGTTATTCTTCGTTGGGTCTCTTTGAATGTCTCTATGCTGTTGTGGGTGATTTTTTTCTTGATCACCTCTTTTATCTCAATACCCAATAGAAACCTTTCACAAAGAAAGACGCGGCTCAAAGCACAAGAAGCTCTTTATTTGCCCGTAGTTTCTAGGCTGAAATTGCTGGCGGGAAGTGAAAAGTCTTTATTTTTACTGGGTGGGGAGCCCATCATCTATTTTTTGGCAGATATGCAGCCTCCAACAACGCCATTTATTTCCTGGCCGATGTATTCCAAGGAAAACATAGTTGCGTTTGAAAATCGAAAAAAGAATTTCATTAATCTTCCTTTCGATTCTGACTATATAGTTTATGCTCCAAGTCTTCTCCCTTCTCGAATGCAATTGACTCGAGAGATGAACAGCATCATTGAGAAAAAGTATGCTTTAATTTTCCAGGAGTCACACTATAAAATATTAAGAATTATTCAAGGTCCGTAAAATTACTAACCTTTATTCGGTAAAAATTTCTACCGTAGATGTTTTTGTATAATTCAAACCCGAGTTTTTTGTAGAAATGATTTGTTTCTTTGGTTGAGCTCAGTGTTTTTACAATAATTGTTGAGTCGATTGCCTTTTCGGATATTTTACCTAGCGCAGCATTAACTAGTTTGAATCCTAGCCCTTGATTTTGAAATTTGTTGTCTATGGCAACGTACAACAGCTCGAAATGAGAATCGAGGGAATGTTGTTTGTTTAACAAAATAAAAATAAAAACATTGAAAATATTAAATATTTTTTGGGGTGACTTAAGTGCCGCTGATATGAGGCGAGCAACTAAAAACAAAAAATTCTGTTGTATTAAATTGCTTAAAAAATTTTGAGGAAAGTCAAATATTATAAAACCGGCCATTTCTCCATAAGATGTGATCTTTAGGCCTAGTTTTTTCTCTCTCGAGAAAAAAAAGGGAAGGTAGGCTTGTTGGATAAAGTCTTCACCTAATATGGAGATGATGTCAGCAGGGAGCGCCTTAACCCAAATTTCGGATATTTTATTGGCATCTTTTTCTAGGAGCTCAGCTACGATTACTTCCATCTGTCTATGATCTCATGAGCTGCTGTCATAATTGTGCCCTGTGGACTTTCTCCCATATTGGAGGGGAGTATTGAGGAGTCAACAACGTAAATTCCCTTCTGGTTCCAAACCTGTGCATTTAAATCAACAGTGGAATGTCTTGGGGCGTCGCCCATTTTACAACCTGACATTCCATGGACGCTTACAGCGGCCAGGTTTGCCTGCGAAGAGTGTGCTAATAGTTCTTTCACCTGGCTCAATGAAGTTACTGGAGTGGTTTTTTCAAGAGGGAGAACCATGTCAACAGCGCCCGCTTCGAAAAGCAAATCAGCCAACAGATATATGGAATTTTTGGCTTGGGTGAAACTTTCGTCGGACCAGGACCAACGACCAAAAGTTTGGCCGAATATTTTGTGAACAGAGGCTTTCACTGAGGGCCGAGTCATGGAAACAAAAATTCCAGTATTGGCAGCTTGAGCAACATATTTCTGCACATCATCTTTAGAAAGACCCGAAAGTCCAAGAATAAAATAAGGCAATTGGAAATTTGATGCCATCATCAAAATTCCTTCTTTTTCAAATTCTTGAATTTGATGTGTGAAAATTGTTCCGTCCGCAGCGTTAACCGAGAATGGGAATCGAGCGGTGATTTTGAAGTTAAGGTGAAATTCAAATGAATTTCCCGCTGTTAGGGAGAGTTTGCTTTTTTTCAGCAACAGGGGTGATTGTGTCGCACCAGCGCTTAGCACTAGGCGGTTGAAAGCAATTTTTTTAATTTTGTTGTTATTTCTATAATATATGAATCCAGGGTTGTTTTTTGTGGCTGGCAATATTTTTACAACTTTAGCGCCCGACACAATTGTTGCACCATTGGCTGTCGCCTTTTTAAGATAATTTTTTAGGCTGGAACGCTTGGCGCCGGTTGGGCAGCCTGTTGCACATCGATTTGAATTTTTACAGTCAACTACCGCCCTGGGGGCCTTAACAGTTTTCCAGTTTTTGTTTTTGGCAGCTTTTTTTAGCAAAATCGAATCTTTATTTCCATAAATAGAGGTGCTGGAGTTTTCATTAACTTCTAGTTCTTGGATAACCTTATTTTCGCTTTGTTCCCATGTTTTTGACGCAAAAATACTGTTGGGGATAGAGCTGGCCCAATGTTTTAAAATTTCTCGGGGAGTTCTCCATATGAGACCTCCGTTTATAAAAGTTCCTCCTCCTAATGTGCGAGCTTCGCCGAAGGGAAAGGTAAAGGGGCCGAAAAAAGGAATAGCGCCTGCATGTCGGTAAGTTTTTGAGGTTAGCGATGAAATCGGTGCCCGTAATTGAGCTTCTGTAAGTTCCGTTCCTTCTTCTAAGACTAATACGGAATCCCCTGCTTCAGAAAGCCTTGAGGCCGCAACACTGCCACCTGCTCCCGATCCAACAACTATGGTGTCATAGAAAGTTTTCATTAGTTCGACGGTGTTTCTATGCTGAGATCAATGCAGGAGTTCACAAGTTTAGAAAAACTTTTAAAGACTGGCATATTGTCAAACTTCGACCAAATATCTGCTTGAAAGTTTTTGCTGAGCATTAAAAATAAAACATTCAAAACGAATAGAAAACAATACGCTACTACGAAAATGGCCTTTCCTGTGCTTTCCAGCATTATTCTGGATCTCGTGCAAATGTCAGAGGTCTCGTTTGGGGAAACAGTTATTCCGGTGCGCGTAAGGCGGATCTTAACCAGTTTTTCAACTATGGGGTGCAAAATAAATCGCATTAATCCTAGGCCTCTTTAGAAAATTTGTAACGAGCAAAACGTGTCACAAGTTTTATTTTTCCCTGCGCTAGAATGCTATCCAATGATTCCAGAAAGTATAAAAGATCTTTTTCTTCAACTATTAAAGATGGCGCAATGATGAGGGGAATCTCTTTGTTGCTTCCGAAAAATGAAAGAATGTTGAATTGATTATATAGCTCACTAATGACAGCTCCGGTAATTAGTTTTGCGATAAAACGGGGGTCTCGGACGAGTTCTGAGGGAATGATAGAAAGAGCTGCGCGTAATGCTAGGTTAACTTCATCATTGAGCACGATCCCCATGAGGCCGCCCCTTCCACGGATGTCTTTGATCCAGTCTGGATATTTTTCTTTAAGCTTTTCTAGCCCTGGGCGGATGACCTCCTCTATCTTGCGTGCTTTCGCGGGATAGTCGTCGCGAATCAAAACTCTAATACCCTCTAAAGCGGTAACGGTTTCTTCTCCGAACCCATTATAAGTTGTGGAATGAATTATGGAGTCATTTAATTTGCCATAAGCGTTGTTAAATATTTCTCTTCTCGTAACATATCCGGCAATTGAGGCTTTACCGGCCCCGAATGATTTCGACATCGTAACGATGTCGGGGACAATGTCGTGATGAAAAAAGTTAAATAAGGCGCCAGTTTTTGCCCAGCCCGTATAAACTTCATCGAAAATTAAAACAATCTTTTCCTCTGTACATATTTTTCTTAATGCTTGAAGAAAGTCTGTAGAAGCTCCCCTGAGAGAGCTGGCGTTAAAGGGTTCAATTAAAATTGCATAATAGTCGGAATCACCATTGGGCTTACGATTTTTTTCAATAAGATTTTTAATGCTTTCGATATCATCATATATAAAACGGTCAATGTAAGGGATGGTTGGCCATTTAAAATGAACTTCTGGAGAGCCGGTTAGACCTCCTGTTCCTAGCAATTTTCCGTGGAAAGAGATGTCTGCCGACATGATTCGATTTCTTTGGCCATTGTGGGATTTATACGCGAGCTTAACGGCGCCCTCCACGGATTCAGCTCCGGAATTGCAAAAGTAGCTTACTTTTAAATCTTCGGGCATTAGCCGTCCAATATTTGCACTCAAGGCAGCTAAATAGGCCGACAGATAATTTTTATGAACTTCCATTCTTTTTTCTTCTTGAAAGCGACGTCGGATAGCTAGGATATCCGGATGGTTGTGCCCATGGCTAAGAACTCCGATCCCTCCGGTAAAGTCAAGTATTTCTCTCCCGTCTTGATTTCTAATTCGAATGCCTTCGGCAGAATCTGCCAAGACTCTTCCAGGCCCAAAGCTGGCAATAAACTCTACTTGACCAGGGTTGACATACTCCCGATATAGCTCCTGAACATCAGCAACACTCATTGTTAGACAGTCATCAAAACTATATAGCTTGGAAGTGGTTGTTTCGTTCATGGCTTCTCCTATGGTAGGGGGCCAAAAATAGCATTATTAGCTTTGGTTGTAACTGTTTCCTTGAAAATTCCACTTTAGGCGTTTTCAAAACTTGTCAGCAAGGGATTTCCCCGTTAATTCTCGAGATATGGGAATTGATAGTAGCCCTTCCCTTCAGAATCTTGATTCTTTAAGTTATTTGATTGTGGGGGCAGGGTTTTTTGGTGCGACAATTGCCGAACGAATTGCTTCCGAGCTGAGGAAAAGCGTTCTTGTAGTGGATCAACGACCGCACATCGGAGGGAACTCTTTTTCGGACGCGGATCCTGAAACAAATATAGAAATTCATAAGTACGGGTCACATATCTTTCACACATCAAATGAAAAAGTTTGGAATTATGTGAATCGATTTGGCGCATTTAATTCATATCAGCATCGCGTTTTGAGTAAGCACCGTGACCGTGTTTATTCGATGCCGATAAACCTTAAGACGATAAATGAATTTTACGGCAAGAACTTCAACCCTAAAGAAGCAGAAGAATTTATACGCCTAGAAATCGAGAGAGACTTTACTTCGACGCCAAAAAATCTTGAAGAAAAGGGCATCTCATTGATTGGTAAACCATTGTTTAAGGCGTTTATCGAGGGATATACCCGCAAGCAATGGGAGACAGATCTCAAGCTACTTAATGAAAACATAATTACCCGCTTGCCAGTGAGGTATGACTACAATGATCGCTATTTCTCAGATAAGTACGAGGGAATCCCGGTTGATGGCTACGGCAAGCTGTTTGAAAATATTTTAAATCATCCTTTAATTTCGCTTTCTTTAAATACAGATTTTTTTGAAATTAAAGATTCCGTGCCTAAAAGCTGTACCGTTGTTTATACGGGGCCGATCGATAGATACTTTCAGTATCGCTTTGGTAAATTAGGGTGGAGAACGTCGTTTTTTGAAACTGAACGCTTAGAATGTGAAAGTTTTCAGGGAACGGCCGTTATGAATTATCCCGACCTTGAAACTTCTTTCACTCGCATTCATGAGTTCAAGTATTTCAATCCAGAGCGTGTCCACGCAAAAGATAAGACCATCATATTTAGGGAATACTCTCGATTTTCACGATCAGATGACGTTCCTTATTATCCAATCAATACTGAAGAGAATAGAAGAATTTTCTCATTGTATAAAGACGAAGCGAATAATGAAGAAAATGTGATTTTCGGTGGTCGTCTAGGAAACTATGTCTACATCGATATGCATCAAGCAATAGCAATGGCCCTCAACACGTTTGAAACAAAAATAAGAGGTTTGAATGCATAAAAAAACACTGTCTGTTGTAGTCCCTGTTTATAACGAGGCAGAGTGTATTGAAGCTGTTGTTCAAAAATGGGACACAATGCTTTCCGGACTTTCCATCGAGTATGACTTGTATTTGTACAATGACGGATCAAAAGATGAATCGCTTTCGCGCATTAAGGAAATTGAACAAAGGCTTAGCAGCGTAAAGGTAGTTGATAAGCCAAATAGTGGCCATGGTCCGACGATCTTAGTTGGCTATAGGAAGTCGTCGAACTACGAATGGATTTTTCAGGTAGATTCTGATGATGAGCTGGGGCCTGAATTTTTTTCTGAGCTTTGGAAAAACCGAAAAGACTACGACATTTTGCTCGGGATTCGTGATGGGCGACTAAGCCCTTTGCCGAGAAAAATTATAAGCCTAGTTTCTCGTTGGGTTGTTCGACTTTTCTACGGAACAGGGATTTTTGATGTTAATTGCCCGTATCGTCTCATGAGGGGCGAATGTTTTGATAAACTTTTTATGGCCTTACCTGATGATACTTTCGCGCCAAACGTTATTATCTCGGGCTATGCATGCCAAAAAAATCTTCGCATTTTTCAAGCCAAAGTGACTCATGTCGAAAGGCAAACCGGTGAAGTATCAATTAAAAAATTGCGCTTAATGAAGGCTGCAATCCGGGCATTTTACCAGAGCATAGTTTTTAGGTTTAGGCTTCCCTGACCGACCTTTATCCCTCCTGACGCTCGAATTGTAAGATCGGAGAAGCGCTTGCGAAATGACATGTCTGAGTGCTATTAAACGGGATTATGAGTGTATTGGGCCCCAAATTTTATAACGATCTCGAAAACAAAGTTCTAACGTGGAAGAAAGAATATGCTCAGGGGATGCCCTATCCCCATATTGTTTTTGATGATTTTTTCCCTGAAGATATTTTGAATAAAATGCTTGAAGAGTTTCCCTCTCCAGATGCGGAAATATGGAAGAAGTTTAATGACTCAAGGCAGCAGAAATTGGGATCTGTAAGTGATCGGTTGATCCCGCCTTACACGCGCGCCGTCATCCAGGAGCTAAACTCAGGAGCGTTTCTTGATTTTCTTGAGGAACTTACGGGAATAAAAAACCTTATTGCAGATGCAAAGTTAGCCGGCGGAGGGTTACATCAAATTTTGCCAGGCGGAAAACTCGGAATCCATGCCGATTTCAATGCCCACAAAGGTAACGGATTAGACAGGCGATTAAATCTTCTTCTGTATTTGAACAAAGATTGGCAAGATGATTTTGGGGGCGAGTTTGAGCTCTGGGATACTGAGATGAAGGCTTGTCAAAGGAAGGTTCTTCCGGTTTTTAATAGGTGTGTGGTGTTTTCTACAACGAGTTTTACCTTTCATGGACATCCCGATCCTTTGATGTGCCCAGAGGGCCGCAGCAGAAAATCACTGGCTCTCTACTACTATTCGAACGGTCGTCCAGAACATGAGAAAACAAACAAGCCACATTCGACATTGTTCAAGGAGAGGCCGGGCGAACTTTTTGCGGAGGAAGACAGGGCTGTATCAGATAAAAAAGTTGAGCCAATGGCCTTGCAGAAAAGTAAGGGTGACAATTTGCCTTCGCCGAAGCAGCTAACGGTTTGTGATTACACGAAGCGATTAGTTTATCTTCTTACGCCTCCATTAATTAGTAACTCCTTAAAAAAAGCAATGTCGAGACAGTCCTGATCTTGTGTTGATTCTAGGGTTATTTTTTTTTGGACGCGCTAAATAAGCTTTTATATAAATCGCTTCCTTCCACTTGAGAGCCGTCAAAAATTTTCTTGCCTTTGTCCAAAACTATTGCACGAGTGCAATGTTGTCTTACGGTATCTGGAGCATGCGAGACTAGTATTATAGTTTTTCCCGCATTGTGCATTTCAAAAATTTTGTCCATGCTTTTCTTTTTAAAACCTTCGTCGCCGACTCCAAGAACTTCATCAAGAAGCAAAATTTCGGAGTCCATATGGGCCGCAATTGAAAAACCTAGGCGTACTGTCATCCCGCTGGAGTAATTCTTTATTGGCATATGGATTTTTTCTTCTAGCTCAGAAAAATCGATAATAGACTGAAGGGCCTCTTCAGTTTTATACTTGCCAAATCCAAGTATGGCCGCATTTAAAGATATGTTTTCATAGCCTGAAAGTTCTGGGTTAAAACCTGCCCCCAGGGCAATAAGGGGGGCAATTCTTCCCTTTACATCAATGCTGCCAGCAGATGGCTCATAAATTCCAGTAATCAAACGCATCAGTGTACTTTTGCCAACGCCGTTTCTGCCCATGATGCCAACGAATTCTCCCGGCATTATGTCGAAACTAACACCATCTAGAACAGAAATAGTCGTATGGTTTCTTTTGAAGGCTTTTCCCTTCATTGCCTCTATAAGAAAGCTTTTTAAATTGTTTGGCCGTTCTGGCCAATAAATAAAATGTTTCTCTAAATTTTTTACTGAAATAATTGGCTCTAGTTGGTGCATCATATTCTTTCTACCGCCACCTTTGATATTTTGGTATGAAAATAAAATGAGATCAAAACGATGACAACCGTCCATGCTACCGGAGCTACAATTTCGACCATTGTGGGCCAGCTATGTCGCAATACTGAATTGTGTATTCCGGAAAAAATTTTTCCGATGGGGTTGGCAAATAGAAGCCACTTGTGTCTTTCGGGAATTTGGTTCATCTGATACAAAATTGGTGTCCCATACATCCAAATTTGTAAAACGGGTCCTAGCACCTGTTGCAGGTCTCGCACATAAATGACGGCAACAGATAAAATGTAAGAGATGCAATATGATTGAATAAGCAATAGAAAAATATATGGGAACAGCATTATGGCCGATAACTTTAATGTAATTCCAGAGACGATACATATTGCGGCTATTACTGGTGTAGAAAAGATAAACGTCAGGAGATTTGTAAGCGCGGTCGTTAGGGGAAAAATGTTTAGAGGAACGTTTACTTGGAGGAGGATTGAAAATCCTGAGATTACACTTCCCATGCCCTCTTTGATGGTTCCAGAATAAAAAGTCCAAACCAAGATACCGGTGGTAATAAATGCTGCGAAATCTGGCAGGTGAACCCGAAAAATAACTTTAAACAAAAAGTAGTATATCGCGGCGGTAGAGAGTGGCACTAGAAGCGTCCAAAGATAGCCAAGGAAAGATCTTCGGAACCGGAGCTTAAGATTTCGGTTCACGATATTCCAAACTAAAAACTTTTGATCTAGGCAGAAGAATCGAATAAATGAAGCCTTTAGGTTCGCCATAGGTTGCTAACTTTTGTAAGCTAAAAGTGCCTGTCTGTCATTGGAATTTAAAATTTGCTATCGAGACATAGCGGCTTGTAGCGTTTTGTTAAACTTTGAGTCCCTTGCTATTCGGTTTTGGGGGGCATGAAAATCTTCCACATCCATTCTGGCCTGTTGCTGTGGAATGGGGGAATTTGGATAAAATTTTGTTGTCCTTGTTCATAGAGTTCCACCTGATTGCGCCAAGAGAGGCAAGTCTGATCGCAATCAAATGCTTTGTCGTGGCGATATGCTTTGACCCCAGCAATTAGGGAAAATGTGAGTAGAATTTTCGGAATAACTGAGACAAAAGGATTTTTGTTTTGGGACAGGCTCATCATAACAAACAGGAGTGCCCACCCAGAGAGCACCGCATAACGGCCCCCCGGGATGCCTCCAAAGGCACAAAGAGTTGTTAATATGTTGAGACAAAAAAGCCCAATAAGTCCAAACCGAGAACCTTTGTTGAGTTTTAAATGAATGAATGAAAAAAACATGAGCAGTAATACTAAAAACATCGTCGAATAGAGATTCCCGTTGGATAGGTTGTGATCCGGAGCGTGGGGTATTCTCTGGGTATCAAATATGTAAGATGAAGCTGGGCGACCTAGAAACGGAACAAAATACTGATGATAAATCATGGCCAAAAAAGATAGTGCTGGCTTGAATGCGAATCTCTTTGCGTTGACAGCTCCTTGCGATCGCATCGAAAGAAAAATGGCAACCTGTATTAGTGATGGAAGCAGTAGCGAAAAAAAGAAAGCAATATTTGTCTTGGTTCTTTTATATGCAGCTTTGACAAAAAAGGCAGGAAGTAAAAAGACAGCATAGGGGCCTGAGAGTCCTGCAAGTACCAGAAGAAACCCAAGAATGTAGGCGGTCCGATTCTTAAGCAAAGAGGTGTCACAAATCAATATCAGAAAGGCCGAAAGCCCGAAAAATGACATTAGATTGATACTGTTGAGCCAAACTTCTCCGTTTAGGCTGGGAGCTAGAAAAACAACTAAAATCGCAACGATTTTTTTAAAAAAAGAATCGAAAATATCAAGGGGTAAAATATATATTAAAACGATGGGGATAAGAGTGCATGCCACGGATAGATATCTTGCCATGGATGCAGAAAAAACGAGAGGCACTGCTTCTGCGGCTTGCGAGATAAGCAATGCAACCAGGTTTAGATACCCAGCGTGCTGCACATAAGATAGATGTTCGAGGGGGCTTGTGTTAAGTGCATTGCGCAAAAATTGTGTGCCTTCTTCTGCCCAGAGATTTGGATATATCAAGTAGTGGGGCGCCCGAATAAAAATTAGGAGTAGCGCTAGCGCGAAGAAAGAAGCTGCTTGTAGGGATTTTTTTGTTTTTTTGTTCGGGATCATCTTGGTCTCCTATGTTGGGGGCAGCGTGCTTAGAAAGTCATTGAGTCCAGCCGTTAAGCTGAATCTTGGGGACCAGCCAATTTTTTTGAGCAAGCTTAGGTCTGCTTTGGATTGCATGACTTCATTTGGTCTGTAGGGAATTTTTCCCCAATTAAGTTTTGTCTTACAGAGTGGAAAAAATTTTTTTACCGTTAGTACCATGTCTCGGATTGAATGTTGTTCTCCACTTCCGACGGGAATGTTGCCAAGGGGGAACTCGTTGATATTTAGTGCAAGTGAAAATGCTTCTACGGCATCTCTATAATAAAGGAAGTCTCTTGATTGTTCACCTATGGTAAGGTCAAGTTCTGGCTGGTTATCTTCGAAGCACCTTAGCAAATGCCCAATGAAGCTATTATCGGAGGGTCCGTAGAAATGTTCTAGCAAAAAGTGAACGGTGTTGAGGTGTTTAATTTTTTCAAAGAAGGCCCACTTACTTTCTGAGTAATCGTTGAAGTCTTTCGGTAGTGAGGTGCCCGCAAGTATAATCTTTAACTCGGGGTGAACAATTTTTTCCAAAATCTGCAAAGGAAACTTTTTGTTTGTCGACCAAATTTCTTCTGTGCTTTCATTGTTTCTTCCGTAGCAAGTTGCTAGGGGAAGGAAGCAATTATAGTTTTCGCTTAGATCGCCAATTGAGGAGATAAAATTTATTTTATTCTTAACATCTTGAAGGCGTCGGAAGCTTGATGTCGGTCGCGTTAGAATCGATACCGAGTGGCCTTGCTCTAAAAAGCTACGCGCTAAATGTGAGCCTAAAAATCCTGTGCCGCCAGTTAAGAGTATTTTTTTCTTCATGAGGTCCAGCAAGCACCTGCTTCTTTTGCGTTGCCAACATATTCTATTAATTGTTCCCTAGTTTGAACTTTCTTATTTTCATAATAGTTTCGGTACCACGATATTGTTTTGTCTAATGCCTCGGGGGCAGACCATATTGAGCGCCACTTGAGGATGCTGCTTGCTTTTGAGCAGTCCAGTTGTAGTAGTGCTGCTTCGTGAAGTTTTTCGCTTGGGTTTTCGAATTCGTAATTAATTTTTCCCCAATATTGTTTGGCGAGCTTTGCCATTTCTTCTACGGTTAGGGTTTCTCCTGGGGGCGGACCCAGGTTGAAGCCTTCTTCGATAGAGGGGTCCCCCTCAAGTAACTTTTGACCCATTAGCAAGTAGCCCGAGAGGGGTTCCACAACGTGTTGCCAAGGGCGGGTACTGCGAGGGTTTCGAATCGAAGTTGTTTTGTCTAGATTGGCATTTCTTACCAAGTCTGGAATAAGGCGGTCATCTGCCCAATCACCGCCACCAATTACATTTCCTGCTCGTGCTACAGCCAGGGGGAGTTTTCTGGAAAAGGCATTATTCTTTCCAATTAAAAAAGATTCACGATAAGAGTTCGTTAAAATTTCCATGGCAGCTTTGGAGGCGCTGTAGGGATCTTTTCCTCCGAAACGATCTTCTTCTGTGTAGCCCCTCGTTAGCTCGTAATTCTCATACACTTTGTCTGTTGTAATGCTTACCAGCGCCTTCACAGAAGGACAATTTTTTGCAGCTTCATAAACATTTAAACTGCCTATGACGTTGGTCTCAAAGGTTTCAAAAGGATTTTCGTAAGAGTATCTAACAAGAGGTTGCGCCGCCAGGTGAAACACGATGTCTGGTGAAAAGTTATTGATGGCTTCGTTGAGCTTGGCTCTTGTGCGTATGTCTTCGAATTCTTCTTCAATGTCTAAATTGAGTAAGCCAAGGTGATGAGGTTTGGTGTTAGGGGGAAGGGAGTATCCGAAAACTTTTGCTCCCATCATTTGAAGCCATAGACTAAGCCATGACCCTTTAAAGCCAGAGTGTCCCGTGATGAAAACTCTTTTGGATTTATAAATTCCAGAGAATAAGTTGTTGTTTACCAAGTTCGCCAACCGCGTAGCTCCTCTTTCCAAATTTTTTCTAGAGAATTTTTATCGGCCAGGGTGTCCATGCACTTCCAAAAACCTTGGTGTTTGAAAGAATTAATTTGTTTTTCCCTGGCCAAACTCTCAAGAGGCTTGCGCTCAAAAATGGACTGATCACCATCCTGGATATAGTTAAAGACTGAAGGCTCACAGACAAAAAATCCACCATTGATCCAGCCAATCTCACCTTTGGGCTTTTCCTTAAAGGCCACAATATCTCCAGAGTTATCGAATTCCAAAGAACCAAAGCGGCCCTCGGGCTGGACACAGGTCATTGTCATTAATTTTCCTGATTTTTTATGACTATCAAGCAGAGAGGAGATGTTAACGTCCGAAACTCCGTCACCGTAAGTCAGCATAAAGGGAGAATCACCAACAATATCTTTTGCTTTTAAAATTCTACCGCCGGTTAGAGTGTTTACTCCCGTATCGAGCAAGGTGACCTTCCAGGGTTCTGCTTCTGTTTTAATGGTCTCAACTGTGTTGTTTTGCAAGTCAAAGGTTACGGAGCTTGAGTTGAGATAATAGTCGGCAAAATATTGTTTAATATAGTGGCCTTTGTAGCCACATAAAATTACAAATTCATTAAAGCCATGGCTAGAGTAACTTTTCATTATATGCCAAAGGATGGGTTTGCCCCCAACTTCAACCATGGGTTTCGGGCGAATCCCTGTTTCTTCCCCAAGTCGTGTTCCGAATCCACCAGCTAATATCAGTACTTTCAAAATTTGCTCCTTACAGTGTTTCTACCCAGTTGATCATTCTTCTGATGCCATCCAATTTTGAAATCTTAGGTTTCCATCCGAAGAGGTCATGGGCCTTTGAAATGTCAGCTATAAAAGATTTTTGATCGCTTTGCCGTGGTGCTAACTTTTTAAAATCGAGTTTGATTCCAAGCTCTTGTTCCAGGATTGAAAACAGCTCTAAGAGTGACAAGCTATTTTCGCCTCCGCCACCAATATTGAAGGCTTGGCCCTTTATCTTTTCTATGTTTTGAACGGCTAAACAGTAGCATTCGATTAAGTCATTCGAGAACAATACGTCACGCACTTGTTTCCCATTGCCTGAAATCGTGAATGGATCTTTGAGGTTCCCTCGCTTTGTTTCTACGGCGCGGCTCACAAACCATCCCACCCAACCTTGATCGAAGGTCGAAAACTGTCTGCCTCCAAATATCGAAGAGTGCCTAAAGACAACCGTTTTAAGGTCAAAGCATTTAGCATAGTCGAGCATGTATTGGTCTGCGGCGCCTTTGGAGCAACCATATGGAGAGGCAAAATCTAGTGAAGTGCTTTCTGGAAGTCCGTTGGGAAACTTGGGAATGGTGTATCTTGTGGCGGTTTCTTGGTATTCAAGATGCTCGAGGTCTCCATAAACCTTGTTGGTTGAAGAAAAGACTAAGGTTGCTTGCGGACAATACATTTTAACTGATTCAAGAATATTGAAGGCACCTAAGCAATTAGTTTCAAAATCAAGCCGAGGTCTTTCAAGGGATGTTGTCATCGCGACTTGTCCGGCGACATGAAAAACTACGTCTGGTTTCTCGCACTCCATGGCATATTCCACATCGCTTCGATTTCGAATGTCTCCTCGATATAGCTTGAAGTCTCCAATAGTTTTGAGCCATGCAATGTTCTTTTCAGAGCCCACTCTAGAGAAATTATCAAAGATGATGAGCTCATCGCCTTTCTGTAGAACGTGCTCAGCTAAATTGCTTCCCAGAAAACCTGCGCCCCCCGTAATAAAATACTTCATTTGAAGGCCGCCTTCATGGTCTCTGAAATATAGTCCATATGTTCTGAATCAAGGCCTGGCCAAATACCTACCCAAAAAGAATTGTTTAAAATAAAGTCTGTGTTTTTCAAATCGCCAACAACTTTATACGTTTTATCTTTGTATAGAGGCTGCCGAATTAAATTTCCGGCGAACAGCTGCCGAGTTCCAACTTTGTTTTTTTCAAGATGAGCTACAACGCATTGTTTGCTGAGTTTTGATGACTCGCGCATTGAGATCAAAAAACCAAACCACGATGCTTTAACGTTGTGGGCCTCAGTTGGTAGGATAAGCTCTGAGCTGAGTTCGCTAAGATTTGATTTCAGTCGATCGAAATTATCTCTGCGCTTTTGAATAAACTTATCAAGCTTTTTTAATTGCGAAATTCCTATGGCGGCCTGCATATCGGTTACCTTTAAATTGTAGCCGACATGAGAATAAATATATTTATGGTCGTATCCCTTGGGGAGATCGCCCAACTGCCACCCAAAACGATTGTTGCATGTGTTGTCTACACCAGGAGGGCACCAGCAGTCTCGCCCCCAGTCTCTAAATGATTCAAGGATTTTTTTTAGTCGTGGGTTTGATGTCAGAACGGCTCCGCCTTCTCCCATCGTCATGTGGTGAGCGGGGTAAAAAGATGTTGTGGCGATGTCTCCAAATGTTCCAACCATTTTATCGTCAACTCGTGTCCCGACGGCATCACAGCAATCCTCAATTAGCCAAAGCCCGTGTTGTTCGCAGAACGATTTTACCTTCGAAACATCAAAAGCGTTTCCGAGGGTATGGGCAAGCATAACGGCTTTGGTTTTTTCGCTTCTAGCTTCTTCAAGAAAACTGGTATCGATTCCGTAATCGGTTAAATTGACATCAACAAACACAGGAATGCAGCTGTTTTGAATGATTGGATTTACGGTTGTTGGAAATCCGGCAGCAACGGTAATGACTTCGTCGCCTGGCTTTATTTGTCTTTCCTTTAGCGCAGGACTGGTTAGCGCAGAAAATGCAACAAGGTTGGCGGAGGAGCCAGAGTTCACCAGGAGACAAAATTTTTGTTCCATGTATTGGGCGAATTTTTTCTCAAAATCTTTCGAAAAGCGGCCAGCTGTGAGCCACATGTCTAAGCTTGCGTCAATCAACGCAGCTAAATCGTTTTCATCAAGAACTTTGCCCGATGGCGGGAGGTATGATTCTCCTGGTATTAAATTTTTAGAAGGCTGTTCCCTAAAAAATTTTTTTGAAACGTCGAGTACTTGGGACCGGTCCATAAGAATCTCCTTCGAGGGAATGATATGCTAAACAAAAAAACGCAATCTTACGAGAGTTATCACATAGGAAAATACAAATTTTACTAAATTACGTTTCGTTTCTCCAAATATTCTTTTTTTAAAGGTAAAGGGGATTTCTTTGATCCGCAAATTTGTATTTTTTTTGATGCATTTGTAAAGAATTTCTTCGACTATATCAAAATTGTCGCAGCGTAACTCCAGATCCTTTATGAGAGAGGCTTCGTATAATTTAAAGCTGTTTGAAATATCTTTGCACTTAATTCCCAAAACTATAGAAAAGCCTAGATTTACTAGCTTTGACATCCAAACCAAGGACTGGCTATTCTCGGTAAAGCCACCAGCAGTGTAGCGAGAAGCAATGACAATGTCGGCTTCGTTCTTTTCCTTATATAGCTTTTCAATAAATTCGGGAGGGTGTGACCCATCTGCATCCATAAACACAAACTTTTTACCTGAGGCCATTGATATAGCCGTTCTAATGGCAGAGCCGTAGGAGTTGGATCCTTGACGGTTCACGTAGATGGCGCCGTTTTCTTTGCAAACCGCTTGAGTTTCATCAAGGCTTGTCTCGGTGTCTACAACGATAACTTCTAGGCTTACTTGTTTGTTGGCCCAAGCCTTTTTAATTCTTGGTAGCAATAATCGGAGGTTTTCTTCTTCAAGGTAGCTAGGAAGGAGAATTGATAGGTCGGGCTGTACGGTATTCATGACTTTCCTATGCTTAGCATATTTGCCTTAGTACTAAAAAGAGCTTAAGCAAACAAAGGGAGTAATTAAATTTTGTTTCTAGGGAAATTATGAGAAGAATTGTAGGGTTGCCCGGACTACTGCTTCCTTTGCTTTTCGGGGTACTTGCGGTGATTCTGGCCGCATCTGCGGCTTTAAAATATCTTCCCTACTTTCGGTATGTTGATGAAACGCATGTTATTCATTGGATAGACGGAGGCTTTTTTGCTGGGGTTCCAAAGGACATATTTTATGGACCGGTCATTTTTGATTTTTTGTATTTATTGGGGCTTCTAACTAGTTGTATTGGTTTTGAGGGCTTTTCCCAGGCCTATGGTCCGGGTGCGACATTTTCCTCTCAATTTGTCCAGGATATTTCGCCCATTTGGATTGTTGGGATGGCGAGGATTTTTTCTCTGAGCTGCTTATTCTTTACAATCTTTTTCACGACAAAAGCGGTGCAAAATTTTACAAAGAGCGACTTTTCTAGTTACTGGACTGTTTTGACAATGATTTTTTTGGCCACTTTGCCTTGGCATCTCGAGGTTGGTGGCTATATTCAACCTGAAATTCTTATCCTTCTATGGCTTTCACTACTTTTGCTTTTAGTTTCCAAAACTAAGCAAGAATTCGGGGTAAAAGATAATGTTTCGGTTGGTATTCTGGTTGCTCTTTTGGGGGCTACAAAAATCTATGCCCTGGCTTTTGGCCTCATATTGCTACTGCCTATTTTTAAAACAAAAGAGCCCGTCAAAGACAGGCTAAGAATCATTGCAGTAGGAGTTTCAGTGTGTGGCCTTACTTTTTTTGCCCTTTATGGGCCGTATAGAGGCATTGGTGGGCTGATCGATATGGTGCGCACTGCAGGATCGTATTATGCAGATAAAACATCTCCTCCGCTATTGCGGCAAATGTTTTCGAATGCGCGGGTGCCACTATTTTGGGCACCATTGCTTGCTATTGGCGCCATTTTTGGGGGCCGTGCTTATGCCAGGAAGCAATATGATTTCTTTTTACTTTTTTTATCGGTAATTGTTATCTGGGTGTTTTTTTCGCTTCGTCCTTATCAGCCCGATAGAAACGTGATTTGTACTCCTTTGTTGCTGGGAGTTTTTGGAATGCTTGGTTTGCGGGAGATAACTCGTAATATTCGATGGTCAGGAGTTAGGGTCCTTTTGTTGGCACTGGTTGTTTGGGGTGCCTTCGTGGGGACACGTAGGCCGCTTACCCAGGTCAAAGACGATGACTCTCGCTTAGAGTTGACGGCGTACTTAAATAGTTTTGAGGGAAAAAAGCCGCCATTAATTCTCGATCCCCATACGCAGTTAGTGCGTCAGTTGATACTTGGTTACAACCTCCATTTTATTGAATTGGATCCGATAGAATCTCTTGATTTTGATACGGCTTATGTCGTTTTAAGAAGTGCCTATGAGCAGCGTTTTACGAATGATTTACCAGGGGAACATGAGGTTATTTTCTTCTCTGGGGTTGATAAATCCCCTCTGGGGCTGGGCTATTTTATAAGATCTGGTTTTAGCATGGTTTTGCTATGGCCTAAATCTGTCAGATTAAATCATAAATCTTCTGTAAAAATTTGAGTGCTTTCAATTTGAGCTGTTGGTCTGAGCGCAAGAGTCCAGCTAACGAAGGCTATATTTTTGAAAATCGTTCGTAAAATTGTTCCCGGACCCACTTAAGTTGCTGCGATTGGGCAATGGATTGTTCTGCGGTTGTGAGTCGATTAAAGCTATAACGCTCTGATAGTTTTTCATGCCCCGCTCTTGAGAGCAATCTTTTTCGCTCGTCTCCGAAAGATTTAGATTTGTGATGTGCGACAAAGGTATTTACCTGAATGGCAGTGGTCCATCCGGCGTCTTCTGCTCTGAGCGCAAAATCTGTCTCTTCCCCATAACCAATGGGAAAAAGTTCTTCATCAAAAAAACCTATGTCCTTAAAGACTTCAGAGCGAATTATGGAGCAGAAACCATTATAGAGGCTGCAATACGGGATGGAGTTGGAGATGATTTTGTGTAGCTCTTCTAAGAGATTGTTTATTTCTATAATCGTCATCTGGTCAATTAGATCTTCGTTTTTAGAAAAACTATTTCCGTTTGGATCATGCACAAATGGGATAGATTGATAGCTTGCTGCATTTGATAGGGGAGATACAATCCCAATGTGCGCATTGTTAGCTAGCGGAGACAGCATTTTTTCTAAGAAATTATTAGGAATCTCACAGTCCGAATTAATGAGACAAATGTGGGCATGGTCCTGAACAGCTTCTCTTAGGCCTATGTTTATGCTTTTTGTATATCCAATGTTGCTTGGATTTCTGAATAATTTGATCTTAGGATTTGCCGAAGCTATTCGATTTAGTTTTTCTGCTGTCTCAGTTTCGGAGCCATCATCTACAACAAAAATTGAGCCAAAATTTTCTTGGCCACCTAGAGAGTTAATCGAGTTAAGGCATTTCTCTGTGTATTCAGGTGCATTAAAAACTGGGACAACAAAAGCAGTTTTCATTTTAAGAACTCTCTATGTCGTAAAATTTCTATAAGCTTACTTTTTCTTGGTGGTGTATCCGGTCCTTCGATTAGCTCCGGGGATATGTTGAGTTCTTTTAGTACCCATGGAAGGCTAATCTGATCACGCTTGCAGCCGTTGGATAGTTCACGCCACCAGCTCTTAGCTAGTGGGATTGCAGCAGGATGCTTCATATTCCACAAGAAAACGCGTGTTTCAAGAAGGGGGCCAAGCCGGTTTAGCTTGTCGATCAAATTATAGCGAATGATCTGCTGAGTCACCTCAATCGCGTTGTCACGATTGCAGTTTATTACAGACATGGCCTCATCTAAAACGTTGTTGCGTTCTGGGTGAGGGTAGGAAGAGATGGGGGCGCGCATTGTGGTCACCTGTTTAATGAACTTGGTGAGCCCCTGTGGCGACACTTTTAGATTGCCGTCCATCCAAATAACATAATCATAGTTAGGGAATAAAATGTGCGGATGAGTTTTTAGCCAACCGCTAGTTCTTTTGGGGTCATGACAATAGAAAGGAGTAAATTTTTGCGATCTTCCAGACACTTCTTCAAAAAAAGAATCCGTATATAAAAAGCTATCAATCTGAAGCGCCGGAAATTGTTTTTGAACTTCTTCAAGGTTAATACTTTGTGGGGCGTCATACGCTTCAATGACGGCAGAATAAAAGGCGACTTTTATATTTTTTTGCGAATTCGTTTGTGAAGTTGCTGGAGTGGTTGTTTGGGCCTCGGCAACTTGGCTCAAGAAATAGGCAAGTTTTGATTGCGAAGAATATAATCTTTTCCCACGAAGAATAAATTCTACAAAGGGTGAGCACGGTCTTAAAATGAAAATAGGCTCATTCTCTTTTAGATAATCATCCGTCTTAAAGTTCGGACTCATTTCAATGTTTCTAAGGCGACCACGAAGTTCGTAATGGACTATCGTAAAAAATATATTTTTTGCGGGCCGGCCCGCCGCAGTTTCATAATAATTTAGATTGATATAACGTTTTCGAAGGGCCGGAATTAGAATCACCTTGAGGTAGGCAAGTGAGGAAAGAAAAACGCGTGCAGTCCTTCGTGCGGTAGTGAATAAAAATTCTGTAGTATAAAGTGTCCAGCTAAGCATTATTCACCGTTTCCCACCGCTTATACACACAAATTAATGGCTATCGCAAAATTTTACGCAAAGTTTTTTTGCTAAACCAGACAAGGAATCCACGCCAACCTAGCGCCGAGACATTTGTCCTTAGTCCCATAAAAAACAGTTTAAGGCGGAGCCCGCGAGGCACCAAAGACCGGGCTCTGGGGCTATACTCGAGTTGCTTTCCCGATGGGGCTGAGGAAAGGAATTTGGCACCTTCTTCAAAGTTAAATCTGCTTGTCACCATCTGATGCCCAGTTTCCCCCCATTCTTTCAGTAGGGCAGGGTTTTTGTATGCGGCTTTCATGCAGCCAATCAACTCATTGATATTGGAGACAATATGTGGACAGACCTCTGGATGGGCTCCTGTGTCAAATGCAAAACTGGGAGTTCCCAGTGTTTGGGCCTCTATTAGTGGAAGGTTAAAACCCTCCCAGAGACTTGGGGAAAAAAAGACATCTAGTCCATTAAGATAATTTATTTTTTCTTCATGACCCAAATTGAGGTGAGTCTGGATTCCATGTTTTGTATAATCCTTGGCTTCGGAGCTGGAACCTTTTCCTGCAATATGTAGTTCAGCTGGAAGCTTTGACTCTTTAAGAGCAATCGCAAGTTTTAAAAACAGGTCTTGTCCCTTGTAAAGACTTTCGCCAGCCCCAAGTCTCATAAGCGTGCCTATTTTTAGGGTTGAAATAGTTTCGGGGTATTGTTTGGGGACAATGTCTCGTAGGCTGAGTCCATTAGGGATGACCACAGCTTTTTGCCACTCAATATCCGATTTTATAAACTCCGATATGGCGACGACTTGGTCCACAAAAGGGTAAACATTCTTGAGCTTGTTAGTTTTTTCAAGTTGTCTTGCTAGCGCTTGGTGGGGAATGAGTTCCGGGCTTGGGTCGCCATGCTCCCAAACAATTTTTTTAACTGGTAGCTTTGTTGAAACTTGCGCCAAAAGGCTCATCCAGGGTTCGGTGTGCGCAACGATGTGAGTAAATTCCTGCGCACCAATAAGGGCCTCTAGGCTATTCAGGGCAGGAAGTAATTCAAGGCATAGAATTTCTGGAGGCGTCATAAGTTTTTCTACGCATGCAATTGTGCAGTTCGCGCCACGTTTTTGCAGTAGACGAGCGTGTTGCAATACAACTTCATCAACGCCATAGCCAGAAGCCAGGCGATAACAAAGAAATAAATAACTGGCGTTTTGTTGGGTCAAAGATGGGCTCCCGAAAGGTAGTGCATCTCTACATAGCTTTGCCATTTGCGTAAAAAATACGATCGATCTCTATGGTGCTCTTCGTTTTTTATGCGGGTTCCATTCTCATGGTGAATGACTTCATGGGAGGGCATCAACTGAATTTTTCCACCGATTCTTCTAACCCTTAAACAAAGATCTATGTCCTGACATTCTGCCTCGTAAGATTCATCAAAACCCCCTAGTTCATAAAATGTTTTGGAGCGAATTAACATAAAGGCCCCGGTCACCGCTGGGGGAAAGGTAGCCGTTTTGTTTTGAACGGCATTTTCGCCTGATGCTATATGAAACGGTAAGGCCCAGCTCTGGGGAGAGCTAGAAAAAAATATTCCACAGTGTTGATTGCTTCCGTCGGGAAAGTTCATTTGCATCCCCGTGATTTCTAGATCGTCTACGCACTCAACCTTAGCCTTAAGACTTAAAAGTGTCTCCTTGGGGTTTTTTAGAAAGATATCATTGTTGAGAAAGCAAAGGTTTGAATAGCGAGCATATTTGCTTAATAAATTATTATTTTTAGAAAAGTGGTATGGTAGTTCACGGTAAATTTGTAGTTCACCATGAGAGTTCGCAGTATAAAAACTTAATACGTTTTTTTCGGTAGATCCTGTGTCGCCGATAATACATTCAAAATTGAAGTCTCCAGAATTTATTTCTGAGAAGGCGCTTTGAAGCTGGCTAAGCAGGGGAACTATAAATTCAGGTTTGTCTTTGGTGAGAATTATAAAGCTAATCCCATTTTTTTGGTCTGAAGTTGCGTTGAGCGGAGGGGTGGACGCACCGCATCTTTTCGCTCGTTCTATATTTGTAGAATATTTATAGCGTCGATCCATTCTAACCCCGGCATTACACTAGCAGAAATTGCAGGAGTCTACTATGAGTTCAGGGGCGGAGAATATCTTGCAGGAAAATTTTAACATAGCTTTTGTGCTGCCAAATAATGGCAGTTCGGGTGGGGCGCTTGTTGTAAGGGAACATGCGAAACGATTGGCAAAGCTGGGAAATGTCGTATCGATATTTTTTGAGAATTTTGATGCCAAATTGGCCAATGATTTGTGGGATACCCCCGGGCTGGACTGTCGCACCATAAGTTCGATAACTCCAGAACGTACGTTTGATTTGGTGATCGCGACCTACTGGAAAACTTGTTTTTCCTTGTCTAAATTTAGCTCACGACATTACGCATACTTTGTTCAAAGCGATGAAAGAAAATTTTTTGATGAGTCGTTAAAAGGCTTTTTGCAATGCATTGAAAACACCTATAGCTGGGGGAGGCATTTGCATTACATAACCGAGGCGAAGTGGATTCAAAAGTTGCTGCTGGACGAGTTTGGGAATTCCGCTTTCTACGCCCCGAATGGAATTGACTGCGCTCTCTTTGTTGACTCGGGAAAAGTCATAGCGGAAAGATTGCCTGGGGGGGCGCGAATATTAGTCGAAGGACCTGGAAGTGTTGAGTACAAGCAGGTCGCTAGATCCTTTGAAGTTACAAATGCGTTGAGAAAATATTATCCCAACATTGAGGTTTGGTACGTTTCGAGCGATGGATACTCCGAACGAAGTTGGAAATACGATAAAGCTTTTTTTAGAGTCGCACATGCCAAGATGCCCGAAATATATAGGTCGTGTAATTTTCTCCTAAAGTTGTCGACGGTTGAAGGGTTTTTTGGGCCGCCTTTGGAAATGATGGCGTGTGGGGGTGTGAGCGTAGTTTCGAACGTAAGTGGACACGAGGAATACATACGGGATGGGAAAAATGCACTCGTTGTTCCATGTCATGATACGGATTCAGCTATCGCGGCCATGCGGAGCCTCATAGAAAGTCAAAAATTAACTCAGGCGCTGATTTCCGAAGGATTAGAAACAGCACGTCTTTTTGATTGGAAAGACCAACATCGTTTTTTTGCGGAAGCAGTTAATAATATTGTTGGGTCTGGGCCGAAAGTGCCATTACCTAATCTTTCTGGTGTTGCATGTGCTTTGGATCAATTGGAAAGTCTTACGTTGCGGCGAACATTTGCACAGCTGTTAAGTGAATTGCGCCAGAGAATTAAGAAAAAAATTAAGTCGATATTGCGAAAAAATGCAGAACTCTCGGCGGGTAAAATTGTTCATTTGGAAGCCGAGAAAAAAGATGGTTTGTCGGGGACTCCTTCTCGTCATCCGAAACGATTGGAAGCTGGACGAGATAAGATACTATTCGTGGGGCAAGAGGAATACTTTAGATCTTCTTGGCAAGATGCCATGTCTCTTGGCCATTTGTCTTATTCAGTTTGCAGCCCAGAAAAAGGTGAATTTTCGAGATTGCTAGAATATGTAAAAGAGCATCAAATTGGCGCTTGCATTATTTTTCGTCCAGAGTGGCTAGCACAGTACCCAGAGATTTTTTCTGAGATACAGGCCTTGGGAATAAAAATGATTGGGTTTTCAACAGAGCCTGTACCAAGAAAAAGCTTTTTAAAATTTCATCATCCTGATTTGCTTAGAAGATTTAATAGTTTGAGGCAGGCGTTTAACGTGCCATATGACCGAATCATACACTTTGATATCAATTCTAAAGAATTTTTGGAGTCAAATTTTGGAAAAGGCAAAATTGATTTTATGCCACTTCCGGTCAGCACTAAGCTGTTCCATCCTGATTCTGGGGCTCATATTACTTATGATGCTTGTTTTTTAGGTAGGAGCACTAGTCATCGAGAGAAGTTTTTATCTCCTTTAAAAGAGAAGTTAAATTTTGTTCATGTTGCCCATGGGATTAGGGATGAAGCTGCGCAAGAATTGATGTGCAAGTCTAAATGTGTCCTAAACCTTCACAACGAAAATTATCCTAATTTTGAAAACAGGGTCATCCAAGCTTTGATGTGTGGGAAAAGAGTTATTTCGGAACCGCTATCAAATATTGGCGTTGATTTTGGTGAGGATATTGTTGAGATCAGGACACCGGAGGAGCTTTTTTCGGCCGTGCAGAAGTCGCTTGGTGAACACGTTGTAAATTCTACAGAGGTCGCGGCTGTCTTTAGCGTTCAGCATCTAATAGATTACGTGGGTCGAATTTAGGGCCTATATGTCATAGCTCCCCTTGGCATAGTGGGGGACTTCTTCTAAGGTAAATACTTATGATTCTAGTAACTGGTGGCGCTGGATATATAGGTTCTCATGCGCTGAGAGCTTTGATGGCGGCCGGAATTCCTCCAGGGGAAATCATTGTTTTGGATACTCTTTACTCGGGGCATTTATGGGCTCTACCAAAAGGGGTAAATTTCGTGAAGGGTTCCTCCGGCGAAAAGGCTTTACTAAGTAAAATTTTTAACGAAAACAAAGTTGATTCTGTTTTTCATTTTGCTGCGCATTTGGAAGTAGAGGAGTCAGTTCGAGATCCGTTTAAGTATTATTCCAATAATTTTTTAAATTCGTGTGTGCTTATTGATGCTTCGATGGCTGCAAAAGTTTCGAACTTCGTATTTAGCAGTACCTGTGCAGTCGTTGGCAGCCCTAAACAGCTGCCAGTAGATGAAACCGCGTCTTGCCATCCAGAGAGCCCCTATGGAAAGTCGAAGCTTATGACGGAGTGGTATTTGGCAGACGTGGCTAAGGCGGCTCAAATTGCTAGAAAAAATTCAATGAATTTTGTGGCACTTCGATACTTTAATGTAGCAGGTGCTCACTTTGATGGTTCTATTGGACAGGCGACCCCTAGGGCAACGCAGCTCGTAAAAGTCGCTTGTGAGGTTGCCGTTGGCAAACGAAAAAGCCTTCTGCTCTATGGCTCGGATTATTTAACTCGGGACGGCACCTGTGTGAGAGACTACATTCATGTCGATGATCTGGCTGAGGCCCATGTGTTAGCTCTCGACTATTTAAAACGTGAACAACGCTCAGAAGTTATAAATTTAGGCTATGGCCATGGTTATTCGGTGAGAGAAATTATTGATACTGTAAAAAAAGTATCCGACGTAGATTTTAGAGTCGAAGAAGTTGCGCGGCGTCCTGGAGATGTGGAGATAATTTTCGCAGACGCATCTAAGGCAAAAAAACTTTTGGGGTGGGTTCCAAAATACGATGATATAGAACACATTTGTCGAACGACTTTGGATTGGGAAAAGTCGTATACTGAAAAGCCACTAGCTGAGTGAACGTCTGTTAAAATTCTGGAGTAAAGCTTGAAACTACTTTTCTTGGGACTGTTTTTGATTGGAATTTCTATCACCGTGTTTTTACCTCCCTTTCAGGGGCCAGATGAAGCTGCCCACTGGAAGACCGCGATCAATCAAGCCAGTGTTATCTTTCCAGAATGCTCCTTTGAAAAATCATTGCCGAATTTTTTTGAAAGCAACCGAATTGTTTGGCATTCGCAGGAGAAGCTAGCACTTGCTAAGTTTTCGGAGCTTAATTCGCTTCGGGAAACCTGCAAGACTAGAGATGTTGCATACTCAAATGTATTTTCATATCCGACCGTGCTCGTTTCGGCAGCTTTGACTTGGTGGATGCCGTCGAATCCTTGGACTGCAGTATTTAGATTTTATCTATCTCGACTGTTGGGTGGGGTCGCCTTTTTGCTCATTGTATCTCAGGTGCTACGACGCGGGTTTAGTCTCCCTTTGTTTCTTTTTGTGGCTTCGCCGTTACTTTTGCAACAAGTTTTTACGGTATCGGGCGACACTGTTGTTCTTTTGTTTGTGGGATATTCTATATTGCTTCTTCAGTCCTCTAAGGTTTGCAAGTTTCTTGGATATGAAATTTATATTCTTGGCTTATTGGGGGTGGGAGTAGCTGCAAATAAGCCCACCATTCTTCCCGTATTATTTTTTATGGCCTTGTTTTCCCGAAAGAAGGGGCAAAATAGTTTGGGCATCTTGTATCTTTTGCTAATGGCTTCGGTGTTTCTGTTTCTTCGTAATGATTCTATTAGCTTGGCGACTACTGAAAGCATCAATCCCCACCGGCAGATAGATTTTGTTCTAGAGAATATTTGGGGCACTTTTCGAGCTTTGTGGAGAACGGTTAGGGCCGCTTTGTGGCCGGCAACTTGGGTTAGTCCTTTGGGCTATCTGGAAACGACTCTGCTATTTGGTTTTCCAATAGTATGGTCTTTAGTTTGGTTTTTATCTTGGCCTATACAGTTTAGATTTTCTAACTTTCTGGGGCGACGGCTTGAACTGTTTTCGGCTTTTTTAGGAGTGGTATTGATGGGATTTCTGAGTGCCCTTGCGATGTATTTGGTTTATACGCCTGTTGGATATCATATGGTGCTGGGTATGCAGTCGCGGTATATTTTTCCGGCGCTATTGTTTGGAATTTTTCTGATTGGTCACGACAGGAGTCGAGGGCAAAAAAGTTTAAAAGGCTGGGGCTTTGTGATTTCGCAAGGGATGTTGGTCTATTCAATATTTTGCGTGGGATATTCGCTTGTTAGCCGCTATTGGGTTGTATAGCCAAGGGCGTTTTTGCAAACATATTCCGAGTGTTGTAAGTAAGAATTCAGGCTAATTTTTGATTAGGACTAATAATTTTCTTATCAAGAATAGAAATGATGTGCGAACTCCTAAAACTTTATTGCTAGCTAAAATCTTTTTCTCCCTCTGGCTTCTCCTTCTCCTATTCCAGTTTCATGGCTTTTCCATGGGCGCGTGGAACACTACCTTTCCCGAGGCTGGATTCCCGGAACCTTTGATTGGAAAAGCGCGTGGAATTCGGTCAGACGATTGGATGGCACAACTTCCTGCTATGATTTCTCAGTCGTTGAATGACCCTGCTTTTGCTGAAGTCAATACACTCATTCATCCCGATGGGCAGGAAATGCGTTTGGGTATGAATGTTCCTGTAAAATCTTGGATTGCCATATTTAAGCCAACGACTTGGGGGTATTTCATAAGCCCTGACTTTGGATTGTCTTGGCATTGGCAGTTGAGGGTTTTTTTGCTGCTCGGTTCTGCTTACGCCTTTTTTCTAATGGTGATGGGCGCCTCGCCTGGGCTTTCTGCATGGGGAGCTCTTTGTTTGGCGGGCTCTAGTTTTTTTGCCTATTGGTCCTATATTTCTGAGCCCATCATCGGATTGGGCTTGTTAATCTCAGTGCTATTATTTCGGCAGTTGCGCTCCCCTCAGTGCAAGGTCAAGGCATGGGAAGCACCGCTAATGTACTGGGCCATGGTGGCTTTTTGTGTCAATAATCTTTATCCGCCATTTCAGGTGCCGATGATTTATTTTGCATTGATGGTAGCGGTTTATTCTTTCTGCTCTGACACTTGGCAATGGCGCAAGTTTATAACCGTGTCTGCAATATTGTTTCTTGCTGT
The DNA here is from genome assembly GCA_041750195.1 of Bdellovibrionota bacterium. Lineage (GTDB taxonomy): Bacteria > Bdellovibrionota > UBA2428 > UBA2428 > UBA2428 > JBGSZX01. The sequence continues at coordinate 29,041 of JBGSZX010000016.1, read as the reverse complement.
GCTTACGGTGGGTTTTCATTTTTATGAAAATCAAGAAACTCTTATCAAGTTACTTGGCACAGTATACCCAGGACTTCGTGTTTCAAGCGGTGGCCATGTTGGTGTTGGCGGAATGTTTATGATGACCTTTCTTGCTATCAATGGATATGGAAGTTTTCCTGGAATAAATATCTCCGAGGCGGGAACAAGTTTCCTTGTCGGGCTACTGGGGCCATTTGCATTTTTACTCAGCAGTAAAAAAGTACCTCCGAATGATCGCATATTAGCTTGGGCGTTGTTTTCATTAACTGTTTGGCTTGGCATTTATTGCTTTATAGGAATTCCTGAAATGCTAGCGAAGCTTTCGGGATGGTCTAGGGTTCCAAGTTTCAGAACAATGGGGCTTTGGGCTCTGCTAAATATTTGTTGGTTGGTGTGGTGGTTTAAGTCCAACATACAGATTCTTGATCAAAAGAAAAATCTATTAATTGGTGGCGTTGTTTTTGTCGCATTTGCTTTGCTTGCCTCATCGGCACAGGCTAAATTTTCATTTTTAAACTGGGGAAAATTATTGCCAGGATTGCTTTTGCTTTCGGTTGTAGCTGTTTTACTTGCAAGACAGTCAAAGTGGGCAAAGCCTCTATTCTTGGCAATTATTCTTATTGGGGCCTACTTTTTTAATCCGATTGACCGTAAATCCCATAGCAAAATCGTTTCGTCTGCCTCAGTTCAGAAGCTCAAACAAGAATTTCAAGCTTCCGGCAAGAAGACCCTTCTTGTTCTGGATGCGAACCCCGTGACAGCTGGAGCGTCGGCAAATTTTTTACGAATGATTGGAATTTCTTCATATGGGGGAATGCATTTTATTCCTCAACTTAAGTTTTGGCAGGAATTGAGTTCTAATCCAGCGGATGCAAGATATTATAATCGCTTTGCTCATGTGATTTTTACTCGCGCAGCTACGGGGCAACCGACACATTTCGAAAATCCTGCACCTGATGTCTTGAAAGTCTTTCTCTCAGAAGAAGCGATCTTGAAAATCAGCACTGAAGCGCTTGTTAAAGAAAATTTATGGTGAAAATTTATGGTAAGAGTTTGTGCTGGTTTCCCTAGGCCCGAAGAATTTTTTGCGCCACTAGAATCGCTTCGAGCCCTTGTTCTGCCGTACAAATGTCTGAAGTTTTTCCGTTGAGTGACTCTATGAAGGCTGAAAGTTGCAGTTCTATTGGGAATTGTTTTGAGATCTCTGGGGCTTTAAAGTTTTTGTCTCCAGCCCAAGTGAGCTGTTGATTCAAAAGATCGGCCTCTAAAATACCTTTGTCACTTAGAAGTCTAATAAGTCGTAGCCGTTCTGGACTATTCCAACTTGTGCTTAGGGTCGCGATCGATTCCTTTGCCTGCGAATTTTTTTGCTTTGAGAGATTTGCAATGACTTCACATTGGGCGACATAGGACTCATTCCCCGAGCCGCGGCTCAGCAGGCTTGATTGAATATTTCCCAAGCAAAATCCCAAGGAGTGAAGAATGTCGATGTCATGAACTGTGAGGTCAAGGACGACATTGTTACCAGGGTCGACTTGGGCAGGAGCTGCGCCCCAGCGAGTCAGAGATATTGAGTGAATATTTCTGACATCATGCGCTTGCAAAAAAGTTCTTAGCGCTACGACGACGGGGTTGAAGCGCTCACTGTGGCCGACAAAAACTTTTGCGCCTGTTTTCCGGGCCTCTTCAATGAGCTCACGGCCTTCGGATTCTGTTGGGGCAATGGGTTTTTCAATTAGAACATGAATCCCCGCTTGAATAAGGGGAAGAGCAACGGAATGGTGCGCTGTGGTGGAAACCGCGATAATCGCCCATTTCGGATTTTCTTCGGCCACCGCAATGGAAGCATCGGAATAAAAGCGAATATCTGGATGTTTCTCCGTAAATGCCCTATCGGGAGGCATTTGGTCGACAATGGCAAATTGTTTCGCCAGAGGTGACTCTAGCAAGTGCTTGAAGTGGCGCTGTCCCATGCGCCCGAAGCCAATCAGGAGTCCTCGCCCTAGTTTTGCCTCTAAGCTACTCATGTCCCCATAATTATCTCACTTTATTGGCTTTGCAAAGCGAGGGCATTTAGGTTTTATTGCCCTTGATCATATGGATAGCCCAGAGCAAATGACAAATCATGTAGAGCCAAACGGTGGTCTGTTAATTGTTGCCAATTATAATCAAGAAAAAGAAATTGCCTCCTATTTGGAGAGAGCGCAGAATTATTTTCCAAAGGCTCAAACCGTAGTGATTGACGATGGCTCTAAGGATCAGTCTCCTGATATGGCTGAACGAGCTGGTTATCAGGTCATTAAACACGAAAAAAATATGGGCATCGGTGCCGCCATTCGCACGGGAATTGAAGAAGCTAAAAAACGCAATTTAAAATGGGTATTGATTTCTTCTTCCAACGGAAAAATTCGTCCGGAAGATTTTTATACAGTTTATTCACCAGTTGCGAGCGGCGAGGCAGAATACACAACGGGCAGTCGATTTATTGCTGGTGGAAAAAGCCCTAACCTGACAACGTTTCGACGAATTACGATTCCTTTGTTTTCTTTGATGACTTCAATTCTGATTGGTAAACGCTATAGCGACATCACATGTGGCTTTCGTGCGTATACTATTGATGTTGTAGAGCGTTCGGGAGCAAACCTAAATCAGTCATGGCTCAATCGCTACGAACTTGAATATTATATTCACTACTATGTTTCCAAATTAAAGGGCGCCAGAATAAAAGAGGTTCCCGTTACGATAGAGTATTCTCATCTCGAAAAAGGTCGCAAATCAAAAATTGTTCCCTTTGTTGGCTGGTGGTCCATGATTCGGCCCTTTGTTTATTTGGTGTTGCGCTTGAGACGCTAGGGCTAAGAAAATTTGTAAAATAGAGGATTTAAAAAAATGACAACATCAATTCACGAAAGTTCCTTTGTTGAAGACGGAGCCATATTAGAAGATGGTGTGAAGGTTTGGCATTTTTGCCAAGTGCGAACAGGGGCCAAACTTTGCAAAGACGTTTCCCTTGGAAAAGGATGCTATGTCGATTCTGGTGTTGAGGTTGGGCAGGGCTCTAGAGTTCAAAATGGTGTGAGTCTCTACAAAGGTGTTCAGGTTGGTGAATGGTGTTTCATTGGTCCGCATGCTGTTTTTACTAATGATCTTGTGCCTAGAGTGGGAATGGAAAGTTGGAAGATTGTAGAAACAGTGTTGGAGCCAGGAATGTCGATTGGCGCAGGTTCAACAATTGTTTGCGGTTCCAGAATTGGAGCGTTTGCGATTGTGGGGGCGGGTTCGGTGGTGACACAGCCAGTTCCTCCTTTTCACTTGGTAACGGGGACCCCAGCCAGGGCTACAAAAATGGTTTGTGCTTGTGGAAGTAGCTATTTGCCGATTGGTTCTCCTCCTCAGGAATTAATTCGACCATGCTGTGAAAAGGCACTCAAGCCAGAAATTCTTCAAAAGGCAAAAGATGTCATTGATCACTGGATGGATGAACTAAAAAGTTTCGAAAAATTTGCCAACAACGAAAATATTGGCGGAGCTTAAGTTTTCTTTCTGTAAATTCTTTAGGATTAGAAATGAATTTTTTCGACAATGACCGAAATCTAAAAAAAATATTTTTCGGCATTTGGGGCTTGCTGCTGGCTTTTCAGATTCACGGTTTTTCTACAGGTATGTGGGCAGCGCGCTTTCCCGGTGCTGGGTTGCCTGAGCCTATTTGGGGTAAAGCCCGAGACATTCGTGCCGACGATTGGATGGTGCGGATTCCAACAATTCTTTCACAGACAGTTCATGAGCCCAAATTTCCTGAGCTAAATTATCTAATTCATCCGACTGGGCATGAAATGGTCTTGGGGCTCAATGCGCCCGTTAGAAACTGGATAGCTATTTTTAAGCCGACTACTTGGGGGTATTTCATCAGTCCGGATTTTGGATTGTCCTGGCACTGGCAGCTTAGGATCTTTGCATTATTGGGTGCGGCCTATGCGTTTTTTCTTTTGTTTTTTGGGTGCTCTCCGCGGATTGCCGCTTGGGGGGCGTTGTGTTTGCTGGGCTCAAGCTTTTTTGCGCATTGGTCTTATATTTTTGAGCCCATTTTTAGTGCAGCACTTTTAATTTGCGTGCTTTTACATAGACAATTTCGTATGTCCCGAAGCTCTTGGGGTGAGCTCGCGCTGATGTATTGGGCGATGGTGGTTTTTTGTGTGAATGTTCTCTACCCTCCGTTTCAAGTTCCGATGATTTATTTCACCTTAGCATCCGGCGTTTATCTTCTTTGGTCGACTCCTTTTAGAGGTCGAAGATTCTTGGCCATCGTGGCAGCTTTATTGCTGGCGGGATTCACTGTTGCGTTACATCTCTACGAAAACCAAGAAGTGCTAATGAAGGTTTTGAATACGGAATATCCCGGATTGAGGTTTTCTGTCGGGGGCGAGCTCGAAGTAGGCAGAATGCTAATGATGAGTTTTCTTGCGTTGAATGGGTATGGAATTTTTCCTGGCTTAAATGTATCGGAAGCAGGGTCGACCTATTTTGTGGGAATGCTGGGTGTTCTGGGTTTTTTATTTTTTCTTAATAAGCTTCCAAAAGACTTAAAAAAATTAGGCTGGATATTTCTTGGGCTCACAGCTTTTGTAGGAGTCTATAGCTTTGTGGGCTTCCCCCGCGGGCTTTCGAGTATGAGTGGGTGGTCCAGAGTGCCGGCCCCAAGAACTCTAGGGCTGTGGAGTCTGCTTAATATATTTTGGCTTGTGTGGTGGACTAAGTCGGGGTTACGGGTTGAGGGAAAAAAACAAACTATTATTGTGTCGCTTGGACTTGTAGTCTTCTTTGTTTTTTTGGCTAAATTGGCACAAGTTCATTATCCTTTTTTAGTTTGGGCCAAGGTTTTCCTAGGCATTGTTGTAGCTACCTTGATTTCTGTCCTATTGGCTAGGCAGTCCAAGTGGGGACGAGTCTCGGTCTTGGTCGTAATATTTGCAGGGACAATTTTATTCAATCCTTTGGATCGTAAAACGCATAGTAAAATAATGGCAACGGTTGCGGTTCAAAACCTCATTAAGGAATTTAAGGAATCCGGCAAAGAAAGAGTTCTCCTTCTTGATGGAAATGTGGCGACTCCAAATTTTCTTAGAATGGTGGGAATTCCAGCTTACGGAGGTTTGCATTACGTTCCCCAAATCGAATTTTGGAAAAACCTTAGCGGGGATCCTGATGATTCGCTTTTCTACAATCGTTTCGCCACCGTCTATTTTAAGCGAGCTCCAGCGGGCAGGGAGACTTATTTCGAAAGTATTCCCGCAGATTTCTTGCAGGTCTATTTGTCACCCAACGATATAGAAAAATTTAGCCAAACGACCCTGGTTAAAGACCATTTGTTTAAGTAACCAGGTACCTTCACCTGCCTCCGCCATCTGGCACTTTTATCTGGCACTTCAAAGCTTCAAGAAATCGTTTAAATTGTAAGCCCAAACATCTTGGCTGAGCGGAAATGGTTGGTCGATAAGGGCAATGGCAAATGATTTTTGAGGCTTGATAACTTTTATGGCTTCATGAAAACCGGTGGTGAGTTTTGGAGTTGCTGAACATTTTATTTCTATGGCAATTTTTTCTTTACCTTTAATAAGAACAAGGTCAATTTCGGCGCCGCCAGAAGATCTATAGTAGCAGGCTTCATAACGCGGATATTTTTCTAGTATAGAATTGATAACAAAGGTTTCATAGCTGGCCCCAATTCCTGGGTGTCCCAGAAGCTCATTGTAATTTTCTATTCCAAGAAGTGCATGCACAAGGCCTGAGTCGCGAATATATATTTTGGGAGATTTAATCAGTCGTTTTTTGGAATTGCTATGAAAGGGCTTGAGCCGCCTAATAACGAACGTTCCCTCGAGTATGTCCAAGTAGTTTCTAATTGTCGGAGAGCTTACACCCATGGAGGAAGCAAGTTTTGACTGATTTAAAATGGAACCATTCAGGTGCGCAATCATGGTCCAGAATTGCCGTAACGTTGCCGCAGGTATGTTAAATCCTAGCTGTGGTATGTCTCGTTCTAAGAAAGTCCGAATATAGTTTATTCGCCAATCAAAACTAAGTTTTTCATTGAGTCTATAGCTTTCGGGATAACCGCCTTGGACCCATAATTTTGTGTGGTCACTTACTTCCATTGCGTTAAAGGGGCCAATTTCAATATAAGAAATTCTCCCTGCAAGTGACTCAGAGCTTTGTTTTATGAGATCGCGAGAGGCCGATCCGAGCAGAAGCAATTGGCCCGCCCTTTTGTTCTTGTCTAAATAACTACGCAGCAGTTGAAAAATTTCTGGATACCGCTGTACTTCATCAAGGCAAATAAGGGCGTCTTTGTTTGCTTCTAAAAATGTCAGTGGATTTTGAAGTTTGGCAAAATCTCTAGGATCTTCGAGGTCCAAGTAAAGTGAATTTTTGTGTCCGGAAATGATGTGTTTTGCTAAAGTTGATTTTCCAACTTGTCTTGCTCCAAGAAGGGCAACAGCCTTGAAGGCAGCAAGATGTTCTTTGACGAGTGCAGTTTTTTGTCTTTCGACAATGCTGTGCATATTTAAAGTGTAGCTTTAAATATGCACAGTTGCAAATAGGCAGGTGCCTTTACCTGCCTCCACCATGAGCCCCATAAAAGCTTGCCTTTGGCTAGTCGGGAATGGCAATCTAGAATAGCCAACTATTTGGATTAAAAGAGATATTAGAAAAAGTGACCTCAAATACCTTTACCTATACTGAGAAGTCTTGCCCCAAGCTTCTCTAAGCAACAGCCAAAGCATCGGCAATGTGGTCCACAACGCGCGATTGCTTCCTGTTAACACAACCTCTTTGTGTCCCCAGGGAAAAGCAAGAAAGGCAAGTGGGATAGCAAGCAACACTGCTATCAAAGGGAAAACACTCCAGCGTAGTTCGCCACGTTTTTTCCAAAGCAAATAAAAACTAAGTGGCCATAACAATCCCCAAAGTTTGGGTCTGAACAAAACATCTAAATAATATCCCAAAATACTGCCAAGTATTTTTAGGCTCTCAATGGGATGTGCGGCTCTATCTGCAAAGCTAATGTAAAAAGTTTGATCTTTTAATGGGGCCTGAACTCCAAGCAAATAAGTTAAAGAACTGCCGATTACAAAAAACCATAACCAGGCAGGAGCCCTTTGCCCATGCAGCAAGTGGTAAGTTGCAACTAAGGCGACCAACTGAACCCAGCCCTCGGTTTTTATAAACGGGATAAGTAGGATGCACAAAACAGCAAGCCATAATTTGCGATGATCTAGGGCCCACACCAGCATGATGAGTGCGGCAAGCAGCCACAAATCGGAATACAATTTAAAGGCAAAGACTGCTGCGATAGGCACAAAAGCAAAGCCGGCCCAGAGCCAAAAGGCATCGGAGTTATTGTTGAATGACTTGGTTGCTTGATATCGAACACGAGTGGTCCAAAAAATTAGCATCACAATTCCTAACAAAAGAAACTGCACGACTTGCAATCCAAGGGGATGGGCCTGGTGAAAAAGTTTCATAAGCTTTGCATAAACATACGGAACAAGATTGGGATAGTGACGATGCTCTCTGTTGCCGGTCATGAGCGAAAGTTTTCCGCCGAACGCTAGCTTTTCCGTCGACTCGCTGGTGGCGTCGTCCTCTGAATTTTTATTATCTAGCCAGTAAAGTGTGGCGGCTCTTGCAAACCAAATACCTTTGGCGTCAAAACCAATGTCCGGCGTTTGAAAAGAATAGTCACCCCATACTTTTTGAATGGGGTCGGAGCAGACCCCGGCCCGAAGCTCCTTCTGCAGAATTGTAGCTTCTTTGAACAAAAGACTTTCGGGTTCATTGGCGCACACTAGATTATTTGGACTTGAAAGATAGGGAAGGGCTATCACGCGATCTCTTGTATAGTAGAAACGACAACCTTCTCCATCCAGGTGAACCCTGGATTTGCCAAGAACGCAGGCTTCGCGGTTCCACTCTTCAGAGAAATGGTTCATTTCTTGAGGCGTGAATAAGAAAAACAAAAAATGGGCCATGCAAAGCAGAGCAGAAAAAGCCCAAAGATTTTTAAACGAAATTTTGCCCGCGCTTCTCATGAAGCCCACAATTTATACGAATAATTGGAATCAGGCTATGGGCAGCGATGAATCGCCGGGGCTGGCACCGATTTTGCGAAGGCAAATACTTAATGCAAAAATCATTGACAGCATGTGCGGTATACCGCACAATGGAGTTTGACGGATGGATATCTGGTCAAATTCTAAAGAGAGGGATTCAAATAAAAATGGCCAAAAAAGAGATATCAAAAAAGCTAAGCAAGTCAGGCGCAAATATGAAGAGTCTGAAAAAACATAAACCCTTTAGTGACCCGGCGTTAAGGAGCCGAGAAGCAATTTCAGAGGCTCTTGCGGATTGTCTTTTGTACGGAGACATCCAGGCTTTTCGCGAAGTTCTAGCCTCACACATCATTGCTTGTGACAAAACAGCTCTTGCGAAGAAATCTAAGGTTGGTCGGCGCACCATTTATGACATTTTAGATTTTGAAAAACCTTTTAACCCTGGGATATTAACACTAAGCTCGATTGTGAAGGCGATTGCGGCCTAAATATTCAAGTTTTCACAAAAACTCTAAATCTCTATCTTCTGACAGATATTTTTTTCTTCAGCTTTTAAATATTCAGTGGGTAAAATTTTAGGCCTAATGGCCCGAGCGGCTTCGACGGCTTTGCTACATTTTTCTAGCTTGTCTGTGTTTTTAGATAAATCTTTTGCCTCTTCGTAGCAATTGACTATCGCTTGAAGGGCTCTGCGTTCGTAATCAGGTCTGGGCTCGCAAGTAGTGCGGACCTTGCTGATTCCCTTATAGGTCCCTTTGTCCAGGCTATGGTACCAATCAATCATAATAATATCATCGACGAGAGGGTTGCCATTCTCTCGCGCATTCCAGATAGCATCCTTGGTTGTTTTTGGGCCGACGATGCCATAAAAAGATTCAAATCCTACCGATTTACAATCAATGGAATGATGTTGGTTGTAGAAGCTCATAGCGGCGATGTTTCCAGGGAAAGTTAAAAATTTAAGGTTTCGCATCTTTCCGGGTAAGCGACGGTCTTTTTGAAAATGCTCTGGCTTAGAAGAGAGAAGGTACATCTGAAGAATTTCTTTTTGTTGTAAAAGGGCGACTAGCTCAGGTTGGCTATAATATTCACAGCGATCTTTTGCCCAATTTAGAGCTGCCTCTCGAACTTGGGCATCCATAATGGGCTCTTGAATTTTGCCCTTCGAAAATTCTATAATTTTCTTTGCATCAAAGGTTAAGATCCGTGATTTTTCATTTATGAAAGGCTTAGAAAGTTTAATTTCATCTGGTCTGGTCGTGGGTGCTAGGCGAGGATGATCTTGACCTCCATGGCCTGCGGAGGAGTCGGCCAGGGCCGACACGGAGTAGGTAGCGACAACTATTAACGCCAACATCGAGTTTTTGAGAAAAATTTTCATAGCTCCCCATATGTCTTCAAGTTACATGCCATGCAAAAATGGCCCTTTTTGATCGTATAATCAGTGATTTAGGTGAGTGGTGAATGGCCGCAAATAACTTAGCTGCCGAAACTTTTGACAGTATCCATAAAAAGCTACAAAGAGGAAGAAGCATGAAAACTTTGAGCTTGATTGTCCCAATTTACAACGAAGCCGGGCATTTGAAAAAATTTTTGGAGCATATCGATAAGCTGAGTTTAGGTGCAGAAATTCAAAAAGAAATTGTGTTTATAGACGACGCCTCAAAAGACGATTCGTTGAATATTTTGAAAAATTATTCATTCTCCACTGAAAAAATTCAAATTCATTCCCAAAATGAAAACCAAGGTAAAGGTGCAGCTCTTCATAGGGGTTTTGAAGAAGCTACCGGCGATTTTATTGTCGTGCAAGACGCCGATTTTGAATACGATAGCGACGATCTTCATACACTTTTGCGACCTCTATTGGCAGGTAAAGCCGATGTGGTTTACGGCTCAAGATTTAAGAAAAGCGGTACTCAAGTTCACCGAACTTTTCACTATTTGATCAATAGATTTTTAACGATGACCTCTAATGCCTTGAGCGGCTTGTACCTCACCGATATGGAAACTTGCTATAAACTTTTTCGCTCTGAAATTATTAAAAACATAAACCTTGAAAGCAAAAGATTTGGCTTTGAGCCTGAGATCACGGCCAAAGTTGCGCGACTCAAATTGCGGGTTCAAGAGTATGGCATTTCCTACTATCCAAGAAACTACATGGAAGGCAAAAAAATTACCTGGAAGGATGGCGTAGCCGCTCTTTGGCACATCGTTTATTTCAATGTTTTCGCAAATCAAAACAATTTTTTTAAGCCATCGATGCCTACCAAGTATATTCCGCAGGGCCGTCAACTTCTTTGACGGAGCTTTGACAAAAATTGTCATTGATTTAGTTTTGCCCTAAAAAAGCTATATATAGATGTGACTTTGTGCCATCTGGGCTTGGTCCTGAACTTGCTCATTATAATCACGAATACTTATGATTTTACGAATGTATATTTTGGCGTTAGCGGTCCTTTTCCCTCTACAGGGTTTTGCCGCCAATTTTGAAGCTGCCAATGCGCGAAGTTGCGCGCAAGATCTACACACACTCGTCGGCACAAAAACCGGTCAATCTGCTGGGTCAAAAAAAGATCAATCTAGCTTGAATTACTTCCGGGCACGTATTGAGCACAATTATGCCGCCAACAATGAAGATTGGTTTAAAGAACATGCGCTAGATGCTTTTAAGCGGGCCATCGATGAAAAAATTAATTGGCAGCGTTATCACGAAGAGGGGCTCAAACCTGGAGAGCGTATTATCTGGATTCAGCAAAGCATGCTTAAAGATTTGAATGACAAACTTTGGGACATTGGCGGAACAGAATACTACTTACTTCAGTTAGACGAAGCTCTTGCTAAAGTGCTCTCAGAAAATCCTCGCTATGGCAGAATCATTCACAGAAATTATAAAGATCGCGTTTTGATTAGTTCTTTGGAGCCCGGGGAGTTTAAAAGCTTGGTTCTGAGTAAGGTGATCAACGAGGTCACAACTAAAATTTCTAAAGTACGTGAAGTTCCGGGCCTCGGTTGGGAATGGAATCGTTACATGAGGCAAAGTCTCAATTTTGGTTGGGACATGTCGATGGAGAGGGCGTTGCTTGACATGCAGGTCAGTAAGCTTGGGCTATCCTTTGAACAGTGGAAAGAAATTTCCCATGAATTACAAATAAAAATTAGTCTTGAAATGATGTATAAGAAAATTAGCCTAGAAGAAGCCATGGTCTATGCCAGACGACATAGGGGTCAGCAAGGAGTGCTTCAAAAGTGGCTGGTCTCCAAAGGAATAAATAAAAAGTGGGCCAATAAGATACTCTATTATATGCATTTAACGAACGTTGCAGATATGCTTCCCACTCAAAAATTGTTGGATGATACTGAGTTTCAGTACTTGCTGAGAGCTCGAGATTCTATAAATGAATCCTATAGTCAAGCTTTGCAAGATCTCCCTAAGTTTAAGCGACTTTTCGCGGACTCGTGGGACTTCAGGCGGGCTACGTTTATTAGGGAGCTAAAAGATAGTCACACCATTCTAGCGACAGATATTTCCGGACTTGGTGAAAAAGCTTTGTTGGCAAGGCATAAGTGGATAGTTGATGGAGCTAAGATCTCAACATTGGAAACTGTCTACGACAAGACTTCCGTTTTTCTAGATTCCTATTTCAAAACTCTTCACGATGAAATTGCCCAAATTGTGGGTGGCGCCGATAAAGTGCGGCTCTATGCAAGTGGTGATGATGCCTTGTGGGGCCTTCCCGATTTAACAGAGGCACAAAGAGTTGAAATCAACAAACTTCTTGCAGAGCGAAAAGATTTGTATTCTTTGATGAGAAATATTCCAAGACCTGGCGAGGCGAAGTCTGTTGCCGATACAATTTTTGAAACACGTGATGCCTTGTTTGAGTTAAAGGCAAAGCTGAAGGCCGACAAAGAATAACGTAATTCTCATGCGTCACCTTAAATCTTTTTATGAGTTTACGCCGCCGGCAACATTCACCACTGAAAATCTAAAAGGCATCTCTGAAATTATTGCAACAATTTCCACAACAAATGGCTTCGGAATTTCTGACACACCTATGGGGCGTCAAGCTCTTTCGCCCCTAGAGTGTATAAAAATATTAGCAGAAAATAATTTGTGGAATTCCCAGGTAGCCGAGCATTGCATGGTTCACCTAAAAACAAGAACTCGAACAAAAAGACAGTGCCTCGATCTGCTAAAAGAGTTGTCGGACAAATATGGAGTCGATAAATTTCTAATTATTAGCGGTGATGGTTTTGACGCAGGAAATGAATTAAGCGCATTACAATTTTTGCAATCAATTCCAAAGGACATGAAGCTGAGCTTTTCAATCGCATTTGATTTCTATTCAAAAGATTTAAAATCAGAAATTCTAAAAACAACTCAGAAACTACAAAATGGAGCAAGCGCCGTGTTCTTGCAGCCCGTATGGTCGCTGTCGGAGGCGCTGAAGCTTGATAAAATCTTATTTAATAATTTTGGCAAAGACCTTCCGGTCTATTGGGCGTTGCTTTCTCTCGATGCGGCAAAATCCTGGGAAAAGTATTGGAAGCTTGAACAACAAAGAATTCCTCAAGGTATTGAGATTTTAGAACACTCCTCAGGGGAACTCGTTGAATGGATTCACGATAGCGGTCTTAGAACCTGGTCTCCGGCCCAATTTGCAAGCAACTCAAGAAAGTCCTAGCTTGTCCCTAAGATGTTTAAAGTTTTAAACGATTTGGTTCAATTTGTTAAAGATGTGTCGGAAGACACAAAAATTCCTTCACGCGACAAGAAGGTGTTGATTGCGCTTGTCGTGCTTATTGTTTCACCAGTAGATTTCATTCCAGACTGGATTCCCATCATCGGGCAGCTTGATGACATTGTCATGATCGCCTTGGTTTTAGACTATCTCTTCAATACTTTAGATGACGACGTTCTTTTGAGTCACTGGCCGTTTTCTTTTAAGGCTTTTGCGCGAATGCGCAGAGCTGCAAGAATTCTTGCAACCCTGGCTCCAGGCTTTTTAAAGAGAAGGCTGTGGAAATATTCTGGCTCAGCTTATAAGGGCTTGCACAATCGGTCCTGATGGTTTGCTTGGTCCAACCACAGAGAACACTTGCGACTTGGCTCTTTTAGGGTCCAAATATTTCTTAACAACTTTTCTAATATCTTCTGCGGTGATTTTTGAAAGATGTTGTGAAAATTGAAAATATTCTTCAAAGCCTAAACCGTACAATTCATCGAGCGCCATTCCCATGGACTGGCTGCCCAAACTTTGCTGACCAATCTCGTGATTGCCCGTTACAAAATTGCAGGCCTTTTTCCATTCCTTGGTAGATATCCCGGCATCAATGATTTTATTGAGTTCTTTTTCCATGCCTTCTAGGGCCACAGGAATTTTATCGGGAGACGTTCCCATGTAAAAAGCAAAATAGCCATCATCCACGCCCTCAAGGTGAGTAGGTGCGACGCTATAACAAAGAGATAACTTGTCTCGAAGTTCAATAAACAGTCTGCCGCCCTGTCCGCTAAGGACAGAAGACAGTGCCATAAGTGGCCAACGATCTTTGTGCTTCATATTGCAGGTCGGAAAACCCCAGAACAAATGACTCTGTTCTTTGTCGAGTTTTTGAAACGTAAATTGGGTTTGAACTTTGTGTTTCGCTGGTTGAACTTTGCTCAACGCGGTTTTTGTAGGAAATTTTTTGTTGCCTAAATGTTCTTCCAATAAGTCTTTTGCTCTCTCTGGAGAAATGTCTCCCGTGATGCAAAGAACTTGTGGCTGGGCACATAGCTTTTTATGGTAGTTTGCCGCATCTTTGGGAGTAAGTGCCTTAAGTGTTTTAAGGTCGCCAAGGGAATTTCTTCCATAAGCATGCTTGGGAAACATGGCGCTACTAAAATCATCATTGAGGCAGGCCCCAGGGTTTTGCTTTTGGCTGCGAATATCTTGGGCTTGGTGTGTTTTTGCTTGCGCAAAAACTTTGGCATCAAATGTCGGATTTTCTTTAGACGCGAGGAGAACTTCAAACAAACTTTCAAAATCTTCCGTGAGGCCATCTAGCTGAAAGCCATAGCTGTTTCTTCCATGAAAACTCGCCAAGCTTGCACCGGCAGAATCGATGATATCGTTAATTTGCTCGCGACCCAGTGGACGTCCGCTTGGGAGCCGTGCTCCGTCGCAAACTGTTCTTGCCCATAAAGAGCCAAGCCCAGCTTTGTTTGCGGGTTCTAAGCGTTGGCCGCCAAGTCCAACCCATCTCAACGAAAAAAGTGGAATGTCGTGGCTTGGACGAAGCAAAACTTTAAGCCCATTAAAATTTCTTGAATAAACACCATGACTTTCTTTTTTAAATCCATGCGCGGTAGCGGGTGAATTTGAAACCCGTCCTTTGACGACTCTTGAAAGTGTGGGAGTTTTTCCGGAAAACTTAGGCATGGCTAGTTTTTCTGGTATGGCTCCTGTGCAAAGCAAGTGATTCCAGTTTAAATATTTTTCTCTAGCACGATGCAGATCTGTCACAGTAAGAGCTCTGATCGAATTCAAATAGTGAGTATCTGCATTCCAGTCGCCTGCAATCGATTCGCAATAAGCATAGCGCTCTGCAAGTCCGTCCACGCTTTCTTTGGAATAAACTGCATCCGAAAGTAAATTCTTCTTTGCCTTCGCAAGTTCTTTTTCGCTAACGTCAGCGTAGAGTGTTTCGTAGAGTGCCGTCTCAATTTTAGAAAAGTTTTTTGCAACATGGGGATCGGCTTTGATTCCAATCGAAAATGATCCATCATCCTTGGGACTCCAGCAGCTCGCCCCTAAGCCTCTGACAAGTTTTTCGTCTTGCACAAGTCTTCTATGAAAGCGTGAACTTTCACCTTGTCCTATGATAAGAGCCAAAGCATCTAATGCTGCGACCTCGGCTCCCACGTTGCCCGGAACTCTCCAGCCCAAATGTAAAATAGGATCAGGGATGTTGTGCTTTTCAAAAACACTTTTTTGAGAGTTAATTTTTTTAGCCTCCGGTCGTTCACGACGCCCAGGTCCGTTGGGGGTGTTTGCAAAAAGTTTTTCGCATTGAGCAATGATGTCGGCCTCATTGAATTCACCGCTGACCACAATAAAAAGATTTTGGTTGGTGTAATGAGATTTGTATTCTTTGACAATTCTCTCACGTGTGATTCCAGATACCACATGGTCAAAACCAATGACAGGGCGAGAATAGGGGTGGCCGCTAAATAGTTCAGTTCTAAACAAGTCTCCTGCTTTAGCGCCAGGCATATCGTTGCGGCGTTTGATTTCTTCCAAAATGACGGGACGCTCGTTCTCAAGTTCTGACTCTTCAACTACGCTATTAAGAAGAGAGTCTGAAAGAATTTCTAATCCTTTGTTTGCGTGTTTCGAAGCCAGGGTCATGTGCATGACCGTATGGTCATAGGTCGTATAAGCATTTAAATCGCCGCCGAGTCCTTCGATTTCTTTTGCAATTTCTCCTACGGCTCGATTGGTCGTTCCCTTAAATAGCAAATGCTCAAAAAGATGGGCAACGCCCGCGATGTCATCGGTCTCATCGGCTGCGCCATAGGTCACCCAACCTTGCAAAGCCACGACGGGACTTCGTGAGCTTGGGATGAGTAAAAGATTGAGGCCGCTGGGAAGAGTGTGTTTTTTGATAGATTGCTCAGTAGACATATTCATTCGATTGTCGCATAGCTTCGGCTTGCCTGCTATATGTGTTATTTCCTATGCCTGACACAGCTGCTCAAATTCCTAGGACTGCGATTTACGTTCACGTGCCATTTTGTGTGCATAAGTGCGGTTATTGCGACTTTAACTCTTGGGCTGAAGAGGGCGAGGGCCCGCAAAGGGCTTGGCTAGAGGCTATAAAGCGTCAAACTAATGCTTGGTCCGAGAAATTAAAAAATCATCAGATAGACACCATTTTCTTTGGAGGGGGAACGCCCTCTTTATTGAAAGATTCTATTTTGGGGGAAGTTTTAGCAAACATTCGAGGCTCTTTTAACTTGAGTCCAAACTATGAGTGGACCCTAGAGTGCAACCCAGAAACGCTCACGCCAGAAAAATTTGCTGTTATGGCTGAGGGGGGTGTGAACCGTTTGTCTTTAGGGATTCAAAGTTTTGATGATGAGTCCCTGCGTCGCTTGGAGCGACGAGCAAGGCGTGTCGATAATTTGAGGGCGCTAGAAATGTTAAAGAAGCATTGGCAAGGGCGCTGGTCTGCGGATCTGATGTTTGGATTGCCCAATCAAAACCTTGAAAAATCAAAAGAAGATATTTTGATTGCACTGGAATTTGGAATGGAACATTTGTCTGCTTATCAGCTCACTCTTGCCACGCAAAGATCCAAGGCTTGGCAACAGCCTCCCGAGGAATCACTGCTTGCGATGTTTGATCAGGCAGAAGATTTGCTTTCAGAGCATGGGCTCGCTCGATACGAAGTTTCGAATTTTGCAAAAGCAGATCAAGAGTGCAGGCACAATTTACGTTATTGGCGCCTACAAAGTTTTGTAGGTATTGGCCCCGGGGCCGCGGGATTGATTCCTCCTGGTTGGGGAGCTTTTGATGTCAATTCTATAGAGGGCGATCTTGCTGAGGGGGCTTTTGGTTTTCATCAGCGACAACCAGAAAATTTTGATAAGTGGACAGCTATTACTTCTCGGGAGGGGCTGCCTGCAGGGCTCGGAAGATTAACGTCCAGATCTGTTTTGGAGCATTTCGAAGAGCTTTTGATGATGGGCCTAAGGTTAAGCGAGGGGATTTGGGAGGGGCGTTTCCGCAATTTTCCGTTAAACCCTGCCGATTTATTCTCAGACTCAATAGCGAAAGGTTTAATTGCAAAAAACCAGGAATATTGGTCAGTTACGCCTCGTGGCCTCCGTATTTTAGACACGCTTCTACTGGATCTGTTTGCTGAGCTCAAAAAAAGCGAGCTTCGGAACCTTGACCTTTCTCAGATCGATCCCACATTTAAATAGATGAATGATACCAATACCGGGTCGGGCGATGAAATCTCGAACAAAAATAATAATGGAGAACAAATGACCGAAGATGAGATTCAGGGGTCTGTAAATTCTTCTATCGATTCTTCTGTAGATTCTTCTGTAAAATCTAAAGTCCCTTCTGTTGAGGAAGTGGCTGCAGAATGGCGCGAAAAGGTTGCCTATCTTGCAGCTGAAATGGAAAACATGAAAAAGCGTTTTGCTCGCGAGCGTGGTGAGTTGATTAAGATGGCAAATGAAGAGCTTATTAAAAATCTTCTCCCTGTTTATGACAATCTTGATTTGGCATTGAAGTCTATTCGCGAAACCGAAGAAAAGGTAGAGGCGAATAGCAAAGACAGTCTTGTGGGAAATTTGCTCAAAGGTGTTGATATGACTCTTGTGCATTTTCAAAACACGCTCGAGCGCCTGGGTGTTAAATTGGTTGAATCTGAGGGGAAACCTTTTGATCCCGCTCATCACGAAGCTATGGGGCAAAGTTCAGATGAAAACGCTGAAGATAATGTTGTGACTTCGGAGTTTCAAAAAGGATTTACGTTGCATGGGCGAGTGATTCGACCAGCAAGAGTTATTGTTAATAAAACTTCAAAAGAATAAATTTGAATTGAATTAGGAGAATTAATTATATGGGAAAAATTATTGGAATCGACCTTGGAACTACAAACTCTTGTGTGGCCGTCCTTGAGGGGGGAGACGCAAAAGTCATCCCGAATAGTGAAGGTGCACGCACAACTCCCTCCATCGTTGCCTTTAATGACAAGGGTGAGCGAATGGTTGGCCAAATTGCTAAGAACCAGGCTGTGCAAAATCCGGATCGTACGGTCTTTGCCGTAAAGCGACTTGTGGGTAGTAAATTTAGTAGCGCAGAAGTTCAAAAGGCCAAAAAAATTCTTCCTTACTCAATTGTTGCTGCTGATAACGGGGATGCCTGGGTTAAGGTTGGCGACAAAAATTATAGTGCGCAAGAAATCTCTGCTTTCATTCTTCAAAAAATGAAAAAGTCTGCAGAAGATTATTTGGGCGAGCCCGTAACCGACGCGGTGATCACGGTCCCTGCTTATTTCAACGACGCTCAAAGGCAGGCAACTAAAGACGCTGGTAAAATTGCGGGACTTAATGTTCAGCGTATCATCAACGAGCCTACGGCTGCTGCTTTAGCTTACGGGATGGACAAAAAAGGCGATCGTACGATTGCGGTTTTCGACCTTGGAGGTGGAACGTTTGACGTTTCTGTTCTCGAATTAGGCGACGGAGTTTTTGAAGTTAAAGCAACTAACGGAGACACTTTCTTAGGTGGTGAAGATTTCGACTTGCGCATTGTTGAATGGTTGGCTGATGAGTTTAAAAAATCTGACGGTATCGATTTGCGCAATGACAAGTTTTCCTTGCAGCGTTTGAAATCAGAGGCCGAAAAAGCCAAGCACATTTTGTCTGAGTCCGCCGAAGTTGACATCAACATCCCGTTTATCACGGCAGATGCTAGCGGTCCGAAACATTTAAACATCAAATTGACTCGCTCTAAGTTCGAACAAATTGTTGATGATCTTATTCAACGACTTGTTCAGCCTTGTGAAGTCGCACTAAAAGATGCTGGCCTTAGCAAAGGTGAAGTGAGCGAAGTTATTCTTGTTGGCGGTATGACTCGTATGCCAAAAGTTCAAGAAAAAGTTAAAGAGATTTTTGGAAAAGAAGCTTCTAAAGGCGTGAACCCCGACGAAGTTGTTGCTGTGGGCGCTGCTATTCAAGGCGGTGTTTTAAGGGGCGATGTCAAAGACGTTCTTCTTCTGGACGTGACACCTCTTTCTCTTGGAATTGAAACTTTAGGCGGAGTTACAACTAAGCTTATTGAAAAAAATACAACCATTCCTACTAAGAAAAGCCAGACTTTCTCTACGGCAGCGGACAACCAACCTGCCGTCAGCATTCACGTCTTGCAAGGTGAGCGCGAGTTAGCTCAATATAATAAAACGCTTGGGAAGTTCGACTTAACAGACATTCCTCCCGCTCCTCGTGGCGTCCCTCAGATTGAAGTAACTTTTGATATTGATGCCAACGGTATCGTGAATGTTTCTGCTAAAGACATCGGAACAGGCAAAGAACATTCAATCAAAATCACTGCAAGCTCAGGTCTTAGCGATGCTGAAATTGATCGTATGGTTCGTGAGGCCGAAGAGAACGCTGATTCTGATAAGGCAAAAGCAGAGCTTATCAACACTAAAAACCAACTTGATTCGTTGGTTTATGCGACCGAAAAATCGCTCAAAGAGTTTGGTGAGAAAGTTGATGCTAGCTTGAAGTCTGAAGTTGAGAGCGAAGTTGCTTCGGCAAAAGAAGTTCTTGCTAAAGAAAACATTGAAGAGCTTAAGTCGGCGCTTGAAAAATTAAACGCTGTGAACTCAAAGATGGCCGAAAAGGTTTATTCGCAAACGGCGCAACAGACTCCAGGAGCTGAGGCGAATGATGCGGGTGCTTCTGGTAAGACTTCTGAAAAGAACAAAGATGATGATGACGTTGTTGATGCGGACTTCAAAGAAGTTTAATAGCTAGTTTGATTGTTTCAGGAGATAGAATCTAGATGTCGAGTCAAAAGGCGGATTATTATGTGCTACTAGGTGTCGCACGCTCGGCTACTTCTGAAGAAATAAAAAAGGCGTATCGTAAAAAAGCTGTTCAACATCACCCGGACAAAAATCCGGGTGATAAAGCTGCTGAAGCTAAATTCAAAGAATGTGCGGAAGCCTACGAAGTCTTATCAAGTCCCGAAAAACGTAAAGCCTATGATCAGTTTGGGCATGCCGGTGTGGGCCAAGGTGGTCCTGGCGGTTTTGGTGGCGCGGCAGGTGCCGGCGGCTTTGGTGGCTTCGAAGACATCTTTGGTGATATTTTTGGAGAAGTTTTTGGCGGTGGTCGTTCGGGGCGCGGCGGAGTTCGCGCTACTCGAGGGTCAGACCTTAGATATAATTTAAAAGTTAGTTTTGAAGAAGCAGCTTTTGGCTGCGAAAAAGAAGTGATCATTCCTAGGGAATCGTCGTGTAAAACATGTCAAGGTACCGGTGCGAAGCCGGGAACATCTCCAGAAGTTTGTAGCGGATGTGGCGGTTCGGGCGAAATTCGTTTTCAACAAGGATTTTTTACTTTAAGCAAAACTTGTCCACAGTGTAACGGTGCTGGCAGTATCATCAAACAAAAATGTACCGATTGCCGTGGCCAAGGCAAGAAAACGGAAAATGTAAAAATTTCAGTAAAAGTTCCCGCAGGTATAAACGTTGGGCAAAAGCTAAAATTACGAGGCGAAGGTGAGGCGGGATCGCGCGGCGGTCCTTCGGGCGATTTGTACGTTGTGATAGATATCGCGGCTCATCCGTTTTTTGAGCGCAATGGTGATGATATCTATTGCGAAGTTCCAGTGTCTTTTACCCAGGCCGCATTGGGCGCCGAAATCGAAACACCTACTTTGGGTGGCGCCGTGAAGCTTAAAATTCCTCCAGGAACACAGTCGCAACGCCGATTTCGCTTAAAGGGCAAGGGCATTGCTAGTTTGTCGGGCCGAGGGCGTGGAGACCAGTATGTTCAGGTACAAGTTGAGGTTCCGTCGAAGCTTACCGACAAACAACGTCAATTGCTCGAGGAATTCTCGGATCTCAGTGGTGAAAGCTATCCTGAATCGCAGTCTTTCATGAAAAAAATGAAAGACTGGTTTAGCAGCCAGAATCCTTAACGCTGCGCAGTTGATTGCGAATGTTCTCGGGCCATAATCAATAAAAGCACAATAAAACCTACACTAGCCCTTGAGATGCTTGGGCCAGAGTTTTAGTGTCTTGCCTATGTTATTCATTGCTAAATTGCGTTCGATTGTTTTTTCATCACTCTGCATTTTTTCTTTGGCAGCCGTGGTTTCTTGTACCACTTCGTTAGATTCCAAAAGAAGTTCGGATTCCAAAGATCGCAGCGACAAATTGGGGCAACAAAAAATTGAGGGTGGTAAGGTAGATGCGGAAATATTAAAAGCGCAAGGATCTCCGGCATCGCAACAATTATCCGAAACGTATCGAAATGTTTCAGATAAACCTACAGAGCTTGAACTGTATCAGAGCGCTCAAAGCGCTCAAGATGGCGGCGACGAAAGAAAAGCAGAACGGTTGTATGAACAATACGTAAGCAGAGTTCCTGAAGGGCAGTACGTTGATAAGGTTTCAATGCGTCTTGCTTCACAAGCCTTTGTTCGACATGACTATGCGGGATCAAAAAAATATTATCGAAAAGTTGCGGATTTATCGCCACCTTCACGCTTCAGGGCGCAAGCTCAATATGGTGTTGCTCAAAGTGAATTTGCTATGGGGCAGGCTGATGAAGCACTCAGAACTTTATCAACAATTAATTTTAAGGAATTGCCACGAGACAAGCATGGTGAAGTTTTTGCGTTTTGGTCTCAAGCCGCCGCGCAGGCAGGCAAATGGTTGGAATCAACGTTGGCTTCTATCAAGGCCTATTGGTTAGCGCCGGTTGCTGCGGATCAGAAAAAACATGCCATGTACATTCGCGAGCAAATCGATCGTCGCCTTGTCGAAAACGAGCTGCAATTTATTCTTCGTGAATACCCTCAGAGATTTCCAAGCAATGAAATTCGATTGAGAATTGCAACACTCTATTTGGCAAGAGGCGAAAAAGATGAGGCTCAAACCCATCTTGCAACCATCATGTCGACCTCTGTTGCAGGTTCTGAAATTTGGGAACAAGCCAAAAACTTGCAGGGTCGTGCTCATCAAATCTCTCAAGTGGCCTCTTATCGTGTCGGAGCTTTGTTGCCTTTGTCGGGAGCGAGAGAAAGTTACGGCCGCGCTGTTGTAGACGGTTTGAATATGATTTTTAAGGGCAAAAAAATTGAGCTGGTGTTGGCAGATACTGGGCCGAATAAAGGAACTTTAAAAGCTGCCTTTGAGCGCTTGGTTCTTGAAGATAGGGTGATGGCCGTCGTTGGTCCCTTGAGTGGAACAAATGGGGAGCTCGTTGCACAGTGGGCTGTTGAATATGGCGTCCCTAATATTTCATTGTCCTCAAAGCCAGATTTGCTTGAAAAGGGTAATTTTGTTTTTAGATCTGCCATTACGCCTTTCAAACAAGCGAACGCATTGGTTCGTTATAGCAGAGAAAAACTTGGAGCAAATGAATTTGCTGTTTTGTTTCCAGAAGATAGCTTTGGATCTACTTATGCTGAGTCTTATGTGAACGCAGTTCGCATGCAAGGGGGCCAGTTAACGGCTGCTGAAAGTTACAGTCCAAAAGCAACTGATTTTAAAGTGCCGATCGAAAACATGATTGGAAAGGGTCACCATTATATGCGCTCGGACGAATATAAGGGGATGATGGACAGAAAAGTAGAAGAACTAGGACGTCCACTGAGTTCCAAAGAGCGAAAAGAAATTGAACTTCCGCCCATTGTTGATTTTGATGTGTTGTTTATCCCTGATACCTTTAGGCCCCTCGGCCAAATTGTTCCAGCATTGCTCTATGCGGATGTAAAAAGTCCGGTGTTGTTAGGTCCAGCTACTTGGAAGAATCCAAATTTATTGAGAAGAGCAGGGCAATATTTGGATGGTTCGCTATTTGTAGATTCCTGGTCCAGCGAACGTCAAAGTTCTGTCACAAAGGATTTTATTGAGCAGTTCCAGGTTCGCAACGGAAGTCATCCAAATTCATTAAATGCTCTTGGTTACGATGTGGGACTTTCTATTTTAAAAGCCTATGAAAAAACGTCAGTGCCTCCTACTAGCCGCGAAGAATTGCGTTCAAGATTGGAATACCTGGGAGAAGTGCCGGGTGCTATGGGCTTGCATGTCTGGGATGCGAGTCGCGATACGCTAGCCGAGCTGCAATTGTTTAAGACTCAGCGCGGAGCATTTGTCTATCAGGGAAGTATCCGACTTAACTAACCAGGTACCTTCACCTGCCTCTTTAACCTGGCACTTCAATCTGGCACCAGGTGCCTGGTTAAGGTACCAGGTTACTGCCATTTGCGTCATGTGACGCAGAAATCGTGGGGGGTCAAATGACTGACCCCAATTTTCTTAAAGGGATTCAAGCGCCATTCCGAATTGATTCTAAGAGACGTAAGGAAAGCTCGGGGGTTTTCCAAACTTAATACGACTCTGGGACGAGGAGGCCAAATGGCACCAAAAGATATGGATGATATAGTTATTCCTGATTCGCTACCGATGCTACCGGTGAGAGATGTTGTGGTGTTTCCCTTCATGATCTTACCGCTGTTTGTTGGAAGAGAATCATCCATCAGAGCTGTCAACGAGGCTTTGGCAAAAGACAGATTGATATTCTTAGCGAGTCAAAAAGAAATTCGCGAAGACAATCCTAATCCAGAAGGTATTTACCAAACTGGAACTGTTGCCATGATCATGCGTATGCGAAAACTTGCAGATGGAAGAGTGAAAATTCTTGCACAAGGAATCGCCAAAGCTCGCATCAAGACCACGGACCAATCGTCACCGTTCTTTAAGGTGAGCATAGAGCGTTTAGAAGATACCTATTCGGAAAGCAAAAAAGCACAATCCGAAGGTCTCATGAAGGCGGTTAAAACTCAGCTTGAACAAATTATCAATCTTGGAAAAATGCTCTCCCCCGACATTTTAATTGTAGTTGATGAAATCGTTGAACCAGGTAGATTAGCGGATCTCATCACTTCAAACCTTGGACTTAAAGTTAATGAGTCTCAAGAAATTCTAGAAGCTGTTGATGGACACGAAAGACTCGAAAAAGTTCATGCTTTGCTTTCTAAAGAATTAGAAATTTTACAGGCACAAGCAAAAGTTCGTGGACCACAAAATCAAGATACTAATATCAATTTGCAGCGCGAACAGTATTTGCGTGAGCAAATGCGGGCTATCAAAAGTGAGCTGGGAGAAAATGATCCCAAGGCTGATGAGATGAATGAAATTCGAGAAAAAATTGAAAACGCCGACATGACTGACGAAGTTCGGATAGAGGCTAACAAGCAACTTGGTAGACTTGAAAGAATGCATCCAGATGCATCTGAAGCATCTATCATTCGAACTTATGTTGAATGGTTGGTTGATTTGCCTTGGACACGCTCAAGCTCTGACAAATTAGATTTAGCTGAAGCAAAGAAAATATTAGATGAAGATCATTACGATCTTGAAAAAGTTAAAGATCGTATCCTTGAATTCTTGGCCGTTAGAAAGCTCAAAAATACAAACAAGGGACCCATTCTTTGTCTTCAAGGACCTCCTGGGGTTGGTAAGACCTCTCTTGGAAAATCTGTGGCTCGATCAATGGGACGAGAGTTTGTAAGAATTTCTTTGGGTGGTGTTCATGACGAAGCAGAGATTCGTGGTCACCGAAGAACTTATGTAGGTGCCATGCCGGGCCGAATTGTTCAAGCTCTTAAACAGGCGAAAACAAATAATCCAGTGATCTTGCTCGATGAAATCGACAAACTTGGACAGGATTACAAAGGTGATCCATCAAGTGCATTGCTTGAAGTTTTGGATCCTGAACAAAACTGGGGCTTCAGAGACCATTACCTTAACTTGGCATTCGACTTATCAAAGGTGATGTTCATTGCAACTTCTAACATGTTGCAAAATGTTCCAGGTCCTTTGAGAGATCGTATGGAAGTTTTGGAATTGTCTGGTTATAGCGAGGAAGACAAACTTAAAATCGCCAATCAATATGTGATCGCAGAACAGATTGATGAAAACGGAATCAACGACAAGCAAATCAGCTTTACAGAAGGTGGCCTTCGCAAGATTATCAAAGAATATACTCGTGAGGCCGGACTTAGAAACATGAAGAGATTGGTCGGCACATGCTGCCGAAAAGTCGCTAAAGACGTGGCTTCTTGGGATGGAACCAATCCATTTCCTCCAATCACGATCACCCCAGAAAAAGTTGAAGAATTTTTGGGACCACCAAAGTTTCAATCTGACGATATCAGAGAAGAAGATGAAGTGGGTTGTGTGACGGGATTGGCTTGGACGCAGTTTGGTGGCGAAGTTCTAGAAGTAGAAGTTTCGGCAATGCCAGGCAAAGGCGGCATTATCTTAACCGGATCTCTTGGAGATGTGATGAAGGAATCTTGCCATGCAGCGATGAGCTGGATACGCGCCAATGCAAAAGACATTGGAGTGCCAGATGATTACTTCACCAAAAATGAAGTCCACGTTCACTTTCCGTCGGGCGCCGTACCGAAGGATGGTCCAAGTGCAGGCGTTACAATCACTACGGCGATTGTGAGCTTGATCAGAGGAATTCCAGTTAAAAAATCGGTCGCAATGACTGGTGAAATTAGCTTGCTTGGAAAAGTATTGCCAATTGGTGGCGTTAAGGAAAAAGTCTTGGCCGCAATGAGAAACAATTGCGATACAGTAATTCTTCCTTGGAGAAACAAAAAAGACCTTGTTGATGTTCCACAAGAATTTCAAGACAAGATCAATTTTGTCTTCGCTAAAAGAGTAGAAACGGTCCTTGAGACGGCGCTAGTAAAAAGTGCTTTCAAGAAGCGTATTCAGCCGGCAAGTAGCGGAGGATCTAAAGGTGGATCTGGGAAAGAGCCTGCAGCTGCTAGATCGAAACGTAACGAAACCGAGAACGCCGCTTAAAAAATTGCTACTAAGGTTTTAGAAAAATTAAAAGAGGCCTCTCCCGAATAAGGAGAGGCTTCTTTTTTTTATTTACATGGTACTTCCAAGTCTTAAATGGCTAATGCACTAAATGGCGAAGCTTTTGGAAGTCCCGTAACCTGGCGTGCTCTCAGAAAATGCTGAGACTGTTTGTCTCCGTCTTCACCTTCTTTAACATTCTTCTCTAGCGCCGCCTCAACGAAAAGCCTTGAACCCTTGCCAAGCTTTTCACAAATCCATTCGGCTTGCTTTCCAAAGACATGAACCGAGTGCCATGTGGTTTTTTCTTCCTCCTGACCGCTCTCGCTCTTGCGGCCTTCATGAGTCGCAAGACTTATTCGGCAGAACGGCTTGCCATTTTTTGTGGTTTTGAGCTCGGGATCATTTCCCAGAAAACCCATTAATAAGACTTTGTTAAATGTAGACATAAATTTACTCCTTTTAATTCGAGAAACGTTTCTTAAGGAAGGCCTTCGCAAGAATGGGGCCAAACTAATTTTGATTTCAGGGGTATTATTTATTGATTAAGAATACAGCTCAGAAGGACTATGTCGCCTGGTGAGCCATTATTTTAAATCGTGAGATATTGGCTTAACTTCCCCTTAATCTTGCAGAAAGATGTGATTGTAAGTCTGCTCCCCCCCAAGATATTATTGAAAGCATGGGTCTTTATTCAAACGCGAAACATTTTATGAGTATCGCAGTTCTTTTGGGGCTTGCAGGCTGCTTGGAACCAGTGCTTAACTTTGAAACGGCACTGGATCGAGTGAAGTCTCAGATTGACCCACCTCCGGAAGGTGAAACACCTCCACCTGTGACTCCACCGGTTCAAAATTCTTGCGTCTCCTACAGCACTAACTTTCCACGGCGTGTGTGGCGTTTAACCGAACTGCAATATGTCAATGCCGTTAAAACGGCATTCCCTTCAGTAACCAATATAGGTAATCCGCTCGAAGGAGCCTACGCCTCGGGTCCTTTTAATAATAATGCCAACGGGCTGCAGCTTAACCTTGCTGTCTCAGAAAAATTGGTTAATGAGTCTGCGAAAATTGCCAAGGCCGCGGCGCCCTCGATTAGGCAAAGCAATTCATGCCTGAACAATACGCTTACAGAGTCTTGTATTGATGGACTAGTAAATTCTCTTGGCCTTAAACTCTTTAGAAGGCCTCTGTCGGAAAGTGAGACGATTCATTTTTCAAATTTCTTTAAGGTTTCCACAACTAACTTTGGAACATCTGCCTTGGATATGTTGATAGAGGCGATGCTTCTTTCGCCAAATTTCTTATTTCGTTATGAAGTTGGTAATTCACAGACCGGGGAACTTAGCCAATATGAGCGCGCAAGTTTAATATCGTTTTCGGCAGCTAACACTAGCCCCGACCAAACGCTCATGAATGCTGCTCAAAATAATCAACTCAGTAGTGTTGACCAGATTCGTAGCCAGTTTATTCGAATGGCAAAAAAATCTGGCAACTATGAGACCATTGTAGATTTAATGCGCCAGTATCTCAGTTACGAGCATGTAACGGGGCAGGTGAAGGATGCAAGTCTTTTCCCAGGATTTACTTCTCAGGTGGCAGAATCTCTTGTGAGAGAAACGGATGCTCTTATCGTGGATATAATGAGTTCGGGAAATGGCACTTTTGAGAATCTATTTTCTACCGATACAGTCATGGTGAGCCCCGCAACTTCTCAAATATATCAGGTTGACGCGTCTGGAAGAACCGGCATGTTTTCGACGACCGAAAGTTCTCGGGCAGGTCTCCTAACCCAGCCTAGCTTTTTGGCTTCTGTTTCAAAGCCTAAGCGCACCAGCCCAGTGACCATTGGTCGTAAGATTCGAAGTTTATTTCTTTGCACAACGATCAAGGCTCCTCCGCCTGGTGTGACAGAACTCGAAGATTTACCTGAAGAAGTCCAGGTCCTGACTCAACGTGAACAGCTTGCAAAACACAGCAAGTCATCTTGTTTTGAATGTCACAAGTACATGGATGCAATTGGCTTAGGCTTCGAGAATTTTGATGCGTCTGGAGCCGTTCGTACTCACGAAGCCGGATTGCCTGTTAACGACAGTGGCGAGATTAACTATACAGGCACGGACCTTGATCAGACTTTTCATGGTGGCGCAGCCGGAGCTAGCGTGCTTGCAAAATCAGAACTGGTGCAAGCCTGTTTTCTAAAAAAATCTTATTTGCATTTGGCCGGACAGACCGACGAAACAAATGCGGAATGTTTTGTTAAAAAAGCTATGGCAACAGTCAACGATTCTGACGACCTTGTCGAAATATTCGGAGCCATGTTTGGAACTTTCCTTTTAGAGCGACGCTTTGGAACTTTGTCTGCTGTATCGTCTATATTGCCTACAAGGCTTGCGCTTCCGGGTAGCGGCGGAACAGTGACACCGCCACCTCCTCCTCCCCCGCCTGTAACGGCAAATCCAGCTCCCCCAACTTTTGTTTCGGCCCCCAGCAACAACGCTGTTTTGGCTAGAACAACCACCAGCGTAACCATTACATGGTCAGGTGGTACAGGTATTTTCTTGAGCCGCGCTACGGAAGATGGAAAGACCAATCCCCATCTTCATTATAACGACAACAATAGGACTTACTCGATTACCCTTCCCGTGAAAGCTGGAAGCACCTATGATTTTTGGATCCATTCAAGAAACGAAAATTTTTCTTATAGCAACGCGGAAAGTTTTGGAACCAATAATTCAGTTAGATTTAGCGTGGCCAATTAAGGAGCAGAGATGAGCAAATTAAATTCTAAAGAGTTAAAAGATATGCTTTCAAGACGTGAATTCATTAGACGTATGGGGCTTACAACGGGAGCCGCTTTGCTAACTCCTTTTTTAGACAAGTTAATTGGGGAAGCTTGGGGTCAAACAACAAACAGAAAGCGTTTAATAATTTATATGAGCGGGACAGCGATGTGGCCAGAGTTTATTGGTGCCAGCGGTTCCGGATCAAGCATAAGTTTAGCGTCAGCACTTGAGCCATTGAACCCCTATCGAAACGACCTCAACGTCGTTAAAAACACTTATACGACAGTTTATAAAAATCTACATGGAAGCATGTATGGTGTCCTAAGTGGCTATCCTTGTTTGGGGCCGGCGGCTTCCAGTGATTCGGCTTATTTGGAGGCTCGTCCGGGTGCTGCCACTATTGATACCTTATTATCGAACGAGCTTGGGGGGGGGCACGGCACACAAAGAGATGGTGCTCGGATATGTTCGAGGCGGACAAACCTGCCTTGCTTATGGC
>JBGSZX010000015.1:0-29195 GCA_041750195.1 Bdellovibrionota bacterium | reverse complement strand
CGAAGCGAGAAATCTTCCGAAGGATTGGCAATGCTATTTCAACGCTCAAGTGCCAGAAGAATGCCAGAGGAGCTTAAGGTTTCTAAAAAATGCTGCCTAATAATTTAAAACTTAGCAACTCTTCCCTGCGCACAGTAAATTATGCACTCTTCTTTTTATCCATAGATTCGCCGAACTTTTTGTCGATTTTGATACCTAAGCTCATCAGATATTTGAATGGCGTTTCGGCACCGGCCATAACAAATAGAAAGTCGTTTTTAACCCTTTTGTCACCAGCGGGAGAAGTTAGAACTATCGTCTCCGATTCAATGCTTTTCACACTGCTTTCATAGAGAATAGACACTAGATTCTTAGCGGCCATATCCGTAATAATTTTTTGATTGTCTTCGTTACATCGAGACAACGCTTGGCCCCTCACTAGCAATACAACTTTATTCCTATATTTTGGATTGGCCAGACTTTGCGCGGCCTCTACCGCCGAGTTTCCGGCGCCTACGATGGCGATGTGCTGCCCTTGGTACTGCTCAGGATCGACCAAGCTATACGTTACCTTTTCCAATTC
Source organism: Bdellovibrionota bacterium (assembly GCA_041750195.1). Lineage (GTDB taxonomy): Bacteria > Bdellovibrionota > UBA2428 > UBA2428 > UBA2428 > JBGSZX01. The sequence continues at coordinate 28,633 of JBGSZX010000015.1, read as the reverse complement.
TTCGTTAGGAAGCCCTAGTTTTCGAGGACTACCCCTCACTCCAACTGCTAATATCACTTTATTTGCAGTCACAGTTTTATTACCAATCTTTACTGCAAAATATCCGTTCTTAGGTTCCAATCCTTCAAACTTTGAATTCTCTTGAACCTTTAAGCCCGTCTGTTTTTGAACCTCTTTGAAGTAATCTAACAAGTCTTCTTTTACGACTTTGTTCTTTGGAAATTTCATTTTTCCAACAAGCGGTAATTCCGCAGGCGCTGTCATGACAAGTTTTTGTCTTGGATAGTTAGCAATAGTTCCGCCAACCGTATTCTGCTCGACAATGAGGTATCTTTTTTTAAGAGCCACAGCTGTCAAACCAGAGGCAAATCCTGCAGGGCCAGCGCCGACAATTAAAACATCATAGTCAGTTTTTACCGACGATTTGGAAATCTTAGACAAAGCATCCTTCGTCGCCAAACATCCCTGCTTTATTGCGTTTCGAATCAACCCCATCCCGCCAAGCTCTCCAGCAATATAAAGGCCCGGTACGTTAGTTTCGTAGTTAGAGGAAATTCTGGGAATTTCCATCCCTCGCGTTTTGGTGCCGAATACCAAAGTGATGGCATTTACCGGACACACAACTTCGCATTCACCATGTCCAATGCATTTTGCTGGAGAAACTAGAACAGCCTTATGATGAATCATTTGCAAAATATCACCTTCAGGACAAACTTTCGTACATGCCGAGCAACCGGAGCAAAGTGCTGAGTTAATGACAGGATGAAGGGTCGGCGGCTCATTTGAATTTGTCGCAATTGCTTTTGCTAAAAGTTTCTTAGCATTTTCGTGATGTTTTTTTCGCTTACTAATATTACTTAGGGCAATAAATGCAAACGAAACCAACATAAAAGTAACCACCAAGTTTTCGCTAACCAGGTGCAAAATATGCTCTGTCGTTTTTGGACTTAAAAATGCCATTAAAAAAATTCCCCTAAGTCGCTAACCTTTTTCTATAACCAGTTTAAGTCTTTTCGGATTTCCACCAAACAATATTGAGAAAATTGCGCAAATCTTAATCTTTAAAACTGGAAATTCCGTAATCGAACAGCACCTTGCGGTCATTGACTTGTTAATTTAAGATTAAGGCTGGTATATTGTATTCCCCAAACAAAGATATAGGTATAGAGTGTTTAGTGTGAAGAAGTTGCATTTTCATTGGGTTGCCCAAATAGGCATTTTATTGAGCGGATATTTTTATGGCCCTGAAGCATCTGCCATTGTGCGACCCCGCCTAAATTTTTCTTCGCCTCCAAGCAGTGCTTCAGAACGGTTTAAGGCCATCATTTTAAAAAGACTGTCTAAACCGACGACTTTTGTTTCGCTAAGCAATTATTGCAATGAAAGTAGCGGTGAAAAAAAGCCCTGTGTTTTGCTTATAAATTTTATGGCAAGTGATTGCCCCGCATGTATTCAAGAAATTCCAGAGTTTTTAAAGGTTATCAAATCCTATAAAGATACTGCAATTGTTCCCCTCATGGTGAGTACCGACGGCTATTCGAATCAACTTCAGGCAGGCGAATATTTAAATAATTTGTCATCGAAAATTCCAGTTCTTTTGGACCCTTCAGGAGTAGCAAGTGATTTTTTTGAAGTCGTTGCCATTCCAAGAATTTTTGCGATAACACCCGATGGTTTCATCTTAGGATCAATTGAGGGCGCGGGAGCAAACTTCAATAGCCAGCTCAATTCATTGATTAAAAAGGCAATCTCTATAAATTCCATTTAGCTTCGCATTTTTTCGCTCTCATTGAATCCTATAGCAATATTTAAATGCAAATCTTAGAAATAGTGCTCATAGTAAATATTAAGTTTTGATTAAAATCTTTAAAAACAAATCCACACAGACTTCTTAAACAGAACATCACTTTGCCCATCATTCAAATAAGCTACAATATTGGGAGGAGTATCCTTATTTGAAATCGCTGCTAAAATCCCTATTTGGAAGATGGCATGTGCTAAAGCACCCGTCTTTGCTTACGCTTTTTTGTATTTCTCTTTGTATTTCTCTTAGTGGATGTTTAGAAGCTCCTAAAGCTCCCGAACGCTTTTTAGCTGCTGACAGAAACACTGTTGATCATAGTGCTTTTATAGGAATGCCTTGTTCGAAGTGCCATGAAGTAAAACGTCCAGAACCAATCATTGATCCCAATACTGGATTTGAAATTGTCCATGGCAATGGAGCCGACTGTGCTCAATGCCACGTAGCCGGAACAACCTGGAAGGGTTTTACCAATTTTAGTCATTCGCCCACTCCTGAAGCTTGTATCAAATGTCACAGCGACAAACGTCCCGTAAATATTGTCAAAGGATTCGCGCATAATTATCCTGGCATCGGGGACTGTGTAAAATGTCACGCCGATAGCGCGGGATCTTCTTGGGCCGGTGCAAAATTCAACCATGACCCCCTTCCACAAACTTGTGCCGAATGCCACAATGCAGATCGCCCGAAAGATGTGGTCAACGGTTTTTCACATGATGGCGGCGGTTCTGGCGACTGTGCAAGCTGTCACAAACAACCTGGAGATACTTGGAGCGGTGGAATCTTTAGTCATAATCCAACGCCAGCCAATTGCTCAACTTGTCATACGGCCGATCGACCTACAGTTATTGTCTCTGGATTTGATCACAAAATTGCCGGAATGGGTGATTGCAAAAGCTGTCACAAAAATCCTGGGGTAGCTTGGACTGGCGCAAGCTTTACTCATAGCCCAACTCCTGGCACATGCATTGATTGTCATCTTAGCAAACGACCCACTGGTCTTGCGGGTTCGCCCCCATTCGACCATTCCAAAGGTGGTCTTGGAGATTGCAAAAGCTGTCACAAAGTTAATATTGGAACGAATTGGACTGGGGCAAGTTTTTCCCATAATCCAACACCAGCGAGCTGCAATGATTGTCACAGCGTTGAACGCCCTGTCGGTCTTATTGGGAATCCAAAATTTGACCACGCTAAAGGCGGTACAGGCGACTGTGTGAGCTGTCATAAAAATCCAGGCGTTTCTTGGACGGGAGGAAGCTTCTCTCACAGCCCCACTCCCTCTACATGTATAGATTGTCACTTAAGCAAACGACCTGTTTCGCCCGTGAATGGCTTTGACCACACTAAAGGTGGATTAGGTGATTGTAAGAGCTGTCATAAAAATGTTGGTGTTTCATGGGCCGGCGCGACCTTCGACCACAACCCCGCACCCGCGACTTGTGCAAATTGCCATGCTAACCAAAGGCCTGCGGCCCTAAAAAATGGATTTTTGCATTCATTCGCGGGAACAGGAGACTGCAAATCTTGTCACAACACGAATAGAGGCATTACATGGTCCGGTGGAATTTACTCCCACAGCCCAACTCCCACTCAGTGTTCCGTTTGTCATACGGCTGATCGACCGGTTGGACTCGTGGGTCCAAATGGCAACAAATTTGATCACGCCAATGGCGGAATGGGTGACTGCAAAAGCTGCCATCTTGGCAATATGGGTGTGAATTGGACTGGCGGAAGTTTTAGCCATAGCCCCACTCCCTCTTCATGTGCAAATTGTCATACGGCTGATCGACCGGTTGGACTCGTGGGTCCAAATGGTAACAAATTTGATCACGCTAAAGGTGGAACCGGAGATTGCAAATCTTGTCACTTAGCAAATATTGGAGTCAATTGGACTGGCGGGAATTTTAGCCACAGTCCAACACCAGCGACATGCGCAAGTTGCCATGCGGCTGATAAACCAACTGGACTTGCGACCAAAGTTTCAACTCAAAATCCTTCCAGGTACAATCAGTTTAGCCATAGCATAGCCAATTTAGGCGATTGCAAAAATTGCCACAAAACTAATATTGGAACAAATTGGACAGGTGGAACTTACAATCACAATCCAAGTCCGACTTCGTGTAATACATGTCACCTAATTTCTAGACCATCAACCAATGTAAATGGATTCAATCACTCAACCGACGGAACAGGCGATTGTATTGAATGTCATAACAAGCCTGGTGTTTCATGGACAGGTGCGGCGTCACTACCAAGTAAAGTAAGCTTGCTTGCACCTACGGGACAAAACTGGGCAACAGTGGCGACAGCCCACCCAAAAATAGATAGTACAAAAGCTGGTCTGACATGTACAACTTGTCACGGCAACGATACGAAAGCAAAAATTATCAACTACGATCATAACAATCCAGTTTCTGGTTCGAAATGTGTGTATTGTCACTATTCAAAACAAGTCAATGTAGGTATCAGCATAGATACTGCAAGTCATAGAAGCACTGGCATCAACAAAGACTGTAACGCTAGCGGCTGTCATACCAGACCAAGTATGCCCAGTTGGAGTACGACAAATAAAAAATGGTCTGGCGGCGGCTGGTAAGCCAGACGCTTTGTCTTGCCTTCTCCTAGTAATTCCTTTTAAATCAATCCATGATGATTTGGCTATGTGTTTTAGGAGCAATGTTAATTGGCTGGGCTCCCATATTTGTTCGTTGGATAGAACTTGGACCAACCGTTGTAGGCTTCTACAGATGTCTGGGAGGAGCACTCATACTTTTGCCCGTAGCCCTTATAAGGACTCCTCTCTGGTCAATTCTAAAAAGTAGAAAAGATTATTTGCTGGCAGCTGTTATTGCGGGAATTTTGTTTGGACTTGATTTAGCAGTTTGGCATCGCAGTGTTCGAGGCCTTGGCGCTGGACTTGCCACAGTTTTAGGAAACACTCAGGTGTTTCATGTCGCTTGGATCGGGTACTTTTTTCTGGGCGAGCGAATAAAAAAAAGTTTTTTACTATACATGCTCTTTGGATTCATTGGCCTCTACGTTTTAATCGGCGATAGACCGCTAAATATGAACTCAGATGTTTATCGTAACGGGGTCATTCTGGGTCTTGTGACAGGTGTTTTGTATGCATCCTATATGACTTTTTTAAGACGCCTGGAGAGTCTAGTAAAGCCACTACCTGCTTATGCAAACCTCGGTATTGCATTGTTTTTTTCAGCAATCACTTTGGCGATCATCGCTACTTTCAATGGAGAATGGACAGTGCCATCACCTACTGATTGGTCCTATATTGCGGGTTTGGTTTTGGTCCCACAAGTTCTTGGGTGGGTCTTGATTACAAAATCATTGAGCACCATACCGGTTTCGCTGGCGGGCTTAATCATACTCCTACAACCTCTGATTTCATCGATGCTCGGCGTATGGATTTTTAACGAGACCTTCACCAACATTCAAATCGGAGGTGCGCTTTTGCTACTGATATCGGTCTATCGCGGATCGGTGATAAGAGCGCGCGCATAGTATACAAGAGCCTTCTTCATCGTCCCTTAACACGAAATCTATTTTCTCTTCACAAATTTAAAAAAAGGCTTCGTCTATAATCATCGCTAGGTAGCTAGCTGGTGATGTTTATTCTTCAATATTTACAGCGATCCATAAAATTTATTGGATTCCTTTTGTTGACGCTTGTCTTTTCATCTTGTGTAGGCGAAGAAAGTTTGAACATTTCCAAAGGTGGCGTCATTAGCCTCAACGCGTATATAGAAATTTCAAAAAGTTTTGTTGGAGTTGGAGAAAGCATCACAGTCACCTTAAAATCCAATGGTGATTCTTTAAAAACCATCGTGGTAGACGATGTTGAATTTTCTTTGTCAGGTGGAACTTCGGATGGAACCTTTGGAACCGTCACCAAAAATAGCAATGGGACTTTCAGTAGTACTTTTACAGGCACGACAGTAGGTTCAGCAACATACATTCAATTCAATATTGAAGGAAAAGACATCGAAGCCCGTAGTGCTCCAAGTATTCGAGTCACACCCGGAAATCTTTCAACATCATTCTCAACTATTAGTTTAGACAATGCTACCCCTGCAGCCGGCGATACAGTTACGATCACCCTTACAGCGTACACTTCATCCGGAAGTGCCATGACACAAGGAGGCCTCCTTGCCTCCTGTACGGCCACGGTAGATTCCGTCTCCACACCGACCACCAACGTTATCGACAATTCGAATGGCACCTACACCTCAACATTTGTGGCGCGAACCGCATTTATTGCGGGCGAAGTAAGTTGCAAACTTAATGAAAGTTCAATTTCAGATACGGCTGCCTTCACCGCAACGGCGGGCCCAGCCGTTCACATCACAATAGTGAGCGGCAATTCACAAGTCGCCGCAGTTACATCAGCCCTCGCCCCATTTATTGTAAAAATTACTGACACCTATGACAACGTCGTCGAGAATGAAACCGTCGACTGGTCTATTACAACTTGGACCGGAACAGGAAGTGCTGGAACCTTGGGTGCTGCGACAAGCGACTCTGATGCGAGCGGTCTCGCGCAAGTCATTCATACTTTCGACACGACAGTTGGAAGTGTCTACATTAGCGCGGCCATATCGGGCTCACCTACTATCCAAACACTTTTTACTGCCGTGGCTATACCCGATGTTGCGAGCAGCATCGAAATCGTTTCTGGAAACACTCAAACATCTCCAATCAACACGCCATTCACAGAGGCGCTCACAGTCTTAATCAAAGATGCCTATGGCAACACGGTAGAAAACGAAACCATCACCTGGACACTAAAAACTGGAACAGGCACAATAACTTTTTCTGAACTCACGGGGATTACGCTAAGCAATTCTTCGGGCGTCGCATCGATAGCAATAGATTCATATTCAATCATCGAAAGCTTTGTTGTTGAAGCTCGGCTAAACGTAAGTACTGCCGTAGACTTCGACACCCTTGAGACCGTATATGGCGATCCGGCCACCATTGAAGTTGTTGAAGGCGACAACCAAACAGCTCAAACCATGACCGCTCTCGCGACTAATTTTAAAGCGATTGTTAAAGACGTGGATGGAAATCCAGTACCAAATTCCGCGGTGACCTGGACGATCTCAGATGTTGGTGGCAGCTTTCCTACCGCGGCCGATGCCCTAAGTGACATAGATGGATTTGTGAGCGCGCCCTATAAAAACGGCACAGCTCCCGGGATTTACCAGGTCGCAGTAACTTCGCAAGTCGATTCGGCGGCAACTGTTTCATTTACTGTAACCTCAACAGAGGGACCAGCCACATCGCTCGTTCTAGTGTCAGGAAACTCCCAAAATGTCGTTTTAGGAAAAACATCTGATTCACTCATTGTTCAACTATTAGATGATCAGGGAATCCCGCTTCAAAACAAAAGTATCCAATGGACGGTGTTAGATGCGGGGCATACCATCGTTGATTACGATTCAATTATAACTGATAGTGATGGCAAATCATCTGTACAAATTTTGGTCTCCGACGATACCGCTGGAACTGTTGACGTCATGGCAGAATTGGTTGGAAGCGCGGTGCCATCTTACACCTTCACTATCAATGCGATTTATCACCCTAGGGCTACGGCCTACTTTGACCGCATTGATCCAGCGACACCAGTTCTAACAGATGCCAACAAAAAGCTTATCAATGATTTTGCAAGAGGTTTAGATGATCTAGAAATCACGGGTGGTGCCGATCCAGCCGCCGAAGAGATTTGGCTCATGAGAAGCCAATTCAACAAGGGCACTGGCAGCACCGTTTATGGATTTTTAGGAAAATCCAATATGACACTCGAAGGTTATACAGCTGCGCAGTGGACAGACGAAGTTGCTGATCCCACTAAATTTGGAATTTGTTTTTTAAACGACGACCAATACGGCACAACCACTACAACTAAAAAAGCCCTATACAGCTCTCGCTCAATTCTTGGCATTGTTCAACGAATCGGAAATCTCGCGAATGAGTCATATATGCAAAGTTCCGAACTAAGTTTTGATGAGAGCATAGACTTTCCAGGCATGGGATTTAAAATCGGCAAAAGCACCGCAGGTTGGGGTGATGACTATGGAAACGTCTGGCTTGACAACGTAGATGGCGGATTTACAAATGTCCCAACTAGCATTCCCCTTTCTCTTCCGCCAACGGCCATTCAGAGTCAATTTGACAATGGCACTGCAAGCGTTTTCCTCAACGGATCAAACAAAGTGACCGGCTCCGTGGGGATTGACACCCTTGGCGACTCCTACTCCATCAGTTTTGCACGCAGGGATCGCCTCACCGGCAGCGGTGCTAGAGGCCTGGATGGCTGCATGCCATTTGCCATGCACATGAACCAAGCGCTATCTGATACGCAGGTAGCCGACCTTTATACGCTTATAAAGAACACTGTTGGGTCCGGCATGAGCCTCCCGTAATATGGCCGCTTACTGACGAAAATCTTAACCAAAAATTAACACCACTTCAGACCTCAAATCTGAAATAATCAGAGTGTGGTATGTAAGTTCAAAACAAATAGGGCGTTGCCCCTATTTTTTAGTCTCATGATGCTCTTCCTCGGAGCTTGCGGAAATCAAGTGAATCAACTTGATCCTGCATTGCTTGATAAAGCAGAAAGCGCAAGACAAGCCTCCATTGTGTGGCTAAACGATGCTATCGCAGCATCTGATGACTCTTCACAAATTTCAGAACTTTCAGACATTCGAAACATTCTTCTAGATCGAGCTATAATGTCGGCTCCTGAAGACTATAAAGCTGTTTGTGATTCTCATGGAACAGCTGCTTTTGTTATCGAAGATCTTAGCAGCTCATACATCTACCTTTGTGAAGGTGTTGATATCACCAGCAAATCAGAACTCGCTCAAATCTTGATCCATGAAGCCACTCACATTCACGGTGAGCGCGACGAATGTCAGACGACTGCCATGGAACTAAAGGTGATGGAACTAGCAGGTAAAATTCCTCACAAAAATGGCTACGTTGATTCTTGTGGGCTTTAATCCTGGTTTCTTAAATCAACGCCCGTGCCTACAAACCAATCAACACTTTCATCAACAAATTTATCTGCAGATTTGCCGAATTCAAGACTGTGCCCACTATCGAGTGTGACAAATCTTTTTGGTGAAAGGTAAGCATCAAAGACTTCGCTTTTCACTTTTTGCAAATCAACCATCTCATCATGCTTTCCCATAATGATCATAAGTGGAATGGGTAAATTACGGATATTTTTTTCCATAATTTTTGTAAGCTTATTAGTGGCCATTAAAAATCTTTTGGTAACCATTCGCAAACTTCCAGGATCTTGATTGATCCACTTAAGTCCGGGACCAGAAGAAACAAACCATTCATCCTGCAAAGGCGTTTTGAAATAATTCCAAGGAAGAGCGGTAAAAATTTTAGCCTTTTCCTCTAAGTTGTATGAAGCTTTAGGAGTCATATGCGTAGAAGGCGCGATCAAGACCAACGATGCGAAACGTTGATTCATTTCTGGCGTCTGAAGTAAATATGGAACGGCTATTCGAGCTCCAAAGCAATTTGCCATAATATGAACCTGAATATTTTTAGAGTTTGCACCATAGCGTCTTTGCAACTGATCCTCTAAAATTCTTACAGCTTCTTCCATATCGTTGATCAACTGATCGGCCGAAGGAGCATCTCCCATTTTAGTGGTGCTCTTGCCAGACCCTCGACGATCATAGGCAAAGACATCAATTCCTGAAGCCGCTAAATCATCACCAAAGTTCGAAGCCCTTACCCATTCTGCATGACTTTGCATGCCATGTACAAAGAGCACAGCCGCTTCGGGAACCCGATTGGACTCATAAAAGTAAATTCCATGTTGAACACTTCCGTCTCCCGAACGATACAAATAGTCCTTGCTCTTCGCTTGAGAAAGAAAACTAACAAAAACAAAACATATTGTGGCGAATAACTTTAAATTTTTCATACCGATTTTCATAAAGATTCCTATTGTGTCTTTTCAAGGCCAAAGCCTAGGCCGCCTCGGTTGGTTTTTAAGACTCCCGCAAATCCAAAACGAAGTTCTGGCGTCGCCATATCTTTTTCGAGCAAGATAGTACCAAAAGCACCCTCTTGAGCGGCCAGATTAGCGCCGGCAGCTTGAGCCACAACTAAGGCAGCTCTAGACAATACCGAAGTTTCTCCAACCTGAGCTCCGACTATGATCTCCCAACCTTTTCGTTTCAAAAGGCTTACGATTTCAAGTGATCGAATCAATCCACCAAGTTTGGAAACTCTAAGATTTGCAATCCATTTGCCTGAATAGGCCGAAGCTTCTTTAATATCATTAATGGTACAAAGTGACTCATCCAAGATGATGCCTACTCCGTATTCAATGCTCAATTGACTTAGTTTTTCATAGTCACGTGGCGCAAACGGCTCTTCAATAGCCCAAATTTTAATGGGGCTTTGTTCAAGCAATGCTTTGATGTCGGCTTCTCTACCCGCCCATGCATTGTTTCCATCAATTCTCAAACGAAAATCAAAGGGCGACCGGTAGGCATAAGCCGAAGCCAATAGACGCATGGGAGGCCATAGCATTTTTACCTTAGGAGACATGTGAGAACCAATCGCTGTGATTCTCCTAATATCGTCCTCTAAGTTAGCAACAGCTTTAAGCTTAAAATCAAAGAAACCAAATTTTAAGTATTTTTCGATATTGGATTGAAACTTTTCTTCATCATCCGCACTTAAAACAGCGGTGTACTGAAATGAAGTTTTAGAGCTAGAAATGCCAAGAAATTGTTCAACACTAAGATTGGCCTCTTTGGCCAACAAATCTATAATAGCTAATTCCAAAGCACACCACGCCGAAAGATTCTTATCTATAGATTCGGAATATTCGCGTGTGAACAATTCAAGATCTTTTAGAGAGTTTACATTCGCCAACTTTGATTCAACGTCTTGAGCCCACTCGAGGGCCCCGGCGAGATCTTCTCCTGTCACGTACGACCTAGGACATCCTTCGCCAAGCCCCACCAAGTCACCTCGGGCAGCTTCAACCCAAAGGCTCTCAGTGACTTTGCGTTCGGCCGATGCGTGTTTAAATCCGACACGCATAGGGATTTGAAGGGGAACAATGGTAAATGTAATTTTTTCAGACATGAACAACCTCATCAATTTTGAGCTTCAATTTTGCTCCATGTCTAGATAGAGCCATCAAGCTCAAATTTTGAGCGTCGTTGAAGGCGCCATCCCATCCAGTATGGGGAACAAAATCAAACTTTAAATCTTTTTTATACTGAAGAGCAATGATTTTAAACTGGCCTTCACGCTGCCCACTTGCCAAGAAAAACTTTTTAAAATGTTCGTATGTTCCACGCTTCAACAAACAAAGTCGAAATGGTTTTAGTCTGGCACTACTTCTTTTGGCATCATATTCCATATTGATTTCTCGCAAGACTTCATCGATGCGCTTCTCCATTTTTTTGAGCGCATGAAGAACGGCCAATCCTTCTTGCTCAATTTTAGAGTCTGTGATTTTGGGAGAAATCTCGTAGTACAAAGTATATTGAGCGGTTTGTGGATCACACTGAACCACAAAAAACTGGTCCTCAATGCCCATTTCTTTTTCAACCTTATGAACAGCTTGGATGACCTGATTCTCATAAAGTTTTTCACCAGTAATGCTAGTAACACCTTTGCCTTTTTGAACAAACCTTAACTGTGGAGCTTTGCCACCAGAAAATCCACGGTACATACCATCGACCTGAATAATATCGTTCATATTATAGCGATAGAGCCCATAAGCTGTTGTGATGAAAACATAATATTTCTGCTTGTCTTCTAACTGATGCAACATCAAAAACTCTTTTTCACCATTGTCCCAAGCATCGGCCTGTACAAATTCATAGAAAGTCGACATGACGGTCGGGACTCCAGCATTCGTAGAGCTGTCAAGCGGAACACTTCCTCTAAACTCAGAAGACAAGTAACCCAAATCGCGAATCAATGTTTGCTCGGAGAACTGTCCCGAAAGTTGGTCCAAAAATATTGAGCAACTTCCTCCAGTCCAAGTGGTCACAGCCTGAAGCTTTGGCCACAAGTCCTGCAATCTAACTTCGTTTCTAGTTTCTTTAAGAACTCTAAGCTCGCTTGCTCTTTTTGAATTTTTAGCAAGTCTCTCTTGAATATCTAACTTTAATTGTCCCTCTAATTTGTCAATTTTTGGGTAGATTCCGCTTTCAAGAGTTTTAATTGCCATATCTATAGACCCCGGAAGCATCCTGCTCAATTTAGCTATGGTGCTTGGATTGGCCGTTGAAAAATAAGTCACATTTTTTTCGGCGAGTGCCAATAGCAATATCAATTCATATTTTAGGTCGTAGTCTGAAACGGCGAATACAGAAGCTGGAACAACATACTTTTTCTTCACAAATGGAGAAAGACTTTCGTACATATGTCCTGATGTCGATCCGAAAGGTTTTTTGGAGCACTCCATGTATCCTTCGACTGCGGGAGAAACAATCGCTAAAATTTTTCCTGATAAAAGTTTTGGACGCGCTCTTAAAACGCTATAGATAAATAGATTGGTTGAGAGTCGGTGATCATCTAAAGCTTTATCGTGAACAGGAATAAATTTTGCTTTGCCGGTGGTTCCGCTGGTCACAGCATAGAATTTTGGTTCCCGCGCCAATAAAGCAGGTCGACCGGTCCTGTCTTGCTCTTCAATATAAGGACGTATCACTTCGTAATCTAAAACAGGTACCTTAGCTCTATAATCAGCAAGAGTGCTGATATCTGAGAATCCAAAATTTCTACCAAAATCGGTATTTTTATTTTCTCTAATGATATCTAAGAGAAGCTCGATTTGACTCTTCTCGAGATTCTCGAGTTTAGCCATAAACTCTTTTTCAGTTTTTTGACCGCGCCGAGTGACAACGATTGGACTCAGAATCCCACTCAAAAAATTATTAACATGATTACTCAACATCCGACTCAACATCGACATAGACAGCTCCTTAGCAATAACAGCCTGCCGAATTTAGCACTCGCGACGCGACGCGTCAATCATTCGTTTACAAGAATTGTCTATTTCGTCATCACTTTTCCTATAAACCAATGAAATTAAAGGGTAAATACCTCAATGAAATGTGTCTAAAAATATGGCAAAAGCTATTGCTGCTGTCCCTAGCTCAGAATAGCGTCCTATCCATAGAAAGTGCTGAGGCGAGAATGGTCCAAAATGAGTGGGAAGAGTTCAAAGGCCTCACAATAGCAACGGAAAAGTCGAACGCTCCGGAGAGTTGGTACAATCCGGAAACAAAACAATTTGCCTTTGCATCTGAATCAATAAAATGTCTTGGAATTGGTTTTGCTTACACCGATCATGCCAGAGAAGTTGGCCTTTCGAAGATTGTCTTTTTTGAAAAAAACGCCCAGCCAACAAAAATTGCCTCGCCCATTCCCTATCGACCGTTTTTGGATTTTGAAGCCGAAATTGCCCTTGTTCTAAATAGGCATGACAGTCATACATTCGGGTATCTTCTTCATAACGATTTAACCGATCGTAAAATTCAGCTTCAAAACTTTGATGAGAGCAATCTAGGGCCGGGTTTTACTCTTTCAAAAAGTTTTGTGGGTGCCAACGTTCTTGGCAACATCATCGCCATTGGCAGTGCTGAGATTTGGAACGAGATTGAAATTGAGCTGTGGCAGAACGGGGAATTGAAACAACGTCTCGCAACAAAAAATAATTTGTTAAAGCCCGAAAAAATTCATAAAAAAGTGTTTTCTAATTCCAAGCTTAGCCACGATTACGATTGGGTGATTATCGGGACGGGAACAACCGCTGGGACAATTTTTAGATCCCCCACAGCATTGGAGAAGATCAAACTTTTTATACGTGCAGGCTTCAGCAAAAAAAGAGCCTCAATTCTATGGCTCAACAAATTTAGATTTCTTCAAGAAGGCGACAGTCTAGAAATTCGCTCTAATTTTTTAGGTAACACTAAAAGTACAATCAAATAGCCCGCCAAACAGACTATCAAATCAAGTTACTCAACAACTTCGATCGTAATTTTTTCGGACATGATGGGCGGATTGTGCGGAATATGGGTAGCATCGCCCAAAATGATTTGGAGCGTGTGCTTCCCCGGGGCAAGTTCTTTTGTCACTTGGGTTTGTCCGCCACCAAAATGAACGACATGTTCATTAGTTGGTAAGGGTATTTTTAAATTTGGAAGTTTTTCTAAATCGATGAGTAGGTGATGATGACCAGTATTAGCTTTTTTCATACCGGCAGGTGCAACGCCCATACCCTCGAGTCCAAATTGTATGACCACGGGAGATTTTACTTTGTCGCCATTCTTGGGACTGATGATATACGCTTTTGCATCTTTAGGAGCTGGTGATTGAGCAGCCTCTAAGCCTGCGCTTGAAAAGGTCAGGAGGATTGCTGCAATGAAGATTGATTTAGCTTTTAAATTCATAAAAATATCATAGGGGATTTTTATTGAATGTGAAGAAGCCTTCAACTGATTGTTTGCCGCAGCACGGGGAAGTCCTAGATGAGCTCTGCCCCCCCCCAAAAAAAAGCCGCCAGCTCAGGAGCCAATTTTTTGCCCGATTGAATTGACAAAACAAAGCCCAGGCGCCTAAAACCACCCGAACCTAACAAGCGGGCCTGTAGCTCAGTTGGGAGAGCGCTTCAATGGCATTGAAGAGGTCATCGGTTCGATCCCGTTCAGGTCCACCAACATGAAAACCTAGTTCCAATGGAACTGGGTTTTTATGTTTTGTAGGCTGGAAGTGGATACGGAGCATGACCTCACGATCTACTGTCATCGCTTCGATCCCCCCACGTGCGCTGCAAATCTTTGCCACAGCAAAGATTTGATGCTGCCGTGGTATCAGGTCCACCAATTGTCAACTCGCTTGCGCTCGTTGACCTAGCCTTCGGCTCTCCTTACAAAATATTTCATGTTTTGTAGGCTGGAAGTGATTCTACGGTTCTACTCGATTAATGGTGGGTCATTCTCAAAACAAATTTAGGGCACAAATCTTGCGAGCGTTCTGCAGAAAAGAATGTGGTGAATCTTTATGGCTCAAAATAATTTGACAAACTACGCCATTTGGTGTAGTTTTAAGAAAAGAGGAAATAATGACTCCTAAAAAAGTTGTATATTACCTCTCAGAAAATGGGACTTCGCCCTTTAGGGATTGGCTAAAAAGACTTGATAGTATGAGCCGAGCAATCGTTGTTCGCTTCATCCAAAGAGTTGCAATTGGGGGATCTAGAAAATCCATCAAAGCCCTTAAAGACGGAGTTTTTGAAATAAAGATCACTCACGGTCCTGGCTACAGAGTTTACTTCGCTGAAGACGGTAATGAGTTAATCATACTATTGATTGGCGGAGATAAGAAAACTCAAAAGCGGGACATTGAGAAGGCAAAACAATACTGGAGAACCTATGGCAAATAGACAAAAAGACTTTGACGAATTAGTGGCTCAAGAATTTGAAAATTTAGAATTTTCTCAAGCCTACATTACTAACTTGATTAATAATGAAGGGCTTTCCCTTGAGGGTGCATTGAGAGAATCCATCAAATCCATGGGACTACAAGCTTTTAGCGAAAAGGCCAAAGTGTCTATCTCCTACGTCTCTGATTTTGTAAATAAACGTCGCAAGTGGAGCACCGACAATCTTGTTAAATACATCGAGCAAGTGTTTGAGCTAAAAGTTAAGATGATTGTCGAAACAGAAAAAAGCAAAGTTGCTTGAGCGCCAGTAACTAGAGCAAAACTGGCTACTATAGCCAAACTTCAACGACGGTTTACCGTACACCGGATGACGACAGTTAAGGTTCGGGCCTTATAAAAGGTGAAAAAGTATCCGCATTGCCCCAGCTCACTAATGAGCCGTCAACTCTGATGGCAGCAAAGGCAGAATAACCGCTAAAAATTTTGACGACAGCTGAATTTATAAAATGTTCAACGTTTTTACTAGCACCGCCGGAGAGCAAATCTCCCCATGTGACTACCGAGCCATCTGATCGAAGTGCAGCAAAAGCCTGCGCCGTTGAATAAACTCTCATGACATCAATAGTTCCATTCAGTTTATCGCTTACTGAAGAACTATCTCCACCGTTTGTAGTACTTCCCCAGGTGACCACTGAACCATCAGCACGCAAAGCCGCAAAAGCGCTTGAATTGGAAAAAATAGAAACAACATCAATGCTTCCAGCTAATTTATCGCTTACTGAAGAACTGTCTCCACCTGAATCAGCATTTCCCCACGCTACGACCGAGCCATCAGCTCTCAAGGCCGCAAAAGCTCCGCCAGAGGAAGAAATCGATACCACGTCTTTAGAGTTATTCACCCCATCCATTGCGGGAGCAACTGTAGAAGAATCTCCGCCCTCAGCAGCATTCCCCCATGCTGATACTGATCCATCGGCTCTGATAGCAGCATAAGCTGCCCCGGCTGAGAATAAAGCCGTTACATCTTTAGAATCATCCGCCCCGTCCATCGCTGGTAATACGGTGGAACTATCTCCGCCAACAAAGTCTTTACCCCACGTTGAAACCGAACCGTCAGCCCTAAGAGCGGCAAAAGACATATTATTTGAAACAATAGACAGAACATCTTTGGTATCATCTGTCCCGTCCATTGCCGGCGAAACGACCGAACTGTCTCCCCCTAAATCTGTCGTAAACATATAGGTTCCGCCCCAAGCAGATACAGAACCATCGGCCCGCAAAACGGCAAAGGCTCCGGCGTTGTGATAAATAGAAACGACATCCTTAGAATTGTCGCTACCGTCCAATGCAGGTGAAACTCCAGAAATATTTCCGCCGTATCTAGGCAGGCCCCAAGCAGATACCGAACCATCAGCCCTTATGGCCGCAAAAGCAAAATCAGTGGAGCCAATCGAAATCACGTCTTTGGAATCATTGGTGCCATCCATTGCGGGCGAAACCAAAGAGCTGTCGCCCGAACTAGCATCCCCCCATGTAGAAACCGATCCATCCGCTCTTGTGACAGCAAAAGAGTTTCTATTCGAATATATCGCAACAACATCCTTAGCATCATTGGATCCATCCATTGCGGGAACTACAGAAGAACTATCTCCTCCCGTCGGATTGCCCCAAGTTACCGCAGATCCATCCCCCCTTATCGCTGCCATCGAACCCCCGAAGGCATATGTTGTTCCTAAACCCGACACGACACCTGCCGCAGAGTTGGATGCATTAAGCAAATGATTCACGGAAGAACTATTTCCCGATCCAGGAGCGGAAGCCCCCCAAGTGACCACAGATCCATCCGCCCTTAAGGCTGCAAAAGAAGAATGATCAGAAAAAATGTTTAGGACATCTTTAGCGTTGTTCGTACCATCAATTTCTGAAGCAACAGCCGAACTATCGCCACCGTTGCTTCCCCAGGTCACAACAGAACCATCTGCCCTTAAGGCCGCAAAAGCATCTTGAGTAGAAAAAATTTCAACAACATCAATGCTACCATCTAATTTAGAAGAAACAGCAGAGCTATCGGCGCCATAAGATGCGTGGCCCCAGGTGACCACAGAACCATCAGCTCTCAAAGCTGCAAAAGCATAGCTATTCGAATAGACAGAAACCGCATCTTTTGTATCATCGGTGCCATCAATTTCGGCAGCAACAGGCGCGCTATTACCTCCATAAGAAGAACTGCCCCATGTACTAACTGAGCCATCAGCCCGCAAGGCCGCAAACGCAGTACCTGTTGAGGAAATCTCTATAACATCTTTCGCATTATCTACACCATCCATTGCTGGAGTTACTGCAGAGCTGTTTCCTCCCGATGATCCCCATGTTGACACTGAGCCATCGGCTCTTAGGGCAGCAAAACCATCATTAGTTGAATAAACTTTAACAACATCTTTGGCATCGTTCGTCCCATCCATAGCAGGAGATACGCTTGAACTAAGCCCACCCCATGAAAAATATCCCCAGGTCACAATGGAACCGTCAGCCCTAAGGGCTGCAAAGGCATAATTATTTGAAAAAATCTCAGTAACGTCTTGAGCATCATTTGTCCCATCGATGGATAAAGCAACAGAGCTGCTATCTCCGCCATAGCTGGAACTTCCCCAAGTGGACACAGAGCCATCAGCTCTTAAGGCTGCAAAAGCCTGTGGCGTCGAAGTTATTTCTATAACATCCTTTGAATTATTAGTTCCATCCATGGCGGGTGATACAGAGGAACTGTCTCCACCATCATTCGCATATCCCCAAGTCACAACAGAGCCATCAGCCCTTAAGGCGGCAAAAGCATCTTGCGTTGAGAAAATATTGACGACATCTTTAGAATCATCCAAACCATTAATTTCTATACTTACAGAAGAGCTGTCTCCACCTTTGCTAATGCTTCCCCAGGTTACAACGGAACCATCTGCCCGAAGCGTGGCGAAGGCTTCTTCGGTAGAAACGACATCTACAACATCTTTTGCATCATCAGAGCCATCAATCAAGCTAGTGACTAACGAAGAGTTCCCCCCCTTTCCTGAATCTCCCCACGTCACAACGGAACCATCGGATTTCAGCGCCGCCATCGCATATAATGCGCTAACGATTTTTACAACCGAATGAAAGTCTCTCACCTTGTAGCTAGTAGACATAGGCAGGCAATTTTCGACAGGACTTTGATCCTCCGACCCAGCAACATCCATTGAAAACGTATATTCAGCCTCGTTCAATTCATTAAAAGACTCAACTCGAGCCCAACCACGCAAACTATCATTCGACTTAATCTCTTTTGCCCCAAGTAAACTTGTACAGTTTGAGTCCGAATAAACACGTAAAAACTCACCCAATCTTAGATTTCCAGAAATTAAAAATGACGGCGTCTTATCGGCCCCACCACCACTCAATGAATTTGAACTCAAAGTGAAACCCGTAATAGAAGCTGGCTCGAATTTATCCTTAACAGGATTTACGAAACTGCCAATTTTTGCTGTACAAGCAAACAACATCGAGAATGCCAGAACGTAACAATGGAATCGTAAAAGCCTCATGAAAAAACGTTCTCCTCAAGCTATGACTGAGTTGCCTACAATCACAGCCATTAAAATTATATACTTTATAGACACTTGAGCGCATAAAAAGTTTGCGTGAAGGGCTGTTTAGCAATTGAAATCTTCATCAAAAATTTACAATCCAAAAGGGCTATGATTCATATTTGGACTCAATTTTGGACCAGCCACCATAATAGTTGTTGCAGTTCGAACCAAAGCACCCCTATAAAGAATTATTGTGATTATCAAAATTTTAGGCTCTGGATGTAAAAATTGCGCCAAACTCGAAGCTCACGTAAAAGCCGCGCTTAAAGAGCTAGGAAAAACCGCTGACATAAAAAAAGTTACTGACTTTGCCGAGATTGCAAAATACAACGCCATGAAAACTCCTGCCCTTGTTATTGATGAAAAATTGATATCATCTGGCAGGGTTAACGAAATTGCAGAACTGAAAACTTTCTTAAAGTAGATTATGTTTGAACTCATAGCAACCACGCTCATTTATGGATGGTTAGGGTTCGACAGTGAAAATCACTGGGCACAAGCCTTACATTTTTTTATTTATGATTCATTAAAAATTAGCTACCTGATTGTTTTTGTTATTTCACTGATGGGGATTGTTAACTCCTACTTCCCTATAGATAAAATAAGAAAATTTCTCGAAAACAAAAAACTATTCGGTTTAGAACATTTGTTGGCGTCCTTACTCGGAGCCATAACACCCTTTTGCAGTTGTTCATCTATTCCACTATTTATTGGATTCCTTAAGGGAGGAATACCACTGGGAGTGACCCTTTCATTTTTGATCACGTCCCCCTTGGTAAATGAAATTGCTGTCATTTTATTTTTAGGTATTTTTGGATGGAAGATTACTTTGATTTATGCCGTCTCTGGAATCCTCGTAGGTACATTTGTTGGATTCGTTTTAAGCAAGCTAGAATTAGAGGACTATTTAGAAGATTGGGTAAAAGAACAACTAAAACAAAAGCTTGCTCAAGCTGCTATGATAGATAAAAGAAAATTCATAGAACGCATCCCAGAAATAAAAGCTGAGGCCATGGATACCTATGTAAAAATTATCCCCTATGTCCTCGGTGGTGTTGCCATTGGTGGACTCATTCATGGATTCATCCCCACCGGTTATTTTGAGCAATACATGGGTAAGGATAATTTTTTTGCTGTACCAATTTCAACAATACTGGCAATACCAATGTATTCAAATGCCTCGGGGGTCATTCCAATCATTGAAAGTTTGGTTGCCAAAGGAATCCCAATAGGTACCGCGTTGGCCTTCATGATGTCAGTTGTAGGTCTTTCGTTACCAGAAGCCCTGTTACTTAAAAAGGTAATGAAGCCCAAGCTAATCGCTATCTACTTTTCGTCAGTAGCGGTATCAATTATAGCATTAGGCTATGTTTTTAATATTTTTTTATAAGAAAATTAGTCTCGCCTATATTAATCTATGAAGCTTTTTGGCTAGTCTTTAGCGAGGAGCTTTCCGAAGTGATTTCAGATTTTATCTGATGGAATTCCTCTTTGGTAATATCGCCTCGTGCGTACCGTTCATTAAGAATATCTAAAGCTTCTTTTCTGGGCGTCCCATCATAAAATTTTCGATGCGCCCTATAGGTGTAACCCCAATTTCCGAAGCTCGAAACAAGCAGGAGCACGATACCAACCCAAAGAAACCAGCCCCAGCCGGCATACCAGTCATTCCAATAATAATGATTCATACGCAACTTATCTGCATATCATGTGCCAGCACACAATGGTAAAAAATGTCCCATATCTAGCGGCGAATCACCTCCGTGCGCCGTCTGTCAAAATGAATTCAATCTCTCAGAACTTGTTTCTGCAGAACTGTTGAGCGACTATGTCACCAAATTGATCGAAGCCAAACATAGGGAGTGGACTACCCACTCTTTTATATGTGTGACGGACCTCAATCATTTTCGCTCCCTTTATGTTCGAGAAGCGATAAAAGAAGATCTTGGCGAAATCACCCACCTCGAAGAAGAGGTCTTACGAAGCATTAAGGAACACGAACTCATTGTAGATAACTTAAACCAGCAGTTCGAAGAAAAACTTTCATACGGCGACAAAGTTGCCGATAAAATATCAAAATTCGGTGGAAGCTGGAGGTTTATCATCCTCTTTGCTTCAGTCCTATTTTTTTGGATTCTCTTAAACGTTGCCTTTATGCGCCAAAAGCCTTTCGACCCCTATCCCTTTATTCTTCTAAATTTGGTCTTATCGTGTCTTGCCGCCATTCAAGCTCCCGTCATCATGATGAGCCAAAATCGTCAAACAAAGAAAGATAGCTTGCGAGCAGAACTCGATTACAAAATTAACTTAAAGGCAGAATTAGAAATTAGACACTTAAAGATTATTTTAGATCAACTGGCGTCACACCAGTGGCGACGACTCTTAGAAATTCAAGAATTGCAGACAGAGCTTATGGAAGATCTCACTAGATCGCATTCAGGTCCAAAAACTTAGCGGCTCGCTGAACGAGGCGTGCCTATATTTTAGACGCTGTAGGGCCATGAACGTAAAAACTTATCGTTTCAGGCCAGAAACTACAGATAACTGCCTATATTTATAGAGCAATTATCTGGGCCAAAGATTGCATACTTAGACCGATGCCCTTATCTAAGATGAAACAAGCGCTTACTTGGGGCTTATTGCTTGGGCATCTTTTGGGTTCTGGTTTCTCCTTTGCCGGGAAAACAGCGCGCAATCTTCCTGACCCCGAAGTAATAAAAATCACTTCAGGTTCTGCAGAAAATTTTTTAGAATCTATGTCACTGAGTCATCCAGCCCCAGAGCTTCTTAGTGACACCTTAGAACTTCATGAAAATGTAAATCTCAATGATGAAGAATATTCTTTGATAAAAGATTTTATTAAATCCAAAGGACGATTCAAAGATTTGGTTGTTCCCCCCAATCAAAGAAAAATAGTTTTAGTCCGCTATCATGTTGATATTGAGGAAATTGCAGATCTTTTAATTGAAGCAAAAGAAGCAGGATTCTCGGAAGTACAATTGATTACAGATTTAAACTATTCGATAGTTCCAAAAATCTCTGGAAAGCAATTGTTCGATGCCCACCCGACTCCATCAAAGGTCAACCAAAACTCTGATGCTGGTCGAGTCGTTAAAAAATTGCTGGAGGCTGGCTTTGGATTCAACAATAGTAAATATGGAATTTCTGGCTCGCCTGTTTTTAGAAAAGACGACCCAGACTTAATCACGCCCATCATGCATGAAAAGGAACTCTTATTGATTGCCAATGAAGGCGGCGAAAATCAACAGATTTTTACTGCATTTGGGACTTCAAATATGAGCAAAGGTCCTAGGTATAACAGACTTTTTACAACAAGCGACGAAACTTTTGGACTCAAGGTCTTAGAACATGCCCGCAATCTTCAAACTACTTTTGGCAAAGAAGAAACCATAGAAAATATACCTGAATCGTTGCCTCAAAGACTTCAGTTTCCGGACGGAACCATTGTTGAAACGGCCTTTAATGATGGCAAATTTAATCCCAATGACAGGATAGTAAAATTGTTAGAACGATCGGTGTCAGATTCTAAGAATATCGAAATTCAAGAAGTTGTTTTTAGTCATTTTGTCTTTACACATATGAACACCTTCAATGCTCATAAAGCTGCAATGAAACACAATCCCAACATGAAAACCTTTGCAATTTTTGATGAAAAATTTGTACAACCCTATAGCTGGGGTGTGAGTGCTTCGTACGGAGGTTTTTTTACGCAACGACCTTTTGGCCCTTCTGCCTTCCCGCCGCCAAAGGCCGACATGAAAAACATGGAGGCCTATGTTTATACAAGAGGTATCCCAGGAATCAAAGACGTCAATCCAAGTGGCCCTCCGGTAGCTAGAAATCTTTGGCACGACAAGACGACGCTTGTTTCCACAATAGAGAATGGAAAAAAATGGACCTATGTTTTTACAGGAAGTTTTAATTTAAGTGGAGCTCATCGAAATGCTGAAATGCAAGTCATGCTAAAACTACCTTCGTCCTCAAAATGGGTCAAAGCCATAAAAGAGAGCATAAAGGGAGTAAAAAATTCTGAGAAAGCCTTTCTTATGCCCATCAAGAATGGCGCCTTTCGCTCCTGGCTCGCATGGTATTTAAATCGCAGTGCTTTAGACATTCCCCCTATTGAGTCCAATCAAATTATGCGCGAGTTTCATGAAGGAAAAATTGATCGAGCCCTAGAGCGAATGGCCGCGCTGAGTTCACACGACAGTTCTGAAACCTCAAGAAGACTCGCCGCTTTAAAAGGCTACGCTGACTGGTCCATGGCAAATTTAAACAAGTCACCCGAATTTAAACTCAAAGGTGTCTTGGCAACTCGGGTCGCCGCCATTGGCGAAGCACTGCTTTCTGAGAGCGAGGGCCGAAAAAAGTCTCTGCTAGGCTTTGCTGTATGGTCTCCCAAACTTAGTGAGTCTGACAAATCCAAACGCATGACTTCCGCAGGAAAAAGTATTGCAAGTGCCATTGCAAGTGTTGCCAGCCCAGCTAGCGTAGCTGAAGGAAGCTGTGTTGATAATTTACGCACACTTGCTGGACCTTGAAAATTTTTAGAAAAGCAATTCACCCATCTAGTTCATTAATCCGAAAGTGGAGCCCCTAGCCCTTGTCGAAGTGCCGCCGTTCCTTGTTGAACTTTTACTTGTTTTGCTAAAGGAGCTAACGGTCCATTTATATAGGCTAAAGGAGCAGAAATTGAATACACTTCTGAGCTTGGATAAGCCTGGCCCATTTTTCCGTCATGAGATAACACTGACAATTCATTTAATGTTACTTTTTTTACAGACAACCCCAATCTAAATCCTTGCTCTGCAATGACATCCGACTTTGTAAGCGCTGAAAAAACTATAGCTTTGCCCCCAGAAGACCCTTTGCTATCCATGAATGGCGCATTTCTTTGTGAATACCAATCCGAAACTCCTGCAAAAACTTTAGCTAGGTAAAAAGGATCTTTAGATGCCAATTCTGGCGAAAGTTCCTGCAAAAAAACATTTCCCTCTAATTGCCCGGAAGCAAACTCTTCTGGCAAATGACTCACATCTTGTTCTGCTCTCTTCTGAGAGTACGTTGCTCTAGTAATTCTAGATAAAGCACCTTTATAACTTTCAGCACTCGCGCCTTCGATGCCATTTGATTTTAGTAAAACATCTGACGCCTTATAAAATACCGGACTGCGGTCATCAATTCGAATGGCAGACCGCCCTCCTGACATGTCGACATCCAAACGAAGTGACATCATATCTTGAATCGTTTTTCCCAAGCGTAAAGCGCCCTGATCACTTAAGCCGCGATCACTATATTGCTTTGCTAAACCAATGCGCTCCGAAAATTGAGAAGGATCAAATTTTGAATTCCCAACCATATCGGCTATTGAGACACGTAGTAATTTTTGATTTGGCTGATCTTTTCCGGTTGCGACCACCTTAAAACCCCAGTTTCGATATAACTTTTCATGTGCCGCATCAGTGGCGTGAACATAAACATAACTTTTATCTAATGGTCTACCCCAAAGAGTGGCCTCTTTTAGTGCAGCGAACGAGGCCCCGTGCAAGAGATCCGAAAATTCACCTTTACCATCGGCTGAAGCCTTACCCATTTCAAAGGCGACACTGTCTGCCGGCACCTCGTGATCAAACAACTTCTCATAATATTGCCAAGGTAATTTTGTTCGTTTGAGCTCTCCAGCCGAACCCACTTCTTGTCCGTAAGAAACCGTTAGAAGATTCTTCGGGACAAATACTTCAAAGGCGTTTTCTTTTTGTTGCACAATTTTAATGAGTTCTTCGGGCGACTCAAGAAAAGGCTTATCCTTTAAGCGAAAAGCAACTGCAACAGGGGGTACTTTGCCAGTCGCCGTAAAATCTTCTTCGTACAGTGCAATAAAATCTTTGTATTTTATCCAACTACCTTCGGTAAGAGTAACCGCACGCCTAGCGGGCATCGAATTAAAGTGAAGCAAGTCACGCACAACATTTTCATCTGTAGCGATTCTTCGAGCCACCAAATTCAAATAAAACTGGCACGCACCATGAGTCGCCATATCGGGATTCAATGGATATTTCTTACCTTTGTACTCAAGAATTGCCCCATCCCCGGTGCTAACTGGGGGCAAATTATGTGTCGCCCTAAATCGACCATTGGGGAGTTTCTCTAACTGTTGAACCTCTGAAATTGCTTTGTTCTTTCCATTAAAAATCAATGCTGCAAAATCGGCCCTCGCGGATGGAAGCAATAGAAATATTCCACATAGAATTGTTTCATGCCTTAATAGTAAAAACTTGATAATGTTACGCAACAAATTCAACTAGAAATTTCCCCACAATACGATTTTAGTTCAGATCGAGTCACATACCAAGCATTTGCTCATGTTTACGGCGTTACCGTTATCGTGACGGTTGCCGTATTGCTAAAGCCACTTCCATCATGAACGTGGAATGTAAAACTATCAGGTCCCGTGTATAGGGGGTTAGGCGTGTAGGTCACGGAGTTGCCAACGACGGCCCCCAAGGCACCGTTTGTCGGAGGCGTCACAATAGTATAGGTCATAGAATCACCGTTTTCATCAGCTGCAACAAGTGTAAATGGAGTCCCCGGATCATCCACGGGAACACTCTCGGCGCTATCGCTTGCAACTGAGACCACATTGATGCCTTCGCCATCGAGAACCAAACTTTCGACCTGAGCCCCTTGGCCATCGGTGTAATTGATGTCCAAAGTATCATTATCTAGCGCAATCGCAGTTGGCGTGTAGGCAACCGTAACTGTACAAGAGTTGCCAGCAGTCAGCGTTCCAGTACATGTTGTACTTTGAATGGTAAATGGTGCCGAAAGTCCCGTTCGCGTGACACCCGTCGCACTAACAAGGCCACTGTTTGTAACAGTAAACACATTAGTTAAAACGTCATTGTTATATGAAGCCGTCGAAAAATCATAACTAGTCGGCGAAATTCCAATGTGCGCCAAGGTCCCAGTGCCCGTAAGAGCTTTGGTCGCAGTTTGCACAGTCTCACCATCGTTGTAACTTAGTTCCAAAGTATCGCTATCGACCTGCTCAATAACTGGATCATAATTTATTTTTACAGTACACGATCCACCCGGAGCTAAATCGCTGCTACATGTCCCACCTGAGCCCGGAAAAGTCCCCGTGGTCGTATAGGTAAATGGTGCTGCGAATGCAACTCCGTTTTGCAGATCACTCACATCATAGGTTCCATTATTTGAAACCGTAACCGTTTTTGTGGCCGTGCTGCCGAGGGCCTTGTTTCCCCAGGCTGAAGATCCAGAAGTTGATATGGAACCCAGCCCAGCCTCACCTTCCACGGTTAAAGTCATCGAGCCCGATCCCGAGCCCTTGGTGTAGTTAAGAGTTAGAGAATCTGAACTACTTGAAAGTGATGTTCCTGAACCCGTTGGGATGTATTGAATCACAATAGTGCAAGATGCTGAAGCCGATAAGCTTGTTGTGCAAGTTCCACCCGTACCAGGGTACGCAAATCCTTTGTAACGGAATGGACTCGATAATCCTCCGGTATCTGCAATAGCCGTCGCCTGATAATTCCCGTTGTTTGTAATTGTAATCGACGCTTCATTGGTTGAATTTTTTGCAACTCTATTGAAGTCATAAGTCGTTCCCACTGTAGCCTCTAGCAAGGCCTGTTGTCCCACTCCTACGAGATCTACCGACACAGTCGTGTCGCTCTCTCCAGTATTATAATCTAACTCTAAAGTTCCTGTCGCCTCAGCGCCATCTGTGGGAGTAAAAGTTATAACAATTGTGCAAGTATCAAGAGCAGCCAAACTTGAACCACAGTCTCCGCCAGTCCCAGGATAGGTTCCACCTTTGTAATCAAAGTCACCACTCAAAAGCCCAGAGTCAGCTAAATTTTCGGCCACATAGTTACCAGAATTAGTTAATGTAAATGATTTATCAGAAGTTACTCCAACAAAAACATTTCCATAGTCGAATTCCGGACCATCACTTAGAGCAAGCGATGCTGTCCCAGATGTCCCGTTCAGAATCAATGAAACTGCCCCAGCTTCTCCGCCGGTCACAAACCCAAGTCCCCAAGCACCAACATGAGAACCCGCAGCTGTAGGACTATAAGTTAAAACTACCGTACATGTCGCGCCTGCCGCAATCACATAAACACAGGTTCCACCAGTTCCGGGATAAGTGCCACCTTTATAACCAAACGGTGCAGTCGTCACCTCAGCATCAGTAAGGTACGATGCAGACAAATCTCCTCCGTTGGATAAAACCACTGTAACATCGGTAGAATCCCCTAACAAAGTATTATCAAAAGTTAATGTAGGATCTTTATCCGTAGTGACGTCGGCAACGCCGCTGCTGCCCAAAACACCAAAGCTAAATTCTTCAGCCGTACCATCATTGTCATAGGCCAAAATAAATATATCGCTAAAAGTTCCGCCAGCTGTTGGACTATAAGTTAGAACAATGTCGCACGTACTTTCGGAGGCAAGTGAAGTCGAGCAACTTCCTCCGGTGCCAGGATAGGTGCCACCTTTAAACGCAAATGGCGAAGATAAATCAGTATCGACCGCAATAGATCCAGCTGTTTTTACTCCGGAGTTATAAAGTGTCAGCATGACTTCATCGCTAGATAAAATATCTACATTTCCAAAATTATAGGAAGCCCCTTCGACGACTTCGAGATACGCTCCCGTTAGGCCGGGACTTGATGGACTTTCCTTTGGGTCGACAGCACTATCAGCAATTCCGAGGATGCTTCTGGCATTACTGCAATTATGCAAAAAGCCAATCATAGCTAAGCTGCATAAAAATACAATCTTGTTAAATTTCACCATACGTTCCTCGGTATAAAATCCGACTAGTCCCTATCGGTATTATATAGCGACTTTTTTACCCCTGAGTGTTAGGATTCGGTGAAGACCGTGACGGCTACGATAGATCTTTGGTGAGCTCTCAATGAGCTATGTTAATTTTGTATTAATATGATTGGTGCTGGGGTCTTTATGATGGCGTGTGGGTAATGCACTCACAGTCTTCTTTTTTTAGCATAAGGGGCAATTGTCCATTGTGCAGTTTGTATCATATATGGGTCTCTAATATGGAGCCCAAATAACTCAGCTAATTTTTGCTTTTTCATAGCTAAATTACCAACCAGGCAAGTAATTTTTTGACTTAGCTACCATACGGATGTATGGTATTAAAATAATGACCCAAATACAAAGCAAACAGCAAAATTTGTTTCATTCCAAACAATTTAGCAAGACTCCAATGTCATTTGGTGGCGCTCCGGCAATTAAGGCTAAAGCATCTGGGGCTAATGCATCAGGTGCCTCGGTATCAAATCCAAAAACTGCACGGCCCGTGTCGTGCAAGCATGCAAATCATGTAGTGCTTAAGTCATATAAAGCAATAGGGTCGCGTTCATTTCTCAGGCATGAGAGATGGATTTTAAATAAATCACGGTCGTTGGCGACTAGCTTAGGTGTCGAATTAAAAGATGTTGTTGTTCACTCCAATCACATACATTTGCTACTAAGAGTTTCTCGCAGGAGAGCCTTTTTTGCTTTTCTGAGGGCTTTGTGTGGATTGATTGCGCGTAAGATCACTTCGAAGGAGCGTGGACTTGCCAAAAATGCCAGACAAAAGGAAAGCAATACGAGCAAAGGTAATTTAGAGAAGTTTTTTGCGGGACGGCCCTTTAGTCGAATTGTGAGTCTTGGAAGAAAATCCTATAAGTCGAT
>JBGSZX010000014.1:0-17763 GCA_041750195.1 Bdellovibrionota bacterium | reverse complement strand
TGCGGCAAAGAGTGCCTTTGGAGGCACTCTTTGAAGTACCGTGGTAGAGCAAAAAAGATGCCGGCCCTACGGGAAAGCCCTCAAGCAACTTATTCCTTTGTCGCTCCTCACTCACGTGTTCCAGAACACGCATCGCTTGTCGCTTCGCGGCCTAAGATACTTGAGGGCTTTCTAAACTTGCGTTACTTTTGAGACGGTGTACTAGCGCCAATCATCAACCGAAGTCCAGGGACCGGTTTCGAGCGCCTCTTCACCTGCGCCAGAATCGCTAGTCTTTTCGCCCTTTACCGAGGCAAGCATAGAAGCCATATCGCCCAGATAGGCTGGATACTCGTCCTTTGCCAATTCAGGAACTTTTTCTCCCGGGGTATGAATCGGCATGCCTTCTTCTATTTCGGCAATAAGCTCCTTAGACAGCGAAAAACTTTCATGGACCTTTGTTCCTTCATGAAGTTGAACTTCAACCGCCAATGAAGAATCGATAGAAACCGGTTGATATTCAACATGTGTAACATAGCCTTCTTTTTTGGCCATGATTTGTTTTTCGCCACAGGGAATTTCGACACTAGCAATTCCATATCCGACAGAAATTCCATCAATGAAAATTTCAGAGTCTGCTGGCTCAGCTTTAACACTTACCTTGCAAGGCCCAGAAAAATAAAACCCTTTAGCCGCCATCTCAGTCTTAGAACAAGAGCTCAATAGAAAAACTAACCCAAATAAGAAAAAACTCTGACGGTTCAAGCAAAACATACTGTCTTTTTAATACCGATTCCCGAAATGGACAATTGCAAATTCTCGCCAAATCTAAGCATAATAGAGTCATGCAGCAATTTTCTCGACTTCTAAACGCCATATTATGCGGTGGGCTTCTTTTAAGCTGTGGGGGGGTCACACTTGAGGCCAAAATGGCAAACGCCGTCCAGACGGTAATGTCCAATGCTGCCGAAGCCTTTTTGCTCCGCGAAGATGGCGAAGGCACCGTCACTTTTCAATGTTCAGGAGGTGGGACACTAAGCTATTCGGGTAGCTTTGATGACGTTGATCTTGATGCCGACTCCGGATCGGCATCATTCCCTGTTGTTTTTGACAATTGTATTATTAAAGTCTGTGGCGACTCCATCACTTTTGCTACAGGGGGAACTGCTACTCTTGTTATCGCCGCACTCAGCGATTCTCAGGTTGGTAATCTTGTTGGCGGAGGCGCGATCATTGGTGCCGACGAAGATTTTTTTGAATTAGAGCTAATTATTGCAGACAAACCCGTTACGGGAATTGTTGAGGGAAATATTGGCTTTGCCTACAAAATGCGAATCATCGGTAGCGTTAATGGTTTGAGCGAAATTCAAATTATAGAATCTAGTTCCGGGGATCCTCTATCACTACCAAGCGGACCACTCCCTGCAAGCACGCTCTCAACTCTCGCAGAACGCTGTTAAATTTTCTTAGGGATCAGATGGATCTGGCGGCAAAACTCTAAAAGTACTGCGGCTTCTTGAAACCTCTTGGCCAACAGGAATCCCTCGAGAATTCACTGCTTCAACTTTTAATTCGTATTCCCCAGGAACAAGATCATAAAAAAAGTAAGCCTTTCCAGAGCTGAGCTCTAGCTTACTTCCGTTCAAGGTATAATGAACTTTCCAATTTTTTTGCCCAGCGGCAGCCGTGTGAATCAAAAAATCAAAAAGAATTTTTTTGGCATCTTCTCCCTGATAATTTCCTCTCGGACTTACCAAAGTAACTATGGGGCGCCCTGGAGCCACCCAAGATAGTCCCTTTGTTTCAAAAAAGAATGGAACATAGGCAAAGGCCTCGACATTCTTCAAAGACTCTCCCCAAGATCGCACAAGATAAGCCTTCAATAGATTTGCGCCTTTCCTAAGATTTTTAGCCGAAAGTTTGTACTCAATTTTTGATTCATAAAAGCGCTCGGGTTCTCCGTCATTTAAAACCAACTCAAAGCCTTGCCAGTCTTTTGCAATGGAAAAATTCGAAACCGAAATTACAATTGTGGATCCGTCCTCAAACAGGGTGTCGGGCACGAGTCCCTCGATTCGAATCTGCGGAGGATTTTTAGGATCAACTAGACTCGGCTCTTGTACCGGACCCCGCTTTATCTTTGATTTAGAAGAAGCATTTTTTTGAGTTGCACACGATGCGAGGCAAAATAATCCAGAAATGAAACATAATCTTAAATTTAAATATTTACTAAATATTCTAAACACTTGGGGGCCCTCAATGCTATGAATTTACTCACAATCTTAACGTTATACCAGCCTGGAACTCGCCAATTAACCGAGACTTAACCATGCGACGCGCAAATTTCAGCTATTCTTATGGATCAAGGGAGATCTATGGGGAATTCGCACACGAGCCAATTAAAACGAAAAGCTCTGACTCTAGTTTCTAATGAAAGCGCTGAATTGAGGCCCAGTCCAAGGCTTATCGACGACTCTCGGACAAAAGAGTCAATGAACCAGCTACATTCTCACCCCGAGGTGAACCGCCTCCTTTCCCTGATGTGGAAAAAAGATACCGACACCTATACACATTGCCACCGAGTTGCCGATTGGGCTCAGTGGATTGGGGCTCAAATGGGACTTAGTGCCCAAGAACGCGTTGAGCTCTATCTATGTGCACTTTTACACGATATAGGAAAACTCATGACTCCAGTGGAAGTTCTTAAAAAACCAAGTGCTCTCACAAATGCCGAGTTTGCTGTTATGAAAATGCATTCAGCCGATTCGGGGGAAGTCGTTAAACGAATTTCAGATCTCGCTCATTTAGAAAGACCCATTCGTGGACATCACGAGAGGGTCGATGGCCGAGGCTATCCCGATCAGTTGAGCAGCAATCAAATTCACACTTTTTCAAAAATAATTTTGGGTTGCGACACCTTTGATGCCATGACAAGCGATCGTGTCTACCGGAAAGGTCTCAGCTTTGAGCGAACCTATGAGGAGCTTGAACGCTTTAGCGGAACTCAGTTTGACCCCGACGCGGCGCATGCTTTCATCATGGCCCACCAATCATTTGTTTCAGGCGAAACTGTCCTGTTTTCCGAAGACGACAAAGAGCTTAAGGTCGCCTAGTCTTAGGGGGCAATGTCAGCCTCCGAGAATAAATCTTCAGAGAAATCTAGTTTTGCCTGTTTTTGCCAACGGGTAACAATTCAGCAAGTCGAAGATTGGTCCAGATCCGCAAAAATCAAGAACCTAGCGGCCTTACAGGACGCCACTGGAGCAGGCTGCGGTCCATGCGGAGGCTCTTGCCGGCCTTTACTCATGCAAATCTTAGATTCAGCAAAAAACACTCCTTCCTCTAGCGCAAAGCCCCCGATCCCGCAGGAATTTCTTCAAGCTATTAGCCTTTTCAATCGTCGATATTACTGGGAAACCCATGAGGTCTTAGAAAACCTATGGCTTGAAGAGGTAGGAGCGACCAAAACCTTCTATCAGGCTCTGATCCAGGGGGCTGCTGCCCTATATCATGTCTTAAATGCCAATCCACGAGGAGTTATAAAGCTTAGCCAAGATTCTCTGGCCAAAATTAAGGGCCCACAAGATAATCCTTGGGAAATCGACCTCACCCCCTTGATTTATGCTCTGAATTCCTACAAAACACAGGCAGAAGAAATTTTGGGGAACACTCGCTCTGGTTTTGACTACGCAAGCCTTCCCAAACTCCAACTTGATGAACAACTAAACGTGAGCATCTAGAGTGGATGATTTAAAATTCAGACGGAAAGGTGCTTTCGAATTCGATGTTAAAATGGTTACGAAATAAAAAAAATAAGCATCTACTTCCCTCAGATTTTAAGGCAAACATAGACACAGATGCCCTAAAAATTGTCGCAACCCTGCAAAAGAATGGATTTGAGAGTTATATCGTTGGCGGCTGTGTCCGCGATCTATTTTTAGAAAAGCATCCTAAAGATTTTGATATTGCTACCTCTGCTTCCCCTCAAAAAGTAAAAAACCTGATTCAACGTAGTTTCATCATTGGAAAACGATTCAGAATTGTTATTGCAAAACGACGCCTGTCCTCTGACCCCTCAAAATCAAACAAGCTTTTTCCCCCCATCATAAGAGGTGGAAAAATTTCAGAAAAAGAAATCGAAATCACGACATTTCGACGCAAGCCCGAAATGCAAGGCGATAAAATAAACGAAAATGTTTTTGGAACTGCCAAAGACGATGCCTTCAGAAGAGATTTTACCGTCAACGGATTATTTCTTGATCCGCATTCCGGGAAAATTGTTGATCACGTGGGCGGCATTGATGATTTAAAAGCTAAAAAACTAAGAATCATTGGGGATCCCTATGAGCGCTTTCACGAAGATCCTATCCGAATATTACGTGCAATTCGCTTTTGTGCTCGAAGTCACTTTACTTTAGAAAGCAAAACCGAGAGTGTTCTTAAAAAAGAAATTTCAAGTCTCTCAAAAACAAAGCCGGAACGAGTTCGAGAGGAAATATTAAAATTTTTAAAAGAAGGCATTGCGGGCAAAGCTTTTCGTTGGCTGTGGGAACTAGGCGCCTGGAAATATCTCAGCCCAACTTGGACTAAGTTTCTTGAAACACATCCTGAGCAACGGGAATACTTCTTTAGGGCGTGTGAAAAAATTCAGGCACAAGATTGGCATCAGTCCTTTGGGGCTGCGCCATTGTTTTATATTTTCTTGCTTCCTCTGACGACCCTATCCAGAGACCAAGCGCCACTCATCAATCAGGTGCTTAAAGCGACGGCCGATGAACTTAAGATTTCAAAAATTGAGAAAGAAGAAATTCAATTTTTACATCGATCTTTAAAGGCACTGCTGCAAAACCCCAATGAAGGCTTTGTCCTTGCTAAGAAAACAAGCTTTGTCCTTAAACAGTTACAATTTACTCTCACTCTGTCTATCTTAAAGGATATTGACCCCAAGCAATGGTCCAACATTTGGAAGCAGCATGAAGTTCGCTGGTTAGATCATTTGGAATGGCTACTTCCAAAGCTTCAAGAAGAAATTGATTCTGGAGCAAAACGCCCAAGTCGGAAATCAAGAGGCCGAAAGCCCTCATATTCCTCTAAAAATCCTTCAAAGAACCGTGGCCATTCGCCGAGCACAAGCTCATCAGGCCCAGAGTCAAAATCAATGAAAAAATCAAGGCCAAAAGCCCTATCTTTTCCAATATCACATTCTGGAAAAGGCCCTAAAAAAAATACGCCGTAACTAAAAAATTTAAGCTGTAGAATTAAGCAGACAATTTAAGCAGTGGGCTTTCTTGGTTTTCTGCGCCTTCGCTTAGAGTTTGAATTCGTCGATGATGATGGTCCACCGTGCGAGCCACCGTGTGAGCCACCAGAGACATGTCTGCGTGGCGAATGCGCGCGAGGCTTGGTATAATGCTTTTTATAATGCCGAGGCTTGTTGGCATCCGATTCCTTCGACGCGTTTGTGTCTCCAGAAGAACTGGCAGCTCCAACCGGGACAACTCCAAACAATCTTTTCATCTTTTTAAAAAGCTTAGAAAGAATGCCTTCACTTTTTTTGTTTACTTCTACCCTGCGACTAGGAATGGCCGCCGATTTTTGAGGGTTCGTCTGAGTATTTCTTTGTGAATTTCTCTGTGAATTTTTCTGTGAATTCCCAGGTACATTTCCATGCACATTTCCTTGTGGATTTGCCTGCGACCTCTTTTGTTCAGGCCGTCCCCTATTATTATCAGGGCCGTCTCTTCCAGGTTGGTGTCTAGAAGAATGATCTCTTCCTGAGTGATGCTTCCCCTGAGGGGGTCTTCCTGAATGCTGTCTACCCGAATGAGGCCTTTCAGAATGATGTCTTTCATCCTCATTCGCGGGCAAAGCGTCCCTGGGAGCAAATCTTGGAAGCTGTCCCGAAAGTTTTTCGGGGTCAAAATTTTCAACTTCAATCTTCTCGCCAAGAAACTTTTCCAATTTCTCAATTCTGAAGACATCTTCAAAACCAAGAAGGGATAACGCACGCCCTTCACGACCAGCCCGTGCGGTTCGCCCAACTCTATGGACATAGGTCGCGGGATCTTCTGGTAAATCAAAATTAATCACATAATCGATATCAAGAAAGTCCAACCCTCTTGCAGCTAAATCAGAAGCCACAAGCACCATCGTCTCACCCGAACGGTACGAATCGGTAATTCGTTTTCTAAGCGATTGTGAAAGCTGTGCGCTCAAGGCATCAGCCTTGCAACCCAAGCCACGCAACCTTGACGCTACTTCATGTGCACGATCTCTATAGTTTGAAAATACGATGCCCCGCTTGTCTTTACGCTCATGAATGAAATGGACCAGCGCATGAAATTTTTCGCGATCACCTACATGCGCGACTCTATGGTCCAGCCCCTTGACTGTCATTTCCGCTTCTTCAACACCATAGCGAACGGGATCTAAACCCATTTCATAAGCAACTTCTTCGACTCCCAAATGCAATGTCGCGGACACACAAACCAATTGAGGTTTCTTTAAAAATTTCAGAATGGCCCTTATGTCATCGATAAAGCCCATATCTAAAAGACGATCCGCCTCGTCCATGACAACGACCTCGACGTCATGCGTTGATATTTTTTTCCTTTTTAGCAAATCGAGAAGTCTTCCAGGAGTTGCAATCACAAACTGAGCCTGACCCATGGCATCAATCTGTTTTTCTTCCGACTCACCCCCAACAACAACAACAGCGTGTTGGCTAGCTTCGGTCAGTAAAACGAAAGTACTTTGCACTTGCGAAGCTAATTCACGGGTGGGAACCAATACAAAAACAATGGGACCTTTCGCATTTTCCTTGTCGCTTTTTTGTTGATCCAATTCAGAAAGGGAATATTTTTGTACCAACGGAGCCAAATACGAAAGTGTTTTGCCCGTACCGGTTTTAGCCAATCCCAAGACGCAAACGCCATCTTGTATAGGTTTGAATAGATCTATTTGAATCGGTGTTGGTTGAAATATTTTTTCTCGATGCAATCTCTCAGATAATTTGTCATCGAGGCCCAGCGCCTTAAACCCATCAAGATCATTGTTAACATTTGTCATCTGTAACATCATAAGTAGCACCGTTTCTTTGCCATGAACATCGCAATCTCCAATTAGTTATCCTCGCCTTCAAACAAATGTTTGAATATCTCCGTCTTTCATCCTATGAACATTAGTCGGGGAGATTCCTTAGAGATAAAATCTTTATGGAACACAAAGAGGACAACGATTTAAATATGAATATTACTCAAACTGCAGCTCGCTTAAATTCAAACATGCCTTCACAATCTACATCTATTACATCCAATATAGAATCCAATATAGCGATCAAGTCTACAGCACCAAATGCTATGATAACGCCAACCTTGGTTCAATCCTTTGCTTCATCTCCAAATTTACAGTGGACGTTGTTAGAGATGGTGCAGGTTACTGAAGATTGCATGGACTCAGATCATGCGGCCCCTATGCAATGGTTTAAATTCAACGGAAGCAATCCCGATGCGCAAGGTCCTATCATCTTGCTATCGGGATTTAACGGCGCGACAAAAAACGACAGTCGCATGCTCCAGCTTCTTCAAAAGGCGCTTTCATCTGGAGTCATATCCGCGAGCTCAGATATTTATCTGTGTCCTATTGTAAATCCAACAAGCAAATCCAAAAAAAGCCACGTCAATCGACTTGGCGTTGATATCTTAAACAGCTTTCCAACCGCGGCTACAATGAAAAATGGAGTTACAAATGCTCCGGAAATTCAGTCAATTCTTTATTGGATCGAAAAAGTTCAGCCCAAAGCCGTCATCACACTTCATTCAGAAAAAGCTTTTTTAAATCAATTTGGCGTAGCTGACGAACTTATTGAGAAGTTGTCTGCGCTTGCGGAGAGACCTTTGTTAAAAATTGGTGAGTCGCCTGAGGTCGAAATCATTGAAGAAGTTAGCTACAATGCCTTAGGTCTTCCAATTAAAATGGCCCCAGCTTTCCGTGCCTACGAAGAACCTAGAGTCATTCGCAACGACGATGGCCACATTGGTCGTTGGTGCGAAGAAAAAGAAATCATTTGGCTTTCAGTTTCTGTAGATGCAGAACAAAAATCATTTGATGACATCAAAGAAGATTGGCGCCTTAATATTGGCCCTGCCATGAAATGGTTACTTGAAGCTCCAAGATTCAATCCACCAGAACAAGAACCAGAAGTCGAAACTCCAACAGTCGTCGGTGTTTTGGATTTGCCTCCAGAACTAATGTTTTTGTAATTTTGTTTTTGTAATTTGTTTTTGTAATTAAAGTTTCATCAAAAACAAAAACCCCTGGCGCCGGAACAAACGCGAGGGGTTTTTTTTTAATCGAACAATACTTTATTCCTAATGCAACACTTCGTCTTTCACCATAAAGATAGATTCTAAATTGCGATATTTTTCTCCCCAATCGAGTCCATAACCAACTACAAAATGATTGGGCACTACGGATCCCACAAAATCAGGATCACAGGGAACTTCACGTCGTTCTTTTTTATCGAGCAAGGCCGCAATTTTTACACTTTTTGGATTGCTCTGTTTTAAGCGTTCCTTAATAAATGAAAGTGTTCGCCCACTATCCACAATTTCTTCGATTAACAACACATGCTTTCCACTTATGTCCGTTTCAATATCCTTCAGAATTCTAACTACGCCTGATGTTTGAGTGCCATGCCCATAAGATGCAGCTCTAATAAAATCAACCTGAACATCTCGACTAAGTGCCCGGACTAAATCTGCATGAAAAATCCAGGCGCCCTTTAAGACCCCAACACATACAATTTGTTCGTCCGGTCCATATGATGCCTCAATCTTTTGTGCCATCTCTATTACCATTTTTTGAATATCTTCTTTGCTATAGAGAACTTCAAAATTATTTGGAACATGATCTGTCATGGTTGGCTCGCTTCTAGCATTTTTCTTACGCTGTCATAGTGTCTAGATGTCGCAGTCGTCATTTTGTCAGTATCAAACACTTTTTTTAGGGCCTGTACTTCGGTATCGCTCATTGTAATTAGGGCTTCCATAATCCTAAAGGCAATTTCAGGGTGTTCCGAATAAAAATCAGATCGCACTGCAAAAGCATCATTGGGAATGGGATCAGAATATTGCAAAACCCTAAACTTAGTTCCAGGATGTGTCTTTTCAAACTCAGACCAAGCTCCGCCACCAGCTTCCGGAGTATCTGACCAAACCGCCACAGCATCAAATTTTCCGTCATTCAAATCATTCACCGCAATGTCATGCGTTCCCGAAAATGCTTGTGAATAATTGTCCTCCCCCAAACCAGCCTCTTTCAGCATTGATTTAGGATATAAAAATCCACTTGCACTCTTTGGATCGACAAAACCAATTTTCTTACTTTTTAAATCGCTCAATTTTTTTAAGAGAGAATCTGCTTTTACAATAATGGCAGAAAAATAAAACTCACTTTTGCCGTAAACTT
This sequence comes from Bdellovibrionota bacterium, assembly GCA_041750195.1. GTDB lineage: Bacteria > Bdellovibrionota > UBA2428 > UBA2428 > UBA2428 > JBGSZX01. The sequence goes on along the minus strand of JBGSZX010000014.1, from coordinate 8,316 downwards.
TTTTAAGCAACACTTTGGCACCTGCCTCTTTTTCGGCAGTCACAAAGTTTACAGGCGAGAAAAACGCAAAATCAACCTTTGCATTTTTAAACTTTGTCACCAAATCTTGGTAGTCTCCAGAAATCACAACATTTACTGATAAGCCCGATAGCCTAGCAAGCTCAGATTTAAAGGTCTCCAAATCGGCCGTGCCCTCATTTGGCTGAAGTCCAATGCTTATTGAAGTTGGTTTAACTGCCTCAAGTGTCTTTTCCTGGCACCCACCAAGCATAGCTAAGAGACAAGCTACAATGCCCAAGCTCTTAAAGGCCATCATCGAAGGTTTTCTAATTTTTATTTTTTTGGATCGCATGTCGCCTCCATTCTGCCATGCGCGAGCAAAGAATGCCACACTCATAAAGCAGTTGTATGGGAACCATTAAAACCAGCATGCTGATGACATCTGGAGGACTTAAAAATGCCGAAACTGCCGCGTTCACCACGATTGCCACACGGCGTCCTTCGCTCCAATGCTTTGAATTTACCCAACCCAGAAAACTAAGTTCGAACATAACAACGGGCAATTCCAGGAGAAATGCTGTAGCGAGCAACACCCCTATCGACATGCTGACATAGGCGGCAAGTGAAATAAATGCCTTTTCATCGTCACCTTTAAAATTTACCAGAGCTTCAAGGAGCAACGGAATCACAAATTTATGCCCCAAATAAATGCCTAGGGAAGAAACTAAATAAAAAAGACAGGCAAACCAATTCAAACTTTTACGCTCAAATTTATGAAGCGCAGGCTTGAAGAAAGAATAAACAGACAAATATATTCCTGGCAGGACAACAAATGTTCCGGCCCAAAGCGCCAACTTTAAATGCACCCATATCTTTTCGAATGGACTAAATATATTCAAAGTTTCATTGACCCCCATCACCGATGAATAGGGACGAGTCAGCCAGCTCAAAACCTCACCCGAATAGATATAACCTAAGGCTCCTCCGGCAATAATTACAAATACAGCATTACGAAGTGACGACCCCAAAGACTTTACATGATGGAGTAAAGAAGCTCGTCCTTCTTCGGATTCTTCAATCAAATCCATGGTTGCCTTTTTGATCTGAATCATCAGGTGCAGATTCCTTTACCGCGGTATCTGAAGAATCTTCAATTTTATTTATGGGAGCTGTTTCATTAATCATAATTTCTTGCTCAATCATGACCTTAAAATTATTGAATTGAGTTTTAATTTTGCCAAGTAGCTTTCCGAGTTGACCTGACTTCTTAATAAATTGTTCAGGCCCCAGCACTAAAAAGGCTATGATAGCCACCATCAACATTTCGGAAAAGCTAAAGTCCATTAGAAGTATCCTTGCGGCTGTTCTAGCAGATTTTGAACATTTCTAAAACTTAACGGAGAAGCGCTAAACAAGGAAACAATGCCTAACGAAAGATTTTTTGGCTCGCCTTTTATCCGTAAAGGCTTAGGTCCTTGGTGAACCCACAAAACAGGCATTTTTCGATTTTTTTTCAAGGCGGCCTTCCCCAAAATCAAACTTAAGCGACCGAAGAGCTCCTCGTCCATTTCTCTGCGCGGGGGAGTAAATAGCAAAATAGGATGCGTGTCTCGTTCCAAACTTTTTTCGATTCTGCTCAAAAATTTCTGTCCCTCATCCGATTTAGGACTGTATCGATAGATTAAATCGTATGCCCGATGCTTTTTCCAAAGCCTCTGCCACTTAAATGCAGGAACAAACACTTGCCATGCTTCATTTATTTGCTCTCTAAATTGCCCCTTAAGTTTGTTGGATTCCCCCGCCCACCATTTAATTGCCTTTTGGCTCACTTCTTGGGCGATGTGCAGGGATTCAGGCCTCCTCAAGTTGTCCTTCCAAAATGGATTCGGTTCTTTGCTATGCTTAAGTCCAATTCTTTCCTCTTTGATTCTTAAAATTCGATTTAATTTTTCATCAATCATGGCCATCGAAAGGCGCCCAGATTCAACAGCTTTTTTGATGGCCGATACTACTTCAATTTGTCTTTTCTCCGACCAGACCAACATGATCATGTCTGAACCAGCTTCAAGAGCTCGAATAGCCACATCTCCATTGCTAGCCTGATCCACTTTTACGCCATCCATTTCCAAGTCATCGGTAATAATGAGTCCATCAAATTTCAATTGCTTTCGGAGAATGTCATCCAGAAAAACTTTTGAAAGTGATGCTGGTCCTTTGTCAATCTTTGGATATTCAACGTGAGCCGTCATAAAAGCCTGGGCCCCTTCCCCTATGGCTGAAATAAATGGCCTGAGATCACTATTCAGTAGTTCGTCTTTGTTTTTATCAACTTTAGGAAGGGCAAAATGAGAGTCAACACTCGCAAGTCCATGGCCCGGAAAATGTTTTGCTACCGCGAGTATCCCGGCCGCACGTTGACCTCGCATAAAACTCACTGCCGAATAGGCCATCGCTTTAGAGTGATCTCCCCACACGCGGTTTCCTAAAAAAGATCTCGAATTTCCCAAATCCAAGACAGGCGCAAAATTCATATTGATACCTATGGAATTAAGCTCAATCCCCATATGTTTTCCAACCTGAAAGGCCAAGAAAGGATCTTGAACCGATCCAACCGCTGCTGCATCTGGAAATGGAGTCATACCCTTTCGAATTCGTAAAACTCGCCCACCCTCGTGGTCCGTTGCAACAAACAAAGGAACTTTTAAATGAGCCTGAGCAATGCCCTTGATAGACTCAATTTTAGATCGTGTCTCTTCGATGCTATTGCCCAAATTCCACGAGAAAAGAACAATCCCTCCAACTTTTAAAGATTTAATTTGTTGTGGACTTCGATATCCAACAATGAGCAATTGCCCAATTTTCTCTTCCAAAGACCAAGCCGAAAAATCTATGCTTTCAGCCGAACGATTTTTATTCTCATTATTGATTTCCGTTAGATTTCTTGAAGGAATAAAACTTTCAATTTTTTTTGTAGAAAAATCTGATGAATTATTTTTGTCTCGCCTAGCAGCATTTGTTGAAAGACAAAAAAAAGAAAGCCACAGGGGCAAAAACATTGCTCCACAATTTTGCGCGAAGAATGAAGGCAAAACGACTTTGCCAAGTCTTTTTAGGTTGAAGGCCACAACCTGCTATTGTCCCAAATTCTTGGACTATCCGCTCGCCAAATGTTTGTCGCGTTATAACGTTAGAAGCCGTTTGCTAGAGCTTCTGCTCCAGGGCCTCAAAGGAGCTTTTGATTTTTTTCAACGAAGCTTCTTCTTTCTTGAAGTCTTCCTGTGACAAATCCACATATTGATAATCAATCAAAATTTTGGCGAAGGGCTTTGGAATATAAGCCTGACTCCAGGACTTCTTAAAAACCCATTTTCGATCACACTTTAAGGCACCAATCACAACCCCAGCGTTCAATAGTTTTGCTAGAGCCAAAATACCCTTTTTAGGTTCATGACGGGGTCCCTTTGGACCATCAACGGCCAAACTAATCATGGGAAGCTTGTGCTTTTTAAGGTTTCGAATCATTCCCAAAAATCCTTTGGAACCGCCACGGGTTGATGAACCTCTCGCAACCTTAAAACCAAGTCCTTCAACAAATTTCGCCATGATTTGTCCATCTTTGCTGTCCGAAACGAGGACTCCCATTTTTCGATGGGCATAGGCGGCAAGCAGCGGCCATTCATCACCATGCCAATGGGCAAAAACTACAGTGCCATTATTATCTAGACGTAATTGTGCCTCACGGGGCAGAGGGCGTTCTTCTATTCGCCAGGTAATTTTTAAAATTCGAAAAATTATTCCCACAAAAAAAGCGATGATGCTTTCACGCATGGATTATCTCACAAACCAAAGCCGATTTTCGCTCTCATCCCAAAGCTTGAGCAATTTTTTTAGACAATTTTTCACCGGTAAATCCGTAGTATTCGTAGTTATCTTTTGGAGAACCTGATTGACCAAATTCAGCCACACCAATTCTTAAAAGACGTTTTGGAGCAGGTAGCGTTGACGTAAATTCAGCGACTGCGCCCCCCAAACCGGCAACATCATAATGGTCTTCAACGGTTACAAGTAATTTAGCTTTGCTGTCACAAGCTTTTCTCAAAAAGACTTCGTCAATTGGCTTAATCCAGTTGGCGTTGACAACGCACACCTTGAGCGATTTTTGAGAAAGTATTTCTGCCGCCTGGATGCTTGCATCAAGCACTCCGCCCGACGCCATCAAGACCACGTCAGGATTTTCATTCATGATTTCTGGATTTAAGACTCCCCAAATTCCGGGGCCAAACTTAGCGTCTGCCGAGCGTCTCATGAGAGGCAAGCCTTGCCGAGTCAGCCTCATATAAACGGGGCCTTCATGTTTGATACTCCAATCAACAAAATTTCTGGTATCCCAGTCATCACCAGGTTGAAAGACTGTCATATTGGGAAGAGATCGCATCAAAGCCAAGTCTTCGAGACCCATTTGTGAGTGTCCGTCTTCACCAATCCCAACTCCAGCATGTGTTCCCACTAGCTTAACGTTGGCTTTAGAGGCTGCAACGCTCATTCTTATTTGATCATACCTTCCAGTAAGAAAACAGGCGAAACTTGCTGCGAATGGAATGTGGCCCGTTTGCGCGAGTCCTGAGGCGGCACCAATCATGTTCGCTTCTGCAATTCCCATATTGAAAAATCGATCCGGAAACTTTTTAGCGAAATGTTGTGTCTGCGTAGATTTCGAAAGATCCGCATCAAGCACCACAATTTTAGGATTAGAAGCTCCCAATTCGGCAACGGCCAATCCGAAACTTTGTCTTGAGGCAACGGCTTTGGTTTCTGTATCAACTAACTGCTTATATAGGCTCATTTTCTATTCCCTTAATTTTATCTTTCAATAATTACGCAATAATCACGGTCAATGTTTTTTTAGATCAATCTTCCAAAAGGTTCTGAGTTTCCGTTTAGTTCTTTAAGTGCATCAGATAACTGCTGTGCATTCGGAGCGGCCCCATGCCATGCGGTTGGATCTTCCATAAATGAAATGCCTTTGCCTTTAACAGTATTGGCAATGATAAAATGTGGCTTTCCTTTGCTAGAAATTTCACAAGCAGACAATGCTTTTTTAATTTCTGTAACGTTGTGACCATCCACTTCATGCAGATTCCAATTAAAAGCCCTAATTTTATCTGCAAGTGGTTCAAGATCCATGATTTCCTTAACAGGGCCATCAATCTGCCCCTTGTTGTAATCAAGGATACAAATCAAATTTGCCAATTCGAATTTTGGAGCAGCCATAAGCATTTCCCAAACTTGCCCTTCTTGCATCTCACCGTCACCGAGAATGGCATAAACCCTTGGTAATCGAGATATTTTTTTTGATGCATAACTAAGCCTCACACCGAGGGCTTCTCCAAGAGCGACCGATGCCCCTTGGCCCAAGCTCCCAGTAGAAGCTTCCATCAATTCATAATGATTTCTGTCAGGATGCCCTTGGAGAAAATGTCCGAGAGATCTGAGCTTAGACAATTCTTGTGCATTAAAATATCCCATAAAACTTAAGGCTGAATACAATGCCGGGACTCCATGCCCCTTAGAGAGCACAAGATGGTCTCGGTCAGATTTTAGAGGATCTTTGGGGTCGTGGTTAAAGTGCCCATCGAAGATAGAGGCTAAGATTTCGACAAGACTTAAGCTCCCACCTGGATGCCCCGAGTTTGCAGCAGCGATTTGTTCGAGTATAGCCTGCCTGATTGCTTTTCGAGAAGTTTCTGAACTGATTGTTTCATTTGGCCATTGAAATCCCATAGAGCCAAGCTCATTCGATTGCGATCAAAATGGCAAGATTGAAATGCTGATCAATAGATATGGTTGTGGAATTCACACACCGATTTGCGTCATCTAGTACTGGGATTACAATAATTACTAAGAACTAAAATTGTCTGAGCTCTCTTTAGGATTTTCATCTCCATGATCTTCCTCAACTTTTACCAAATAGAGGCTTTTGTCCTTGCGTTTTGCATTCACGCTCATTTCAGTACCTACAAACGCTTCAGGATCGCCAGATAGCAATCTGGCATTTTTTAACAATTTTTCCCACTTTTCATGGGCAGTATCGACGGCCTCTAAAAGACTGTAATAATCAAAACCCTTTTCTAAGAAATCTGAGGCTCCCAAACGCATTGCCTCTCCAAGGTGCTCTTCCTTTCCAAAACCAGAAAAGAATACAACCGGATTTAAAAAAGCCCGTTTTCGGGTTTCTTTCAAAAATTCCAGGCCATTCATTTTCGGCATACTGAAATCTGTCAGCAAAACTGAAATTTCATTTGAATGTGATTCAAGAATATTAACAGCTTCTAATCCATTAGCAGCCGCTTTAGTTTCCCAACCAAATGACTCTAAGAATTCGGCAATTAGCTCTCGCAATTCCGGTTCATCATCTATAATCAATACCAGTTTTTTAGTTTTCATATCTTACCTCCGGAAACGTACTGCTCTGTCATCTCTATTCTTTCATGAAGGAGCTTTGGTGTAAGTGAAGATTCTATAAAGAAATTTTAACGATATAATATCAAGTATTTGCGAAGTATAAAAAATATTGGCGGATAGATAGGCTGATTAATTTGATGAATGACTAGATCATTGACTGGTTTGAATCTAGAGCAAAAGTCTCATAGCGGTTGCGGCATCTTTAAACCCAAGCTCTTGATAAAGTGCTCTTGCGCCACCGTTGTAAGCAAAGACGTTCAAGTTAATACTAACTATCCCTTTTGCTTTACAGTCCACAGAAAGCTTATGCAGAGCCGCCCTCGCAAAACCTTGACGTCTATATTTTTCAAATAATGAAATCTGATAAATGTAGGCCGTTTTAAAATTTGTATTTTCAGCAACCCACAAATATCCAACATCTTTTCCCTCAAAATCTAGGAACCAATAAAAATGTGGCTTTTCATTTGAATTCTCAGCTCTCAAGCCCCGTAGAGAGTCGACAGCATGCTGTCTAGCCTCGACTTCTGTAGGAAAAAATCCAGCCTTATGCATGGAATCTCCATACTCGATAGTCTGAATTTTGAAGAAGTCTTCCTTCTCCCAAATACCCAATTTTCGAAACGAAACTACTTTCATCTCTCTTGTGCTATTGATATCAGTCTTTGACTTCACCATTAAAAACTCTCCATCATAAAATTAATTAAGCGCCAAATTTTAAGCAAAAAAAAACCGCCTAACTCCGAAGAGCTAGACGGCAAAAAAAAATGGGGGCATCGTGCTACTCTCCCACAAGGCTTCCCCTGCAGTACCATCGCCGATGAAAGGCTTGACTTCTGTGTTCGGAATGGGAACAGGTATTTCCCCTTCTCTTTGGACACCCCCAAATTGTAATTCCAATTAAAAATTCACTATAGAGTATTCTCTACAAAGTGCTGACTACATCATTTCTGATGTTTTCAGAAGAAAAAAACAATCTGGTAAGAGTAAAATTCAAGACTTCTAGAAAAGTCTTGTTCATGACCAGGAAGTCATGAACCATGAAGTAGGTTTCTAACTTCCTACTTCTTAAGGGTCGTGATCATTAATTAAAATGATCTAGTTTGTAAGTTTGCTTTACATTTAGATTCATGACCTCGTTGGTCTGAATCCAAAGCTATCTGCAAAAACATGTTGCTTTTGAATTTCCAAGTTTAGAGCTAACTAAACTTTTTGTTGGAAATCATAAGCGGCGTAGGCTTGGTATTTTATACCGTAATTTATCACTAATTCGTAATGCTGAATCTTTTCAAACATCAGAATGAATCTGATTGCCAAGACACAGAGCTTGAAGGCTCTGTTATGCATCGAACATTAAGTTCGATGCCAAATCTCAAGCAACAAATAAGATAAACTAGATTGTTTTAACTCTTGGTCTCGCCGAAGCGTGACTTCAAGAAAAAACAAATTAGCAAGCCAATCGGGCGATTAGTACAGGTCAGCTGAACGCATTACTGCGCTTATACCTCCTGCCTATCAACGTTGTAGTCTCCAACGGCCCTTACAAGAATTAACTTCTTGGGAATTCTTATCTCAAGGTCAGTTTCCCACTTAGATGCTTTCAGCGGTTATCTGATCCGAACTTAGCTACCCAGCCCTGCCATTGGCATGACAACTGGTCCACCAGAGGTTCGTCCGACCCGGTCCTCTCGTACTAGGGTTAGATCCTCTCAAAATTCCTACGCCCACGACAGATAGGGACCGAACTGTCTCACGACGTTCTGAACCCAGCTCGCGTACCACTTTAATCGGCGAACAGCCGAACCCTTGGGACCGACTTCAGCCCCAGGATGTGATGAGCCGACATCGAGGTGCCAA
>JBGSZX010000013.1:0-2500 GCA_041750195.1 Bdellovibrionota bacterium | reverse complement strand
TCAGTGCCGAACAAGAGCAAAGTACGAGTAACAAAAGAAAATACTTTTTCATAATAAACTCCATTATTGCTACCGCTATGGCATTAAAACCCAGATCCTACGCTAGCGTTCGGGAAGGTTGGGTCAAGATTCCTGAATGGGAGTGAAGGATCGCCTCTTACCAAAGCCGTCCGATCTCAATATTCACATTAAATTCAGAAACCTTATTCCCGCTAATATCAAAAACTTCATGTTGGATCACATATCCATACTTCATGTCTTCCATCCACGGCATGAATTGCAACTTAAGAAGATAATTTCCACCGGGCGTCACTTTAAATGGCGAGATGGTGGCATCAATCATCTCTTTGAACTGCTGATCCGTTGTGGTTTGATCGATTTTTCGGAGCGAAGGTAAGGTTGTTTGCAATGTTTTTGATTTGCTCACATTTTTCGCCACTTCTTTTTTCCATTTCATTGCAGCTCGCGTGGCTGGGGGAGTGAACCATTCTTCGAGATGAAAGTGTTCGTAGGCAGCTAGCAGAACCGCGACTTGAATTAAAATAAATCCAAAAAGTATTTTCATTCTTATATTCTGTCTCGCTCTTCTTGAAAATTAAAGACAAAACTAAAAACAAAGTGGAATCACATACAAAACGACACGACAAAACCAAATTTTGAGAAACTTATAGCGTACACAGAATAAAGCAGACCTCCTATGCTCATCAGGCTTCCCAAGCGATTCAGATTTCCTGAGCCAAGCGAAGGTTCTCCCGAAGTCCTCGCAAATGAGGGGAACAACACTTTTCTTTTTTCTTCAAAAAAACTCTCCACACGTCGTGAATTTTTAGTGTGGCGGAAAAGCTACCGACACTACGGCTCAATTACACATCGCATTAGGACCTGTCGTTTTTACGCAACGACACTGTGGCTACTTCAACTTTTTTGTAAGCAAAAAGCACTAAATGCTCAAGATTAGAGCAAAAAATGTATGTAGTTTGATGTTTTTTAAGCAATTCCAAAGACTTTCAACAACAGCCTGACCGAGTAGCAATTTTTTTTTGTTGAAATTAAAAAAAGTTGGAGCAAGCTCATTGTAAGCAACAAATGATAACAACCCGTAGGAGGCATTCATATGACAAATAAAATAATACTGACGCTAGCTACTCTTGCATTCGCAAGTGTTGCAACAGCTGGTGAAGATGGTTTTAAAATTTCTGGTGACGTAGCTACTTCCGTATTTATGGAAAGTGGAAAAGGTTATAACGGAAAATATCCGTCAACTGGCGCGGTTAATGCTACTGGTGCAGAAGCTACCGAAAACAGCGGCGACTTTTCTGTAGACTTGGTTGAAATCAACCTTGAGAAATCTATGGGTAACAGTGGCGTTGTTCTTGGTATCGGTTATGGACGCATGTTTGATCTTATCAACAACGCGATCCCATCTAGCGGACCTGCAGCGCCAAAATCCACTTTGAACCTTACAAACGCGTACTTTCATCATAAAGTTGGCGATACAGGTCTTTCATTTAAACTTGGTAAGTTCGGTTCTGGTGTTGGTTATGAAACTTACAACTACATGAACAACATGAACTACACTCGTTCATACTCATTCAACTATATGAACCCTTGGTTCTTCACTGGTGTAGCTGCTGACTATGCAATTAACGACATGGTAAGTGTTGGTTTAGTTGTAGCTAACTCAGAAGACAACATCGACAACGACGATAACGAGAGCAAACACATGGGTGTTAACGCTACTATCAAGCCTATGGAAGGTCTTGCTATCAAGTTGAACTACTTAAATGGAAGAACTGGCGATGCCACTTATCAAAACAATGTTCGTTTAAACGGGACAGTAACGTATACAATGAACAATACGTGGGATTTCGCTTTCCATTACACAAGTTTGACAATTGAAGATGAGGCAACGGTTTCTCCAGTTGCAGACATCGAAATGAGCTCTATGGCTCTTTACGCTGGCTATAAATCAGAAGTTTGGGGAGCTGGTCTTCGTTATGAAATGGTTGATGACGATGATCTTTCTGGTCAAATTGCTGGTAACGCTCAACTTGATAACAGTTTCACTGGTTTAACTATCACTGGTTGGTACAACATTGATACTAACGCTGTATTAAAAGCTGAAGTAGCTCAGCATTCTGCTGACAAAGTTGGAACATTCCTAGATGACGGGCTTGTCGCTGACGATGCAATGATGACATACGGCTTAGGCTTTATGTATCGCTTCTAATTTCTTAGGAAATTGGATCTGATAAAAGGCGTTCTACGGAACGCCTTTTTTTTTGTTTCAATAGGATAAAAAATAAAGCTTCCTGAGCGGAGCGAAGGATCTCCGAAGGAAGAACCTAGAGCGTAGGTCCTTCGCTCTGCTCAGAAATAATGGACGCCCCCTCTTGCCAACGAGGGCTGGTTACCTCAATACAGTAAAACTGTAAACAAAAGGGGGAAATCCATGAGGAACGTAGTATTTATTGGTTTAGATGTCGATGATAAAAAATTC
>JBGSZX010000012.1:0-2271 GCA_041750195.1 Bdellovibrionota bacterium | reverse complement strand
GGTGGGGACTTAAATTTTAGACTAAATACTCCAGGGGGAGATTATCAATACTTTAAAAATCTATTCGGATCCGATGACGTCGGAAAGCTTTGCTCTCAAGCGACAGGCTGCTGGGTAGATGTCTTGCAATCTCATGTTACAATCGACACTGCACTTGATCGACAATGGGTAATCAATGCGCCGTATTCTTATCAGGCCAAAACGACATCTGTTATCTGGAAGAACCTGACTTATTTTCGCGACGGAGTGACTAAAAGAATGACTGATCATCCACTACTTGAAGTTACGTTTGAAATAAAGAAGTAGATGGGTGAAGTGATCGAAGAAAAGAAGAAATCCTCCGTTACTTCAAGTAGGAAAGTACTATCGTCAATTGAGCTCACTCGCTCGACGATAGCACCAATAATTCTGAAGTGAGCCGACGACTCGACTAATACTGGCAGTCACTGTTCAATGTGACTGAATCGCCTGCGGTGCTAGTGTCGCCTATGTCAACAAGAGCTAGCTTTTCAAGATTCGATGAAGCTGTAGGCATTACTATTACGTATTTATATTTGCTTTGATCACCTTCAGGGATGCTAATCATCAATAGTTCATCTGCACCTGCCGTCCAAGTGCCAGAGCGCGTTGGATAAGAATTTCCTGTAATAACGTGCTTAAGCTCGATTTGATATGAGCCGTCGGCATGGAAAATTACTTTCTCCTGTTTTAAGTTTGGATATCCACCAAGTTGACACCATGGATGCTTGGTTAAGCCATTTGCTGAGGCAAAAGCACTCGTCGCCACTAAACTCAACATTACAAAAGACAATATTTTTTTCAAAATAAACTCCTACTATTTAAAATTAATTGACCTTGGGTGATGTTCATTTTTTTTTAATTTGCTGTCAACTTAAGACCCCAAGCGCCTCTGAGTGTTGTTTCAAAAACAAATCAAACAAGGTGCCTAGTCGTTTGGGGCCAAAGCAAATTCTATGAAAGAGAGCTAAAAATAAAAAAGCCAGGAGCGCGAGATCCTGGCTTTAAAACTCTCAATACATTTGTGGTGCCCCCGGCTCTAGGATAGAAGAACCACTGGTTTTTAACACAAGTTACGAGATTCAGTGGTTTGGGTCGAAGGTTGATCTAGCGGAGCTGGCAAAACTACGTTGGATTGAAGGCTGGAGCTATCAAAAGCTAAGCCTTCATTATGACCGTACTCTAAACGCCGTTAAAAACTACTGTCAGAACATTCGGAAGAAAGGCTTCAGCCTTCCAGGTCTGACCAATGAAGAAAGGGAGAAAATCATATGGGCATTTCTAAATTAGTCGATCTGGCAGTCACTCTAGCCATCTTTGGTGCGATGTCTGGAAATCTGCCCTGGATGATTAAAAAAGTGAGAGTCGCTCAGCTGCATTTGATCCAAGAATCCAAGTCTTCAAATTGGGGAACAGCATGGACACCAAAATCTAGATAAATTGGAGTTTAGTTTTTATGAAATTGTCTCTGTGAATAAAGGAGCTTATGATGATGCTTCTTTAAAAACCTAGTGACTAAAAGGCCATTGCTTTGAAGCTGGTAAACAAGCATCAGTAACGGCAAAAGGTAAATCAATGACCTGGCTTTATGTAACTACATTTGGAATTATAGGCGTAAGCCTTCGATTTCTAATCGACTATCTTACCATCAATCTCAAAGCTTCTTTCCCTTGGCAAACTCTGATTATAAATCTCATTGGCTGTTTTATGGCGGGAATAGTTTTTAAGCATTCCGGGTTGCACCCTTCTTTAAAGACTGGGTTACTTGTTGGACTCTGTGGCGGACTTACAACTTTCTCAGCTTTGAGTCTTCAAACTTATGCTTTGCTTGACTCAGGGGAAGTTGTATCAGCAATCGGATATGTCCTTGCTTCTCAGGTGTTGGGATTGTTAGCGATTTATTTCGGAGTCTTTTTCGGAAAAATGGTTTTCTAGTATGGAATATCTTTTCATCCCTCTTGTGGCAGCTCTGGCGTCTCTCCTCACATTCTTCTCTGGATTTGGTCTAGGAACATTACTCACCCCTATTTTTGCGATTTTTTTTCCCGTGGAGCTTGCAATAGGGCTTACGGCCATAGTCCACTTCTTGAACGGATTGTTTAAATTATCTCTTGTTGGACGTTACGCTGATAAGGCCATTCTGTTTAAATTTGGAAGAAATGCTGACTAGGGTGGAACGGAGGCGCAAGTTACGATAAGGGGGACTAAAATTAATCCCAGGAGGGGATATGTTTGTGAAAAAGACCCAACTCA
>JBGSZX010000011.1:0-1564 GCA_041750195.1 Bdellovibrionota bacterium | reverse complement strand
GCCATGAGTCCGGCACAAGGTCCGCGAGTTTTTTTCAGGGTTTTTTTAAAGTTAGCTTGAACAAGTTCCGCATGCTTCTATTCCACCTTCTTGCTCCAAGCAGTGACAGGCGAATTCGGCCAATTGATACCTCCGAGGTATATCATTGTTGCGCCTGCAGAATTTTAGCGACTCAGCATTCATAGATGATCGGTTTGCTTTTATTTCGAACTTAACAAAATGTGGAGGCACTTTATGGACTCGCAATTTGAAGTCATTTCGCCAGATCACGCCAATAGCCAGATCACTCTTCATGTAGGTAACAACCAAGATACTGTCGAGGATTTGCTTTACGAATTTATTCGAGGCAGGCCCAAGACGACGGGGAGGTCCTACAAACAAGACCTGCAAGATTTTCTGTCTTTTACAAACAGGTTTTTCCAGTTGCCTAGGGTGGTCGGTCGACAAGTCCATTTTGAAGATATCAAGCGGGTTCATGTAGTCAAATATCAAAATTTTTTGGAACAGCAGGTGACCAAGCTTGGTAAACCTTTAGCGCCCAACAGCATCAATCGCAAGATTTCGTCCGTGTCGAGTTTCTACCAGTTTTTATTGCAAAGGGACGTTGTCGACAAGAACCCGGTCGAGTTCTGTAAACGCCCAAAGAGGATCAATGTTCGTGACACTGAAGCTTTCAACGAGACGGAGATGAAGGATTTCTTCAGACTTGTCATCAGAAAAGCTCCACCACTGCATAGAGGGGCGCTACTTCTTCTTTTTACGACTGGAATGAGAAACCATGAGCTTAGAAACATCAAGCTTTCAGACTTCGAAAATCGGGAGGGCGTCAAAGTGTTGCGGTATATCGGTAAGGGGCAAAAGTTAAATCAAGTCCCCATTCATCCCGTCACGGGCTATCATCTTGGACAGTATCTTGATTTTATGCCCAAATCCGAAAAAACTCGGTTGAAAATTTTTCGTTCGTTCAATCACTGCAATTTTTTGCGGCGGTGTGAACGGCATGAGGGCATTGGTGCGTCTTTTTTCTGGCACTCCTCCTTATTGGCCTAAATTTTTATCGTGCGATGACCTTTGCACTACCCAAGTTGCTCGCGAACAGGCTTATCAACACGCAGTTCTACCGAGCAGAGACTGGAGGCTCTGTATTCTTCTTTGCGGGGATGTAGAAAAGTTGGTATCGGGAACTATTTAAATGTCAAAGAGCACCCATACTGCTTCTAGGTTCAAAAGAATCGATACAACTTTGCAGTTTTAGAATTCGGTTTAACGCGTTAGAGACCTCCCTGATGTGACGTTTGCAAAATTTGAAAATCACTTGCCGTCCATGACGGGTGACCTGGACGGGCAAGTGTATCAACTGATGTCTTGTTGCCTTTGCGAAGCGAACAACCTTGGACTTACTTAGGATCGCAAGGTAGCGCATGTGAGCGGTCGCAAAAGCAGTGATAAGGCCGTAAGCCTTGTTAGCAGTGAGTTTCAGGCAAGGATAATGCTTGAGGTCAAAACCGTATTTGTCCTCTTTAATGAAGTTCTCTGCGTTACCGCGGCCGCGGTAAAACGTGAT
>JBGSZX010000010.1:0-4604 GCA_041750195.1 Bdellovibrionota bacterium | reverse complement strand
TCGGAACTCCATACGACTTACTTTGCAAGCTTTCTAAATGTGGAATCATGCTTCTTCATGATTTTTTCTGCCGAAGCTCTAAGCCCCTTTTTGCTGGAGCGTATGGGCTCAATAATCAATCGGTCTCCATCGGTGCTCATTTCAAGCTCGGTGTCGCGGTCAATTTTTAATAACTCAAGAATAGGCTTCTCTATCACTAAACCAAAGCTATTACCGACTGCTGAAAGTTTTTTTCTCATAAATCCTCCGTACTACATTGGTTATAACATATGTATAACCGAAAAGTAAAGGGGGTAGTCTCTTTATAAGACTCTCTATTGGCCAAATAGGTCAAAGGGCGCAATAGCGCTACTTTCTTCTTGGCCTCAAATCTATTTTATGGTCTGTTCCTACTGTCATAGGTGTAGGCGTTACTTTCGGATGACCTCCACCAAATAAACAAACAAAGGCAGGGCAACCTGCCTTTTGTTTTTGACCGGATCATTTCACCAATCACATCTAGCCAATACGTCCGTGATTAAATATTATGACATCATGAGCCTAAGGCCTCTTCTTTGCGCTATGATTTTGTTCTCTCCATTTCAGGGCCAAACAAAGCCTCTTTGTCTAGCCCATCGCGCGGAACATTCTAAAAATGCAGAAAACTCGCTTGAGGGTATGGGAGAAGCCATTGCGTTGGGTGCAGATGGTGTTGAGTTGGATTTGCGCCATACGTCCGATGGCATTGCTCTTGGCTTGCATGACTTCGTTTTGTGGAGAGTGGCAAACAGTAAAGCGGGTCGAGTTTGTCCAAAGTGGAAGCCTATATCTTCGCTCTCGTTTGCTGCAATAAGGGAAAATTGTGAACTCAAAAATTCTCAAAAAATTCCTAGTCTCAAAGAAATTTTCCAGCTTGCACAAGACTCAAAAATTTTTGTCCTTTTACAATTCAAAGACGACCCTTCGCCTGAAACTTTGCAATTAATTAAAAGTTATCCTCTCGTCGACAAATTACGAATTCACTCGCACTGGGACTCCACTTTGGACCGCTTCGAAGAATTCTCAAGGCAGAGTCATCTCAATGTGAAAACCCTAAAAATTAGTAAATATTGGCCAAGGTTCAGCAGCACTCGTGGCAATGATATCTGGTGGCCACTGAAATGGCTTTTGTCGTCGAAATCGGAATTAAGAAATCGCGAGACGGGACTCTTTTTGGTGGACACTTCGGAGCAGCTCGCTACCGCCGTGCAATTGAATGTCGACTACATAACTACAGACGCTCCTCAGCTCTGCGAAGAATTGAAGTGACTGCGGTAGAAATCCTTTTCACGAGCACTATTTTCTGCATAATACAGAAAATGGCGGGTATTTTGTGAGTGAAACCCCTCCTTCTAACAAAAAATATTGCGAATAAGACAAAACTGCGACTTTTCAGAAATCTTTTTTTAGATTTTTAAAATAGTTTTCAAAAAATTTTTGAATGGGAAAAGTTTGTGACGCAAAACGGGTCCCAAAAGCGCACCATCAGTGCGATCAATAAAAGGCTCGTTAAAATTGCTAATTACTTAATAAAATTAATAGTTTAATCAAATTTTTTTCGTTTAATTATACTGACAATTTTTTAGGCACTTTTTGATTTTTTTGAGAAAGTGACATGTCACAGAGAATTATTTAAAAATATTTTTTCCACCTATTGACTCTCCCCCCTGGTTCACATACAACCGTCCTCCTGTTACAAGTTGGTTCTTTGAAAATTGAATAGCTAATGCAAGTATGTTGTGAGGTCTCAATCATTTATGATTGAGTTTTAATATTGCTTAATAATATAAGCAGAAATTTATGATTCGGTTATTTAGCCTCTAGCAATAGAGGATTTAAAGTTAACTGGAGAGTTTGATTCTGGCTCAGAACGAACGCTTGCGGCGCGCCTAATACATGCAAGTCGAGCGAGAAAATATCTTCGGATGTGAGTAAAGCGGCGGACGGGTGAGGAACACGTAGATAATCTGCCTTAAAGAGGGGGATAACTAATCGAAAGATTAGCTAATACCGCATAAGACCACAGGGGCTTCGGCTCTAGGGGTTAAAGGAGCAATCCGCTTTAAGATGAGTCTGCGTCCGATTAGCTAGTTGGTGAGGTAATGGCTCACCAAGGCAACGATCGGTAACTGGTCTGAGAGGATGGCCAGTCACACTGGAACTGAGACACGGTCCAGACTCCTACGGGAGGCAGCAGTAGGGAATATTGCACAATGGACGAAAGTCTGATGCAGCGACGCCGCGTGAGTGATGAAGGCCTTCGGGTTGTAAAACTCTGTGATAAGGGAAGATGATGACGGTACCTTATCAGAAAAGACCGGCTAACTTCGTGCCAGCAGCCGCGGTAATACGAGGGGTCTAAGCGTTGTTCGGAATCACTGGGCGTAAAGCGGGTGTAGGTGGCTCAGCAAGTTAGATGTGAAAGCCCCAGGCTCAACCTGGGAAGTGCATCTAAAACTACTGAGCTTGAGTACGGGAGAGGGAAGCAGAATTCCTGGTGTAGTGGTGAAATACGTAGATATCAGGAGGAACACCGGTGGCGAAGGCGGTTTCCTGGCCCAGTACTGACACTCAGACCCGAAAGCGTGGGTAGCAAACAGGATTAGATACCCTGGTAGTCCACGCCTTAAACGATGATCACTTGGTGTTGGAGGTATTGACCCCTTCAGTGCCGAAGCTAACGCGTTAAGTGATCCGCCTGGGAAGTACGGTCGCAAGATTAAAACTCAAAGAAATTGACGGGGGCCCGCACAAGCGGTGGAGCATGTGGTTTAATTCGATGCAACGCGCAAAACCTTACCTGGGCTCGAAATGTAAAGGAAGTTAGTAGAGATATTAACGCCCGCAAGGGTCTTTATATAGGTGCTGCATGGCTGTCGTCAGCTCGTGTCGTGAGATGTTGGGTTAAGTCCCGCAACGAGCGCAACCCCTGTCTTTAGTTGCCAGCATTCAGTTGGGCACTCTAAAGAGACTGCCGGTGTTAAACCGGAGGAAGGTGGGGATGACGTCAAGTCCTCATGGCCCTTATGTCCAGGGCTACACACGTGCTACAATGGGTTATACAGAGGGTAGCCAAATCGCGAGATCAAGCCAATCCCTTAAAGTAACTCTAAGTTCAGATTGTAGTCTGCAACTCGACTACATGAAGCTGGAATCGCTAGTAATCGCGGATCAGCATGCCGCGGTGAATACGTTCCCGGGCCTTGTACACACCGCCCGTCACACCATGAAAGTTGGTTTCACCAGAAGTCGCTGCGCTAACCGCAAGGAAGCAGGCGCCCAAGGTGAGATCGATGATTGGGGTGAAGTCGTAACAAGGTAGCCGTAGGGGAACCTGCGGCTGGATCACCTCCTTTCTAAGGAATGACTATTCTCAAAATCTACGGCCTTTCATCGCAAGATGGTTGGTCAGAGTTTAAGAACCATTTTCTAGGTCAACCTCACTATACTTGCTAGCTATTCATTTTTGAGCGAGCCTTCGGGGCCTGTAGCTCAGTGGTTAGAGCACACGCTTGATAAGCGTGGGGTCGGAAGTTCAACTCTTCCCAGGCCCACCAATTCGGTGGCAATGGTTAGAAATTGACCCACTGATACGGATCCAAGGTTGTTCTTTGAAAATTGAATAGAACTTAATGACGATAGATTTAATTTTTATTATGTATTTGAATTATTTGAACTTAGAATACTTTGTCTTTATGAGCTTTGAGTGAGTTGAATTTGGCGATTTTTAGTTAGAATTCAACCTTTAATTTTTAAGCTACTAAGGGCTTATGGTGGATGCCTTGGCATCAGGAAGCTACGAAGGACGTGATAAGCTGCGATAAGTTTCGGGGAGAGGCACATACTCTATGATCCGGAAATTTCCGAATCGGGAAACCGACCCAATATATGGGTATCTTCAGATGAATTCATAGTCTGAAGAAGCTAACGCGGGGAAGTGAAACATCTCAGTACCCGTAGGAAAATAAATCAACCGAGATTCCCCTAGTAGTGGCGAGCGAAAGGGGAATAGCCTAAACCATATACATTTTTGTATATGGGGTTGCGGGACTTCGTCGTGAGATCAATAAATTTAGTTTAACGCTCTGGAAAGTGCGGCCAAAGAAGGTGACAGCCCTGTTGATGAAAAATTTAAAGACTCTAGAAGTATCCCAAGTACCACCGGGCACGTGAAACCCGTTGGGAATCTGGGGGGACCACCCTCCAAGGCTAAATATTACCTGATGACCGATAGTGAACTAGTACCGTGAGGGAAAGGTGAAAAGAACCCCGAGCAGGGGAGTGAAATAGAAACTGAAACCATAAGTCTATGAGCAGTGGAAGCACAATGCGTAAGCAAGTGCGACCGCGTACCTCTTGCATAATGAGTCAGCGAGTTACCGTTGCGAGCAAGGTTAAGCCGTTGAGGTGGAGCCGTAGGGAAACCGAGTCTGAATAGGGCGTTTAGTTCGTAGTGGTAGACCCGAAACCCGGCGATCTATCCATGACCAGGGTGAAGCGTGGGTAATACCACGTGGAGGCCCGAACCAGTAGTAGTTGTAAATACTTTG
Organism: Bdellovibrionota bacterium; assembly: GCA_041750195.1. Lineage (GTDB taxonomy): Bacteria > Bdellovibrionota > UBA2428 > UBA2428 > UBA2428 > JBGSZX01. The sequence goes on along the minus strand of JBGSZX010000010.1, from coordinate 36 downwards.
GATGAGTTGTGGATAGGGGTGAAAGGCCAATCAAGC
>JBGSZX010000009.1:0-22199 GCA_041750195.1 Bdellovibrionota bacterium | reverse complement strand
GATGGCCTCAAGATCGAGATACCGTTGGAGAATGATGCAAAGAACTTTGCCGCTTAAAAAAAGCGGCAAAGTTTCCCTGCCAAACCCTGCCAATTTGTGATAAACCTTTGAAATTGCTGGTCGGGAATAATCCCGACCATTATCATCAACTGACGAACAAGAAATCCCATTGAACCCAACGGAGCCAATTGCTCCAACATTCCGCGTTGTTAAACCCGCTCCCGAAAGGGCAGCGGGTTTTTTTATGCCCGAATGTCCGCGACTATTTAATTTTATGTCAGTTGATTCTTCATCCGCGTCCGTTCGATAATACAAATCTAGACCATCGTAACTCGCTACAATGTCCTCAAATACGTTTCGCAAAAGCCTGCGCTGAGTGTGTGGCGTGGCTTTTTTCCAGCCACGCTGGAACTCATTTATATTAGCCTGAACGCTTGAAACTACCTTCTTGGCACTAGGACGATCTTCTAGGTCCATTTCAAACTCTGCGAGTCGTCCTTCAAGTTTAACTTTTTCGGTAGCTAGCAGTTTTATCTTGTCTCTAAAAACCTGATCTACTTCCAAGTCGTCCATCGCAATCTGTAGATCAAAAACTTTCTTTGTCTCCATTCCAATTGCAGCAAGTCGTTCTTGGATTGATGATTTTTCTGTCTTCATGTCTCTTTGCTTTGATCCAAGAAGAACTTTGTATCTGGCCTCGATGCCTTCAAAATAGCCTTCTCGCAATAGAGTTTCGCTCAAGTGCCTTACAACATACTTTTCTACATCATCAGCTCGGAGCCAATCAATAGGGCAGCTAATCTCCTCGCCCTTGAGTTTTCGATGTCTGTAATATCGATGAACTTTAACTTTCCCGTGAGCAGCTGAGCCCATAAGGGGCTGGCCGCAGGTTTTACAATGCAAAATTCCAGACAGCAAAAACACACGAGTTTCCTTTTTTGCTAATCTCCCTCGTTCCTTCTCAAGACCAGCATCAAGGCTACTTTGAGTGGCGTGCCAGACATTTTTTTCAATAATGGCGGGCCATGAGGCTTTCACCATCTGGTACTGCTCGAAACTTCTAAGAGTTTTAGGGTCTTTATCTTTGTTCTTTCGGTTGACCTCTCGAAGTCCCACATAGGTTGGATTTCTAAGGAGCAAAAGTACAGAATTTCTTGTCCACTTGCCAGCATTGCGTTGGGCGTAGTTTCGATCACTTCTTGTCTTTGGCTCAATCCCAGTGCGGTTGAGGCGAGTGGATGCTTTGGCACAAGTTCCTTCTTCTAAATACACCTTAAAGACTTCACGAACCCGAGCGGCTTCTTCATCGTTTACTACGAAAGTAGATTTATTTTCCTCTTCAACATCATAACCAAGGATTACAGAACCGCCGTTGCGGAGTCCTCGAAGAGCGCGAGAATGGAAATTCTGAGCGACCCGCTCTGACGTTTGTTTTCTTTCAAATTGGGCGAGATTTATCATATTGAAGACCATCATCTCGCCTGCGGCTGTCGTCGTATCAAACTGTTCTTTCATCGAAAGAAACTTCGCGCTAGCTTTCTTGAGATCCTCAAGAAGGATGCAAAAATCAAGAATGCTGCGCGACAACCTCGAAAGGTCCGTCACAAGTATTAAATTAATTTTGCCTCTGCGAAGATCGCTCATCATCCTTTGAAACGCGGGGCGATTGGTGTTCTTTGCCGAAACTCCGTCATCAATATAAGTTTCAATGACCTTTCCCCAATGAGGGTCTTGGACATTTTTAATATCTACAAATGACATCAAACGATGCTTTTGATTGTCAAGCGATCCTTCATTACGAACCGCTTGCTCATCTGTGCTGACTCTTAAATACATTCCTACTTTATGCTGCATCAGATATTTCCTCTGGATTTTTATTCTTAACTGGTCTGCCACGTTTTCTTGCGCTTATAAGCATTGTGGACAAAATATTTTGGATCTCTTTTTTTCTCAAATAGGACTTTTTCGATTCATCTACTACTGGAATCAATTCAACGCGCGGCCAAGATTTAGGAAGACGGCGTACCGCCTTCTTAAGTTTTCTTGACATTTTTACGCTCCATTGTTGGAAAAATTTAAACATCTGAATGTTTCCTCAATAAAGTAAGTAGGGCCTGCGCTTTTGGTTTTGAAAGGGAATCAAGGGCGCGAAGCAAAATCATCGTGAGTTTGCTTGGACGCCTGTAATCAAGCTCGATATTCATAACTACGCGATGGCTAGACAATCCAAAGATTTTAGCAAACTCCTCACGAGTTAAGCCCAGCCTCTCGCGCATCTTCCTTAATTCTGTTCCCGTCATCTTCCACCAAGTCACCATTGATGACCGTGTCTTTCAAGTTCTTTTTCACACTTTTCTTAGTCGGAACAGCTATTTCAAGCTGCGCTTGCAAAAGTGCTTTGATTTCGGGGGCTAAGCTGCCCGTTTGTTTTGCGCGACGCAAAAGTGAATCGAGCATTGCAATCTCATCAAAATACTCGGTGCGGATCTGCTTAATGTCATCACTAGTTAGATTCTTCGCTTGCTTGACCAATGCCCAGCTCGCCACCTGAGCCCTCGTAACTTGACCAGCATCAAAGCCATTATTCACCTTTTCAGCCATGCTCCTTACAGCCTCGCCAGCCTCTCGCATCACCGTCAATCGATACCACTCATCACTTTTTTCTTGTTCCCCGTTCTTCTTCCTAATTTTACTACTCATAAATATTCATAACTCCTTCCACCCCCGCTATCATAATTATTGTCACACCCAGCTTCCTGACCCCTTCCAACTAACATCGTTGGGTGGGAGGGGTCAGGAAGCGATCAGGGGGTGATCCTTAATTATGATAGCGGGGGTTGCTCTTTGATTTCAAAAAGTTGCATTGTTTCCTATTGGTCAAATCTTCCTAGGATAAGTGTCGCCTCGCGACACTTTGACGACACTAATTCAGGCACATTTTAAAGCTTCTTGCTCACGTCTTTTCCTGTCTATGTCGGCGATCAATTCAGAAAGAGTCGTCAGGCGACTTGGCATTTCTAGACCTGCCTTTGCAGGATCACACAGCCACTGGTCAACAAAGCCAAAACCAATTGGCTTTTCACTCAAGGACGTATGACTTTGCCTAAAGGCTTTTTTTATCGCTTTGTGGATCTCCTCTGTTGGGCAGATGTAGAATACGCCTTTGACTGCTGGCAACCTTCGATAAGAAAAAATGATGTCTCGGTACCTCTTGAAAGATTTCCTACTTAACTCAAGTTCGATGGCCAGCCTTACAGGCTTTCCAGACACGTTCAGTGTCACTAATAGATCAGGATATTTATACGAGTTAGGATGGCTCTCAAGCTTAAGACTTGATGGGCTCAGAATCTTAAGTTCACTTTCGGTAGTCCATTTCAGGATCAAGCCTTGCCTCTGCATCTTGAGTACTATTTGTGACAGTTTTGTATCATGGTCAAAAACGCCCATATGAGGAGGTGCTGCAATGGCCTGAACTCTTGAATCAACAAGGCGTTTTGCTTTCGCCGTCAGTACAAATATGTCGGAACATCTTGGTGATGAATGCTGCTCAAACCAGCCATCACTAACTAACTTGCCCCATTGACGCTGAGTACTGCGAAGCGAGCCTTTTGCGAAAAACTCACCCCAAATCTCCTTACTTAGAAAACCCATTTTGGCCGTGAACATGATCGCCTCCAAAGGCACAATCGGCTTTCTCATTTCATTGAATCCCACCTTGCCGGGGAAGTAATGACATACTCAAAATGCCCCTCTACATAGCGATTGCCAATCGCTCGACCCTCGACCCAGCGAGCTTCAACTTGTGGGTCCTTAAGTTCAGGCATGACTCCATTCACCGAATGAGGAGCCGATGCCTGAGACTTAAGAAGAGCCTCCCCCCGCTTTTGTTCAGTCAAAGAATGTATATATGCACCAGACACCATTCCGGCAATTCCACCTAATGCACTTCCTACAATAACATTTCGGGTGCGGTTCTTGCCGCTCTTTCCAGGATCAGCGATGGCACCAATTGAGGCCCCTCCGAGGGCACCAATCCCTATTCCAATTCCGGCACTTTTCTCCTTTGTGGCGCAAGCTCCCACCTGAAAGATGAGCGCAACAAGTAGCGACAGCTTCCAATCCTTCCATCTCTCTTTAAAAGTCTTTGATATTAAAATATGCATAATATCTCCTTTCCATTTTTTCCTAAGATGACAAATCATCCACATCTACTTTTTTAGTTGCTGATTGTGAGTCGATTTTTTCCTCAATTTTCAACCTTACGGCTATTTCCTTTACTGGCTTTGGAATGAGCACTGCCTCAAGGTCTGGAAACATATCAAATCGCATATTCACCATTTTCGCGCCCTTGCTATGAGGCAGAATCATCACACCTTCACCAACACCAAGTTCTCTTTTGAAATGATTAGGGTGAATCAAAAACTCCTCAACATCTCGCTCTGAAGTCTCCCCTGTACTCTCTTTAGATCCAAACCATCCTTTACGGCTTACACGCTCGGTGCTTTTGCGGCCTGCAACAGTTCCCAAAACCTTTGAGAAATACTCAGCTGAATCAGGATCGTTGCCTCTCATAAAAAATTTGATGTTTGAGTTTACAAGAATCGAGTTAGCAACTGAATCTCCCAAAGCTGTGATGTCCCCTAGTGCCTGATGAGCAAAAACAATCCCCACATTTGCACTCCGAGATTTATTGAGAATCGACACAAAGCCTGGATATAGGTATTCAGAAAAGTCGTCGAGATAGACTGAGAAGAACTCTCGTTTCTCATCTGAGCTATGACGACTCGCAATCGCACTTTGAAGGGACTGTAATATCAGCTTGCCTGAAGCCTTTCCAAGAAATGGGGATCTCAAAACAGGCAATTGAAAGTAGAGAATCTGTCCCTTTTTTAAGGCCTCATCTATAGTTACTGAACTATTCTCTGCATTAAAAATTTGCGAGGATGCCCCAAAAGCAAACTGGCTTAAAGCCGAAAGAAGACCGCTAGTTCTATTCTCGCGATCTTTTTTCTCAAGACTACGAAACACACTCGCCCAATCGGACAGGTTCCTATCCTTGCCGCGATCTGCCATTCCCACCAAATATGTAGGATCACTAATAGCCTGATGTAGCTTCAAAAATGTTGCCGTTTCACCCGCCTCATTAAAAATTCTCAGCACCTGTGAGAAGACTTCAAATTGGAGCGCTCTGTAGTGAGGGTTCTCAAATTCAAAAGCATTGAAGACACGCTCACTGATTTCCTCGGAGCTTCCCCCAACCAGCGGGTTGAACTGATGACTCTCATCAATGGAGCTAAGGCTTATGAGTCTAAAATCATCCTGCCTGCCTGCCTTTACGGTATAAGCCCAAATTTTATCTAGAAGACTTCGATCAGCTTTACCATCAATCAAGATGAGGCCCCGTCCTTGCCTAATGTCTTGGATCGCCCAAGGTAGAATAATACTTTCAGTTTTACCCGCATTTGTCGTTCCGATGACTTGCGTGTGCATAGTTCTCTGACCAGGCTTGATCCAAACTTCTCCTCCATTTTTCTTGTCGGTTCCAGAATAAACGGACTCCGTAGTTTTTTCGGTTATAGATTTTTCGAATCTCTTATTTGCCTTACTTCTTTTGATTTTCCCGACAACTTTTACGGCTCCAAGCAAGATTAGTAAAAATACAGCGAGACAAACCGCTGCCATATGCCTTGGCTCAATGATCCAAAGATAGAACCAGACCCAAAGTTTAGATAAAATCATTCCTCCAAAAAAAACTCCAATACAAGCCATGACCAAATGATCACTTTCATTTAATGGTTTTTTATCTTTCCCCATTATCGTATACTCCCCTCTATTTTTGGATTGAAATCTTGAACAAGCACAGCGATGCAAACTTTACCTGCCTCAATCTCAATCCACGGCGTTACTTTTTTTAAGTCCTCAGCCCAACTCGCCGCCTGATCTGTAGCCGTTTCAGATACCGCATTCTTAAATCCATTTAATAGGCCGCCTTCTGATTCCCCTGTCTGGCCCCTTGTCATCGAACCCGAGGCAAAGCCACCGATAAAGTGCCCGAGCACCTTACCTGTAGTTTCCTTGCCAGCTCCAGAACGTACTTTTCCGCTGACTCCTGATTGATTATCCGTTCCTATGGCAACTGCGCTCAATGCCATTTGCCTGCCGTCATCGAGCACAATTTGCTGCCAGCTGATGTCAGCTCTCGGGCGTTTAGCATTGAAGCTTGCAGTTCCTAAAATTTTAGTTCCTTTTGATATGGCGACATCTGAATCAGCTAAGACATCTTCTTCGACCACGCCTTGAATTGGAATCGAACCTGAGGCTTGAAGCGATAGACTTTGCAAAAGGCGAACTGAAAATCTTGTGCCCGTCAGTAGATTCGACTTTGAGCCTGCGCTCGCTCTGCGCACAATCATCGAACTGCCTTGATTGGTCTGGCCGCCCGTCATGAGTTCTTGGCCTGACTCTCCAGTTAAGGATTTACTTGCGCCTCTCATGAGGCTTTCTAGACTAGGGACGTTTTGACGCTCACGACTTCTCTGCCTCAAGCGAGCTAAAGCTTCTTCATCTAGATCTGACGATTGAGCATGATTATCGGAGTCAATCAATCTTCCATCAGCATCTCGCTTTTCTTTAAAATGCACCATTTCTGGTTTTGATTCAGGCCAAACCAGAAGCCCAATTATGAGAAGCACGATAAGACCACTAAAAATTCTCAAAATTACTTTGGTATTTAGATCGCGTTTGTCAGTAAAGGGTTTTTGTTTTTCAAGAAGAAGCTCCTTAATGAAACCCGTTATCTTTGCCATTTATCTGGACCCGCAAGCGTTAAGTAACCTGTACGTTTTCGCCTGAGTTCGATTCTGATAGGCTCACTGGCGCTTAAGTCAGAAATACGAAGCTGAAGTAACCCTAAGATCTTCTTTGCTTCGCCAAACTTAACACTCGAAAGCACTAGCCTGTGAATAGGTTTTGTACTTTGCTTTTGGATAACCCAAACCCATGCTGGATCAAAATCTGAGCTTTCCGTAGGAGGATTAGCATTTTGAGTAATTTCAAACTCGATCCATAAAAGTCCATCACGAGAGGCCATCACCTGCTTGACAGTCATGCGTAGCTCTTCATTTCTCAAGTATCGATCAACTCGTGTCCACCGAGGAGCGGTGACAGTTTCCCGATTTTTCGGAGTCGTCAAAGACTGCTTCGAGTTCACTCGTTTAGGTTTTAAAGACACAACATAGTCTGCCAAATCCCTAGTCACACTCACAAGCTTTACATTGTATCTCCTCCAGTCCGTATAGATGTAAAGATTGCTCTTCGCATTTGCCGAAAGAGGTTTTATCGTAATGGCTTCATCAAGATACTCAACTTTGAAAGAATCCAGATCACCCACAACGACACTTGTAGGAGTGTCTTCAACCTGAATGATCGTTGCAATACCAAGAGAAGTCTTTACCGTTACTATCTTTTCATGGTCGACCTCGACCTCCCTCACTTGCGCTAAGGCCAGTTGACTTGAAAAAACGATTTGCGCAAAACACGCCCAAATAAAATATTTTTTCATTTTAAAATGCCTCCTCTTTTTCTTTTACAATATAGATGCCCCAAGGGTTGGCTGGACTTCTTTGCCCATATTCGAAATCGAGGCCGAGAACAAGCTTTCCGGCTGCCATGACTCCTTGAATAGAGGTGATGCGATCCCCGGTGATTTCCGCGCTTTTTGCTCCTAAATCGATTTCAATATCTGCTGGGTAAGCACGCTGTGAAATCTGTTTTTCGGTTGAAAATGCCTTGATTGAAGATGTCGCCCTACGAAATGCTTTAATAGATGCTGGAGCAATAAAGCGCTCAGCATCTTCGAGTTTTGCCTCGATTGTTTTTGCATCCCATTTATAGCGAAGGTCAAGATACTGAACTATCGCTTCACGAATTTGCGACTTAAGATCAGGTACCGTAATTCTATTTAACTTAACAGCGCTAACATCAAGCGCCATCACCACTGGCTCTTTCCCGATTTGTGATATCAATGCAGCAGAGAGCATCAGTAGCAGCACCATTTGACCAAAACTAAATAGCTTTAGAAACTGTACAGAATGCGAAAGCTTTCCAAATCCTTCATGGAAACTATCTGCTTTAGATTTTATCTTTTGAATCATTGATTCCCCTTTCTTCTAGAATGCGAACTAGAAGTTCTTGTAAAATTTCTGAATTGATTTCCTTGAGCGCGCGCTCTTACGGCATTGAGTCCTTGCCTAGTTGCTTGCGTTAATTGGACTGCCTTGGCTGGCACTGAGGCCATCGCTGTTACTGCCGCAGCTCCCAAGTATGGCGCAGCTGAATTAAGACCCGATCCGACTAGCGAGCTTACAATCATTGGAGTTCCAAGCATCGCAACCGCGATGACAAAGTTCATAACCATGAGAGTCACATAGCCGCCTTCGATCTGGTAAGCGTCACCAAAGGCCAGAGCTGTGAGCATAGCTCCGAGAATCGACCAAACGATTTTCCAGCAAGCAACTTCAATCATGCCCTTAAAGAGATTCCCTGCAATTCTTGTTGTAGAGGGGAAAAGCATTAGCAGAAGAGCCATCGGAGCCACAATTGAATAGAACACCCAAAAAAAGTAATACATCGCAAAAGTAATCGAGCGCGCAAAATACAAAACGATGTAACTCAGAAAAGAAAGGGTCGCGATCAGAAGATCATTGAACTGCAGCAGGACGCTTGTGACTGACATCGAATAGCTTCTGGACTTTTTTTCTGCCATTAGCATAAAGGCATCAAGTCCAGCGTACTTATCAATCTTATCCGCAATGCCATTAGCGAGCATCAAAATAGCTTCTGTAATTTCGGGAAAGGCTACGAGCAAAATAGTTGCGATGATGGCTCTTTTTAAGATGCCCAAAAACTCAGGGCCTCCTTGCGGATTTGCAAACCATGCATGCACAACTGCCAGAACAAAGAAAAGCGGTAAAAGTATGTAATAGAGCTGACTAAATTCACTAAAAAGATTGCGCATCAGCGGACCAAGAACTTCTAGATTTTTTATCATCTGAAAGATTTCCTCCTATTTTTTTAATTCGGGGAGTTTGCTAGTCTCAGTACTTGGCAAATCACTAAAGGCATTGGTCAAGCCTTCGTACTGCGCTTTGAACTGTGAACTAGAGAGTTTTTCTTTTCGATTTTGAAGGGCCATATTTTCACTCATCATTTTAAGCATCATGGAATTGGTGCGTAGAACTTGGGTTGTCACTCCAATCAATACCCCCATAGACTGCGCTGTGAGCTTTCCCGCTCCTTGCGGATTCACTTGCCTTGCATGGTCAATGATCCGCTTACTTTCAATATCCACCTCATCAGCAAATCTAAAGAGTTGCCCATTCATGGCAATGCTCTCAGCCACTGACAGATCTTGTGCCTCTTGCAGTCTAGATTCTCCTGTGTTCGGAATAGCTCCGTAAAGCTCGTTAATAACCGCCAGCACCCTGTCAGCTGATTCAAGATTTCCGTAAAGACCAGGGTTAAAGCGAGGATTTAGAATGCGAATCACATTGAGCCCATCTTTAATGCCTCGGTTCACCTCTCGTAAAAGTTCAAGCTGCCCCTTCGTTGCCCCAATGATGTTCTTGAGCGCAACAAGTTGCTTGATGGATTGAGTCAATATTTTCACTAGAACAATGACATCTCCGCCCCAAAGATCTGCTCTAGCGGGCTTAGGGAGCAGTATCGCAACAATAAGAATCGGTGAAACGACTAGTTTTCTCAGAGAATATTTGAAAGATGCCTTCATTATCTGCTCTCCTTCTGAGTTTTTGTTGCGGCAATACCCCAAGGGTGTTCACTTGCAGCTTCTTCAATGGCTTCAGACAAACTAAGCTTTCGATTTCCCATGAGTTCATCAAGATATTGGTTATCTCTTCCATCAGAAGTTGAAAGCCAATACTCAATCGGCGCTGGAAAAACTCTAATGACCTGCCTTGTATCGGCTTTAATCATAAAGCCTTCGCTAAAATGCCCCTTTCTCTGCTCAAGCGAGTAGATAAGTGCGAGTTCTTGCTCATTTAGCTTTAAGGCGTTGCCAAGAATTTCAGAATCACCTCTCTGAAGCATCACAAATTTTGTTGCAGTATTACCAATAATGGCTGCCCCTATAGAACTTTCAATGATTTCTTCAACCCCCTGAGTAATGAAAGTGATGCCAGATCCAAGGCCCATTTTGCGCGAGGTTCTTACGCAATACTCCATAAAATTCGCAGCAGCTGGAACTTTGAGGGACTGCCAAGCCTCATCTAAAATGATTCGATTTTTGTAGTTCCTGTCCCCTTCAATTTGCGAAAGAATGAAATCAGTTAGGATGAGGATCATCACACTTTGAAGGTCTGGGTAGTTTGAAAGTCCCTTAAGATCAAAAGTGCAGATCTTAGAGTCAGTGCGAAGCGATCCCTTACCATCAAGAAGCTTGCCGTAGGAGCGATCCCCCGTCCAGCTATAGAGCATTTTTGAGAATGATACCAAACTCGGCTCGTTCGACTTTGCTAGTTTTTCTGACAAATCAGAAAGTTCGGGAACGCATCCCTGACTTCTTTTTTTCTCATAAAGTTCAATAATATTTTTTTCTAGCAGAGCGCGATCTAGTTTTGTGATCCGTTCAGATCCTTCTTCGCTCACCATGCATTCAAGAACAGCGAGTAAGGATTTGATCTTTTGGGCACTCGGCTCACACCGTGGATCGTTCAGATGAAAAGGATTGATCCTGTATTTTTCAGAAAGATCCATCTCTACATACTGGCCGCCAAGAGCCTCGGTGAGCTTCTTGTAAGAACCTCCAATATCGATAATAAAGACCCTTAAATTGGTCGCCATATCTTGCAAGAGAATGCAATTATTTAGAAAAGACTTTCCAGCGCCTGATGCACCTGTCACCAGACTGTTGAAGTTCGGAAGTGATGGATCAAACGGATCATAGGCTACTAGGCCCGAGAGCCTATTCTTAAAAATCACACTAGGATTTTTGTCTCCAATCTCGGGTCCATACACGGGAAGAAAATCAGCAAGATTGTGAGTTTTCATCTTTCTTGCGCGTTCCAGAGATTTTGGGGCTGCTGGAATCTGCCCTTTTACAATTCGCCAGCTTCCCACACTTTCTTCTAAACCTTCAGCACCATGAAGTGCTCGTAGTCTTGCCAGAACTTCCCTGACGCGTCTTTTCAAAAGCTTTTCTCCCTCCGTCCCAACTGGAGCCCTCAAAACAATACTCATTTGAGTGGCATAGATTCTTTGGCCAGATGCCAGAAGCTCCCGAATGAGGTCTTCCGTAGCTCCTAGCTTAGATTCCGATTCCAGGTCTGACGCTTTATTCCCATGAGTCATAGCAAGCGAATGTGCCATTCTTCTTTTCTGGTTGAGTTTCGACATTTCTCCCGATTGGGGCGGAACTTCAACCCCAAAAATCAAATCAAAATGAAACGGCATATTCAAAAAACTTGAAAGCATCCCCGCAAAAGTGACTTCAGGAAGAGTCTTCAGAGTAATGACTTTATGTAAATACGAGTCGAGCGTGTAGCCGTTGTAATCAAGAATAAGATCGCCAAACAATAGAGCCTCGCGTGGCGAAGCATCAGCTAGCCACGGATTATCCCTTAGGGTTTGCTTTTCAAGCTTTGGGCCTGTTGGTGTATTTGGCATTTTTGGCAGCGGTTCAGATTGGCTTCTTTTGGGATTCAAGTATTTATAGACGCAGCTAAGAAGCTCGGTTTTTGTTAGGACTCTTGACTCAAAGCCCGCCGCAAGAAGACCGGAACCTAAGCCCTCAATATTCTCCTCTAAAATTTCACAGATTTGTTTGTATGCTGCACTTGCTGAGACGCAAAATTCTTCTTCCTTTTTAAGCAGCCCCTTGATGAATCCATCTGATTTTTTCTGCGGCTTGGGCACCTTAAGAAACACATAAAGCTCAGGCTTGTATAGGGCTCCACTTGCTTGCTCGGCGCGAAGTGAAGCAAGTCTTGACCCTACAAGTTTTTTAACAAGCATTGGTGATCTCTCATCCACTCGCGCCTCAAGTGCGCTAATGGCCTCTTCAAAATTTGATCCTACCGAGAAAACAAATTGCAGACTTGTTTTCTCAGATACGGAATTCAACATCGAGCGCAGACCTAAGGTGATACGATTGATCTGGGCAGCATCCATACATTCAATATCCTTGAGGGTGACTAAAAGCCCGCCCGCAAGTGAGCCATCTGTAAGCACTGTGTGTGCGATGGGAGTGTCGAAGAAATCCCAAAAGGGAATCTCCTCGCAAAGAGCTGCCTCCTTCGATTTTAGTACTGTCATTGGTGCTTTGCTCCTTTCTCGTAGGCTCTGTAATCGAGATCACAAAGTCCAGCCGATCTGTGACTTTGACTTGTTAAAAACTCACCTAAATGCTCGATATAGCTATCGGGCTTGCCCCGTTTTACAAAAAACAGAACGAGCCCTAGAAAAAGAGTTGATCCCCAAACAAGGGGATAGCGAAAACTTGTCGATCCAAACAAAAGGTTTGTTGCTGCAAGGTTAAAAAACACAAGCAGCAGATCCCCAAGTTCAAAGCCAAAAAGTTTTGATTTCATCTCAAGTGCTCTAGGCACATGAGAGCTTAAAAGTTCATCTTCATTCATTTAATTTTACCCCTCTTGGATTTACCTGACTGAATCTCTTATGAAATCGACAAGCGCTTGAGAGCCGAACCCAATGAGACATCCGAAGATGGCATAGAGGATGTGCTGCTTGCTGTTCGGGTTGCCTGTGAAAAATGATATTCCAGCAATACAGATTCCTATCACTGAGAGTGCTGGTAAGATTACTTGCGTCAGTTTAAGTTTTACTGAGTTGATCGACCCTACAAGATCAGCATGAGCCAGTTCGGGTACGAAAAAAAGTGCAATTAAAGTAATGGCAAAAATGCCGTAATATATTTTGGTTTGAAACATAGATTCTCCTAAATTTTGAAGTTGTAAAAATTTGAAAAATCAAAAAAAATCGCAATAAAATGAAAGTTTGAGCTTTTTACAAAGACGCCGCAAAAACTAGGCAGCGTCTTCCTTGAAAATCTCCTCGGGGCTTTTGAGTCTATTTCCCTTGCTCGAAGCTTCAGGGAAATAACTCAAATAAATTGGCTTTGATAGCAAATCAAAGTTTAGCTCAATCACGCCGTCATCCGGCATTGAACAAGCATTTCCTACAATATTCCAAAAGAATTTGTTTTTCGAGTATTCCGAGTGACTTGGCTCGCGGGTCATTATTAGAAATTTACTTGGATCATCCCGAGTGGCTAGCATGTAGTATCTCTCAGATAAATGTGCCCACAATCTTAGTGTGTACATTTGCTGACCTTGCCTAAGATAGGCCATGCCAACGGTTTTAGATTTTTTAATTTCCGCTGCCTTTTCATCTGCAAGAAAGAGCGCGAATTTATCGTAGCTTGTTGGACCGTTTGTATTTTGTTTGTTTAACATTTTTTCTCTCCATTTTTTTAAGCCGCCACATGAGCGGGTTTGATATTGTAGTTCGTGGCTTGAGCGTGCCCTCGGTTTTTAAAAACCGGATCAAGCCTTAGCTTCGAGTGAAGTTTATTGAGAGTACATTCAATGAGTGCGTCCACTTGATTCCAGCTAAGACCAAGATCTTGAGCAATTTCTTCGATCAGCATGTTTTCCCAAAAGCGCATGTCTAAAACCATGCGTTCAAGGCTTGTAAGACTTGTTAGATTCATCATAAGTTTTTCCTTTTCAACTTCTGTGCAATTATTTTCTGTTTTCATTTGGAGCCCCATGGCTTAGAGGCGGTCAAGACCACAAACACGGCAGCCTCTATCCAAATGCCAATCGTTGAGTTCTTTTCTTTGTTTTTCCTTTTGTGCCTGAGACTGAGGCGTCGAGCTGCAAGCAGGTAAAAGAGTAAAAATGGCGGCAATCATTGAGCTTACGAATAATTTTTTCATGGGTTTAGGTTCCTTCTTTGGTTTGGTACTGGGGAAATGGGTTAAGTTTATTGAGGACTATTCAATTGGCGGCATTTTCTCTGGGTCATCAAAAAGATCGTCTCCAAAGATGCTGACAAGCATTTGAAAGCTGTCTTCATTGTCTTCCTCCTCCTGTTCGATGTGCGTGCGAAGCTGCGCGCATCCAAGTTGAAGTTTTGTCTCGCGTTTAGTTTCAGGGGCCAATTGGTCCCGACTCAATTCACGAGCGGGGTGCTGGATTAAATCAAATGTGATCATTTTTAGTTTCTCTCTTTCTTTTTTTCTGAGAGCTGCGATTTAGAAATTTGCTTTCTTTGTGATCGCGTTCTCCACCTATTAAAAGCAGGAGGCGTACCAAACTTAAGTGAGTGAAAGTTTTAGAGGAGATGCTGAAAACCGTGCCACCGTGGCACGATATCGTGCCACGGTGAACCGATTTCGTGCCACGGTGGCACGCGAGTTTCCTCAAAAGTATTGATACCGAAGGAAAGTCCAAAAAATGAAGGGTTTTAAGTGAAGCTACGGTTTCCTCAAAACTTTGTTACCCTCTTAAGCAAGCAAAAATAAGCCTTTGGAGGAAAGACAATGGAAAACCGTAACTTCTACTATCACATTAACAAAGTTCGTAGGCGCTATAAATGCGGCACCAAAAAAACTAAAACTGGGATCATAAATGCGATTTGCGAGGATTATCAAAAGAGCCGTAAACACGTTATACGCTGTTTGAACGGGGCTCGACCCGGCGAAGGGCAGTACGGCCATGTTCAAGGTCGTCCTTGCGAATACAGAGGCCCTGTGGTGAAGCTGCTCGTGGATCTTTGGAAGCAAATGAGCTACATGAATTCAAAGCGAATGAAGCAGGCCTTGCCCATTTGGCTTCCACATTATCCGAAGCCCATCGATGAGAATCTTCGAGACAAAATTTTAAAGATGAGCGCGAGCACGATGGATCGTTTGCTTGGTCCGTTCAGACAAACCAGAAGGCGCGGTCTTCAAAGCAGAACGCGGCCACCAGCTGCAAGGCAGCTGGAAAAGTTAATTCCCTTAAAACCGTTTCGCCTAAAGATACACAAGCCAGGATTTATGGAGGCCGACACGGTCGCGCATTGCGGAGGATCGCTCACAGGCACTTTTGCCTGGACGCTGAACATGACAGACGTTGATAGTGGCTGGACAAGTCAGCGCGCTTTCTTGGGAAAAGAAGCAACAAATGTTTTGGCTTCGGTTAAGCTAACGCAGCTCAAATTGCCCTTTCGCATGTGGGCTTTTCATAGCGACAATGGCACTGAATTTATCAATCACACGTTGATGAAGTATTTTGACAATCCAGAAGATTCAGTGATTTTTACGCGGGGCAGAGTTTACAAAAAGAACGATCAAGCGCATGTTGAACAGAAAAACTGGACGCATGTGCGAGATGTTTTTGGATACTACCGCTATGACAATGAAGAGCTAGTTGAGGCGATGAACGACATTTACGAAAACGAGCAATACTTATTGCAGAATTTCTTTTTTCCTCAGATGAAGCTCAAGGAAAAGTGCCGAGTGGGGTCGAGATATAGAAAACTTTACGACAAACCACAGAGCCCCTACGAGCGTTTGATGAAAAGTCCTCACATTTTGAGTTCGCGAAAAGAAGAGCTGAAGCATCAATTTGAAAGCCTAAATCCTTTCGAGCTGAAGGCAACCTTGGAGGCAAAGATGAGAAAACTAAGCAATTTGTTAAAGAAAACGGGTCAATCAATCGAAGAAAAGAGAGCTGCTTGATGAGGGTGTCTTTTTAGACCCTTTCGGTGCCATATACTTTTGAGGAAATACGCACGATTTTGGAAAAAAGTAGGTTCAAGAATTCTGAGTCTCTTGAAAATCGGCTGGAAAGCTCTCCGTAGCCGAGTGCTTGATAAATGTGGACCTAAGGCATTAAAATATAAGTGAATATTCCATATCCTGATAAAGTAGATTGAAATTTATAACGCAATGCGTTATAAATACGCAGCTATGCTTAAATTTCATGTTCGCCGCGACTTTGCGGCACTTCGTTTTATAAGAGTTTCGTGTGAACTCCCCGGAGTGAAGTACGGCGCTGCGGGCGCTGGCTTCAGCCTCCCGACTGCAATCGCAAAATGCAGATCCGAGAGGATCGAGCGTTCTTTTGAACTCCTTGAGCTTCTACCGAAAGGAGTCGTTCCATCTGGCATCGCAGCTCATCCAGCTGCAGACAAGGCATTACGAGCTGCCTACATGGAAGCGACTGAGCATTTCCTGACTGATGCTTTTTGCAAATCGAAAGTCGTTAGCGGGCACTCGCTTATAAACACTCAAAAATTTAAGTGGTGGATCATGCGGGTGCCTCAGTGTGGTTGGTTCTCAGTTATTTCTACTAAAATAAAGGACAAAGAGTTTGTTGCTTGCTCCGCAAGGTCAACTCGTCTCGGAGCCCTTTTGAAAGTTTGGGAAGAATATAGAAGCCCAATCTCAGCAAAAGTCTCATCCATCGGTCTATCCAAATACACAAGAGCGATGCAGCGGCTTTTTCCACAAGACGGCAAGTGCCTTCAGTTCCATTCCGATGGTCAACGAGCCATTGTTCCAGATCTTGCATCTTACTCAATTCACAACGAGTTTCGAGAAAATCATCACATTGTGTATCTTACCAAGGCCAGCCCAAGCAATATTCAAGGGAGAATATAAATATGAAATACCTACGATCAATCATTGGAACTTTTGCCGTCCTTTTGGGATTTAACCCTGTTATTTCTTGGGCGGCCCAGAACTCATTAGAACAAAACGAGAGCACTCAAGCCTCTAGCAACGATTCAAAAGAAACTCATACTGACGGCGAACCAACCTGCCTTACGGTCGATTGATTCCGCAACTAGATACCTGAATGGATGCGAATGATAGAAAAAACAACAAAGTATGGCTTCTTGAATAGGCGCTATATTTTCTCGATTTTTCTAGGCTCTGCATTGTTCATCGGGATTGGCCTAAAGCTGAAAGATTTAAAAATGAAAGATATTGAAACTGGTACATACAAAAAGCGAGTCGGTGCTGTTCTTACAGGTGAGTTGAGCCTACCGCTGACACCCGAGAATATTTCAACAATTCCGCTTTTTCAGATTCACACCAACCTATGGGGCACGCTTTTGTCTAAGGACACGGGCCAAGGCATTTCAAATATTGTGTCTGTTTCAGACGACGAGAAAGAGATCACTTTCCAACTTAAATCTGGGGCAAAATTCAGCAATGGTAAAAAGATTACTTCTGCCGATGTTGAATTCTCACTTCAGAGACTTATGGGCAGGCAAGCCTCAGGGCATTTCAATGCCAAAACGATAATAGAATCGGTCCACGCAATTTCAGACGAAAGCTTTCTGTTAAAGCTTCGTTTCCCATCAAAAGCACTGCAATATCTACTAACCGTCAGTGAAACTGGGATAGTGCCTAAGGAAAATGTCGATAAAAATGGAAATCTTTTAGATCTATCCGTAACCAGCGGACCTTATTTCGTTTCAGGCGAGCCAAGCAAAAACTACATCCTTCTCAAGAAAAACCCTTACTATCTACATCAATCAGACAGCGCTCCCGAAGAAGTTGAAGTTCATTTCAAACGAGGCATCGAAGCCATGCTGGAATCCGCACAGGACTCCAATATTGATTTTATTGAAATTTATGAGACCGCAGTTCTTGATAGCGTCAAAGATCTAAAAAATATCGAGGGGCTTTCTGTGCTTCACACAAAACCTTCGCTATCAAAAATGCTGGTGCTAGATGCCAATCGCGTTTCCCAGAAAGAAAGAATTGCTGTCAACAAACTACTTACTCAGAAATTGACCTATACAGCACGCCAAGGAGTAGAAAAAATTTCATATGAAATGCTCCCACCTAGTTCCTTTGGTTCGCTGGGCTTAAGTTCCTCTTATTTTGACGTTCAAAACGAATCATTTCTTCAAGATCTTCCGAAGGATTTTTCCCTTCGAGTTGATGGTAAAATGTCTGATCTGGCTAATGCAATTTTAAAGACTCTGAAAGATGCTGGCATTAAAGTCACTTTGCTAAGGCAAGGTGATGTGGGAGATCACGATGCTGCACTTCTAGGACAAGGCATGAATTCGGAATGTCCTGAACTTGAGTTCTATTTGGCTATGCTCAGCCAGTGGGCCTATATCAAAACAAGTGATGAGGAAAAACGTCTTGTGGAGTTGGCTCTCCACACGGGAGACAATCAAAAACGTGCTGAAATTATAAAAGAGATTGGCGAGGCTGTTCTGAATGATGGTCGAATTTTCCCTCTTGTGGTGACTTCTTATGTCCACGTCTACCGGAATCAATCAATTGAGGCCCCAGACACTGCCAATTATGATGGAGATGTCCATTTTTCATCTATGCGAGTTAAGAGGCAGTAGATGTCCGCGCAGAACTCTCCATCGCTTGTAAAGTCTCGTTTCCGTCAAGTTTACGGGGGCTTACTCATTTTATGGATTGCAGGAGGAGTCGCAATCTATGGTGCTACGACGAGGGTATTACATGGAGAGGTTTTAAAAGCTCGGGCCAGCTATCTTTCTTCCTTGGTGCGCTCTCAGCAGAAAGAAATCGAAGTTTTCCGTGACCGTGCTCTTCGTGACGAACTGATAAAAAGTGAAGTCATTCAAAGCGATCAGGAATTTTCTCTACTCGTTCCGGCCAAGAACCGAGATCAGCTTGAAGCTTTGCTGGATGAATGCAGTTTCTTAACTCCAGAAGTATGTCTGTCTTCGACTTTTTCGCTTGTACTTGTGGGCTCAACCTCTAAAGATCCATTTCTTGCTGCGTCCGTAGTTTATCTCAAGACAGAAGCTCTACAATCTATGGGTTCGCTTTGGATTTGGATGTTGGTCGGAATTTTAGGGCTTGGAATTTTTGCTCTGATAACGGGATTCGGTATCAGAGCGCAAGAGAAATTCTTTGTGGAAAAAATTGAGCTTTTGATGTCTGCCATCAAACAAGTTCATGCTCGCCTAAAAACACCAGAGCCCAATACTTCAGATACATCAAAAGATGAATTTGATGCCGTTTCACAAACTGTCGAGCAGCTTGGAGCCGACTTAAATGATAAAATTGAACAAGTTGATAGGTACAAGAAATGGTTAACTCGTCACACTCAGAGAGAACAACTTAAGGAAACACTAGAACAAAGTGCGCATAATTTAAGAGCGCCCCTTGAAGAAGGTCTTGTGTTCTTTGAAAGTCTTCAGGAATTTAATTTTGACATGCCAAAGGATAAGTTCAGCAAAAGTATTGTCACTCTCGTTAAGCGCTTTGAAGATGGCATAGAGGCCTTGGAATCTGCCATGAGTTCGACTTCTAAAAAAGTTGATAAAAAGGAAGCCATTTTTATTGGTGAAATTTTTGGAGAGCTTGAAATAGGATTTAACGAATATTTTCACTCAAGCTCTTTCAAGACCTTTGTTGATGTTGACCCTGATCTAGGCTCGAAACAAATTTACGCAAGCTCAGGCGCATTGATGTCGGTATTCTGGAATTTAGCTCGCAATTCTTTTGAAGCCAAGGCTGACGGTACAATCAACTTCTCGATCGAAGAATCTGGGGCTTTCATAAGCATCAGGATTTCCGATAATGGGCCAGGAATCAGACACCTTAGCTCAGATGAAGTGTTTTCCGAATTTATTACGAGTAAGACTCAAGGCACTGGACTTGGCATGTCTAGCGTGAAACGAGTCATTGAAGACCATGAGGGGAACATTGATCTCATTAAATCAGACTTCGGAGCTGTGTTTAAGATCGAGCTTCCCCTGATGCCTTCAAACAACAGATCGAAGGGACTCGCAAATGTATAAGCTTCGGGTTCTCATAGCTGACGATCAGTACCACGCACGAGCTGTAACGGCTCAGCACTTACAAGCGAGCGGAGGAAAGATTTTTCGGCCTCTCATTTCAGAAGCCGAAACAGCAGAAATGGCTGTTAGCGCGTGCAAAGCAAGTCTTGATGAAGGCACTCCTTTTGATCTGGTGATTCTTGATATTCATTTTCATCAAGAAGAAGCTGGTTCTACGATTCAAGGTAAAGACGGACATTGGGCCGCCTCCAAGATTCGTGAGTTGTTGCCAGACGCTCAGATTATCATTGTGAGCGCCTATCCAACAGTCGGCAACCTTCGTCTTGCCAGCTCCAACAAAGCCGTGACCAGATTTTTTCAAAGAAAGTCATTCCGGCGTGCCGAACTTTTTCGAGCTGCTGTTTGGTCTTGTCTTTGGGCACTTCACAAAAAACATTCTCTTTTAGAAGAAGATCTTGCGATGTTTACTCGCTCGCCTCTGATGCTTCAGTATTTGAGGGGGCTCGACCAAGTTCAACCCGAAGCTGGAGTTATCATTTATGGCGAGACGGGCACAGGCAAGGAGCTTTCTGCTCGCAGACTTAACGCCAACGCAAAATTTGAGCTTGGGCAAGAGGAGAGGCCCTTTGTGGCCCTCAATTGTGCTGCACTTTCTGAGAACTTGATTGAAAGTGAACTATTCGGTCATATCCGTGGTGCCTTTACTGGAGCCAATTCTGACAAGGAAGGCTATTTGTCTCGTGCCAACGGCGGCGATCTTTTTCTTGATGAATTACAAAGTGCTTCGATTCATTTTCAAAAAGTCCTAATGAGAGCCCTTCAAGAGCGTACTTATTCCCCAGTGGGATCAACCCGCACTGAAAAGTTCAACATTAGAGTCATCTCAGCTCTGAATATGAATTTGAGCCAAGTCAGGGCCAAGGGGCAGCTTATGCCAGACTTTGTAGCAAGACTTAGGGAGGATATGCTTGAAATTCCCGCTTTAAGGCAAAGACCTGATGATTTCGAGCTACTTATCGAGATTGCAAAACAAAGAGCATTAAAAGAATACGGTATTTCTGACCGTGAATTTTCTGAAGCGGCCCTTGAGTTTCTGATGGGTCTTGAATGGAAAGAAAACGTTCGTGGGTTTATGGGAGTTTGCATGGCTGCGCTCTCGAAGGCCAAGCTTCCCGTGATTTCTGCGGAAGACCTTAAGGCCATGCCAACAGTTCAAGATATTCTATCGTCCGAAGCTTCTGACGGGCCTCAAACAGGCGAGAACACCCCTAAAATGGATTTTATAGACAAATTCGCAGCCGAACTTCTTGAGCAGGGTTTCCCCCTAACTGAGGCCATTGAGGCCCTTAAAAGCAGCTACCTAGAAAACCTATTTTTGAGCAATAGTGCAGAAAGTCTTTCGTCACTGGCACAAAAGTCTGGAATCCCCAAATCCACAATTCGCCGCCGACTAGATGAATTTAAGCGCGAAAAATAGCTTTCAAGATTTTGTTTCATTCGGGGAAATCACCTCGAAGTAGCTCAGGCTGGACTAAAACCACTGCATTCGATACCATTATTTTGGGGCATAACGCCTTGAAAGCTGGCAACTACTGGATTTTATTTAGTGGAGCCAAATATTGGATTTGCGCACGCTACAAAACCGTAAGATACTTAGACAAAATGGGAGATTTTATGAAATTGGCATTTGTTTTTTTTATGTTTTTAAGTACTGCCGCTATGGCTTCAACCGCGGGTTACGATTTGAAAATGGATTTATCTTTGAACGGTAAAAATGTTTCATCACCGCGAGTAGTTGTTAAAGCAGGTGAGATGGCTTCGATAACTCAGACTAGCGAAAAAGGCGAAGCATCGAGTTTTATTGAAGTTGTGGTTTCTGAGGGCGAGATCAAAAACCACAAAGGCATTCTTATAAAGTTCAAGGTCGGCTCTATTTCTAAAACTGGTGAACGCACTGTTTTGTCAGAGCCACAAATCTTGGCAAAAGAGAATGAGCCCGCAAAAGTAACCGTCAGCAACAAAGAAGGCGGTATAGAGCAAATTTCTCTTTCAGTAGTTGCTAAGAGAAAAACACTTTAAGTCTAGTAATTAGCTCGATCCAAGTTCATCAGACTTGAGACTTGAATGACAAAACCCATCAAAAGTTAATCTTGATGGGTTTATTGCATTAATCGCCAGCTATTCGAAACTTCGAGCAACTCAAAGTTTAGGGATTTAGCCTGAGCCCCTCTGTTTAGACACTTGGCCCATAATTACTGAACAAGCCTGCGTAAGCAGAAAAGACTTGGAGAAACAGTTATGGAAATTTATAGAAAACATATGCCAAAGGAAAAAAGACCAGCAGGAAGAACCCCGAAATGGACAAC
>JBGSZX010000008.1:0-3736 GCA_041750195.1 Bdellovibrionota bacterium | reverse complement strand
ATTGAAGAGCTGAAAGCACTCATGTCGCATCAAATCCCTGGAGCATCCTTCAAAGATCTTGTGTCCTTTGCGGTTAAGAGAACCCTAAAAGAGCTACGCCCAAAAGAACCTAAGATTGATGTAAAAAAATCAAAGGTTGTCTCTAAAGAAGTGGCTAGGGCCAAAAAAGTAGCTATCGCCAATGAATCCAAAAGCATTCCACTCCAAGATCAACTACCGGCGTCGGTAGTGAAGTTGAAAGCTAAGAATTCTAGATATATTTCTGCTGAAATTAAACGACAGGTGTGGAAAAGAGACCAAGGGCAATGCAGTTTTGTTTGTGAGGGGAGGCGTTGCACGGCCAAACATTTTTTAGAGTTTGATCATATAAAACCCTATGGCTTAGGGGGAGCGGCTACTGAAGAAAATCTTCGGCTCCGCTGTAGGGTGCACAATCAATTGGCTGCGGTTACGACGTATGGAGCACAGAAAATTGCGCACTTTGTTCCTAGAATGCGCTGAGTGTTTTTTGGGGAGCGTTTTTTGGGGCGCAAGTATGGGGGTGCTTGGCCCTTACTCCTTAAGGCTGGGACAAAAAGAAATCATTGGAGCGCAAGGGCCCTCAGAATTTAGAGTCAGATAAGCGTGCCTACAGCTATTACCAATTGATCAAACTGCGTAAGAAATAAATCAGCATCGCCTGAATGTTCCCGTTGAGAGTTCTTGTTTATTCCCTCGAAATCAACAAGGCAGGTCCTAAAGCCCATTTCCCTCGGTACTTCGATGTCATGCGTGAAGGAGTCCCCGACGAAGAGAATGTTGGCGGCAGGAAGACTTAGCCCATTAAGCAATTCATCAAAAATTTGCCGAGAAGGTTTTCTAAAGCCTAAATCACAAGACACAATTACTTTTTCAAAAAGTTTATCGACATTATGACGACGAATGCTGGCTCGAATCGATTCGGACCACGGATTATTACTGACGATGCTTAGTCGATATCCGCTTGATGCAAGTACTGGTAATGACTTCGCTACAGTAGGAAAAGGGGTGAACTGTTCGGACTCTTTCGAATGAAACGCGTTCAATATCCTGGCCATTTGCTCTTTGGATAGCTTAGCGTCGACTTCGATAAGCGCTGTCTGCAGCAAATCCAGAGAGCTTGTTTCCTTTTCGGGGAGCTTACTTCCTCTGGCCCTCCGTGCTTTCCAGGCTTTGGCGTAGGCTTGAAAAAGCTGGTCACCCGTCTCCCGCGAGCATTTGAGCTCTTGAAGGACTTGCTCAACAAAGGCGACAACCATAGAGGGAGTAAAGACACCCATTTTTACTGTGGAAAAGAGAGTCCCGCCAAAGTCAAATGCGATAGCCTGAATCATAGAAGAGTTCATATCCGGCGAAAAACAGTTTGTATAGAAAAGGAATAAATTGCTCCTTGGCCAGGCTATCCCAAAACCCTAGTCTTGACAGTAGCCATCGGAATTTCACGCTTTTAAGAACTATGTAGAATGAAAGTGGCTAAAATATTTAAGTACTGAAACTAAAAACGAACTTTTTTTCAAATCTCACTCCAAATCATGGCGGCCAAATTACCTAAAAAAAGCGGGCTATAGCTTCGCTACAACCCGCTTAAAATTATCATTCAATCGCTCCAGACCAAGAATCTAAATCGCTTAACCCAACAAAGAATGAACCGCTTCGCGCTCAGAAACTAACTCATCAGTAGTAACCTTAACTTTTGTAGCAGAAAAGTCATTTAGCTTAACGCCTTGAACAATTTCCCAAGTTTTTCCACTTGTTGATCCATTGTTTCTAATTGGGTAACTGAACATGAGTCCTTTTGGAATCCCATAAGATCCGTCAGAACAAACGGCTACCGAATAAATGGTTTTTGTATCTGTTACGTTTTCAATAGCCTTTACCGTGTCCAAAGCCGCATTAGCAGCACTTGCCGCACTAGAAGCTCCACGAGCCTTAATGACAGCAGCTCCACGCTGTTGAACAGTCGTCAAGAACTCACCCTCAAGCCAAGCCTTATCGGTAATGACATCTGTAAGAGCTTTTCCAGAAATTTTTGTTTCAAAATAGTTTGGGAACATTGTAGGTGAATGGTTTCCCCAAATCGCGAGACCTGTCACGTCAGTAACAGCAACTCCAGCCTTTTGTGCCAGCTGAGAATAGGCCCTATTTTGATCAAGCATGGTCATTGCAAAGAAATTATTTTGATCCAAGTTCTTAGCGGATTCTTTAGCAATCCAGCAATTCGTATTGCACGGATTTCCCACAACCAAAACTTTGGAATTTTTCTTAGCGTTGTTGTCGAGAGCCCTGCCCTGTCCAATAAAAATCCCGCCATTGATTTTCAGCAAATCGGCGCGCTCCATGCCTTGCTTTCGTGGAACTGATCCTACCAGCAAAGACCAATCAACATCTCCAAACGCGGTGTCAGCACTTGCCGTGCAAGTCACTGATGCCAAATTTGTAAACGCACAATCATCTAATTCCATTTTTACGCCTTCAAGAGCCGGAAGTGCATGCTCAAGCTCAAGCAAGTTTAAATCGACCAATGTATCTTTGCCAAAAACTTCGCCGGATGCGAGTCTAAACAATAAAGCGTATCCAATTTGCCCCGCAGCACCGGTTACCGCAACTCTTACTCTTTTATGCGCCATAAAAATCTCCTTTATGCGAATTATTTTCTCTAAAAATTACAACTTAGAATTAACAAATTCATTTTTTTCAAAAAAGTACGCTAGTTCTCTTTTTGCTGATTCTGCAGAGTCACTTCCGTGAACAGAATTTTCGCCAATGCTCTTAGCAAAATCTTTACGAATGGTTCCAGTGGCCGCTTCTGCAGGGTTAGTAGCGCCCATGATTTCACGATTTTTTGCGACAGCGTTTTCACCTTCTAAGCACATGAGCATGACAGGTGAGCGAGTCATAAACTCAACTAGTTCGCCGAAAAAAGGACGAGCTTTGTGTTCAGCATAAAAGCCTTCAGCCTTTTCCTTGCTCATATGAACAAGTTTTGCAGCCGCGATTCGCAAGCCTTTGCTTTCAAAACGCTCGATGATAGCGCCAATGTTGTTGTCCTCAACAGAGTTGGGTTTGATGATTGAAAAAGTTCTTTCTAAAGCCATAATAATTTCTCCTTAATTTTGCCTATTTTACATAGGCAGTTATTTGTTATTAAATTTGCGGCCATTAATTACAAGACGATCCCGCTGCGCCACTTTGCAAGTCCGCACAGGTGATAGCTGTCCCACCAATGGTGCAAGAAAAGTTGATGTCATCACAGTCCATTGTTGGATCGGCGCTAGTCGCTCCCGCTGAAGCGTCAAAGCTCATATCAAAGCCCATAGAACAATCCACAGCACCGCTAAGTCCTCCACCGGAAACATTGCCGTTTAAATCCATATCATAGGAAAAACTATAGGTCGTCCCGGATAAGGCAAAGGCAACTGTTGAGGTGTAAGCAAAACTTGAGAGGTTGTATGTTTCGGAACCACAGCTCACACTGTCATCAATTGACGTGCAGGCAATGGTATAGCTAAGCGACGACTCTGTTCCTGTACAACTCGGGATGGAACAGGTGCTCCCCAATTCAGTTTGGATGGCAGACTCATAGGCATCACATAGACTGGTCGTTGTATTAGCTCGATGGGACACAATAACTTCACGACCAATCCGGTTAATCTGGGCTTTAAGCGTTCCTTCAGATCTTGAACCGGATCTGTGAATTTCAGAATGAATTTCAGAATGA
>JBGSZX010000007.1:0-39697 GCA_041750195.1 Bdellovibrionota bacterium | reverse complement strand
AAGAAGCGGCTACACTCGGCCATTGGCTACTTGCCACCAGAGGAATTTGAAAATAAGATAGCAACAGAATTAAACGTCAGTCGGCCATCGTTCCAACTCTAAGCCGGTTCGACTCCCACTAAACGCCCGCAGTCCAGATCGCTAAGCGTTGATCTTCGGTAAGTAGTGGAAGTACATATTTTAGTTCATGAAGCTTTGACGATTTGTAGTTTGAAAATTTTTGATTCATGTTGTTCTCCTCGTTTCAAGAAAGGTGAAGACATGTCACCCTCTATAATACGTAGGGTGTTAACCCCCTCTATGCTTTTCTTAAGGGAAATAAGCGCACGGTCTTTAATTTTTTGAACTGCGGCTGAAGAGATATTAAGTTTAAAACCAATATCTCTAGTGGTGAGGCCATCCCAGAAAATAAATTCAAGAATCTCTCGTTGTTTATCTGTAAGATTTATCAAAGCTAAAGATAGTTCGCCTTGTAAGTCACAGTCATCAACCTGCTCAAAAGAGTATTTAAGTTTCTCGGCAAGACCTGTGTAATGGTCTTCATCAAGTATGGATTCAGTTCGAGGGGTCTCTATATAGTCGAGATACTCTTCCCAGGTTTTTCGAGTCCATGATTTGGATATGGATTTTAGTTCATCATCGGTAAAAAGATAACCTCTGCTGTTAAGCCAAGGTTTATTAGATTTTGTTTGGTTGCCCATTGGATAGTCCTTCAAAAAGACCAGTGATTCACTGTCTTTACGAGTAAGGCTTCCATTGCAGTGGTTGGCCAGTGCTCTGATTAAAGAACCGCCCAGGGCTTTCTGGGTAGGTTAGTTATTTTAGATGTCTGTCAGTACTTTATTTTGAATCTCAACGCGTTCGCCGGGTCTGCCGTTGTGAACGAATATCTTAAAGCTTCCATTTTTGATCTTAAGTTCTTCTACTAGGATCATTATGGCGTCTTTTAATCGACTCTCTATTGTTTTCGGATTTTTTATTAAAATGTCCGGCTCTCGAAATTCTTTATTCGGTAAATTAGCTAATTTAATTTCCTTCATTTATTCCCCCTTATAAATCTCTGTATCCCCATACAGATAAGCGTTTTAAAGAATATATGATTATTTAGTCAACACTTTTTACTTGCTTTTAATTCGCTGATTTGGTTTAAAGCGATTCATGAAGAATAAACAGCACGATTTAGCAGATAAAATAAAATCATTAAGAAAGGCTAAAGAGATCACTCAAGCCGAACTTGATGAGATGGCCCAGTTGCCAAAGTCTTCCGTCTCAAAAATAGAGAACGGGAAGAGAGAAGCAACGGCTAATGAGTTGGTGCGAATCGCTCATTGTTTAGGTGTTAATCTAAATGTTTTTTCTTCAAGTGATGATGCTTTTGTTTACGCAGAAGAAATCAAAGTTATCGAAGCTTTGCGCGAGATTCCTTTTGATGACTACCAGCGTTTAATAAAAACATTAGAAGCTCAAGTTTATTTTACATCGAAAGATGTGGGAAAAGATAAAAAAGAATATTTGCAAGAACTCGTAGCCGTCCTCTCAAGACAGTCATCATCAGATCAAAGGCCACGAAGCAATCATGCAGATAGGGTAAGGATAAGAAAGTAAACAACTAATTTCTCCGGGGGGATGAAATGGAAATAGAAAAAGAGAGTAGGTTGCCAAAGGAGCAATCAAATACAGAGAAACGTATTGGGGACGTACAAGATACAACATTAAAGGATTTGCCAAATATCAGGCTACAGCCCGAGCAAATCGAAGAAATTCATGCAGATGAATATTCGCTTAAGTTGTTTTATGCGACACGAGTTCAGGCTCTTTCGCTTGGGGAAGTGAAAAGAAGATTTCCTGAGCCATCACCAAAAAAAGCATTATCAGTTTTAACTAGATATGTGGATTGTGGCCTTGTGCATATTACAAGCGAAGGAAAGTATTATTCAAACTTTCCCGAAAATTACATTAATTATTCGGATTATAAATACGACTCTGATCTTGAAGCCAAGAAAGACGCTAAGGTCTTTGAGATTATGAAAGAAAACACAGGTAAGCCAGATTACTGGAAGACCAGAGCGTATTATTCAATTGATTCATCCTTTACACCAGAACAAACAATGGAGTTAAAAGCCATGTTCCAAGCTATAAAATTTAAATCAAAACAGTTTGCGCACGAAAACGCTAAAAAAGGAAAGATAGACGGATTAAATTTTAGACGCCTTAAATTCTACGACATGATATTAAGTCTACTTTTTGTTTTTAGTTTAGGTTTCGTTCAAATAAATCCTGCTCATGCAGGTAACGATCCTGGAATCATTCAGCAATGGGCGCAGAGAAGTACAAACATATATCCGCTTGCAGTCGAAGACCTCATTCAAAGAATGTATGCCTATCAGCCGTATATCGCTTCTGAAGGTAATGATCCAGGTGGGGCTATAAACCAAAGATCTATTAGAGTAGCGCCGTTTAAGCCTGTCGTTGGTATCACATTCAATCCGAGGGTTATATTTGGGCAAGATTCTTATAACTTTAAGGGCGAGTGGGTGGCTGGTGATCACGAACCGGATATTACATTTGCAGATGATGATATCGAGTTCTGTGCTTATGAGCTTGATGAGTCAGCGGGAGAGTTAGCCGGTGTAGGTTTCGATTGCCTTACGAAGTTTAGAAAAGCCGCAGCATTTGAATGTGATCAGACGAATGACGAATCATACTGCTTGGTTGCTCCGAAAGTCGAACAGGTCATTTTAAATAAATAGCAGGCCTAGGTCCTGTTAAGTAAATTCATATTTAGCTCCGAGAAATAAATGTCTGGGGGCTATATGAACAAACTGATTTTAGTCGGTGTTTTTTTCCTATTAGGGTGTCAGCAGGGTAGTGACGACGGATATGCGGAGGTTAGTCCAGAAACTATAGAAGAGCATCTGGACGAAGACGCTGAATTAATCGAAGACTTAATATTTGAGAAGGCCTCTTGCGTAAAAGCAACTAGCGCTCAAATTTCAACAATAAATGTAGGAAATACGAAAGTTGAAGATTTTCTTGATCAATGCGGCATTACGACTCAGGGGTCTCCTTGGTGTATGCAGTTGATTCGTCCAAATCCGAGCAGCAAAATTACATTTCAATGTACATATGGGGCTAATCAGGTTCATCAATTGATACATCCGAACGCCAGTACATGGGCCTATGCATACCAAGCGGTTAACCTGATTGAGCGGTTAGAAATGAACGGGATAAAAGTTTCGCAAATCTATAATTGGTGGAGACCCGAGCCCTACAACAACAACGTTGGTGGGGCTGCAGGACGACATCCTCTTGGTACTTCGGTGGATGTTAAATTTTCAACGAAAAATGATCAAGCAAAGGCACATAGTCTATTATGTAAATGGCGAAAGCAAGGTGAACTGAGAGCTTTAGGATATTACTCAAGCAGTTCTTTGCACTTGGGAATTGGTGATGCAAGTGCCAATACATGGGGAAAAAATTGTCCATGATTACTGATTTGATTAACTACACTAATCACCAACTGAGCTTGCATTCGAATATTTTATTGGACTACAAGCTCCAGTCGGATGATTTTTCATTTTTCAGCTAAGATTGCATAGTTGGTTGTTCAGATTTCGAGTACTTTTTTGAATCTTTCGCTTGTGACATAGCTCCACAAGATGCGGCACATTTACGGCATGCTTCTGCACACGCTTTCATAAAGTCGCCTCCGATAGATTCACATTCATCTGCACATTCATTGCAAATTTTTGCACAAGCATCGCAAATATACGAATGTTGCTTAACTCCAGAAAGCATCGCGCTTGCAGACAATTTACAAACATCTGCGCAAAGTTGTAATAGGCCAATATGTTTAGCCTCCGCGTGTTTTCCGCCCTTTTCCAAACACTGTGGAATTGTTTGAGTACATACAGTGAAGCATTCTAAACATGTATCTGCACAATCACTCATTGTTCTATTTTCTGCGTGCATAACTTCCTCCTTAAAGGGACAATTTTTCCAAACATCGCTGCGGGGAGAATCCCCGGTGATCTGATGGGTTATCCATTTAAAAGAGCAATTAGTGTGCCGCAACAATCTTAAAGGGACTTCGATCTCAATCGCAGCGCATTTGCAATAACTGACACAGAGCTCAAGCTCATAGCCAATGCTGCAAACATAGGGTTAAGAAGAATACCGAAAAAAGGGTATAAAATTCCCGCAGCAACCGGTACGCCTAAAGCATTGTAGAAAAATGCAAAAAACAAGTTTTGTTTGATGTTTCTAACTGTCGCATTGCTGATTGCTATCGCGCTAACAATTCCCTTTAAATCACCTTTCACAAGGGTAACTCCTGCACTTTTTATAGCGATGTCTGTGCCTGTCCCCATTGCTATACCAACTTGGGCTTGTGCAAGAGCAGGAGCATCGTTGATGCCATCTCCGGCCATGGCCACAATTTTTCCTTCAGCCTGCAATCTTTTAATAACATCCGTTTTTTGCTGAGGAAGAACGTCGGCGACGACGTCGTCAATACCTACAGACTTGGCAACGGCAGCTGCGGTTCTTTGGTTATCTCCAGTAAGCATGATGACTTTGATGCCTGAGTGTTTTAATTCTTTGATCGCATCTAATGATGTCTTTTTTATTGGATCAGCAACACTTATAATTCCTGCGAAAGTCTTTTCGATAGCAACGTACATAACTGTATGCCCCTGACCTCTCAATTCATCAGAATACTTTTCAGCCGAATTGGTAGAGATAGAAGAATCATTCATCAGAGAAATATTTCCAATTTGGACTAACTTGTTTTCTACGATTGCCTGTGTTCCTTTTCCAGTTATAGAAGTGAACGATTCCGTTTTGCCAAGCTCCAAATGAGAGGCTCCCGCAACAATGGCCGAGGCTAAGGGGTGTTCGCTTTCCTTTTCCATGGTGGCAACTAAGCGAAGAATTTCATCTTTAGATTTATCTGAATAGCTTTTAACTTCCATCAGCTTTGGCTTACCTTCTGTAACTGTCCCTGTTTTATCAATGACCAAGACATTTACTTTTCTAAGCGTTTCAATGGATTCAGCATTTTTAAATAAAATTCCCATTCCTGCTGCGCGACCAGTGGCAACCATTATTGACATAGGGGTCGCAAGTCCGAGGGCACACGGGCAGGCGATAATAAGAACCGCTACAGCATTCACGACAGCGTAAGCGAACTTCGGTTCGACGCCCCAAATGCTCCACACAACCGCTGTGACTATTGCTGCGAGAACTACGGTAGGCACGAAAAAAGCAGAAATCTGATCGGCAAGTTTTTGAATCGGCGCGCGTGAGCGTTGTGCGTCCGAAACCATCTGTACTATTTGCGCTAATAAGGAGTCTTTTCCTACCTTTTCAGCTTTCACGATAAATGAGCCTGTGCCATTGATCGTAGCTCCGACGACTTTGTCCCCAGGGGACTTTTGAACGGGAAGTGGCTCTCCTGTAATCATCGACTCATCCACGGTACTTTGACCGGATGCCACAATGCCATCAACGGGAACTTTTTCGCCGGGACGAACGCGCAGAGTGTCTCCAATGCGTATTTGATCCATGGAAACTTCCTCTTCGCTACCATCAGAATTAATTCTTGTCGCATTTTTTGGCGCAAGGTTAAGAAGAGCTTTGATTGCGGCACCAGTTTGCCCGCGTGCTTTCAGCTCTAGAACCTGACCTAGAAGAACGAGCGCTACAATAACTGAAGCCGGTTCAAAATATAACCCAACGTACCCAGTCATTGGATCTATGAAGGATGCCGGAAAGAGATGGGGGAAGAATAGGGCGATAACACTAAAAAGATATGAAACTCCGACCCCTAGTCCAATGAGCGTAAACATATTGGGACTTTTATTTTTTAAGGACTGTGCGAATCTCTCAAAAAACGGCCATCCGCACCAAAGTACAACGGGTGTTGCAAGTAAGAATTCAATATAACCAAAAAGTGACTGAAGAAGTGAGCTATGAATAAGATGGCGCCCGCCCATAGTTATAAAAAGAAGAGGAATCGAGAGTGCTGTAGCAACCCAAAATCGTTTCTTCATGTCCAGATATTCACTATTATCCTCTTCTTGATCGAGTGAGATCATTAAGGGTTCGAGGGCCATTCCGCACTTTGGACACGAACCAGGGCCCATTTGAATGATCTCAGGGTGCATTGGGCAGGTATATTCAATATCTTTCGACGAAGTGGCTTCATGGAACTTTTCTTTGTTCAAATATTTTTCTGGATTTTCATCGAACTTTACTTTGCATTTGGCGCTGCAAAAAAAGTAGGAATTCCCTTTGTGCACTGATTGTCCCTTCGCGTTTTTGGGCTCGACCGTCATGCCACAGACAGGATCTATAACGCCTGTGTTTTGCGTTTTTGTGTTTTTTTCAATTGAGCAGCATGAATGATGATCATGCTGAGTATGATTGGAATTTTGAGGTTGATCCATAATGTACTTCCTTCTCGTGGCTATTTAGCCATTATTTTCATAATTTCCTGAATTTTTTGTTCAGCATCGTGAGCGTCTTTCGAGGTCATTGCGCTTTGAACACAACCTCGAAGATGAGTTTCAATAACTGAGTTTTCGAGCCCAGTCAGTGCCGAGCGAGCGGCTTTGATCTGTTGAACAATATCTACACAGTATCTCCGCTCATCAATCATGCGTTCGATACCATCGATTTGACCGCGGATGCGATTGACACGGCTTTTCTGACCCGAGTGGTCGGGGTGAGTGTTGGTGTCTTTGAGAGTTGTTTTTTGCTTAGCCATAAACCGCCTTTTGTGAACCTTATATACTATAGGGTAGTATAGTATATAAGGTTCGTCAAGGAGATTCTATTTTGTTAAAACTGGATTTCAATGCCGCCACCGAGACTGTCATTAGTAAGCATAAGGCCAGCAGCCCATGACCACTTTGGCGAATACATCAAAGAAACCTCGAGTTCGGATTCGTGTGCGCCATTTTGATTCGGTCTTAAGCTGTATTCAACATCAGTAAACACGGTTTTAGTCCATTGGAACCGCTTATCAACGTCAATCCTTATTTTACCAGAGTTATTAATCAGCACGTTTGTTCGAACTAGAAATGGAAGTAAATATCCAACGCCTATGACAGCTTTATTTTCTTCACCATAGTTAGTTCCACCAGCGATGACGTTGAAATATCTGTTCAACCAGCGTCGATAAAAAAGATCTACTTCGTAATCCCAATTTCGCCCTTCAAAAGCAAACTGCTTATTCTGAATATTAGCAGTTTCAACCCTTGCCTCAAACTGATTCCATGTCTGCGAAAGACTAAAATATCCTTGTGCATGATTCGAAGATGTTTCGAGCAGTCCATAGTTGTACCAATGATCGTGGTTGTGTGGATCATCTTTTTGCCATTTAGCGATTTCCGGTTTTGGCGTAAATGAGGAATATTTCACTACGCGAGCCATACCAGTTTTAAGGTGATAGAGGTTATGGCAATGGAGCATCCATTCCCCGGGTTCGTTCGCTAAAAACTCAATCGTTCTCGTCTGGTGAGGAGGAACATCTACTGTATGCTTGAGTGGAGATTTTTCTTTGAATTTATTTACAACTCGGAAAAAGTGCCCGTGAAGATGCATCGGATGATGCATCATTGTCTGATTCTCCAATGTAAACCGGACAACATCATTTTCTTTAATAATTATATTTCTGTCCTCTTGAATCGTTTTCCCATTTATAAACCAAATGTAGCGAGACATATCCCCACCGAGAACGAGCTTTACGTCATGCACTGGAGTATTGGCGTCAAAGATAGTGGTTTTGGGAGACTTAATATCGTCGACTGTCACCGATTCCAGCGTCGGCAAATGAGCGAATTGATTTACAGCGACCGCATTACTTTTCTGATGAGCATCGTGCTGTGTATGTTCCGAAGGAGGGGAGTGGTTTTTATGATCTTTTTGTGGCTGTTCTTTGTCGGAAGTATGTGCTTCGTGGTTCATCGAGTGTTCAACGTTGCCCATCTTTTGATCTGTAGCGTGCGCACTTCCGTGATTTGCATGCTCCATCGATGCATACTGATCGGGCTTTGGTTTGTTCAGGGCGAAGACTTTTTCCCCCATGCCGATCCAACCAGATGCTGTACCCGTACCGTCTTGTGCTGTGGCTTTTAGTTCAAAATTTTTATGCTCAGGGATGGTAAAAACAATATCGTAGGTCTCGGCCATGCCTAGAAGTAATTCTTTGGCGTTTACTGGTTCTATATCAATGCCGTCAGCGGACACGACAGAAAATGGTAGGTTGGCAAGAGAGATGTAAAAATATGAAGATGCACCGGCATTAATAATTCTTAATCTAATGCGTTCCCCAGGGTGTCCTTCCACGAGTTGACCATCGCGCATCCCATTGATGAGAAAAGCATCGTAGCCAACATCTGATAGGTCCATTCCACCCATACGGGTCCATTCGTTATATAAAAAGCGCCCCAAAGCACCTTCACCTTGGCTAATGGCTCCATACCACGAGCGCATGGTGCCTTTTTTATAGAGATAATAATCACCATCTTTTCTCAGATTTTTTAAAATTTGATCGGGATTTTCGTCGGACCAATCGCTGAGGACGACAGTCACATCTTTGTCGACTTTTATTTTTTGTTTTTGCGGGTGAATAACAATGGCTCCATACACTCCCTTTTGTTCTTGTAGCCCTGTGTGAGAATGGTACCAGTAAGTACCGTTTTGGCGGATCTTAAATTTGAATGTAAAAGACTTACCGGCTTTGATCGGAGCTGTTGTCACATAAGGAACACCATCCATCTCTGGGGGCAGAAGAATGCCATGCCAGTGGATAGACAGTTCTTGATCTAAATTGTTGATGACTTTAATTTCAGCTTCATCACCTTCTGTGAAGGATAATGTTGGTGCTGGAATTTGGTTATTGAGAGAGATAGCAAAGTCTATCTTACTTTTTCCGCTTAAGTTCACCGATTGTTGTAATGCGGAGAGCTCATAACGGACAGTTTTAGCGAAAGCGTTCTGAGTGAAAGAAAAAATTAAAAAAAATGAGTAAAATAATAAATTCTGCATCGCCTACGCCAGCATCGGCGCGATGAAGGCGAAAAACGCACCGATAAGGTATGTGACGACTGAGCCAAAATAAAGTGGTAGAGACCAATCTTTAGTTGTTGAACATGAAGCTGCAAGTTTTGGATCAATGGGGCACGCCAGGCTGCGAGCTTGCCACTGCAATACGCCACCCAGGATTAATAAAACGGCGCCAGTCCCAAAAAGTAACATTTTGTTTTCAGAAATCCAAATGAGCTGGGGAACGTTTCCAACAATTCCCGCAAAAGCTGCACCAAAACCCAGTACCACGAAGAGTGCTGGAAGGGCGCAGCACAGTAATGTGCTCACGGAGGTAAACAAACTTAAAAACGCAATAGCCTTTTTCATTTTTCATCTCTGCTAATTTTTTCTACGTTAAAACCTGAATCTTTAAGAACTCCTTCAATTTTATTATCTGGAATATCCTGTCCTTCTTTAAGAGACAGTTTTACGATTTTTTTCTCAAGACTCACGTCCACTTTGGAAACTGCTGGTTCAGAGTTAAATTTTTTCGTGATACCTTGCGCGCAAAATGCACAGACCATTCCTTTTACACTAACGGTGATGTTTTTCTCGACTGCAAAAGCCAAGTTCGAAATCGTTAAAATCAGAGTCATCATTGTTTTTTTCATAAATTCTCCTCGTGTCTATTTTAAAAGTGAAACATAAAATTCGTCATCCAGTCGCCGTCGGTGCTCACTCCGCCTTCAAAAAGAAAGCTTTTGTAGAAGATTCTAACTAGTGGAGTAACAACATGCTGTTTTACAAGCGTTGGATGCCGTTGATACTGAATCATAAACCAACTTGCAACTTCATTAAATTCTGCCTCGTACGGCGCGATTCCTAACCTAGCTTTCAGGATATCCATATCGGGCCCGATAGGAGTCCACATTTTATCATATTGGACTGAAATATAATACTTCCTGGATTCTGCATCTACTTCCATTCCGAATTGAGAGGCGCGATCCGTTTGATTTAAAAAGTGAGCGATGCCGTAAGATCCGTAGATATAAATATTTGCCTGTGAATTTGTCTCGTTCCACCTTTTTACTAAGAAATCAAATTGAGGCGCGTAGTAGTCCATGCGGCCTTCGGGCATCTCTAGGCGCATTGTACGAGCCGCGACGGCCATTTTGGGGTGAAAACTGTAGGTGATCCAGTTATCAGTCATAAAAGACTGATTCCATGTCATCACAGCAGTTGCATCTTTAAAAGAAACCGGATGAGCAAAAGCAACTGATGCGTTTAAAATTACAATCAAATAGATTATATATTTCATAGAGCTTCTCTGTACTGAAGGCGACGAAGAGTCCATCCTAGATTGAGTGATAAAATTCCACCAAGAGTAGCTCCAGCAAGCCAGATGATGCCGAGTGATAAGACGACCTCTGCTCCAAGAGCAACAAAAAATCCAAGTGAAAGGGAAGACAGAACAAGGAGCTGTAAAAGTTCATGTCTTTTTAAGACTTTTACTTCTTCAGGTTTTAGGTAAAAGCTAGAAACTAATAGACTTGTTCCTACAAAAATTGCACCACAGCCAAAAGTGCACACCTCGTGTCCAAATTGCATAAGGTACGGAACAAGTCCGACTTGAGATGTGATCGAAATATCAAATTGTGGACAAAACATTAAAGTAACTAGGCCAATGATTAGATGGATAGAGGAAATTTTTACGAATACTTGCAAGAATGACGGATTAAGTTCCTTTTGGATTTTGGAAATTATCGTTTCAGTGACCTTGTGAGGTACTTCAACGGGTTCCGATTTTAAAAATTCTGCAAACTCAGATTCCCAATTTGTCTTTTTACTGTTTTTCATAAAAACCTCTTAAATATTTTAAAGAGCGACTAATAATTTGTCGGGCGTTGGCGGGGGAAGTGCTAAGAGCCTTTGCGATCTCTTCAAAAGTGGCATCATTATAATATCTCATCTTTAGTGCGGTTTGCTGTTCTTGAGAAAGTTTCGATAGATCAATTTCTGAACCTTCATCATCAGATTGCGTTTGTGGAGCAAGGAGTTCTTCATCGAAAGATTCATGTAGAGTCTTCTGTCTGCGAAAAAAATCAGTGAGTTCGTTTCTACAAATTGTAAAAATCCAAGGTGAAAAGGGGAGAGAAGAATTATAGAGATGTTTGCTCTTGTGAAGTTTAAGGTAGGTCGATTGAAGCAAGTCATTCGCATGGGAATCATTAATGAGCTTTGATCTTAAATATCCATTTATTTTTTTCGCGTAGCGGTCATAGAGCTCAACAAAAGCAAGTTCATCACCCAATTGGTAGGCCAACATAAGTTCCTCGTCAGTTTTATTTTTAATCACTTTAGTATAATCCTCACTTGGTACTACGAATTGACAAAGCCTGTTGTGACAGAAAGTTAATATATTTCATAAATACCTAAAATTTCTAGGATAATTACACTATTCTTTTTATTTGTTGATGTTTGTCACAAAACGCATAGCGCGAACGTAGTTGCTCCTAGTAATGTCTAACTAAGCGGCCAGAGTTTACTTTTTAGGTCCGTCTTACATGACTTCATGCTAAAGAACAGATGAGTTTCAACAACATAAGGGGGAATATGAGAAAATTATTATTTTTAACAGGGCTACTAGTTTGCGGTTCTGCATTCGCCGGGGTTCAAATCGAAACCACACAAACCACTCTTTCTGCATCAGAAAGCCTCAATTTTTCGTTTAACCTCGTGGATGATAAAACTTCAAAATCGATTTCAGATATGGATCTAATCGAAACACATACGAAAATTCTTCATCTCGTGGTTTACGACGCTTCTTTGAACGAATTTAACCATGTGCACCCTCAGTTTAATGGTACGGCCTGGGACGTCGAATTGAACCTTCCAGTCAGCGGATCATATAAAGTGTGGGCGCAAGGAAAAACGTTAAATGGAAAAGAATTTTCTGTAAGTAGATCACTTACAATTGAAAATGGTGAGGCAGAGATTCCAGTTGCTTCGCTTGGCGATGTAAGAGTCGGGACAGACGGCACAACTCAAGTAGAGCTTGCGACTACAAAACTCAAAGCTGGAAAAATGGCGATGATAGATTTTATGGTGACAAGAACGGACGGTACAGCACCTATTCTTTCTCCATACCTGGGAGCTTTTGCTCACGTAATCGCTACAGAACTTAATGGAAACGACCTTATTCATGTTCACCCGATGGAGGGTAACGACGCAAATATGGGTATGCTACATGCAACCTTCCCCTTGGCTGGAGAATATCGGTTG
Organism: Bdellovibrionota bacterium; assembly: GCA_041750195.1. Taxonomy (GTDB): domain Bacteria; phylum Bdellovibrionota; class UBA2428; order UBA2428; family UBA2428; genus JBGSZX01. Next base: position 27,382 of record JBGSZX010000007.1, on the reverse strand, counting down.
TGGATTCAATTTATTGATGATGGTGTTTTAAAAACAATTCCTCTCTCTGTAGTTGTAAAATAAGGAGCTGCTATGAAAAATTCTATATTCTTTTTAATTCTTTTTTCTGGATTACAAGTGTTTGCACATGGTGAAGATAAACCAGGTCCCCACGGTGGAAAGATTGAGATGGCTAAAAATGTTCACACCGAAGTAGCTGCTGACAAAGATGGATCATTTCATATTTTTCTACTTGATGGTAATTTATTAAATCCAACGGTAAAAAACTCAAGCTTAGATGGATCTATAAAAACATCTAAGGAAGAAATCAAACTTGATTGCTCAGTGATGGGAGGAACCCATTACCACTGTAAAACAAAGGCCGTTCGTCCAAAAGATGGAAAGCTGAATCTGAAAGCCAACCGAGACGGTGTATCAGTCGACGTTAGCTATGATTTAAAAGCGTTTGATGAGATTGTAAAAGAAAAGAAAGAGACGAGCCATCATCACTAGATACGATAAGGCTGTTGGGGCGGGATCGCGAAGCAGAAGCCGCCCCATTTTACGTCTGCTTTTTAAAAATCCTAGAAACATTTTTTAAAATGTAAATATGTGGCTCATCACGATTGATGGTGGAGCGCAATCGAGCTCTAGTCAGCGGAGTTTCCTACTGCAATGAACTTCGTCTGCAATTCTATAAAATGGAATGGACTTCTACTAAAATCGCCAGTTTGGCTTGCTACCAACGTGCTACCGTTCTGCTACCAAATCCAGAAATGAACTGAAATTCTTTGAAATACTAAATTTCATCTCTTTTGTGAGTGATTTAAGCCATCTAGCTGGCTTTGTTTTGTTATCTTTAAAGGCTGAAAACTGAACAGGAAAATTGGATGGGTGACTCTGCGGTGAGCCAACCATGCGTTATCCTTTAAAATTAGCACCGAAGGTCACCACAAGTCACCAGATTCTACTTAGCCTCTCCTCAATTCAACAACATTTCCAAGCCTTTCTTCCGCTGTCGGGACTTGAATGTTCAAATCCTCCGTCGCCCCTTCGACATCCTTACCTGACAAGCGTAAGTAGCCTTGGGTCGTCTTCAATGAAGAATGGCCGACAATCGCCATGACTTTAGAGAGCGAGACGCCGTTGTTTAGCATTTGCGTTATGAACGTCGCCCGAAGATCGTGGAACTTGATAGGCGTAATGCCGATCTCCTCACAGAAGTTTTTTAAAATCTTAGCCTGATCCCCTTGGGTCCATTCCCATAGACGGGGAAGGACGTACTCGGAATCTTTGGCATACTTTAATTTCAACTCCTCTAGGAATCTGCGGCACTCTTTCGAGACAGGACAAACCCTGGCTTTGGCGGTCTTCGTCGGCCCTTCCCCGTTGTAGCGGGTCCACGCTTTACTGATAGAAAGCTTCCCCGTGACAAGATCGACGTCCGTCCAGCGAAGGCTATGGAGTTCTCCAGAGCGCATTCCCGTAAGGATAGCGAGCGTCCAGTGGGGGAAAAATCTATGGTCTGAGCGCTGGGCCTCTCTTAGCAGAATCTCAACTTCATTTTTGTTGAGCACCGCTTGATTGGCTTCAGCGCATCTGACCCGGATTCCAACAGCAGGATTTCGGATGAGAATGCCTTCTTCAATAGCGAGGTTAAAAACTCGTTTCACGATCTTTAGCAGTCCTCTTTGCGTGTAGCTAGAACAACTAGCTGCGCCCTCGAAGACGGCACTATGAACATCACTTGGTTTAATCTCATCAACAAATTTATTGTTCCAGATCGGATCAAACCATTTATTTAAGCAATGCTTATAATTCCAGTAGGTCGAAGCTCGGTATTCCACTTTGTATTTCTCAAGAACTCGCTCAATCCACTTAGCCCAAGTCACCTTGGATCTGTGGCCTTCAAGTTCCATGCGAAAATCAATCTCGGCTTTCCTCGCTTCGCGCTCGCTAAAGAACCATTTCTTCTTCCGAGTTATTTGCCTTCCGGCTTTGTCTCGAACTTTTACAATTACTTCGTACTTAGCTTTACCATTTTCAAAAACCTTCTTAATTGCCATGAGCTATTCCTTTCGTGTTTTTCGTTCTTCACGAAAAAGTGAAAGTAGGTAGTTCACGTTGAATCTCAGTTGGTTCCCGAAGTAGCGACACTCGATCTCACCACGGCACTTACGAATTCGTAGAGCGTTAGCGGTGATGCCGAGGATCGCTGCGGCAGCTTTCGTACAAACCCATTCGGTTGCTATTTTATTTTCAAAGAGCCCTGAGCTTGGAAGCTCAGTTAAATTTCTAGAGTTCATATTACTCTATTCTATCGGCCATTCAATGGCCGAATAAAAAGTGATATGTCTCAAATCTAAAAAATCATAATGTCAATTCTGACACAGAGTCTCCACGAGACCAGATTTGTGGAGACTCTGTGTCAGAGGTCTAAGTAATCAAACTTTGGTCAACCCTCTTTAGATGCTTCAAGAGGAGTCCCCAGGCATCTTCGAAGCTCGTGTCCTCGTTCGTAAGCTTTACGCTGTTCCAGCTTTTCTCTAGCACATTCGTATCCACGTTTTTTGCGAACTCTACAAATGACTTTGGAATTGCCGTTTCCCTGCGTGCGAAAGTTTCTAGAATTGCGTCGGTCAACTTTTTAGAATTACACTGTTCAAACAGAATCCCTAAGTCGTGAATATCTTTACCGCGCGAATTAGCTGACGCACGATTTACAAATGTTTGTAGCTTTTCAGAGAAAATGAACTCTGGTGGATAAACACGCCAAGAAACGTGAGTCTCATAACTAAGAAGTGAAGGCATTGTTGATAGTTTCAAATCACTTGGAATGGCATCGCCAAAGCCAACATCAAAATGTAACCGTGACAATTTCTTGATTGTCTCTACCTTTTCGGGTGGATCTCCGATTTGAAAAGCGCAATTAAAACGTAAGGCACCGTATTCGCCCTGCGCATCTAGGGACTCGACTTGAATATCGCCAAACCAAAAGCCATCGTTCAAATCAGCGGCAAGAGCACTTGGAACAAGTTTTTCGACAAGCTCCTTTTCAATATCAATCCCTAGAGCATCCAAATCACGCGTAAACCTGTTGCTGTTCAGTGTTTTCAGTAGGACGAATCCACCCTTGTAAACGAGATGCCTATCGAGATGAGGATCATTCGAGAGGCGAGCTACGATTCTTTCAAGAGAGAGAATCACGCGAATTTCATTGGCATCTAGCGAAGTATCGCTCTTTGCCATTTTGATAATATAATTCCTAATGGTTTTTGCTTGTGATTCTCGGCTCATGCCAGGACCTCGATGTAATTTCTTATGCGGTGGTCGACTCCAAGAGAGATAGCCATTCTAAGAACCTTATCAAGATTCGTTTTTTTGTCTTTCAGTGATGTCTTGAGTGCATCGACGCCAATTTGTACGCCAATAATTTTTTTCAGGCAGATCGAGTCAACAAGAGTGCGTTCAAGACTTGTGATCGCAAAACCTTTGTATTTTTCAATTCCTATCTTCCACTGTGGGTTACGGCTACGCAAAAGACGAATGTCTTTATGGGCTGTGTGCTTGCTTTCTGGAACCATTAGCCACACTTTCTTCGGAATATGATCTGTGATGTTGTAATACCATAAAGCCGAGGCAAGGCAGACGGCAGATGGGCCATCAATTCGCATTGTAGCGGCTTGGAATTGAACTTCATTTGATAGATCAATCCCAGACAGAACATAGATTCCGCGACCTAGGCGAAATACAGACTCTTTCTCAATCAGATCATTCAGCTCAGCATGCGTAACGCCAAGGCGACTCAAGTCGTCGGATGAGAAGGGTACATTTGCAAAACGTGATTCGAGTCGTCTTAGAAGCTCCATACAATAACTGTACACGAAAATAACTTTGTGTGTAGTTATTTATTAATTAGCGACTAAGTGATGTATTTTCAATTGTTTATGACTTGATCAGTAGATGTCTCATTCTGAGATGGCTCTGACTGTAGCAGAGCGTTTCTTCTCTCTATCGCCAATGCCATAGTGTGCTCGTATGGCTTTTTTCAAATCATCAGGAAGTTCGCTCTCGCCGCGCAGAAGAGTGCCAAGCACTTTCTTGTCGTCAAAATGCAGAGCCCTAAGAGCTTTGATATCGGCGTCTGAAATGGATTTCGATAAATTCAAGAAAACGTAGTTAGCAATATCAGACTTGGAAACCACTCCAGCTCCAAAGCCCTCGTTAACTTTTCTAGCGACCTCCTCAATTGCCGCGTTCGACTCATCCGTAATCACCACACGAAACTGATCCCGGCCATCAATGCTTTCAGACTTTTTCTTCTCTTTATCTTTATTAATATTATTAGAATTATTCATTTACTATCCAATCTACCTGCTTACCGCCTCCCCCCATTTGTCACCAGGAAGAGACCACTTTCACAATCAACAACGTTGGGTGAGAGTGGTCTCTTACGATCAGGGGACATTTGGGGGGAGGCGGTTCTTTGTATCTTGTTGAATTTGTTCTCAACTTTATTTTTCTAAACTGCTCAAGCTTTCACAAACTTTATTCCAGCCTGGAAGGGCCGTGGAAGAATGCTCAGGCGGCCATCAACCGAAGACTCAGACTCATTTTTTCAATCGAAGTGATTTCATCCTCAAAAACAATCGGCGCGGTCATTGGATTCTTAGTCCAGTGCTCAAGCGTCCCAAAGCCAATCGGCTTTTCAAAATAGGAGAAATAGTGGTTGGGCATCGCACGCTTAATCGCCTCGGTAATGAACCTCGTTCTCGTTATGAAAATGATCTTGTCTACGCCTTTCAAGGCATCGAGCGAGGTCATCATCTGCCGATAACGCTTTGGTGATTTCGATGTCAGCTCTAGTTCAAAAGCCAAGCACTTGCGATTCTCGCGTCCGCCTATATCAATAAGAGCGTCAGGGAACTTCACCTTACCAATCAATCCATCGTCTTTGTATCGGACCCCGCCCAAGCGCTTTTGCTCAGGCTCAAAGCGGAAGTTGTCGATCAGCCGTTCCCGTCTGAGGACCAAGAGGCTCCGCATCACAGTCTCATCATGATCGAGCTGCCCAATAAACGGCGGGGCTGAGATATCAGCTCCGACCAACTTTTGAACCACCGGGTGTTTTGGATTTAACACCAGAACATCCACAGCAAGACGCGCCGGATGTTTGCGGAACAGCCCTCCTTTCAGAAAGCTGTTCCACTGGAAGTTGCGCCACCGCACGCCACCCTTACCAAAAAAATCATTCCAAATAGTTTTTGTTAGAAATCCTGACTTCGCTGCAAGCCAAATTTCCTTTGAAGGAACGTAAGCTTGCATTACTGATCCCACCGAGTTGGCTCCACAATTATGTACTCGAAATGACCCTCGATGTAACGATTGCCTGCCACTCGGCCCTCGATCCACTTGGATTCAACCTTTGCATTTTTTAAAGACGGCATGGCTCCCGCTGGCACTTGCGGAGCCGATGCGCGTCCTTTCAAATACGCATCCTTCTTTTGTGAGTCCATTTCGTCGTGAATCACAGAACCTGCAATGAGTCCGGCCATGCCGCCCAAGGCACCACCGACGATTACATTTCTGGTTCGGTATTCCCCATTTTTTCCAGGATCTACAATGCCCCCCAGCGCAGCGCCGGTCCCGGCACCGATAAGGCCACCGAGTCCTGCACTTTTATTCTGAGTTGCACATCCAGACATTGCCAAACCGATTACTGCCAAATGGATCATCGACATATAGCAAAAATTGCTTGTAGCTCTTTTCATGCGACATCCTTTTTTTGTTCCTTGCTGTCTGAACTTCTTTGTTCGACAGAAGTTAGTCCCTTCACGGGCTCCTTCTTTACTTGCTCAATTGGCTCAATGTTCAAATCGTCATATTTTTTAAACTTGAGACTGATGGCTTTACTTCCCGCATCGTGCGGGATCACCATGATGGCTTCGCCCACCCCAAGCTCACTCTTGAACCGATTCGGATGCACGATAAATTCTTCGACCTCTCGAATAGATCCGTCTCCCGTCGAATCATTGCTCCAGAAATTCTTCCTCGTTCGCTCGGTAAACTTTTGACCCTTCATAGTTCCAATGACCTTGGCGAAATATTCCGCAGAGTCCGGATCATTGCCACGCATGAAGACCTTGATGTTCGCGTTGGTCAGAATCGAATTTGCAATCGCATCTCCGAGCGTCTTAATGTCGCCCAAGGCTTGATGGGCAAACACCACGCCGACATTTGCGCTTCGCGATTTGTTCAAAATCGTAACGAATCCTTCGTACAAGTATTCTGAAAAATCATCTAAAAATACTGAGAAGAACTTGTGATTCCTCTTTGTCCCTCTGTGGCGATTCGCGACAGCACTCTGCAAGCATTGAAGAATCATTTTCCCAGCAGCTTTCCCTAAAAATGGCGTAAGCATCACCGGAAGCTGGAAGTAGACGATCAGATTGTCACTTAAAGCATCTTCAAGAGTGATGGACGGTTTTTCGCAGTTGAACAATGCCGCTGTTTTGCCAAAGGCAAAATGGCTCAATGCCGCAGTCAACCCGCTAATTCGTTGAATCCTATCGCTCGCAGGGAGATCTCGGTAGTACATGGCCCACTGTCTGAGAGAAGTATCTTTGATCTCTCTGGCCAAAGCTACGAGCCTTCCGGGTTCAGTGATGGCCTGATGGATTTTTAAAAACGTCGGTACTTCACCGGCTTCCGCAAAAATCCGCATCACTTGGGAAAATATCTCAAACTGTACACTTCGGTAATACTCATTTTCAAAATCAAAGGAGTTAAAAACTCGCTCTGAGATTTCTTCAGGTGAGCCGCCTATCAGCGGATTAAACTGATGGGACTCGTCAATGCTACTGAGCGAAAAAAGACGGAAGTCTTTTTCCCGCTTGTGCCTAACGGCATAAGCCCAGAGCTTGTCTAGGAGGTTCCGGTCTGATTTTCCATCAATTAAAACTAAGCCGCGCCCTTGCTCCATATCTTGAATGGCCCAGGGCAAGATCACGGATTCCGTTTTGCCGGCGTTCGTAGTCCCAATCACTTGGGTGTGCATAGAACGCTGCTTGGGTTTGATGTGAACTTCTTCGCGTTTGTCCGCTACGCCGCAAAACACTGAACCTTCGGCTTTTCCGATCACGGCTTTTTCCTGATCGCGCTTCGAAACATATTTCTCTCGCTTCCGCGCTATCAAATAAAAGAGTGGGGTCAGTAGAGCCACGATGATTCCAACAAGAATCATTTGGTGCTTGGGTTGCCTGATCCAAATATTCATAAACTCATAAATTTTATTAATGATAAGAGCGCCAAAAAATATTCCAGCGCCCCAGATCAGCGTTTGATCGCTGACCTGGGATTTTTCTTCCTTTTTATCTGCCATAAGTTGCTCCGGGATCTCTAAATGCAAAACTTGTTGTGAAAACAGCGTAGAATTCTGTGCTGTTTGAAATCTCAATCCATTTTTTCTCTTTCTTAAGGCCCTCAGCCATAGATGCCGCTCGGTCTTTCGCGGTATCTGCAATGGCGTTTTTCCAACCATTATCATTACCGCCTTGTTGACCGCCCAAAGCTCCGCGTTGCATGGAGCCCTCTGCATAGGCCCCTATGAAACGCGTGAGGGTTTGACCAACTGTGTTTTTAACCGCGTTGGAATGAACGTTTCCACTCACTCCGACTTGCCCGTCAGTGCCAACACCGATGGCCGAGAGTTGTCGCTCTCTGCCATCGGGAAACTGCACTGAGTGCCAGTCCACCTTGGCGCGATCACCACCATCGTCATAGGACACTTCACCAAAGAGCTTAGATCCCTGGGGAATAGCTACCGCGTCATCGTGAACATAGTCGCGAGTGACAACGCCGATCACCGGCATACCTTGATTTGCAACGATGGCTTTCTCATAGAGACGAACAGACAGCCTACTGCCAGGTGGGATTTGAGTTTTCCCATCCAAACCACCTCTCGCGAGAATCATAGTTCCGGTTCTATCCTCTGTGCCGCCTGCTGATCCGCCTCCGCCCACGCCGCCAATATAGAGCCCATCAAGCGAGCGAGGGACCGTTCGCCCACCACCGGCTCCCTGCATCTGATTGATCGCATCTTGTGTTGCGCTATTTCCCGTAGGTGGGCTTGCATTCGCTGTTGATCCGGCATCAGCCCTCTCATGGAATGATCCTTGATCGGGCGGTGTGTTTGGCAAAAAAAGCAAAACTATTACTCCGAACACAACGGCAAGCAACGCGCACTTTTTAATCGATTTCCAATTGATCTCTCGTCGATTCAAAAAATATAATTTTTCTTTGAAGAAAATATTCGACAACCTCTCCTTCAAAACTGGCTTTGCTGCTACTTCCATGCGTTCACTTTGGGCAGAGTGAGATAAGAACTTTTCTTTCTCCTCAATTCAATTCGCATTGGCTCCGTCTCTGAAGCGTCGCTCCCTAAAATCTGCATCATCCCTTGAACTGGACGCTGCGGACCCAACTCCTGACTTGAAATCACTAAGCTATGAATTGGCCGTGTGACGCCGCTTTGAGTAAGCCAAATCCATTCGGGCTTAAATTTTTCTTTGATGGCAGAACTTACTTCAAATTCAATCAACAAAACGCCGTCTTTGGTTTTAGCCAAACGTTTTGTCTCAAGAGTGAGTCTGTCAACTTTCAAGTGGTTTCGGTATTTCATCCAAGCAATCGGAGAGCTTTTAATTTTTTCTTTCGGGTTCTCTAGGTACACCACATAGTCAGCCAACGATTCGCCCGTGGTTACGAGCTGCACGTTGAAACGCCGATAGTCGGTGTAAATATATAAATTACTCCTAGCCCCTCCGTGAAGGGGCTTAATCGTAATAGCCTGATCGAGATATTCAACTTTAAACCCCGCCTGATCGCCCACAACAATGCTGTTGGGGCGTTCGGGCACTTGGATAATCGTTGCGATTCCGACGGCAGTTTTTACCGTCACAATTTGATCTCGCTGAAGCTCAATTTTTCGGACTCTTGTGTCCGCAAAAGCCTTCGCTGGCTCGTAAAACGCGAAAATCGTATATAATAAAATGGAGAGCATAAAACCTCGTGGTAGAGTTTTTTGTTTTACGTCTCAATAAATTGCGCAAACATTCTAGTTTTCTTCTCTCTCTTTAGAGATATAAACGCCCCAAGGGTTTGTGAGGGTCCTTGGGCCAAAATCAAATTGAAGCTCAAGCTTCAAATCGCCAGCGGCTTTTAGTCCTTGAATTGAAGTGATCCGATCACCAAGGATGGAAACAACTCGTTTTTCCAAATTGACCAGGATCTTCTCTGGATAAACTCGCTGCGAAACCAGTTTTTCAGTAGAAAATCGGGCAACGTTTGCCATCGAGGATTCAAATGTTTTCCGAGTAGATGGGAGAATAAAAATCTGTGCGGCCTGAAGCTGCTTTACAACGGTCTTAGGCTCCCATTGGTATCTTCGCTCCAGATATTCTTTCACAGCCTGTCTAATCTCATTCTCAGGTTTTGGCGCGTCAATATTTTGATAGACGGAAGCATCTGGCGCAAGCGTGATGACTGCCGTTGGCTTAATGGCCTGATAGAACAAAAGGGTAATCAGAAGACCACAGAGCAAATAGGAACTAAAGGCCGACATTTTCAAAAATTGATTCGAGTGGGTAAGCTCGCCAAGTGCCTTGGGAAGCTTCTTCATTTTTAGCTGAATAGATTGATTCATAAATTTCCTTTTTTAATAACGATACATATCCTGACGTTTTTTCTTCTCAGCTTGATAGTTCGCAATTTTTCCACCGACGTAGTTTCTAGAGCTGTACACGGCCATTTTTCCTTTAGCCGCATAAGAGAGCCCCTTCGTAGGTACCGCTGCCATCGCAGCCACTGCCGACTGACCAAGGCTTGATGAGATGGCCTGCGCCCCTTGGCTTGCTAGGGATTTCACGAGAAGCGGTGTTGCGAGCATCGCAACTGCAATCACAAAGTTCATTACAATGATAACGATGTAACTGCCTTCCGCTCGGTAGGCATCGCCAAATGACAACGACGCAAGCATGGCTCCTAAGATCGCCCACACAATTTTCCACGAAGCCACCTCGATCATTCCTCGAAATAGATTGGCCGTAATGTTTCCGGTTGCCGGAAATAAATTAAATAGCAGCAGCAGTGGGGCCGACACTATGTAAAACACCCAGTAGAAGTGGTACATGGCAATCGTAATATATCTTGCGATATACAAAATTAGAAAACTCAAGAATGCGAGCACTGCCACGATCAAATCATTGAACTGCAAAAGCAGACTTGAAGCCGAGAAAGAATAGCTCTGACTTTTTTCCTGGGCCATTCGGATCACGGCATCTAGGTTATTCACTTGGTCTATTCTCTCAGCAATTCCATCTGCCACAAAAATAATCGACTGACTGATTTCTGGAAAAGCCGCTAATAGAAGAGTTGAAATAATCGCGCGTTTAAGAACGTCAATAAAATCAATACTCCCATGCGGTGATCTGACCCACGTCACTGTGACGGAGAGACAGAAAAACACAGGGAGCATCAAGTAGTAGATTCGTACAAACTCCTGATGCAGGTCACGCATCACGGAGCCCATTAAATTGAAATCTGGCATTCTCTATTCTCCTGATTTAAGACTTCCAAGCTTGGTTTCTTTTGGTAAAGATCCAATCCCTTGAGAGAGGCCGTCGTATTGGTTTTTAAATTGAGCTGATTGCAATTTTTCTTTTCGATTTTGAAGTGCCATGTTTTCACCCATCGCCTTTAAGATCATCGAATTACTTCTCAGCACTTGAGTAGACACGCCAATTAAAACCGCGATCGACTGCGCCGTGAGTTTCGCAGCTCCCTGCGGACTCACGCTCTGTGAATGCTCAAAAATTCTTTTGCTTTCTTCATCGGCCTGATCCGCAAACTGAAACATCGGCCCGTTCATAGCGATGCTTTCAGATGCGGACTGATCCTGCGCCTGTTGGAGCCTCACTTCTGCGGTTTGCGGAATTTTCCCGTACAGGTCGTTGATGATGCCCAGCACCTTATCTGCCGTCTCAAGATTTCCATAAATCCCTGGATTAAATTTGGGGTTAATCATTTGAAGGACGGTCAATCCCTCTCTGATCCCTTGATTAATTTCCCTCAATAACCCAAGCGTATCGCTGCCCGTGGAAAGTAGCTGTTGAAGCTGCGCTAGCTGCTGAATAGCGTTTGCCAATATCTGCACAAGCACTGCAACGTCTCCACCAAATAGATCTGCCTTCGCGGGCTTTGGAACAACGAGGCAAAGGCTCATTAGTCCAATCACCAGCATTTTTCTAAATTTCTTCATGCGGAACCTTTCGCGCGGCCTACAGACACGCCGTTCGGATACACACCGGCTGCCTTCTCAATTGCTTTTACGAGGTCTAGTCCTTGGCTGCGCAGTTCGGACAAATACAAATTGTCCTGTGCATCCGAAGTAGAGAGCCAATACTCAAAAGGACTTGGATAAATGCGGATCACCTGGCGGTGATCGCCTTCGATCATAAATCCTTCGGAGAATTCACCCTTCTTTTGCCCAAGGGAGTGAATAAGGCCAAGCTCTTGGGTATTGAGTTTCAGCGTATCGCGCAGAATTTCCGAGTCTCCGCGCTGGAGCATCACAAACTTAGTCGCAGTATTGTTCAAAATGGCAGGCCCAATGGGGCTTGCCACGATCTCTTCAACCCCTTGGGTAATGAACGTGATACCAGAGCCCGTTTTGCGAAGGGTTCGAGCGCAATATTCCATGAACGACGCGGCGGCGTTCGATTTTAATAGCTCCCAGGCCTCATCGAGAATGATCCGCTTCCGCATTGAGCGATCTCCCTCAACCTGGCCCAAAATGAAGTCGGTCAAAATCAGAATCATCACGCTTTGCAGGTCTGGATACGCCGATAGCCCCTTCAAATCGAAGGTACAAATCTGGGCATCGGTTCTCAAGCTCCCTGGCCCATCAAGTAAACGCCCGTAGGGACGCTCGCCAGTCCAGAGGTAAAGCATTTTTGAAACTGCCTTCATCGAGTCTTCTTCAAACGCAGAAAGGTATCGGGCAAGGTCGCTCATCATCGGCACTTCGCCCTTAGCCCTGCGGCTTTTATACAGCTCGATAATCGCTCGCTCCAGAAGTGCGCGATCAAGCTTTGGTAGCTTTGCCTTCTCGTCTTCGCTCACCATGCTTTCGATGCAAGCAAGTAGCGATTTCAATTTTTGATTACTCGGTTCTTCCTTTGGGTTTGGAATATCAAACGGATTGATCCGGTAGTTATCAGACAAATTGATTTCAAGGTACTGACCACCAAGTGCTTCGGTGAGCTTTTTGTATGAGCCACCGATGTCTATAATGAACACTCGCATGTTTCTCGCAAGCTCCTGCATAAGAATGCAGTTGTTCAAGAAACTTTTGCCAGCGCCACTTGAGCCCGTTACCAGACAGTTGTAGTTAGGTAGTCCTGAATCAAACGGGTTGTAACTCACAAGTCCGTTCATGCGATTACGAAAAATCACTGCTGGGTCAAGATCACCCTCGCGGGGACCATAGACCGGCAGAAAATCAGCGAGATTTTTCGTTTTCATCTTTCTAGCTCGCTCTAAGCTAATTGGGGCCGCTGGAAGATTACCTTTTAAAATCTTCCAAGCCCCAACGCCTTCCTCTAAACCCTCAGCACCCTGGAGAGCACGGAAGCGCGATAGCACTTCACGCACCTCGCGGTTGAGCTTCTTTGTGCCATCAACTGTGGCCTCGGCCTTCAGCACGATACTCATTTGAACGGCGTAGATGCGCTGACCCGTGTTCAAAAGTTCTCGAATCAATTCCTCGGTGGACGAGAGTTTTGACTCACTCTCAAGGTCACTAGCCTTGCCGCCCGAGGTGACGGCCATCGAGTGCGCCATTTTTCTCTTCTGCTGGAGCTTTGACATTTCAGAGGACTGCGGAGGTACATCAAGAGATAAAATCAAGTCATAGTGGAATGGCAGGCGCAGGAAACTTGCGAGCTGTCCGGCAAAAGTCATCTCAGGTAAGGTTTTAAGAGTAATCACACGGTGGTAAAAACCATCGAGACTAAATTGTTCAAAGCCAAGCATCAAATCGCCAAATACGAGCTGCTCTCGCGGCGACTGCGCAGCGAGCCACTCGACTTCATCCAAAACATCTTTTTCAATGTCTGGCTCAATAAAAGTCTTCACCTGTGGGACGGGCTCAGACTTTGACCGCCTGGGATTTAGGAATTCATACACGTTCGACAAAATTTCATCTCTTCCTAGCTCTTTGCACGAAAGGCCCAACCCCTCAAACGAAGAAACTAATGTCTCGATGTTCTGACCTAAAACTTCTAGGGTGTCTTGATACGCTTTCGCTGATTCATCAGAAAATAGTTCCTTCTTTTTAAAAATGCTCACTTTCTTCGCGTCTACTACCGGAGTGCGCACATAGACAAAAAGCTCTGGCCGATACAACTCGCCTGAATCCATCGCGGCAGACAGAGATTTCTCCCTAAAGTCCGCAATGCTTTTCACGAGCGGGTGAATGTTTTCAGCTTTTCCAGCTTTATGCTTTTCGAGCACGTCTGAAAAATCAGATCGAACCCCAAGCACAAATTGCAAAGACGTTCCCTCAGAAACGGAATTAAGCGCAGAACGTAGCCCCATTGTGAAGTGATTGGTTTCGCTCTCATCAAAACACTCAACGTCAATAAGACCAACGCGAAGGCCCCCAACAAGGGAGCCGTCAAATAGAACGGCGTGAGCCTTTGGGCCATCAACAAAATCCCAGTATGGGAGATTTTCGGCAAGACTTGCGTCTTTTTGCTTCTTACTCATTTTTTATTCCTTACAAATCGCCGGTAAATTTTGTCGCCTCGTCCCGCCGCGAAATACACGGGACGCACATAGTGCTCAATTAGATGTTGCAGATAATTGTCGGGTCTCCCACGCTTCGCAAAGAAGAGGAACAACGCTAAGAAAAGCGTTGTTCCCCACACCAGCGGATAGCGGAAGGACGAGGTGCCAAACACAAGATTCGTGAGCGCAAGGTTCATAAAAATCAAAAGTAAGTCCGGTAGCTCATAGCCGAACAACTTTGATTTCATCTCCAGTGCCCTCGGGACCTTACTCGTCATTAAACCTTCGTCGTCCATCGTGACCTCCCGTGGTTAGCGAACAGTTTGGGCGATAAAGTCCACGATGGCCTGTGCACCAAAGCCGAACATACAACCCAAAACTGCGTAGACGATGTGCTGCTTGGCCTGGGGGTTGCCCGTGAAAAACGAAATTGCGGCAATCGCAATCCCGATCACAGAAAGAAGCGGCAGGATTACTCCTGTGAGCTTCGTCTTAATCCCGACCAAGCTAGATTCAAGTCCCGCGTGGGCAAGATCTGGTAAAAGCATCATCGTCAAAACGCATAATCCTAAAATTAAAAAACTATTTTTGTGCTTCATTTGCACTCCTTACGAAGTAAATCGAAGTAGCTCAAATGGATGCGCAATCGGATATTTATCTACGCGGCATCAATGAGAGCATCGGGCTCCGGCAAACTTACCGAAAACGCCGAAGACTCGGGGTGGATGTTCATGTAGATAGGCTTACTCAATAAATCGAATTCAATCTGGATCACTCCTTGCGTGGAATCGACAGATCCGTTTCCAACGATGTTCCAAAAATATTTATTCTTAGCCGAGGGGTTCTTGTTAGGCTCTCTCGTCATCACGAGATACTTTGTCGAATCATTTTTATTCGGCAGAATGTAGTAGCGATCCCAAGAAAATGTCCAAAGCCTCAGCGTGTAGATATTTTGGCCGGATTTTAAGTAGGCCATCCCAACGCTTTTGGTCTTTTTAATTTTCTCAGCTCCGTCTTTTTCGCCTTGAAATACCTGAAAGCGGAAATACTGATTTGACTGGTCATTTTTGGCATGAGTGTTCGTTTGCTTTTCCATAGGAAAAACTCCTTTTGTTAAAATTGTTACTTTGTTTATTTGGTTAGGCGGCTACTGCTGTTCTTGTTTTAAATTGCAAAATCTCGGCTTTGAGATTTTCGTCTTCGGCAAGAGCAGGATATAAAATGCGAATTCTCAAATGGTTAACTGCTGAATCGATTAACGCATCGGTCATCTTCCAGGTCTGGCCGATTTGTCGAGAAATCTCGTTGATGGTCATGTTATCCCAAAATCGCATATAGAGAACACTCCTCTGTTTTGGCGATAGGTAGTTCATGGCCTCACGAAGTTTTTCAATTTGTTCATACGTAAAAGCTGCTGGCTTGGTAAATTTCATTTTCCCTCCTTGTTGCGATTCCCTTTTGACAGGGGCTTGTTAAATTCAAGACGCCTCCATTGTTCCAATCCGTCGTCTTGTCGCATGAAGACACTCACCATTGGCAAGAGAACTGTATTCCAAGCTGCGACTAGAAAGCCGACAGCGCTTCGCCAAATTTTTTTGCCTTCTTGTTCTGCCTTATTCGACTCAGGTGGCGACCACTTTAGGCTCCACGTAGAATTGCTAATAACGTTTTTCATTTTGTCATCTCCATCAGAGATGAACCATTCATCTCATGGCGGATTACATTTCACGGAACGTGCCGTAGTTGCGGCAGCCGCGATGCAAACGATAACTATTTGAAATTAAATAGGATTATAATTCAGCGTGAATTTTCGCGAAGGAAATGCAATGCACGCTTCTGCAAAAATCTGGAAGGCAAAAACGAATTGTCTTGTAAACTCATTTAGTTATCGCGGCTACGGAAATCTGCAAGTGCTCCAGTTTCTTGGAGGTCTCTATCGAAAAGGTATGACGGGTAGATGTTAGGTAGATGCCGCTTGGCCAGTGATGTCGCTCTGTACATGGCTAGAGGGCAGCGAGCCGAGCGGAAACTCAAAGACTACCGAAGTACCACTAATCCCGTCAGAGTAAACTGTGAGGCTGCCACCGACTTCATTTACGCACTTGTTGGCGTAGTATAGACCGAGTCCAGAGCCACCAGTTTTCCCGACCGTTTTCCCCTTTTGCCCAAGACTTGGAAGTAAGTCGGGTTGAATTCCTACACCGGTGTCAACGATTGAAATGATGGCATTCTTCGAGGTCTGCTTCACATCGATAGTGATACAACCACCGTCGGGCATGGCATCAATCGAGTTATTTAATACATTTGAAAGTGAGCGCTTCAATTTTGTGGGACAAACATTAGTAAAAAGTGGGTCGCGCCCATGATCCGAGCGCACCTCAAAGAAGACAGATCCCTTTCGGTTAGATTCAATCTCTTTCTCAGCAACCAGTGATCGCACAATGCCTTCAATTTCAATGGGAGGAATCTGCACACGAGAGGTGGCCGGCGCCTTCTTCGATCTTTGCTTGGGACGCTTCTGAGTCACATCATTCGCTATATCTACGATGCTTTGGATGACACCAAAAAGTACCTCTCGTTGATTTTCTGTCAGATTTTTTGAAATCGAGAGGGCGATATTGTTAAGCGCAGCCAGCGGTGACCTAATATCATGTTTCACTTGGCGAGCAATATCACCCGCCGCTCTGGTTTCCGCATTGTCTTGTGCAGCAGCCATGTGGGTTATCATTTGATCTCGCAGAAATGAAAATTCATAAATCGAAAAAATATTCTTAGACAGAGATTTCCGAACCCTTGAATCCGTACACTCGCTAAGAACCGAATTCAACTCACCACGCAAGACTGCGCTCGCTGCTAGAAGGATAGCGGTCACAATTAGCGCAAGTATTAGATTTAATACCACGGCAAAAAGTATTTTTGATTTTACTGCTGCATAGATGTCCGAGTTGTTAAAGTAAGTTTGCACTTCAGCAGCGATCTGAGTTTTACCCTCATCAAAGTAGACGTAATCAACTACGCTATAGACTTCCTTTGCGGCTGCGATGCCTTGATCGCATGAGGCAACTTGTTCATTTTTTACTTTGATCGAGACGCACGTCACGCGAGGAATCGGCTTAGAGGGATTTGCTCGGAGTTTTGCTTCAATAAAACTGCCCTGAATCAACGGTGCTCGCAACGAATCAACTAGGAGGTTAGCGACTACTTGTTGAGACGTCTCTCTTTCGGTCTTGGTCTCCCTAAAGCCGTGGAGAATATGAACAGCAGTTGCTATCCCCGATGAGGCCAAGATTACCGATAAAACGATAACTCCAAAAAATTGATTAAATGAAAGTTTGATCGGCAATCGACTCACAACACACCACTAATTGGTTCGTTTAACGTTAATGAGCCTTGGCGTATACCTGAATCCAACTTTTTCCTCAGTTAAGCCATGCTTCGCCAGTGAATACATCTCAATCTTCCAGCCCGGAACCATTCTCATTTCCCGAACCAGCTTCTCGTTAAATTGTTTGAATAGCTCGGTTCGCTTCGTCCAATCCTGCTCAATGCGAGCTGATTGATAGAGTGGGCGCAGGTTTTCAAGATATTCGACAAAATCTACTCCTAATATAACATTTAACAGAGGCAAAAAACCTTCTGGGTCATTGAATCCACCGGCCCATGCCGCCATTACTACATCCGGCTTTTTGGTCTTCAATGTATCAAGTTCCAATGCAGTAAAATTATAGAAATCGATTTCTAGGCCGTATTTTGTAGCGAGCGTTTTTGCCTCGCTTCCCTTAAACATGAAATCGAAATTTGGGCCTAAGCCCGCAATACTGATTTTGGTTTTCTCGGTGTTGTCGGTAGCGGGGATGCTAGCCTCAAACTTAACTGGATCTTGAAGAGAACCTGCCACGCCGACAGGAACAATTCCCGTTGCTCTCTGAAATTTTGCCTCATGTGCTTTTAAGCCTACGAGTTCGTCGAGGAATCGCATGGTGCGTTTTTTTATTTCGTTCGACCGAAAGTTTCTTCCGTGTGGGTGCCACCACATTGACGTTTGGGCAAAGCTCAGTTGCTCTTTAACTTCTAGAGGAATATGTTTTTTATCTGAAATTGCTTTGAGGTCTTTAAAAACCTCCTGGGTAGCCATGGGGACATAGTCCGGAATTTCACCGTCGGGGATTTCCATTTTTTCATTTTTAAAGAAAACTAGCTCCCAGTCAGAGATCGCATCAGAACTTGATTTCAAATTGCGACTATTTTTTGTTAAATACCATTTGGAATGTTTCCGAATGAGTCTATATGCGCCAGAACCAACAATGGGCTCATCTAAATTTGAATCGAACTTCCATTCCGCCGGGACAACTCCAAGATGATCCCTTGTAAGTGCTTTAAGAATAGCTACGTTTGGCTCGTTCAATTTTACGACCACCTCATCGTTGCCATTCGTAGTCACGTCCTTGACTGCTTTCAGAAAATTGCTCGACTGAGTTTTTTCGTTCAAATGCCGGTCGAGACTGTACTTCACATCCTTGGAACTGATGGCTTGTCCATTTGAGAATACCTGGCCACTCGCAATTTTGAATGTGATAGATTTTCCATCTGGAGAAATAATCCAACTTTCCGCAACACCGCGAGTGATGCTGCCAAACCTATCTGCGTCCACCAATGGCTCCAAAATTTGACCAAGGAGTATGTGCTCGGGAAATGTATTTACTTTTACAATATCCCTAGGAAAGTTCACGGGTACGTATCCAAATTTTGGAATGCTTGTAGTTGCGAAACTGGATTCTGACATAAAAACTCCTGGAAAAATCAATGCTAGAAAATAAATTAGATACTTTTTCATAAGCTCACCGCAACCTTTAAGTCGATCGTGGGGAGAGTTCTTTTGACCACTGCATTTACAAGACTCAGGCCAAAAGCAGTCAGATCATTTGGTCCGAAAGTTTGAGCGGTTGCGAGCAATTGTTCGACATGACGACTATGATCAATACCAACAACACGCTCAAATTCTATCATTCGATAAAGTGCATGCAGTGAGTGGATCCGACCAATTGTTGGACGTAGACGGCCTTGCAGTGGAGCATGAACTAATTTGAAGTCTGCTTCACCAAGGACGAGGCGATCTACTAAATTTATCAGAAACAGCTCTTGATGGGCCATTTCATGAACAATCGAGACAGCGGCTTGAGCTGGTGTCGATTCCCACAGGCCATCCCCGAAAAAAATGCACCCGAATGCGTGAGGAAGTGAAGCCGACCGAAATGTTGCATTATCCAGCTTGCAGTAGCCACTAATCCATTTTTTAAGATGTACGGATGTTGTCGGCGCGTAAAAGGACAGCAATTCTTCTGCTTCAGAAATCAATGCGAAGTCCGGCTCGCAAAAATTCATCGGCTCAGTGTCTTCTTGGACCCTCTGCGCCACTTTCTTCAACATTGCCTGATTACCAGTGCTCAATAGAGATGGCTGGAATTCCCTCGAATTTTTATGAAAACCTTGCCAGCGATTTTCATCGACCAGATGATAAGCCAACATCGTTAGCTCCATTGGCGTCAGCTTACTCAGAGCGGCTGCATCGTCGTTAACGCTTATCTGCACCCGTCGCGAAAGGGCAGAGCAGAACTTATGTCCAAGAATCTCAAAAACCCAGCCTCCTTGCTGGATCGTATCGAGGGTTGTTTCTCTTAAAGTCATATTACTTCGAGAGGATATCCATGCGAGCCGAGGCGAACTGCGCATTGTCAAAAATCGACAAGTCGATTTCTCCGTCCACTTCATCTTTTTTTACAACCAAGTTCTCACCGTCGTTCAGTCTTGAAATCGTAAGAACTGCGTCGTAGTCCAACTTAAGCTGGGCGGCCACAGATCTAGTGAACTGATAGTAGACTCCAGGCTGAATTGTAACGTCCTCTTGATTGGTTTGGGCTTGCGCAAATGCGAATTGTCCAAAAGCGCAAACTGAAACTACTGCTATCCATTTTTTTATTTTCATCTTACTTTCCCCTTGTTTGTTTTTCATTATTACCTTCTACTTTCAAAAGCCTGCTAAACATTGATCACTCGGCTACTACCTTTCGTAGCGGAGTACCTTTTTTATCCATCTCAAGAAGCTGGCGCCGGTAGTTCATTGTATTGTGATTCATTCCAAGTAAGGCGGCCGCTCCGGTCTTGGTTCCGCCCAGCTCCAGAGCGCGATCAAATAATTTTCTCTCCAGATCCGCAGTCATGATTGTGAATTGTTGAAAAGTCATTATGTCGCCTTTTTCGATCAGCTCCTGTACGCCAGAAAGTGCGACATCTGTTAGTTCACCCTCCAGAGTTTTGGGAGTGATCTTTTCGTCTGCGAGTACATAGGCTTTTTTACCACGGCTTCAAGCGCCCGCACATTTCCAGGCCAGCAATAACTTTTTAGTTTCCGCAAAGCTCCGTCGGAAATGCTTTTCTTCTGAGTCGTCTTGGACTCCATTTGCGATATAAAATGACGAACCAACGGTTCGATATCTTCGGGGCGTTCACGAAGCGGAGGCACTTCGACTGTTAGGTACTTCAGGCGATAGTAAAGATCCTGGCGGAACCTGTTTTGTTCGGCCATGAGCTTCAAATTGCAATGTGTGGCTGCGACAACTCGGAAATCAATTTTTTTCGGCGTGCCGCCAACGGGCTGAATTGTCTTTTCTTGCAATGCCCGCAAGATTTTTACTTGTAGGTCGAGCGGCATATCACCAATTTCGTCTAAGAAAATTGTGCCACTATTTGCTTGTTCAAAAAGTCCAATCTTTTTTGAAACCGCTCCGGTGAAGGACCCGCGCTCGTGCCCAAACAATTCGCTTTCCAAAACATCTTTGCCAAACGCCGCACAGTTGATGGCAACAAATGGCTTTCCCTTTCGGAGTGAATTTTCATGCACGGCCCGCGCGATGCATTCTTTTCCAACTCCTGATTCACCTTGAATTAAGACGGGCTCATCAAAGTTTGAAAATCTAGAAATTAGCTCTGCTAATTTCGCAAGCTCTCGTGAGTGGCCAACCATTTTAAGAACTCGTGAGACTTTATGACGGCGCTCTGACTCAGTTTCCTGAGTGTCTGTATCTTGTATTTCAAGGAGCATAGCTTCAACCGTTGATAGCAAATAGGATGAGTCCATTCCTTTACAGATGAATTTTTCGGCGCCAGCGGCGAGGCAGTTTTTTACAACGTCTTCGGCATCTTCCATTCCTGAAACCATCACGATTCGCACCGTATCTAAAATTGATTTCAATACATGCGCGACCTCGTCGCCATACATCCCTTCGCCATTATTAGCCTTCATGTCGTAGTCCAAGAGAACAATTGGAAACTTCTCGGGGCTTTCCTTGAACAGGGCAATTCCCTGGGGCCCAGATGTAGCGGTTACTATATCTAGCTCTTTGTCGCCAAACAAAATGGTTAGGGCCTTAAGCACCAGAGGGTCGTTGTCTATGGCAAGAATTGTTGGCTTCATAATCGTACTTCCTTACCCAGTTCGTGGGATGAATAGATGTATAAGCAAACATGAAGCCAGATCTCTAGATGCCATCCATTTCGATTTAGTTGGATTAACCTGCTCAGGGCCCCGAAAACCGCTATTTGGCGGTGAATTCAATTTTTTTATTCTGCAAATTCTTGGAAGTGAAGCGGTCCCCAAACCGTTAAACAAAAACTAACTCTCCGAAATCATAGTTGTTTAGTTTAGTCCGCTCGGCAACTTCGAAAGCTCCAACTTTTTGGAGATATTTTGAGAATTGACGGCCTAAATGATTGAAACTTAAGCACTAAACTTCTATTTCCGATTCATTCCAAGAATTTGGAGGTCGAATTTTTCAAGAGATGTTCAGGTATATTTTACAGTCTCCTGCTCATGGCCAAGCACAACGGCCCCATGGACATGTTTTCTTCCGATGCACAAAAACTGCACAGTGCAGTTTTCTGCTTGCTCTCAAGGGCGGCTTTACTGCACAGTGCAGTTTCTGCGCACAATCGGAGAAGTGTATGGATCATCTTATTGCCATCAAGCAGTACATTCAGGCCATGCTGGAGAGTTCTGAATATCATCTTGTGATCGTGGAGGGGCCTCCAGGCTTAGGAAAGACAACGACGGTACAGACATCGCTTGAAGCTGTAGGGATTTCGTGGGCAAATTTAAGTGCTTACTCAACGCCACTGAATCTTTATAATTTTTTGGCGCAAAATTTCGCTGAAACAATTTTGATTGATGATACTGCTGGAATTTTTAATGACCAAACTTCGATGGCGATACTGAAGGCCGCAACATGGTCACGGGCCGGTGGTAAACGAATTGTGCAGTGGGGCTCCACCTCTGGCCGCGCAACTGTCCCTGAATTTGAGTTTACTGGAAAATTTGTCGTTATATGCAATTCGTTTCCAAATACAGCCGATGGAGAGGCGATCAAATCGAGGGGATTTGTCTGGCAACTAGAGATCACTGCAACGGAGGCGAAAAGTCTTCTACTTATGGCTGCGAAAAATAATGTCAAATTCCCTAACGGTAAAGTTGCAGTCGAAGTGGCGCGGTTTCTGTGCGCACGACTTACGGATTCTAATGTTGGGGTCATCAACTTTCGTATGTTGGGAAAAGGCTATGATCTTGCTAAAACACATCCGCAAACCTGGCAAAGGCTGCTTGAGCACATGCTCCCTGCTCAAAAAGTGAACCCACTGAAGCTGGTTGTTGACCTCAGTCGCCGTGGGATAAAGGTGAAGGAGCAAGCTGTTTTGTTTGAGAAAAAGACCAGCCTTAAGGTTCGGTCGTTTTATAAGTACCGCAAAGAGGCCGGACTTTAATGTCTTCATGCGGTTAGATGTACATACTAACGTCTAGTATTTGCGCAAGGGTAGGTATCAACTTCTTGTATTTAGCTCATGGGCCAGTGCTCAAAAAATCTTGTTAACAAAATACGGTAACTTCCCGATACTTAAGGTAGTTTAAATTTGAATTGAAATTTAGGGGGATTCTCATGAGAAAATATCTTTTTGTGTTTTGCACGATAGGTGCGCTGGTGTCGTGTTCGTCGGCGCCTAAAAAACAAGACAATAAGTCTTCGCAAGTCGTTGAAAAATACGAAAAGAAAATGCGCGACATTGCATCGGCAGGGGCAAGAGGAACACCCAGTGTTAGTACCCGTCAAAATCCATACCTTCAAAATGTCGACTTAACAATTGTCGGCCCAGACGGGGATGTCATACTTTTTTATAAAGATGGTAACAACATCGTTATTCAGGAATGCGAAAGTTATACTGTAATCAGTCAAAGAAGTGATTGTAGGCCGAAAGGAAGAGCTCGCAATACACCAGTCAGTGAATTTAAAAGCCGACTCAAGGCTGCTTTGCGAGTTGAGAACTTCGATACATTGAGCGCAGCTAACGTTCAAAAACTCAAAGACTATCATGAGGGCGTACAACAGGCTCCAACGGCTCAGGATTTAGTTCGCCAAAGAGATGAAGCTCAACAAAGCGTCGACCAGCTCAAAGCGTTTATTACGGCATATGGTGCTGACAATGCGAGTCCTGGGTTGCTGAATGAACTTGAGGCAAAGCTCGCAGCCTTGAATCAAAAGGTAGCTGAGGGGCAAGGATTCAGCAATACTGTCGTGGAGATCAATCGTCTTATTGATAATTTAGTGGACCAGGTTATTGGCGGTGCTCAGATGAACACTCGTAGTTATTCTGCTGATCGAACCGGCATTGAATACAGTGTTCTTCGCACTTATGTTCGTCCTTACTTAGCTCAAGCTGCATTTGTCCCATTGCATGCCGGTTCATTTAGTATGGGTAGTCCTAGTGGTGAGTCAAATCGTAGTTCTGACGAGAGACAACACAACGTAACCTTGAGTAAGGATTTTGAGATTGGCGCAACAGAGGTCACTCAGCTTCAGTGGGTTGTTGTAAGAGGCTCGAACCCCTCTTATTTCAAAGAGGAAAGCTATTGCCCTGACAGCTACATGGAAATTAATGGAGTCGGTCTTTGTTCTGATTTGCCAGTCGAGCGAGTTTCTTGGAACGAAATTCGAGAATTTATTACTGAGTACAATAATCGCGCAAATGATGGGTATACATATAGTCTTCCCACTGAAGCCCAATGGGAATACGCTGCTAGAGCAAGTACACAAACCGCATATTCTTTCGGCGACAATCCCTCTCAGCTCGGAACCTATGCTTGGTATTCCGAGAACTCAAATAATCAAACACATTACGTCGCGAGTAAAGCTGCTAACCCGTGGGGACTCTACGACATGCATGGCAATGTTTGGGAATGGGTTCAAGATAGATACGATTTGTTTTCTAGTAGTGCAACAACAGATCCAGTAGGTCCTACTTCTGGCTCGAACCGCGTCCTACGTGGCGGCGGTTGGTACGGCCTCGCGCAGTACTTGCGGTCGGCTTTTCGTCACTTCGGTGCGCCGGATTACAGCATCGGCAATGTGGGTTTCCGCCTAGTGAGGGCAAAGTAATTCTTTGCTCTTTTAACCTTTTTCCCTTTACTCCAAGTCTTCAAGAGCAAGCCGAAGGTGGACTTCAGGCGTAAGGCCCTCAAGGAGGGCCGCCTGAAGTTCCCGTAGGCTTGCGAAGCACGAAATTTTTTTTAGATATTTGAAGCAGTGCATCCATTGATCAGAGATCAAAGATTTTCTTTGCAGGAATATCAATGGTCTCAGCAATTCGAGCAAGCGTTGAAGCTTGGGGATCAACAAGACCGGCCTCAATTCGGCTTAAAGTTCCACGGGCAAATCCGGCCTCCAAACATAGGCGGTCTTGGCTGTAGCCTTTTGCTTTTCTGAGCCGTGCGATGTGTGCTCCCAATTTCTTTAAAAAATTCTTTTTATCAAAGTGAAAATCGCCATCTTGCATTTCCAACAGAATAGCTGTTGCACAAAGACTAATGATGTTTATAAACAGGTATATTAAAGACAGGGGGTTTTAGTTGTTGATAAAGGTTTTTACGATCACTTTTGACTCCTTAACGGGTGAGTTTAACGAGTCCCCGATAAGGGAATTTCTAAAAGACAAAGAAATCATTTCCGTTAGCGACTACCTTTTTGTTCGTAACGAAATCCCGTACCTGACCCTGGTTGTGAAATATTACCCTTATCGACCTGAGGCACACCCAGGAAGTCAGCCGACGGGCGACACTAACTGGAAAGAAATCGTCGGCGAAGCCGACATGGGTTTGTTCAATTTGTTGAGGGACTGGAGGTCAAGTCGGTGCAAGAAAGATGGTGTGCCGCCATATATTGTTCTGACCAACAAGCAACTGGCTGTGATCGCAAAGCAGCGTCCGCAGTCACTAGCGGAACTTTCAAAAATCGATGGCTTGGGTAGTAAAAAGCTTGAACGGTACTCCCTTGAAATTCTGAATTTGACGACAGTACCAACCGCAAATGCACCGAGCGGCAATGGAGAATAAAGATTCCACTGAAGATCTTCCCGTTTTCGTAAAGTGGTTTGAGTTTCTCAACTGGCTCATCATCGCCGTAGATAAGTTCCCCAAGAAAATTCGATTCACTGTGACTGATCGCATGCTGAATATCGCGCTCGATACAGTTGAGCTACTGGTCGTCGCAAGATACAGTCGGAACAAGGTCAATTCACTCAGAGATGTGAATCTTAATCTCGAAAAGTTAAGGCTTTTGCTGCGCATCTCGTATGAGCACAAATTTTTGTCCCATGCTGGATATAAACAGGCTATGTATCATATCAATGATGCCGGGAGAATGGTGGGCGGCTGGATAAAGCAGCAGGAGAAGACTTAGGTGAGGCGACATAAAAATTTATTTGATAAGCTCACGACTTTTGAAAATCTGATTCTTGCCGGAAGACGAGCTGCCAAAGGCAAACGCTCAAAGCGAGCTGTAGCTCGGTTTATTTTTGATCTCGAAAAAGAAGTCATTCAAATACAGGAAGAGCTTTGCGCCAATACCTATCGCCCAAGCCCATTTAATATATTTGAGGTTCGTGAGCCCAAGGTGCGAAAAATTTGTGCTTCAACTTTTCGTGACCGAGTTGTTCATCATGCCATTTGTAATTTATTGGAACCAATATTTGAGCGTCGCTTTATCGGCGATAGCTTTGCGTGCAGACGCGGCAAAGGTACGCACATGGCAATGAGACGTTGCCAGGAGTTCGCGCGATCACATCGATTTTTCCTTAAATGTGATATCAGAAAGTTTTTTGATAGCATCGACCATGATATTTTAAAGACCCGCCTTCAAAGGGTGATTGGCGATGAGAAATTTTTAGACCTTTTAAATTTGATTGTGGAACACTCGGTTCCGGGCAATCCGCCGGGTGTGGGGATTCCGATTGGAAACTTAACGAGTCAAAATTTTGCGAATTTTTATTTGGATGTTTTGGATCACCATATTAAGGACCGTTTGGCTCTTAGGGGTTATGTACGGTATATGGACGACTTTATTTGCTTCTCTGATTCCAAGGAATACCTGCATGCACTTTTGGTGGACCTTCGCGTCTTTTTACGTGATGAACTCAAGTTAGAGTTGAAGGAGAAGATCGTAAAAATTGCACCTGTGTCGGATGGGGTGCCGTTCCTTGGGTTTCGTATTTACCCTAACCTCATTCGGTTGCAACGGCCTAATCTGATTCGATTTAGAAAAAAGTTGAAAAGTCTTAAGCGGGCGAGGAGTCAAAATCAAATTTCAGAAGACCAGTTGATCTGCTCCGTTCAAAGTCTTTATGGGCACGTCAATCACGCAAATACATTGTGCATGCGACGAAAAATCGATATGTAGAATCCAGTGGCGTAGTGACCGTATTAGGCTCGAACCGCGTCATACGTGGCGGCAGTTGGAACAACAACGCGCAGAACTTGCGGTCGGCTAATCGTAACAACGATACGCCGGATAACAGCAACAACAATGTGGGTTTCCGCCTAGTGAGTACATTGATAACCCGAAGAGACCGTCTATGGATTGTCTTTCTGTGTTTTAGGCTTTGTCCAGGTCACTACCCCGTACCAGCCTCACGGCTAGGACGAATAGTATTGAGAGCTTTGCGTCTGGTAGCCTTTGGCGAAGGCCGCAAAGCTTGTTTTTCTGCCAAACAATAAATATCCAATGCGATGCTATTTTTGAACTGGTAGCAGCATAGCCTTCGGCCACTTGGACGCCTGGGAGTCCTTGAGGAGCTTGTACTGCGCTATTTGCACAGTCTTGATGAGGCGTGGTAACTGGCCTGCGGCAGCTGCCATAAAGACGAAAATGACGACGGCTTCGATGAGTTTATTGGGAATCATGGGGACCTCTTTCGTAGGCTTACGAAGCCTATTGGTTATGTTTAAAAATTAAATTCAGTGTTCTAGGAGCTGGATGCCAGGTGGCTAAAAAATACCGAAGGGGTTCGTTCAAAAGGGGCCAAACTTCAGGTCACCAACGGTTCTTCACGGTTGATGGTGGGATGTAGTGCGTTAAGTAAGTGCTGAGCAGAGGCCAGTTTCATCGGTAAGATTTTGTTACTACGCAGAATTTTATCGAAAGGAACAGCATGCTCAGCCAAGAAAAACTATCACGCTTTA
>JBGSZX010000006.1:0-48635 GCA_041750195.1 Bdellovibrionota bacterium | reverse complement strand
TACTCGAGCTCATCTGCACCGCCAATTCCTTGGCGCGTGCAAGAACCTCAGTGAGTTCCCCCAAAGAACTATCCGTCACACTTAAATAACTATTGGCCAGCTCCATATTTTTAAGAGCTTGTTCATTTCTAGAAACCTTTTGCTTAAGGCCGATGGCTCGCATGATGCCCTGAGGATCATCTGAAGGCCGATTGATGCGCTTGCCCGAAATCGCCTGCTCCTGATGTTTGAGCATTTTGCTCCGAGTACTATGCATGGCCCTGTCGGCCTTATCGTACAATAAGCCTTCCGTTACTCTTGCCATCTAAAACCTCTTCAAGCTCAAAACTGTTTCCATCATCGAATCTGCGACCTGAATCAGTTTAGCATTAGCATTAAAAGCCTTTTGAAATTTGAGCATATCAACAGCCTCTTCATCAAGTGAGACTCCTGAGGATTCTTCACGTAAGGTTTCAAGCTGATTCATAACTCCGACCTGAGTATCTAGTGAATCCGAAATAGATCTAGACTCAACGCCCACATTTCCGATCATACTCGACAGATAGTCTGTAAAATTTGCTTCGCCATTCTCGAAAATTTTGGCATCTTGAAGATCGGCAATGGCAAGTAGGTTTCTGTTGTCGCCTTTGGCTCCAGCCGTTTCTCCAGCAGCTATTTTTGTTAAGTCATTTTTAACATCGTCCGAAACAGAGATAAGGGAGGCTGCATCTCGCACGCCACCATCAAGTTTAAAAAAATCCACACCTGTTTTCCCAGAAAGACCATAACCTTTTTGATGCAAACTATTTATGGAATTTGCGAAACCATAGGCTAGCGTATCCATTCTATTCTTTATGGTCGGAAGAACCCTATCCCTAGACTCAAGCAATCCCCCCATGGATCCATTTGTAATATGTCTTGTGACATCTTTTCCCAAAGATCCATCGGCCTCTTTCGTACGAATCCTCACAGCTGAATTATGAATGGGATCAACCTCTCGAACAGCGGCAAGTTCATAGTTGCTAGAAATGTCTACAAGAACACCGATTCTTTTGGAAGAAACGGCAATCGATCCATTTTCTAAATCTGCAATATCTACGGGTATAATTTTTGCGAGATCCCTGACTGCTAAATCGCGGTTGTCGCGTTCGTCATTGGCATAGGATCCCTTATGGACTTCAATGTCAACGATCCGTTTGTTGAGTTCCGCAATTTTATTTGTGAGGGAATTGACTTCCATCACAGATGATTCAAGCCGACGGTCAAAATCATCCTTCAGAAGATTGATGTTGTCTGAAATATTTTTAAATCGACCAACAACAGACTCCGCACTTTCGCGAATGGCTGAGCGCAAGGGAACCGACGAAGGCTCCGTCGCTAGAGACCTAAGGTCGTTAAAGAAATTCGTCATGCGATTTGTAACGCCAGCTTCGGCTTCGGAGCCAAGATCGGCTTCAAGTTGAACGTACGTTTCGTTTAGCGCACCGAATTTTCCGAGATCTGAGTTTTCATCTTCAATACGTTTGTTAACAAAATGATTGGTCGTTCGCGAAACTTTTCCAACAATGACGCCCGCACCTATACGGTGCTGCCCATTCGTAACAGGTGAGTTTGCTTCAAAGTCTACCCTCTGACGTGAAAAACCCTTGGTATTAGCGTTCGCAATGTTATGTGACGATGTCGCCAAACCTAACTGATTGGCGGCCATCGCACCTTTGCCCTGAGAGAGGACGCGATTGATACTCATTTATTTCCCCCCCCTCATGACTTGCTTAAACTTGGCCCGAGACAATAGCTCCGGCGCGTTGTTGGACTTTGTTTACTTTGGCATTTTTTCCGTAAGTTACATTTTTACTTTGACGTCCATTGTGTTTTTCACGTCCTGTATCAAGAGAGTCGGTGACTGCCTGGGCTAGCCCTCTTAGATTGCTGACACTTTTCTCAATAAATCTTTCATTTTTACGAACATTCAGTTTAATTTCTTCAATCAAGAATTGAATGCGCTCTCGAAGGAGCAACATTCTGCGCCCCATTTTGCGATCATCTTCAGAACCTTCCAATAGGCTTTCCGCAAAAGATCTTAAAGAAATATTTGCGGCAGGAACTCCATTAATCAAAGCAAAATGATCTTGAATTTTAAGTCGTTCTTTGTCGAGCTTGCGAATCGTAGCGAGAATTTCATCTTTCTCGCGCATTTCTTCGTAAAGACTCTCAAAGTTCATAGAAATGAGTGATTTTCTTTCGAGATCGAGAATCGGAAGAGCTCTCGCGTACAACGCTTCCATTTGCTCAATGATCACGCAAAGTCTCTGCATGAGATTTGGCATTTGCGTTTGAATCATTTCCATTTCATTTCCCCTAATTTAAATACTGTTTAATCTCTCTAAACTAACTATCCATTCCTAGTAAGCAGCTCATCTTCCAAAGAACTACTGATCATTTTGTCTGCGAGCGATTTGGAATCAACCTTATAAGTTCCATCCGCGATGGCGGCCTTAAGCGCTGCGACTTTATCGGCTCGCACATCAGGACTTGCTTTTGCCAAGGCTAAAGCTTCTTGCGCAAGCTTTGCTTTTGGTGACCAATTTACTTTTGCCGATTGAGACGTTGCCGAAGCTGATTGAGAAGCATTTGACTGAGAAGCATTTGATTGAGAATTTTCCTGGAATGCACCTTGCGCCTTTTTCGATTTTTGTGCTTCGCCAGTTCGTTCTTGTTGAATTTTATCAGTACCAAGTTTTGAAATATCCATAAAGCCCTCCTGGCTTCTTAATTAAATGCCAAACTACTCACTATAGTTTACACGAGGCCGCGTGCGAACTCCACCTTTTCCTTCGAGCTGTTGTACCACTAAATCTGACACCCCCAGTGGTCGACGTTTCGCAACATTTTCCATAATGAGCTGGTCATACATTGATTGAAATATCTTTTCTCCGTTAGAGGGAGCAAAAGGACTATCTTTATCTGTCCAAATATCTTGAGACCCTTTTAATTGCCCATAAAAATGCTGCATCATCATGGACTCATAGGCGTCACCAACTTGACGATATTGCTCACTCATGGAGGCCTTATCTTGCAGTGGATGATTTTCCTGCATCCCCATTGCGACGCCAGGAAGACCTAGCGCCATCATGGCCAAAAAGAAAAATTGGAGAAAAAATTGGTGAAAAAATTGGTGAAAAAATTGGATTGAGGAGCTCCCGGTTGCGTGACGCATCCTGCATTCACGGTCCGTTCGCTTTGGCGTTCCCTGGGAGGAATTCAAAACCTTTTGATCGAGTCCAGAAACTCCCCAATCCTTTTGCTTCAACGCACATCCTATGCGACTTAGCCATTGTCTTTCACGAGTACGCTTCACAGTATCTCCAATTCAGCCTGTAGAGCGCCTTGTGCTTTCAGTGCCTGCAGTATTGAGATCAAATCTCTCGGTGAAACACCCAGAGAATTAAGCCCCTTTACCACATCTCCAAGAGTGGCTCCTGCGGGAACTTGTATCAGTTTATCACCGGACTCACCGAACTGAACTGTAGTTTCTTTGACAGTCTCAGTGATTTCACCGTCATTAATTTGATCAGTTCCATTGGTTTTCTTTGGGTTGTCATCAGGTCGAGTTGTGGTCGTCTCCAAAGTCTTTATTTCTAATGTTAAATTTCCGTGTGCAATGGCGACTGTATTGAGCCTTACGGAATCACCCATGACGACAGTTCCCGTTCTTTCATTGATAACAACTTTTGCGGCATTATCAGGTTCAATTTCAAGCCGCTCAGTGAGAGCTAAAACTTCTACAACACCTCCCTCAAAATCATAGGGAACCATGACATCAATCGTTGTAGAATCTCTTGCCCTCGCAAAAAGTCCGCCGAGTTCTCTGTTGATTGTCTTTGCCACTCGAGCTGCCGTTGTAAAATCAGGATTGTGAAGAGCAAGTCTAAACGCATTTCGATTTGAAAAATCTAAGGGAACTTCTTTTTCGACCATGGCACCATTCGACACTATGCCAGCGGTCGGATGATTCTTTGAAGATGAGGCCCCACCAGATGATCCACCAAAACCGCCAACGAGCATAGGGCCTTGGGCCACGGCATAAACCGCCTTATCTCCACCGCGCAATGGCGTCATTAGCAGCGTTCCACCCTGTAAAGATTTAGCATCTCCAATGCTTGCGACACTCACATCTATTTGCTGGCCTACTCTCGCAAAAGGCGGAAGCTTTGCAGTAACAACAACGGCTGCCACGTTTTTAGAATCAATTTGTTTTTGTGTGATAGTCACGCCCAATTGTTTGAGCATCTGTGCCATCGACAATCCCGTGTATTCTTTACTAGAATCTCCCGTACCCTGCAGACCCACCACAAGACCATAGCCCAAAAGTTGGTTTTCCCTAACACCTTTAATGCTGGCAATGTCTTTGACTCGAGATGCATAGGTACTCTCAACTATAAAAATTGAAAGAAAAATTACCAAAATGATAAGAAAAATTTCCCTCAAAGATCGGGCTTCACTTTTATAAATTTCAATTGTCATTTTGTAAGCTCCACAACTGAATCAAGCACCATGGTTGAA
The DNA here is from genome assembly GCA_041750195.1 of Bdellovibrionota bacterium. GTDB lineage: Bacteria > Bdellovibrionota > UBA2428 > UBA2428 > UBA2428 > JBGSZX01. Next base: position 44,093 of record JBGSZX010000006.1, on the reverse strand, counting down.
GATATTTGACCATCTGGCGAAACATCTTCATGACGAATTCTGCCCGTCATAGCGATTCGATAGGGAGCATTACGAATAAAGATTCTTCGATCGCCAGCAATTTTGAATAATCTTTGGTCAAGAGATTCAACAACACGAACCGGTATCTTATCTAGATTCACATATTCTTCTTCCAAATTAAGAGACGATTCAACCGACTGTCCTACGTCACGACCAATCGCTTCACCAATTTTTTTATTTCCAATAGCCGTTGCAACTTTGTCTCCAACAGCGCTTTCAACTTCTTTTTTTGCCTCTTCTGCAGCAATATTTCGAACACTCTTTCCATTTTGCCCCAGCAAAGATGCAATTTTAGCATTCAAAGTATCATTCACATCACGCTCAACCATGACATAAAGTATGTCGCCGACCTTGAAACTTGTATTTACAGTAAAATAAAAATTGTCTTGGCTTTCGCCGTTCCACAATGACCCTTCATTTTCCGGCCCCGTTCCGTACCAAGGATCTTTTCCAGCACTACTGTTGGGGACTCCGAACTCATTCCGCCCTAAATCACTCCCAATGGGACCCGTCTTTAAATCACCATCAAATTCTGAACTTTGAATAACAACTGAGCCTTTCTTTTCTGAGGCGGGAGAGCGTCCCTTTTCCGCATCCTCAACTTCAACCTGAGATTCTCCCATAGCCATTTTTTTAAGATCGGAAAGTGAGGAGCAAGCTCCAATAAGAAGGAAAAGAAATACGGCGCTTAGGTTTTTTATCATTTTTGTTTTTTTCTTCATAGCTGAACCTCGACCTTATTTGGCCCAGTAATGACGGCCTGTAGAATTTTTTTGGTTTCAGGTTGCTCGACTTTTATGAAATCACCGACACTTCCCGCTTCCTTCGCAAAGGCACGTGATCGAATCATGACTCCTGGCCCGGATTGAACCGTTAGCACCACAGAGGCACCAATCTTAACGGCCGATCGTCCTTTAAGAATTCCAGAATACAAAATTCCACCTCGACTTACGCTTCGCCTTAATGCTCGTCCCACAAGATCGCTTTGTGAGGTTAAAAAAGCATTTGATGGCAATCTTGACCATGGCATCTTGGTCAAGGTTATTGATTCTTCACTAACGACCTGATCTCGAACCAACGCAGCTGACGCAACCCAAACTGGTCCCGTAACTTTAACAACTCCCGACAAAGTCACTTCTTCAATACTCTTACTATCGATTCTTATATTAGCTGGAATGCTTAGCAACCCATCAACTCTGCTCGATCCTGAAGATCCCAATGCAAAAATTTCTAACAATTCTATTTTTGAATTGTTAGAAACTGGAGGAACAATCATTAAATTTGAAACTTCAACATCAAACAAATCACTTTGAAGATTCATTCTCTGACTCAATTGTTCCTTAAGCTGAGCACTAAACTCAGCTTCCAATGAAGAAGATTTAGCACCCGAAATCGGCGAAGTAGATGTGGCGGCCCACGCTGTAAAACTCCAAAAACAACTCAACAAAATCCACATTTTTTTCACAATCAGCCCTCTCCTACTAGCCCGTCACTACCTAATGTTATTGAGCGAATTCATCATTTGATCCGCCGTTGATATTATTTTAGAATTTAATTCATAGACACGTTGAGAACGAATCATGTCGGTCATCTCAGAAACTGGCTTAACATTTGAAGCCTCCAAGTAGCCTTGATGAATTCTTCCTAGCCCACCATCAGTTGGTGTTCCCGGAATAGGAGCTCCGCTTGCAGGAGTTGCGCTGTAAAGATTACCACCTTCCGCCTGTAGGCCTGCATCGTTAGCAAATGAAGTGAGTTGCAATTGACCAAGGTCATTGACAGCTCCTGCTTCGTCACGAACCTGAACACGTCCATCGAAAGTAATATTGATGTCTTTTGTATTTTCTGGAATTTGAATTTCTGGAACGACAGCATAACCATCTGCGTTTTGAAGTTGTCCTTCAGGCCCAACACGCAAACTTCCGTCGCGTGTATAGGCTAGCTCTCCATTTGGTTTTTGAATAGCCAAAAAGCCAATGCCCTCGACGGCGATATCAAGTTTCCGACTCGTTGGTTTTAGAGTTCCATCTTCATGATCTCTTGAGGTACCAATCACTTTTACACCAGCACCGATTTGAACACCCGTTGGATTTTGAGTCGTTGCTGAAGTTGCAGCGCCTGGCGCTTTGATGTTTTGATATAGTAAATCCTGAAAATCTGTCCGCGATTTTTTAAAGCCGGTTGTATCCGCGTTGGCCAAGTTGTTTGAAATCGTTTCGATTTGCTTAGACTGGGCATCCATCCCTGTTGCAGCTGTATTGAGCGTATTTAGCATCGACATTTCAATTCACTCCCCTAAAATTTTCCAATTTCAGAAAGACGCCCAGTCATCTCTCCAACACTTTGCATAATTTTTAGATTTTGTTCAAAGAGCCGATGTGCCTCAATCAAACTTGTCATTTGTCCTACTGGATTAACGTTCGAGGCTTCCAACATGCCTTGGTGTACCTGAGGTTTCACATTCGTTGGCCCAAGTGGATTAGCTTTTGTTAAGACTTCCTCTGGAATCACAACTGATGATGGGTCCCGCCCGGCTGTTTGATTTGGGTATTTTAGAAAAGCATCTTGTCCCGCTTCCCATAATGAATTGCCTTCAGGTTTTAGAGCCGCGGGATTTTCGACTTGCACCAAACTTAGTTTTCCAACATTTTCATGCCCGCCAGCAACGGCTCGATAAACGTCACCTTCTTGACTAATTTCCAAGCGGCCTGACCCCACTTGCAAAGCCCGCTTCGAAGGATCCTGTGCAGCATTGGCCGATTTGGACTCACCCAATATCAAAAAACCGTCAGCATTTACTAGTTGCCCCTTGTCATCGAGCGACAAGTTTCCAGCGCGCGTCAAACGAATGCCATTTGGAGTTAGCACCTCCATGAAACCATTTCCCTGAATTGCGATATCAAGAGGATTGCTAGTTTGCCGCACGGCGCCTTGTTTTAAATTGGCAAAATCTCGTCCGTGAAGGACGGGTCTATTTTCGTTTGCTGGACGAGCTAAGATCTCGGATTTTCTAAGGGGACCAGGGGAAATATCGGTACGAGTATCGACGGCTTTGGCATCTTCAAGCATTTCCTCAAAGATCAAATCCCTGGACTTGAACCCCGGAGTGTCGGTGTTCGCGACATTGTTCGCAAGCGTCTCTATACGCCTGCTTTGCGCTAATGCTCCCGACAAAGATGTGACTAGCCCTGATTCCATAAGTTCTCCAATGCTGTATGGAGCAACGCTCATGCCAACATAAAAGAGTCAGAAAGTTGAACTTTGACACCTTCATGCAAGGCATGTTTGAAAAAGCCATGGCTGATGTGACAGGACAATTACTTGACGGAAAAAAAAGTGCCCAACATTTATTAAATAACCTCAAAGAAGTTATTGGTGAATCTTCTTTCCCTCCCTGTCTGGCCATCCTTCAAGTTGGCGATAACCCCGCTTCGAAAGCTTACATTCAAAGAAAAATAAAAATTGCAAAAGAGATCGGAGCCTCGTCGGAACACATTTCGCTTTCAAAAAATATTAGTGAACTGGAGATTGAAAATAAAATTCGTGAACTTTGTGCAGATCAAAATATTGATGCGCTCATTGTGCAGCTGCCACTCGACCAAGAAAAAATTTCATCTGCCTCCTGGGTTCATCATTGCCTTGAGCTCATACCTCCAAGCAAAGATGCGGATGGTTTGCATAGTCAAAACCTAGGAATGCTAAGTTCGGGTGCATCTTCCCACAAAAATTGGACGGCGCCTCTTCCGGCGACGGCCTATGGAATCATGAAGCTTCTAGACTTTCACAACATAGGGCTTGTTGGAAAACGTGTTCTCATTTTAGGAAAATCAAGACTCGTCGGAATGCCAACAGCTCAGTTAATGATGCATGAGGGTGCCACTGTAAGTGTGGCACATTCAAAGAGCGGCGACTGGAGCGATTTGAGTCGCAATGCAGACATCATTGTCGCCGCAGCTGGGGTGAAACATTTGCTAAAACCTGAGCACATCAAAAAAGGTGTTGTGATAGTCGATGTGGGAATCCATCGTGATGCCAATGGCCTAACCGGCGATGTCGATCACGCCTGCTACGAAAAAGCGTCATTTTACTCACCTGTCCCAGGCGGCGTCGGTCAGATGACAGTGGCCTGTCTCATGGCCAATTTGGTCAACCTGTGGAAAAGACCGAGAATTTAGGTCGCAATTATACTGTGCGTGCGGAAGAGTTGCTAAGACTCAAAATTTCTCCAAATAAGTAAGTACTTCATTCAATTATTTGATGCGTCAGTACCTCCCCCACGCTAAGTGGCTGATATTCAATAGCATCGGCATTTCTAGCAACTCTTCCGCGCGCACAGTTAAGAATTAATGCAAGATCACAGCTTTTTATGAGTGATTTTAACTAAATGAATTTAATCAATTAACCGAACAGGGTTTTATGGGAAAGCCTAACAAGGCTGCCAATTTTAGGAAAGGTCATGGGGCCTGTTCGGTAATTGTAGCAGTTCTAGTTTCAATAAGCACCGCCTCTAGTTATGCTAGCTCCTCGCTCGCGTTTTCTTACAACTATCACTCGGGTCCAGAAGACAATAGCTTTTCAACGGGAAGTTCATACGCTGGCATCGTGACGGCAGAAGGTGGAGAAAACGCCTTCAGAATTAGCTACGGTATCGGCGGAGTCTACGGACAAAATTTTATGTTTTATAATACTGGCAATTACGCCACAACAACCTTCGGTGGAGAGGTTCGAATCGGATTTTCTGTTCGTCCACTAGACTCCAGCTTTTTCTCCCCGATTTTTACAGGACACGGGATCGCAGGCGCCAACGTTTACAAACTCAGCTCGCCTCCCAGCGGTGCACCGTCTAATCAAATGAATTTTTCCTGGGGCTACGAAGGTGAAGCTGGAATGATTTTTCCAATAGGATCAAAAAAATTGCGCCTTAGTGGCGCCTACCGCTCTATTCGAAGCAAATACAATTCTACAACAATAAACCTAGACGCGATGGCCTTTCGCCTGGCATTGGAGTTCTAGAAGATGAAAGTTTTTTCAAAAATCTTCAACGGCTCAGTAGGAATCATCATGGCTATGACTTTAAGCTTTTGCGGTCAGCAACTTCGCTCGATAGGCTCTGACGGAACCGATGAAGCCGGCACCTCGTCAGCCCCCCTTGCAGTGAGCGGTGACATCGTCGTATCAAACGGTCTCAGCGATTCTGTTTTGCTTTTGGATTCCGATGGATTTTACAAAGCGCTTTTATACAATTTCGATAACACTGCAGAATCGCCCTTCGGAGTCACCTATAACTCCGTCACAAATGAGGCTGTTATCGCCGTTGATGGTGCTGATAGAGTTATGGCCGTATCTCTTACTGACGGCTCTTCAAGAAATTTCATTACGAATGGAAACCTCACGGGAACCATTAGAAATCTCACCCAACTATTGTCAGGAGATTTTTTGATTTTAGAAAGTAACAACATTGAACGATTTACAAAAGATGGCATCCGCATTGGCTCGGGCGGTTGGCCGATCACAAATATTCAGACAAATCCAAGTGGAATTTTTAGAAGATCCGGCGGTGGCTTTGGAGTTTGCTCTTACGGCACTGACGCCGTAAGACTCTACGACGAGAGTGGAACACAGGAATATACCGCTAGCTCTGGAATTGCAGGAACGGGGGACGGTCTTGGCTGCATAGAAATGAGCAATGGAAACATCGCTGTTATTTGGAGCGGATCGACAGACACTGTGCAAATTCGGTCTCCAGACTTAAGCAGTGTTGTCGCAAGCTACTCAAATATTTCAATTCTTGGAGACCCCGAGGGGATTGCCCAAGACAATGAAGGGAACCTACTCGTCACCGATGGGACCTTCCACCATATCGTTGTTGTTAACCCCTCGGGCAATTTGGTCACGGTAAAGGGGAATTCTGTCCTTAACTGGGCCAGGTCTTTGTTTGTCGTTCCTTAGAGTATTTTGGGCTTTCACAGCCCCACTTCAAAGACAAACGTTAAGCTCAAAATTTTGCCACTCTGAATCTATTAATAGAATGTTAAGAACTAAAATTCTATAACCACTTGTCCGCAGGTTACCGATTACAAACATGTAGATTATGACCATTTCGGAACAAAGCAAATTAGAGCTTTTAAGCTTTGATATAGAAAAACTTCCCCTCTCTGAGGACGGGACTGCTATGGTCGATTTTTATGTTCACCTACCCCGCAACGACAAATTTATTCGCTTCGTCCTAAAGGGAGACCGTTTTGGCTCCAAACATGGAACAATGCTCAAGCAGCATGCTGAACCTATGGTGTTCTGCAAGTTTGACGCCTTTCAAGCTCACTGCAATGGGTTCTCTATTCCTGAGAGCGAACACAATCGCCTCGTGCAAGAATTTGCAGAGGATCCGGAAAAGTTTCGTAAAAACTACCCTCACCTTGTTCTCCCTCCAAACATCTCAAACAAATCGCAAGCAAATGAGACCGAAGAAGAAAGTTCCAGAAAGCGTCTCGATCCGGCTGATGAAAAATCAAGCAAACTCATACTGCTAGGGAAAAACGGTGAAAATAAATCGTCTGCTTCAGAGCTTCAAACATTTAAAACAACACCAGAAGAACTTGAGGCGTTAAAAGCAGCAAAAGAAAAAACCGTTTTCTCGGCCAACAACGATCTTGCGACGCCCCCCAAGAAGAAAAAGTCGAACAAAGAAGATGAGGGTTCTTCTAAGCAATCTCACACTACCTATTACGAAGATCAATCATCGAGCCGGCACACTATCGTTCATGAAGAAGAAGACTACAGCGGCTCGCGAAAATCTTTAACAGAGCCGAACCCAAATGATGCGGCAACGCTCGATGAGATGATGTCACAGTTCGGCCAAGAACAGGGCTCCTATTTAACAAAAACAATCACAGGAGAATTGCAGTCAATATTCAAAGGCCTCACTGATTCCAATACGAGCGTCATGAATCTTGAAGAAAGCCCTATCGAAGAAATTTCATCGAACTTGCTTCAATTGATTGCGCCCGAAGTAGAAAAATTAAGAGACTATCTCATAAATATTCCAAACTATGTGGGAGTTATGAACGATTCGGCCGCACTTACCGCTATTACGACCCTAGTGTGCATGGCCAGAGGGCAAACTTCTCGCAGTATTTTTAGAGAAATGTCCTATGCGGTCCTTCTCATGGATATCGCCCTAGGAAGCTTAGATGAAGAAGGATACAAAACTTATTTCTTGAATCCGAATTCTCTATCTGAAGCTCAAAAGAAAATTGTGTTCAACCACCCAAGAGCTGCTTATGAGCTTGTTCAAAAAAGATTTAAGAATTTACCGGACATTGTGGGACAGCTGATCCTTGGACACCATGAGCTCTTCAGTGGCAAAGGCTATCCTCGGAAAGTTCGATCCGAGTTATTGGCCCCTTTAGTTAGATTATTGGCGTTTGCCGTTGATGTTTTTGAAATCATGAAGCGCGCCCACTTTAAAGGTGAAAAGGTTAGTATTATGGCAGCGGTAGAGAGCCTTCTCAATGCCGATGTGGCGCCTCACCAAAGAAGACACAATATCGTCCTTATGAGAGAAGTCCACGCCTACCTCAAGGCAGATCAAGAGAACTAGGCCCCCGGCCCAAGGCCCATCATTGCACCACTGCACCGGGACTTAACCCCCGTAACCCACTGCACAACTAACCAATCCCTACTCGACAATAACCTCTCCACATGCTGGATTCAGCGCATGCTCAAACAGACCGCTCTGCACGATTGGCATCTAAGCCAAAATGCCAAAATGCTTGGCTTTGCCGGCTACGATATGCCCATACAATACACAGGAGTTATCAGCGAGCACGAGTGCGTTCGAAAACATGTTGGACTTTTCGACGTAGCACATATGGGTTTGTTACGAATAGAGGGCCAAGCTAGCCAAGAAATTCTAAATGATTTTGTAACAAAAAATGTTGAGCAAATTTCTGTTGGACGTGCGGCCTACACCCTGATGTGTAACCAACAAGGCGGCGTCATTGATGATCTCATTGTTTATCGAGCCGAGGAAAATGAATTTTATTTAGTTCTTAACGCCGGAAACAAAGATTCTGATTTAGCCCACATTCTTGCGCAAGATTCTGAACATAAACTTCGAATCACTTCCTTGTTTGATGAAGTGAGCATTCTTGCCCTTCAGGGCCCTATGGCTCCTCAGCTTTTAAACGATTTAGGTATTGAAGATAAGTACCGAGCCTTTGATTTTATTAAAACCGAACTCCTGGGTATCCCGGTACAAATTGCATTTACGGGATATACGGGCGAAAAAGGTTGCGAGATTTTTGTCGGCAACGAAAACGCGCTTACACTCTGGAAAGCCTTATTGGAAGCAGGATCGAAGTATCATATTCAAGCCTGCGGACTCGCCGCAAGAGACAGCTTAAGACTAGAAAAGGGATATCCACTTCATGGTCAAGATATTAGCCCCGACATCTCTCCCATTGAAGCAGGATTAAAATGGGCCGTTGATATCAAAAAGAATAATTTTGTCGGGAAATCTGCATTAGAAAAACACATTGAACAGCCGCCTCGGAAATGGCTTGGACTAATAAGTGAGATCAAACAAGCTCCCAGAACTGGTATGTCCATTTTTGATTCGACCGATAAAAAGGTTGGCCACATCACATCGGGAACTTTTGCTCCAAGTCTCGGCCATGCTATCGGAATGGGATTGGTTGAAAGCACATCAACTGGACCGTATTCAGTCGAAATTAGAAATAAAAAAATTCCATTTGAAAGTAGCAAGAGACCTTTTTACAAAGGTTAAATTATCGGAGGTCAGAAATTATGTCGGAAATTCGTCCAGAACTTTTATACACAAAGGAACACGAGTGGATACAGAAAACCAAGAGTCCCCGGGTGTTTCGAATGGGAATCACAGATTTTGCTCAATCTGCACTTGGCGATGTTACCTTTCTTGAACTCCCAGAACTCAACCAAAATATTTCTCAGGATGAGGTGATTGGAAGTATTGAGTCAGTAAAATCTGTTTCTGATCTCTTTGCTCCCTTAAGTGGCAAAATTATCAAGCGCAATGACGCCCTCCTGGATGATCCCTCAACCGTGAACACATCTCCCTACAACGATGCTTGGCTCCTAGAAATTGAGATTAGCCAAGAATCTGAATTAGAAAAATTATTAGGGCCGGAAGCATACGAATCTATCGCTCAGTAATTTTGTTTAGTAATTTTGTTTAGTTAATTTTTTATTTAGTTTTCTTTTAGCATTTTTATTAATTTTAAAAAAAGAAAGTCGGCAAACATGAGATACCTCCCACTGACGGAAGAAGAAAAAACGCGAATCTTAAAATTATGTGGCGTTAACAATTTCGAAGAACTTACGCCGAATATTCCAAATGATTTACGAGTTAATGGCCTTCTCAACTTACCTCCGCGCCTTAGTGAATTCGAACTTTTAGAAACACTTGAAACAATGTCTACGACCAACAAAGGGGCCTGGATGCAAAATCATTTAGGTCAGGGCGTATATGACCACACCTGCCCCACCTGGATAGACCAAATCGTTGGGCGTGGAGAATTTTTAACTTCCTATACTCCCTACCAGCCAGAGGTTACGCAAGGAACTCTTCAAAGTATTTTTGAATTTCAATCCATGATTGCTGATCTTTATGGAATGGAAGTTTCTAACGCCTCACTTTATGATGGCGCCACATCAGTGCTTGAGGCTGTTCTCATGGCAGTACGTACAAGGAAGAATCATAAGCCCATTGTCTATGTCTCAGAGGGGACCTACGACAACACTCGAAAAATTTTAGAGAGTTGTCTTCCTGATATGGGTATCGAAGTTCGAACTTGGTGGGCTGACCCTCAAAGTTTAACCTCAACTCCAGAAAGTTTTGTTAACGACTGTGACGGCGCGCCGGCCGCCATAGTTCTTCAGTCTCCCAATAGATGGGGCATTGTCGAAGATTGGTCGGACCTTAAGAAAGTCGCGGATCTGCAAGATTCCCGAAGCATTGCCTATGTCAGCCACGCTCTCTCGTTAGGCGTTTTTTCTCCGCCAGGAGAATCTGATATCGACATCGCCGTCGGTGAAGGCCAATCCCTGGGAATTCCTCCTGGATTCGGGGGACCACACCTTGGATTGTTTTGCTGCAAAAAAGCTGACATTCGGCAAATGCCGGGCCGACTTGTCGGAGCTACTGAAGACGCCCGAGGTAAAGTGGCTTATTGCGTAACGCTTTCCACCAGGGAACAACATATTCGCAGAGAAAAGGCCACGAGCAATATTTGTTCAAATCAAAATCTTATGGCGCTTAGGGCAGCGATGTATATGACAAGTATGGGACCAGAGGGAATGAACAAAATTGCCAAAGGCCTTCGTTCCAGAATTTTTTATCTTCGCGATGCCTTACAAAAAAACTTTCAAGCCAGTGGTTCGCCCCATTCAGTTGTGCAAGGCGAACTTTTTAACGAGCTCACTGTCCTCGTCGGCCCCAAACAAAGTCTCTGGGTTGATGAAAAAATTACTCAAGCCCAAGATCAAGGTATTCTTATTGGCCTTGAGGTAACGGTTCCCAAAAGATCTGGCTACATTAAGGGCTTAAACATCGCAGTGACAGAACGTCATTATCAATCACACCTCGACAAAATTGTTGAAATCCTGGGAGAAAACTAAATGCCCAATTGGCCATTAAAAACAAAACTCTCGATTGACCTTAGCTGCAAAGGGCATCACGCCTATAGCTTTCCTAAAGCCGATGTTCCCATGGCGCCCGCGCCAGAACAAAACTGTCGAAAGTCAAAACTCAATTTTCCTGAGCTATCTGAGCTATCTGCCGTCAGACACTTTACGAGATTATCTCAACTAAACTTTTCAATCGATGCCGGCATGTACCCTCTTGGGTCATGTACTATGAAGTACAATCCCCGAGTCAACGAGGTAACCGCCTCGCAACGTGGCTTCACAAGATTGCACCCTCGAACACCTGCAAAGTTTTCACAGGGCGCTTTAAAACTAATGTATGAACTTGAAAATTTACTTGGGGAGATATCTGGATTCTCGAGAGTCAGTCTTCAGCCCGCCGCCGGTGCCCAAGGTGAATATTTAGGCATCAAAATGATGCGTGCGTGTCTTAATGATCGTGGCGAAAAGAGAAATAAAATCATCATTCCCGAATCGGCCCACGGAACCAATGGAGCCTCGGCCGCCATGTGCGGTTATGACGTGATTCCGTTAAGAAGTAATGAGCGTGGTCTTGTAGATTTTCAGCAGCTCGATGAACTCACTAAATCTGGAGACGTTGCAGGCCTCATGATCACCAACCCAAACACTTTGGGATTGTTTGAGACCGAAATTCAAAAAATTTGTCAGCTTATTCATGACCGAGGCGGCCTAGTTTACTGTGATGGCGCCAATTTAAATGCCATGATGGGGATCACCCGACCCGGCGACGCGGGAGTTGACTGCATGCACTTTAATATGCACAAAACTTTCACAACGCCTCATGGCGGTGGAGGCCCCGGCTGCGGAGGCCTTGGGGTTTCAAAGACTTTGATTCCCTATCTACCCGTTCCCACGGTTGAAAAAATTCCCTCTGGCGATGACGAGTATGTTTTTACAGAAAACAGTGAAAAAAGTGTGGGAAAAATTAAAGATTACTATGGCCATTTTTTAATGATGGTACGTGCCTACACTTACATTCGAGAGCTCGGCCCGAAGGGCATTAAAAAGGTTGGCGAAGACGCTGTCTTGCTCGCCAATTTTATTCGCAAAGATCTTGAAGGCCACTATGACATCCCATATCCCAAAACATGTATGCACGAAGTCGTTTTGACCGATAAATTTCAAATCAAAAATGGTGTTAAAACTTTAGATATCGCCAAAAGACTCATCGACGAAGGCTTCCATCCGCCGACAACATACTTCCCCCTCATTGTTTCGGGTGCACTCATGATCGAGCCAACCGAAACCGAATCCCTTCGAATGGTTGAAGAGTTTTGCACAGTCATGAAAAAAATTGCAAAAGAGGCCGCCGAAGAAAACGCCTTCGAAAAACATTTTAAGGACAGACCACGAAACATGCCCTTTGCCCGAGTTAATGAAACTTTAGCGGCGAGGCAGCTCAAGCTTACGTGGAAGGATCTTGAGTAAACAGTGATTTTTTTTTCCTTTCTACTTTTGGCACTTTTTATTTTGAGACTTTGGTTAAGTGGCTTTACCGGAGTGCATCCCGATGAAGCTTATTACTGGACATGGTCGCTCGATTTAAAACTAGGTTATTTAGACCATCCTCCAATGATCGCATGGATCATTGCAATTGGACGATGGTTTGTTGAAACCTTCGTGCCCAGTTCGCTTCAAGCCGATTATCCAAGCTTCTTTTCAGTCGTAAAGCTTAAGGCAGGTCCCTTTTTTTTTAGCAGCTTCCTAACGCCTGTCCTTGTGGCAAAATGTGTTGAATGGGTGCAACGAGAACCCCTGAGAGTTTCCCAAATTTTCGTCCTACTCGTAACCCCTCTACTGATGGTTGGCCCTCAAATTGTGACTCCCGACACACCTTTCTTTTTTGCGTGGGCCCTTTGTCTTCTTATGGCGATTCGAATGCAAAAACGTCGTTATCACGAAGAAGATATCTCAACACTTTCGCCCCCGCTGTGGATGATTTCAATTTTTCTAGGAACTGCCATGGCCTTTGCTGCTTACTCAAAATACACAGCTGTCCTGCTTGCTTTTCTTGTTCTCATCTCTGGTAGTGGTCTTTGGAATGCCCTACTGACCGCCGCAGTCTGTGCGGCTTGGTTGGCGCCCTATTTTTATTGGCTGGCTTCACATGGCTCTCAAGAAGGCGCCGGTATTTATTTTCAATTTGCCAATGCAATTGGCGATCCCCTCAAGCCCAACAATTTCAAATTCGTAGGCGATCTTTGGGCCTCACAAATTCTTTTTTGGACACCCATGGTTTTCATAGGAAGTTTTGTTTTTTTATTCACCGACGTTCGACGATTTTTTCTGTCCGACAAAAAACACCGTCTTTCTGGCACTCTTTTTATTTGGTCCCTAACGCCTCTTATCTTCTTCTCTCTCACTGCCCTCAAGAGACCTGCTGAGGCGAATTGGCCGCTAGTCGGCGCAATCTCCGCGACGGTTATGTGTGTCGCTCGCCTAAGAAATCGTTTCGTTTCCTTATCAATTTTATCGCTTCAAAATATTGCAATCATTTTTTCAGCTTGGGTCATCCTCACCCAAGGCCCAAAGCTTGCGCTTCTCATTCAAGACATATCACCAAGAGCCGCCGAAAAACTTTCAAAACCTTCGAGGCTAAACGAATTTGAAGGATGGCCAAGACTTCATACATTACTTAAAGATGCTGTCTTAAATGAACCCTCCCCCATTGAAGTTGAAAGTTTTCAGGTCCTATCTTCATTGCTTTTTGTAAACTCGTCGCAAAGTGATTCCAACAAATTAAATTTATTTTTTTGGGAAGAAGGCTCCAGAGTAAGCGAATTCAATCGCAATCCAAAATACCTATTGGCTGAGGAGGACAAACAAAAACCTCATTGGCTTTTAACGAGACAGCAACAAAACCCCGACCAATGCCGCCTCTATCAAGGGCTCATCAAAGGTGTTTCTGAGGTTTATTTTCTTTATACCTGCCAAGGGCTTAAACCGTAATGGCCGATTTTTTGCGATAAAGCCAAAGATCTAAAAGGAATACTGAAATATTCGGAATTCCAATGACAAACCATGCTGTAAATTCATATTGCCTAAAGACCTCGAATGTAGATCGTTGATACCACGTTGCCATTGCAAAATAAAATGACCAATAGGCCAAGACAATAATTAGGCCAAAAAATACGGCTCGATTTTTGGCTGTTCTCCTATTATCTATTGCCAACAAAAAACTAAGGGGAACAAATAACAAACAAGCAAAACTTACGGCAATCCTTCGTGCAATCTCTACCCAATTCCCTCGTGGGTCGAGCTGGGGATTTCTCTTCAATTCGTTACGTTTTTCAATTAATGCTTTCCAGTCCTGACTTGCGGGAGAGCTTCTACCTCCAGCCAATGACACTGAATAGTCAACAAAGAGACTATACTCGTCAAATCGAATCCTTTGTATACGAGGGCTTTGATGATCTTGAACCAAAATCAATCCGTCATAAAGCTTAAGAGTTCCCACACCAGAATCACTGCTAATCCAATTTCCATAAGTTGCGGATATCGAAGTATTTTTTGTAAATGAACTTTCATCATACAAAAAGACCCTATTGAGCCTCTGGGTGAAGGGATCTACATCGTCGACAAAAATCACCATCCCCAAAAACCCTTCCGCAAAAGTTCCAGAGCGTAAAACATTGGTTACTTTTTTGCGATAAATGGTATCTATCGCTATCTCAAAATTTTTATTCCCATTAGGCCCCGCCGAGAAAGAGACCCAAACTGAAATAGCCGCAATTATGAGTCCAAGACTCAGGCTTGGGCGCATCAAACGCATGGGCGAATACCCCATAGCCTGAAGGGCAAGAAACTCTCGATCTGCCGACATTCGCCCAAAAGCCACCAACAAAGAAAACAAAAATGAAACCGGAAAAACTACCGGCAAAAAGCTCATGCAAAGACCTAAAATAAGCCTAAATATGAGGGAAAATTCTAAGCCCTGACTGATAATTAGGCCCGACAAACGAATTCCTTGAAGGCCAAGCAAAACCAGCTCAGCAACGATTAAGCTGATAATAAAAGTCTTTGTAAGCTCCTTTAAAAAATACTTGTCCAGTTTCGTCATAATATTGTCAGTTTCTTGTCATCTTAGTCTATCAAAGTGCCAGAATCTTTCTTCCCAGATTGAAAATATTTTTTAAAGTCTGGAAGATCTAGCGTAAAATAGTATCTATGAGATCTGAACGAATCCTGATTAGTCTTGTTTTTTTGATTGCAGGGCTTTGCTCAGGGCGCCTTCAGGCGGGCTATTTTGAGCTATCCGGAAGTGGCTCGTACTATCGCTATAGCAATGGCAAAACTATCGGAGAACAAAACTTTACCACTGTGCAGCGTCTGGGTGCGGGTATCGCCTACAACTTTCTAGGAAATGCATCGATCGAATTTAAATATACCAATTCTAAAAACGTAGACAAATATACTCAAGAATCTCTGAGTGAATCTAGAATTTATAGAATCACTCGCACGTCACAATTTAACAACTATGGAGTTAACATCGTCCTGAATTTTGCTGACCGAAAAGCCAAATTCCGTCCCTTCATCACTACAGGCTTAGGCTATATGATTCGGGAAGACGCCATTACAGGAAGCTATGAAGATTCGGTCCTCCTCGACGGTGCGCAGGCACTAGAGTTTGCCGCCCAGCCAGAGGTAAAATCGATTTCTGCTGACGGCGGCATTGGGTTTAAGATCTACATTGTTGAACGTATCGCTCTTGAAGGTAGCTTCAACGTCTTTGCTACCGATCTCGATAAAGAAGAAATCTTCTTACACTATTCTGCCGCCGGAGGACTTCGCGTCGTATTTTAATACTCGCCCAGACGCCAATGCCTGTAAAAAAAAATTGTCCTTTGATAGCTTTAGTTTTTTTATTGATGGGAACTACGTCTTGCCAACATAGTCTGCCACATTACCTTGCAACGCAAGGGTTTCAGCAAGGAGGAATCTACCTAAAAGCTAAGCCCATTCATGAATGGATTCAATCTTATAGTGCCTCTGTAAACGAAAAAGCTTATTTAACTCTATCACTTGAAGTTTTAGATTTCGCCCGCAATCGCCTAAAAATGAAGACCGGAAAATCCTATCAAAAATATGCACGGCTCAATGGCAAAGCGGTCACCTGGGTTGTTATTGCCGCAGAAAAAAATATTCTGGCGCCCCACCTTTTTCACTATCCCATACTTGGTGATCTTCCCTATAGAGGATACTTTAAGGAATCCGAAGCCAATGAGTTTGCGAAGTGGCTTCAAACTCAAAATCTAGACGTCATTGTAAGACCCGTTCGTGCCTATTCAAGTACTGGCTGGCTTGCGGACCCCGTCCTATCAACCATGTTTAGCAACGAAGTTGAATTTATTGAATTGTTATTCCACGAGCTCTTACATTTACAATTTTATTGGTCCGGTCAGGCTGATTTTAATGAAGCTTTTGCTACTTGGTTTTCTGAGAAAGCCACTCTCCTTTTCTTAAACGAAAAGGCAGACAGTCTAAAATCGCGCCACGCTGATGCAATAGCGTCCTATGAAAATATCGTTAAGCAAGATAAAATTCTACTCACAACTACTCAATCGGCCCTTAAATTTGCACATGAAAAATACAAGACTTCTGGGACAAATATAGAAGAAACACGAAAACAAGTTTTTGATGGTGTCGCCGAGCTTTATAGAAAAGCGGGTTTCGAGAATTTAGCCAATGCTCAATGGAACAATGCTCGTCTTGTCAGTCTATCAACCTATCAGAGCTTGATTCCAGATATTGAAAAACATTTCAATTCCTCGGGGATGAATTTTATAGAGTTCACCCAAAAAATCTCGGCCTCAAACCCCGACGACTGGCTATCCTTTGCTAAATAAAAAAATTTAGAGCACCAGATAGAGCTA
The DNA here is from genome assembly GCA_041750195.1 of Bdellovibrionota bacterium. GTDB lineage: Bacteria > Bdellovibrionota > UBA2428 > UBA2428 > UBA2428 > JBGSZX01. The sequence goes on along the minus strand of JBGSZX010000006.1, from coordinate 27,453 downwards.
TTGAGTTCCTGCTGGCGGCGGGATGACGTTCCGATCAAGGCCACCACTACCACCCACAACACCGCCATCTGTAGCGCCACCTGGTCCGATAACAAATCTAAACTTAGCATCCACAGGTGGTTTGATAATTGGGGCATTTGTCGTATCGTTAGCAACGTTACGTAAAGCATCTATTCTATTTTTCGAATCCACAATTCCACCCGGAGGTTTTAATGTTCCTCCTGGAACAACTAAATCCCTTACAAGCTGATTTTTCTGAACTTCGGCTTGATTGATAAAATCTGCTTTGACTGTTGGAAGTTGAGAAGGGAGCAGAGGCCGACCACCCCCACTTGTTGCTGAAGAGGCTTTCAACGCCCCGACGTCACCAACTGCTTGCTCTGTGTCCGCACTTGCTGGAACCCGACCACCCAATGATGAATCTTTTTGTTGTTCATCGACGACAACAATCACGTTTCCGTCGCTATCAATTTCGGACCTCGAAGAAGGTCGATCTGAATTTTTTTGAATATCATTCGACTCATTTTTAGCACTCGAAGGCGACGCCTCATTAGGCAAATCCTGTGCTGGCAAAGCATTTTCACCAGCATCTCTGCGCACTTCATTTACCTTTTTAAGGACTTCCGGACTAGACTTGATTGACTGAAGGGCGCTCATCTTATTGCCAGATACAGACGCGAACATCCCCTTAGCAACCAGCATTTCTCGCCCTGGAGATTTCCAAGCCACCGCACCACGCTCGGTTGCTATCAAACTTTTTTGATCACTAGGACTAAAGCTCACCATAAAAACCGTGCCACGCACACCAGCAACCGCATTTGGTGTTCTAACCTGGTAGACGTCTTCGCCTTGTCCCGAATATTTTATTTTAACGTTACTTCTTACAGATCCCTTATTGAGACCCAAAACAGTTCCTTTAGAACTTTTGTCTTTCTGACCTACTTTTTCAATCTTTAACGACGTGTCTCCGCCCAATACGACTTCGTTGCTTCCTTCAGTTAATTTTAACTTCACGCGGCCACCAGGGCCCGTTTCTACAATGTCACTTTCGAACAACTTATCGCTGTCCACTAGAGAATCTCTATGCCCATCTCGGTTTACGAAGACAGCTCCCTTTGTTTTAATCACTGTCGCAGCAACACTTGCCGCCAACGAGACATTTGGAAGTGCAGCCACTGCTACAATCGCAAAGTCTAAAAGAAGAGCCCAAAATAAATGTTTCATTCTTACAGGTAAACGTTCCATATGTTTATGATATACAAACTGAAAGAATTTCTGGTGTAAAATATGACATGCTAAAATTAAGATTTGATTAAGAAGTAGTTATATTTGCCATGAGACGCCCCGAAAGCGCTGATCAAAAACTGTGCGCGCAAGACCGCGTAAGGTAAGCCATAATTTCGAGATGTGGCGTTTGGGGAAACTGATCCACTGGCTGAAGGAGCGTGAGTGAATATCCAGCCTCCATAAAATCACGAAGGTCTCTAGAGAATGTTGCAAGATGACAGGAAACGTAAACGATGGCCTTTAAAGATTTTGCCTGCTCTAAAAATCTTGCTTTATTCTTCCAACCATCTCTTGGTGGATCAAGTACTAACAATTTTGCTTTAGAAATCTCTTCGGAATAATCTTTTACAAACTTGTCGGTAAAAAGATTTGTGGTTTCAGCTCTCACACCTTTTAATTTGCGAAGTTTTAGTTTTTCAGTTGATTGTTTGTCGCCCTCAAAAGCTAAAACTTGATTCAAGCCCGACTTTACCAAAACCTGGGTAAAATTCCCGGACCCACTAAACAATTCGACTGCACCTGCCCCCACAAATTTTGATCCTAGTTGCTCGGCCAACCAAGACTTCATAAAATTATTTTGCTCATCATTGGCCTGCTTGAATGGCATGGACTTGTTCAACTCTAAATTTTCGACATTTAAATCTTCGTCGATATCAATATATGGCATTTGATCGGCGTTATTTTTTGAAGAATTCTTAAGTAATTTAAAAGGTAATTTACCTTTCAAACCCTGAAGCTTGTCTCGATTAGAATCGTTAAGAATAAGACAGTCATTTATAGGAGCTAAGCGATGACTCTGTGGACTAATGTAACCAATAGATTTTCCGTCGGTTCGCAGTCTCGCCCGATTTCGATAGCCCCACTCTCTCGGCGAAGCTTTGATTTCTCTCAGCCCTTCAAAATCTTTTAATCCCAACTTTTCGAGTTCTCTTTGAACCCAAGACTGTTTAACCTCTAACTGAGAGGCATAAGTCCCAATTTGCCAAAGACAACCTCCGCACCGACCTTCTTCAATTCCGAAATGTGGGCATCGTGCTTCAATACGTTCTGAACTTATCTCATGTAGTTCGATCAATTTACCTAGAGCATATCGCTTTTTCTTTTGAAGAATTTCAAACAATCCCACATCACCAGGCCAAGTTCCCGGCACAAAAACAACAAATCCATCTGGATGATCTACGACTCCACTACCATCGGAAGATAGGGACCTTACCTTGGCCTTAAATTGATTCATGTTTGGGAAGATAATGTGCTTCGAGTTTTAACGGCGGTTTTTCTTTGCGCACATGTTCAGAAGCTAGCTGTCCGCAAGCTGCGGCGATATCTCGTCCGCGAGAACTTCGAATAAAATTGAGGAGACGGTATTGAGACAAAATAGCTCTAAAAGCAGCAACATTGCTATCTTTAGGTCGCTTAAACGGAATGTTTGGATTCTCATTATACAAAAGCAAATTTACTTTTGAAGGAATACCACGCAATAATTTCGCAAGCTGATGAGCATGTTCCGGCTGATCGTTCACTCCATCAATCAAAATATATTCCCAAGTAATATTAAAATCTCTAGGCTTATTAGGCATCACACGAATGGTTTCCTTGATGCCACCAAGCAACTTTTCAATTGGATAGGCCTTGTTGATAGGCATAATTTTCGTACGGATTTCATTGTTAGGAGCATTTAATGAAATCGCTAAGCGACTTTTTGAATTCATTAAATAGTCTTGGATTTTTGGAAGCAAACCACTGGTGGAAACTGTAATTTTCTTAGGACCAATTCCCAAGGCGTCTTGATCGCTCATGAGATCAATCGCATCCATTACTTCATTATAGTTATCAAAGGGCTCACCCATTCCCATCAACACAACATTTGTAATGCGAGCCGTGGTTGGCATCATCAATAATTGGGCTGCAATTTCTCCGGCACTTAAATTTCGTTCAACCTTTTGCTGGCCCGTCATGCAAAAGGTACAGGCCATTTTGCATCCAATTTGTGAAGACACACAGACCGTCACACGATCTTGATCGACCCTAGGAATCCAAACAGTTTCGATGGTTCTTCCATCATCAAGAGCCAACAAATGTTTGATGGTTCCATCAGCAGATTCTTGCTTGGTGGCTAATTTGGGTAGTCGAATCTCAAACTCATTTTGAAGCTTTTCTCGCAATGATTTGGATACATTGGTCATTTCATCAAAGCTCGTGGCTCGTTGCTTCCACAACCATTGAATTACTTGTTTGGCGCGAAAAGACGGCTCGCCCCATTCGGCAAACAAATTCGCCATGGCCTTCGGGCCCAAGTGCAAAATATTTCGTTTATTTAACATTCGAGGGCTACTTATCGCACTCTTTTAGCGGGTGCGTCAATACCTAATTTTTACACAATGTTACTGGATTTACTTGAATTTATTACCGATAAGTTTAGCAGATGGCTACCATTGAACCCGATCTTATAAAGGACCTAGCTCGTCGTGCCTCGTCTGACCTCGACGATGGCGATGGCGACAAGACAACCGTCATTGTCAGCCTCAATGAGCTTGGCGACAAAAGCGGACAAGAGCCGAGGGTTCCAATTTTGCGCATCAGTCGTGGTACCGAAACTGGACGGCATTTTATTTTACGTGACCAACAAAATTTCAACATTGGCCGCTCAAATGAATGTTTTATAGTAACGCCCGATGCTAGTTGCTCCAGAAAACATGCTGAGTTTTTTCTTGCAAGCAGCGGTGATGTTTTTGTGAAAGACTTAGGATCTACAAATGGGACAGCCGTTAACGGTGTTCGAATCACGGCGCCCAAACTACTCGAAGTCAATGACCTCATTCAGGTTGGAGACAACACCGAATTTGTCTATGAACAAATGAGAAAATCCGAAGCCGAAGCACAAGTTGAAATTTACGAGAAAGCTACCCGTGATGCTCTAACCGGAATCTACAATAGGCAGTTTTTTGAGGACAACATCATTGCCATCATCAAACGCCGCAATGCTGAACAATCTGGAATGGGTCTAATCATTTTTGATATCGACCATTTTAAAAAAGTTAACGATACTTATGGGCATCCCGTTGGCGATGCGGTCATCAAAGAAGTGGGGCGAAGAATTCCGACGATGATTCGTGGAGATGACATTTTTGCACGAATTGGTGGCGAAGAATTTGCCATCATGCTCAGGACAAACGATGAAGCTTTGGTCGCCAAAATGACTGAACGTATTCGAAAGGTCATTGAGGCCACGCCTTTTCACACGGATAAGGGTGACCTCCCAATTCGTATTTCTGTCGGCTCGGCTTTTGTGGTCGGTCCAAAGAAGATTGATTACCCCACCCTCTACGAGGCCACAGACAAAGCCCTTTACGAAGCCAAACAATCGGGCCGCAACCAAAGCAAGAATAAAATCATTAGCTAGCGTATGCCACGCGTGCGCGTAAAAGGCCGCTGGGGATAGCGAGCTTTTATGCCTGCCGCGGTACATATCTTCAACGGCTTTCATAAAATTGAGTCATGCTATCCGCTGGCTAATAAAGTTTTAAAAATTGCACCGCTCAATAGACCTTCTTTACGCGAAAACTCTTTGCTATAGCCAATTTTTTCGAGACGGTTCAATTCGAAATAATCTTTGATGGCCTTATATGATTTCCTACCCAAACTCACGATGCGACTAAAGGGACGACCCGCAAAAAACTTCTCTGAATTCCCATTGGCCCTGCTCCTCGTTGTTTTATGAAATGCAGCTCTAGCAAGCCCGCGCTCTTTTGAGGTAATTTTTCTCACGATTAAGCCACACAGGGCCCTAAGATAGGCAAAGAAGGCCCGCCTACGCGAAACCCTCAGCAGCAAATGAATATGATTCGCCTGTACAACTATATCTTTTAAATCTACGCCTAACTTTGGCGCCAACGACTTTGCTTTCTCTAAAATCCATCTTTCATTGCGCAAAAACGAACATGCCCCAGTTGCTCTATAGGACTTGAGAACAACATGATTTGCGTGTTTGCATGACACGGGTCTAGCAGTTTTAGGGTTTGATCTTCCAGCGCCCTGAGCGGGGGCGCCACCAAATGATTGAATATTCTTCGAAAAATTATTTGAATGAAAGAGATTTTGCTGAGTATTTTTGTGACGCTTTGCCATGGATTTTGCAACCATGCAATTGCATGGAGCTAAGTCAATTATTTTTTCACCCGCCTATGAAAAAATGCAAAATACTCTTTAACTTGCGTTGAATACAAACTCAGAACTTGCGCGTAAAAGGTTGATAGGAATAGCAGGCTTATATGCTGCTGCGGGCCCCCCACCTGCGCGTAAAAGATGCAGGCTTTTATGCCTGCCACACTAAAAACTACGGTACTGATGGTCTATTAGCGTATTCCGTAAACCATCATCTTCTTCAGAATCTCTGTCCTAGAAATGCCTAATGTCTGAGCAGCTTGGCCCATATCGCCATTATACGCCCCAAGGACGGCCTTCAATTTTTGTTTTTCTCTAACTTGAGCTGTTACGTCGGCAGGCTTCAAAGCTTCAAAGCCAAACGCAGTAATTCCCTCGGAGGGCAGCACATCTGATTTTTTCCAAGTCGAAACATCAGGTTTTTTTGCCAAAATATTTCGTAGAATTTTTTTGAGTTCATCCAAGTTTTCGAAGAATGCCTGTCCAGTCATGACATCCACCAGCCAAACCGGTGGCAATTGTTTCTTGCCAGAAATTTCATGAAGCAACTCAACTAGCAAGTGAGGCATATCCTGCGGTCTATCCTTAAGACTAGGCATAAAGATCGCAAACCCAGTAAGAAGCTGAAAAAGTTCTTTGTTAAACTGCCCCTTCATCACACTCAGCGACAAAGCTCGCTCGGTCCCAATAAATAATCTTGCAACAGGACAAGTGCGTTGGCACATTTCTTTTCGAAGCTTTAGATACTCCAGAAATTCTTCTTGAACCTCGGGACTCATGCGATCAACATGCTCAACGTAAACAACATCTGTGTGCAAAGTTTTGGGAGCATAAAGAAGGGCGCTAAAGCCGACTTCTAAAAAGTCTCCTCTAAAAATTTTAAATTTACCGGGCTCTTCGCCCATCAATCCAGCATGCAAATTTTGCAGATAGTAGTATTCTTCAATATGCTTTCGCTTGCCCGTTCCACGTTCACCATAAAGTAAAACGGGAATATCACGATGCTCGAGCAAGCTGAGCCAATGAATGTAAGCTTCCCGCAATGCGGGAACATAAGTTTTTAACGATCGTCCAAAAATGCCCTTACGAGCAAGATCCATCGTGCGCCGATGAAATCGTTGGGCTAATAATGCTGGATCGCTAACCGATCCAGGTAATCCTGTCTGATGCATCTATCCTCCGTGACGACAATCTCAAAACTCTACAAAGTTCTAAATCCTTTAGAACCATCAATCCGAACATATGTAAGCAAAATGCAGACCAACAATTATTAACCCTATCTGCTTGAAATCATGGAGCGAAATACGCGCTGCGTGACAATAATTTCTACAATCATTCACGAATCGCTTAAAACTTTGTCACAAAAATCTTCCAGTTTAATGACCTGCATTGCAACGAGTAAGATCAACCGTTGTCTTAAAATCTCCGCTTAAGCCCCCTAGGTTCTCATAAACAAGAGTTAGCTCTGCCTTAAAGTTTTCGCCAGAATCTGAAAATTTAATTGTCAAATCTGGCCGCACATTTTGAAACTCTTTAAAAATCATCTTAAGTCTTGAATCAAACCGAAGAGTTTGGATAGGAACATTGAAATACTTAATTTGTTTATTTCCAGTTATTCGAGACCAATAAGATGAGTCTCCCGCATTGATTCTACTGTTTTTCATACAGGTCGGAATTCTCAATAATAAAAACTCTTTTTCTTTTTTTCCATCAAAAAGACTCCAACCCCACTCAAAGTTAGACGCGCTATCACCATCGTTAACTTTTCCAATTTTGGAATCTGCAGCTTTTATAAGAAGGTCAGAAGATTTTGAGTTTTTCACTTCAGCTATTTTTAATGCGCAAAGCTCTAAATCCACCGAGGGGATATCATCATTCAAGTCAACACAAGACAAATTGGTCGCGGGAACAGGAAATTCATAAATTTCTTTGGCGAACTTATTGAACGATTTTCTAAGCTCTGCCGTATCAACATATCCAGCCTGAATGAGTCCCACAATCTTTCCATCCTTGTTTGCAAGCGATGAACCAGAGTTACCAGGGATGGGTTTGCAGCCAGAAACTGTTGCAACAGGATCATGAGAATCTCCGTATGCGGGGAACACCAGAGAATTCATTACAGTCTGGCACGTATTTTTAGTAGATCTTACATAGTATTTCCCCTCGTAAGAACTAACCATAGAGGCATGATATTCCAGAGTCTCGCCGTCATTCATTCCCGATCTAGCAACAATTCCCATTGGTCGGCCCAATATGGGACGATCCAGTGCTAGGAGTGCAAAGTCCTGAGAGAAAGAATTTTTCCTAGGAGCTGATATTTTGATAATGCTGCTGCAAGTTCTCCGAGCTGCGGCGTGAAGAATCATTCCGTTAGCATCTTTAATTTCTGGTAGAAAAATTTCGGCTTCCTCGCACGAAGCTTTGGACTCGTCGGGAACACAATGGGCGTTTGTAAGAATAGTATTTTCAGAAATCAAAGTAGCGCTACAGGCGCTGGCACCTAGATATTTTTTGGTCAACAAAAAAGCCTGACCATTCACACAGTCCGCAGGCTCACACCTAAAAATCACAGGCTTCCCATAAAAGTTTGGCGGAGACTCAACAGGATCCTCTTCATAACCTGAATAATTGTCTGGGTTATATTCTTCAAAGCCTTGGTCATAACCATTCCCACAAGAACTTAGAAAAAGCATAAGGCCCAAAAATACTACTGTTTTCATCGTATTATGAATGAGCAATACATATACCAATTGAGATGTGCTTATAAGTAGTTCCGAGGCATGAAGCCCCAATAAGAGCCACTAATAAGCCGAATATTGGAATTTGCCGACCAAAACTTTGCCAGAAATCGCTTAGTCTTCGGTTCCTGTACGAGCTGCGGCTTCGGCTGCTTCGCGCATCATCTTACGCTTATCGAGGCCATACTTTTCGACCTTCATGATCAAGCCTGCGCGACTGATGCCGAGCTCTTTGGCTAATCGTGACTTGTTCCATCCCGTGCGCCTCAAACCGGCTCTAATCATATCTTTTTCTAATTCTTCGAGGGCATCCTTAAGTTTGCCTGACAGACGACTGCCCTGGCTCTTAGGACGTTCAACCGAATCACGAATACGCGGTGAAAGCATTTCGGGTGTGATTTTAGTATCATCTCCCGCAAGGACGGTCACGCGTTCCATTTCGTTTTCAAGTTCCCGAATATTTCCAGGCCAAGCGTAATCATATAATTTTTCAAGAGCACGTTTTGTGATCTCTTTTACCTTGGTACCTTTTTCTTTTGCGGAGCCTCCAAGAAAGTGTTCCGCAAGCAAAATGATATCTTCCTTGCGCTCTCTTAATGGTGGCACATGGACGTTGATAACGTTTAGCCTGTAATACAAATCCTGACGAAACTTGCCCTCTTCCACCATCTTTTTAAGATCTCTGTTTGTCGCAGCGAGAACACGTACCTGGACTTTTTTAGCCTCGCCACTTCCCACAGGGCTGAAGGATCCATCTTGTAAAACTCGCAAGAGCTTGACCTGCATGGCCTGGGAAATATCACCAATCTCGTCCATAAAAAGCGTACCACCGTTGGCGGCTTCAAAGTATCCTTTGCGGTCTTTGACGGCTCCAGTAAAGGATCCTTTTACGTGACCAAAAAGTTCACTCTCTAAAAGGTTATCGTTAAAGGCTGCGCAGTTAATAGGAATAAATTCTTTGTCTTTTCTTGGAGAGCTATAGTGAATCGCCTTGGCAATCAATTCTTTACCAGTTCCGTTATCTCCCTGAATCAAGACCGTGCTTTCAGAAGATTTAATTTTATCTAGCAAGCTATACAAATCTTGCATGGGCTTAGATTTACCAATCATCGATTCATAGCTGTATCGCCCACCGAGCTGATTGTTCAACTGAGCAATTCGATCTTCTCGAGATGCAATTTCTGTGTGAAGAGTGACAATCTCTTGTGCCACAAGTCCGGTGAGTTCTTGAAAATATTGAAACTCAGCCTTATGAATGACCTTAATCGCCTGAAAGGCACGATCGGCCTCTGTCTTCGACAGGCCCATCTCTTCTACTGTTTTTACAAAATCCTTAGAAACTTTTTCGCCATCTTCTTTGCGATAAGCAAGTCCAACCACACATCCGAAATATTCATTTTCGGCAATGATTGGGAAAGCCAGACCATGAACGCCTGGAATGTATTCAAACTCTATATGCGTCTGATCGCTTTTAAAGAGTTTAGAATTTACCTTCTCTAATGTTTGCGAGAAATACTCAAAGCCTGATTCTTTATCAACAGTATTGGCAAGCAAAGTATTGGACCATAACTTACGTTGACCTTTTTCAAAATTTTTCATGCGGCCTTGATCATCAACGAAAACGATATCTACGTGGAACCAACTGCCTAAAACTTCTCTAAGCCTTTTAACAACGTGAATGTGTTCAAATTCTTCCCATTTAATCATTTCAAAAGTGGCCTCCTGTATAAAGTTTCGGCACCTATCGCCAATTACTTAACACCATAGTGCACTATTTTTAGACGTTTTGAATGAAGATTGGGTTAAGTTTGCATGAGCTTTAGACACTGACTCTTTAATTGACTACTTATGTAGATAAATTAGGCAGCTTCTGAAGATGACTGAGTAGAAGCGTGGCTTAAAGCCAGGCGAAGCGTAAATCGCGTCCCAAGGACTCGTCCACTTCGATCCTTTAGAGATTCATGATTTAATTCAGCCTTGTTTCTCTCAGCAATCATTTGTGAAATATACAAGCCAAGTCCCGTACCTTCTTCATTAGACTTTGTGGTAAAGAAAGGCTTAAACACTTCCTCTTTAATTTGATCAGAAATACCCTCGCCTGTGTCCTGGACCCAAATGCAAACCATTTTATTTTCCAAGCCAAATCCTAAGGAAACTATTTTTCTTTCAGTGCTTTTAACTGCATCTCGAGCATTGCTCAGCAAATTTACCAAAACTTGGCTAAGTTCTGTAAAATTTCCCAGCACAAATAATTCCGAAGGATAGAAGTCGCATTCGACTTGAATCCCTACAGAACGCAAATGATGCTTCGTCAGAGTCATCACATCTTCCATAAGTTCCCGAATGTTTACATTTTCAGAATTTAGGTGACTCGCTGGCCTCACCAATCGCCTGACTGCAAGCGTGATGTCCTTAATGCGGTCAACGTTAAACTTAATTCGCCCATTAGACTCTTGGACAATGGCTATGGCGTCTTCAGAAGGATCGGCAAGAGCCTCTTGAATTTGATGGCTATAGCCATTGATATTTGTCAGCGGATTGTTAATTTCATGAAGCAAGCTGGCGGTGATTTCTCCGACGGTCTGCAGTTTAGATGCCTGAATTCTTTTTTCGTCAAAGCTTTGTTTGGCTCCGAAGGCCTGCAGATAATTTGCGAGGCGATTCGAGAAAAAATTTAACATCATCAAAAATGTGCCTTGAAACAAAAAACTTATGCCGGCACCAATCATGACAGGAATATAAACATTTGCGATCTCTGCTTCGCTTCCCTTCCCCATCCAAAAAAAGACACTTGCCCATGCAAGGACCCAGTAACTCCATGCAAAAACGGGGCGGTCTAACCTTAATGTTGGCAGGCAAAGAGCCGTGATGACAAAAAATAGTGGAGCCATCGGAATGAATGGCATATTGAGTTTATAGAATGCAAAATAGAAATAGACTTGAAGTGTCGCAAACCCAGTAAACAAAAGAGGCTTCAACATCGAGGCACGAAGTAAACATACAAAGGGTTGAACGTGAAGCATAGCCCATAGTACAAAAAAGCCGGCCGTAAATAAGCTATCGTTAAGCGCAAAATGCGCCCACAACGAACCAGACAATACGAATATTGCTGCCGTCATCAATACAATAACTGAGCTGTCGTCCCTAATAAGGTAGCCGAGCTCATTTCTAGTTAAAGACTTCACCCTCAGTTTATCGGCTTGAGAGAAAGAAAACTTTATAGCGGCATAATAGGCACAAATAACTAATATTATTGACCTTAAAAAAGAGTCCGAAGCCCTAAACCCGAATAAAATATCACTCCTGGCTCATTTAAAAACAAAAAGTTAAAGCGCACCAGAGCCGCGATACTTGGCGTGAGAGACCAAAGATACGACGCATCCACACCTATTGTAGGTTCGGTCTGAAGAAATCCACTTCGAAGTCTTTGGCGAATAATCCCAAAGCTCCCAGAAAATTCAAAGGGTTCCTGAAACCAACGAAGCTCAGCACCACTTCGAAAACCGGAATCATCAACACTTTCAAGATCGTTGGAGACGTGCTGCTCCAAAAAAAGCCCCAGCCCCAATTCATTTCGCGGCAAATAACCAACGTTTCCACCAAAATTGAAGCGACTGGAATGGTTGCTAGCGATTCCGCCATAAATTTCGGCATAAATGTCGTCCTTATCTGCCGCATGCGTTGAAGCCGAAAATACGACAAAACATAAAATGAAAATTTTTATCATTGGCATAAAATTCATCTCAACTTGCTCCCAATCACATAGGTTTAATATCGAAGCGGTGTTGCGCTTTGATTTCTCGAATCGTACCTGTCTTTGATCTCATCACCATAGAATTTGTCGTACATCCCCAGCCATAAAACTTCACGCCTTTTAGCCAAGTTCCGTCAGTTACACCAGTCATTGAAACCATAACATCACCACGGGCAAGTTCTCCAAGTGAATAAATCTTGTCGGGGTCTTCAACCCCCATGGTGAGAGCCCGAGCTTTTTCTTCGTCACTTCGCCAATTAAGCTTTCCTATAAAATCCCCGCCCAAACATTTCATCGCAGCTGCCGCAATCACGCCTTCAGGCGCACCACCCGCCCCAAGCAATATGTCGATACCTGTTTCTTCATAACAAGTAGAAATCGCAGCCGATACATCTCCGTCACTGATGAGGCGAATTCTGCATCCCAAAGAACGAACTTCTGCAATCAATTTTTGGTGGCGATCACGCTCTAAAATAATAACGGTGACCTCACTAAGATCTTTCTTTTTACATTTTGCGACAACTTCAAGCTTTTCTTTTGTGCTCATTTCAAAACGTATAGCTCCCCGACATTGAGGGCCAACAGCAACTTTGTCCATATAGGTATCAGGTGCGTGCAAAAAGTTTCCTCTCTCAGCAATCGCGATCACCGACACGGCGTCGTTATGTCCATGGGCACAAAGATTTGTTCCTTCAAGCGGATCAAGCGCGACATCAATGGCCGGTGCCTCGCCTTCTGGTCTTCCAAAAGTTTCACCAATAAATAGCATGGGAGCCTCATCACGCTCACCTTCGCCAATCACAACAGTTCCTGAAACGTTGATTGAGTCCAAGGCTTTTCTCATGGAATCAACCGCTGCTTGGTCAGCTTCATTTTTTTCTCCGCGCCCCATCAACCTAGCCGATGCAATCGCCGCAGCCTCAGTAACCCTCACAAATTCTAGCGCTAAATTTCTATCCATGATTCACTCCTCTAATTCAACAACAGTGACGCCATCGCCACCTTCTCCGGGCCATGAGCCTGGACGATACACCACATCGGGCCTTGTTTTGGTTAAATAGTCACGAATGGCATCTTTGAGTCTTGATGTTCCATGACCATGGATGATTGTAATTTTAGATTGTGGACTTGCTATTAAGGTGTTCAACATGTTTTCAACTTTTCGCAAAGAATCTTCCACAGTTTTTCCACGCAAATCACAAACTAAATTACTTGAAAGACCAGATTTTATATTTGGGGTATTTCGAGGGGCCTGCCTTGAGGCTTCCATACTTTGTAAATTTCTTTTGAAGCTTCGTGCACGTCCACCCTTAACTGTTTTCAATCGCTCTCTCGGGATTCTAGATTTTAACTCCCCGACCTGAACCGTAATCATGCTTTTCAAGCTCAAAGATTTTGGGAGATCAACAATTTCTCCCAATCCCAAGCCGTCAATTTCAACAATCTGTCCCAACTCAAGAGACTCGTCACCGACCCCGCGACTCTCCCCTTGTTTCAGTCCCGCAATTTCATCGACCTGCACCCTTAAGTGAGTACCCAGATCTGATATCTTCTGAAATTCAGCCTTCGCACCGTCTTTTAATTCAGCATCTTTTAAAGCCGCAATCTTTTCATTGAGCTCAGTTCGGATTTGATTTACGTCCTTAAGAAGTTTTTCGGCCTCTTCAGTTAATTTTATATTTTGTTTGAGTCCGTATTCCTCAATACTTTTTTGAGCTTGAATTTCTCGCAATTTTGCTCGTTCTAGTTGCTGGCTTAACTCGGTCTTTTCTTTCAAAAACTTTTTGCGAGCTTCATCCAAACTTTTAACGGCTAATGTCAAATCTTCCGAAGGCTCGCCGCGAAGCTGTCGAGCACGGTCTAAAACGGATGAATCAAATCCCAAAGATGCTGCGGTATCAAAGGCGGAAGACTCTCCAGGAATATCCATAATCAGCTCGTAGGTTGGCTTGCGTGAATTTTCATCAAACGCCATTGATGCAATTCGGCACCTGGGGTCCGTAAGGGCAAACTGCTTAAGAGCACCATAGTGAGTGGTCACAAATAACTTAACTTTTTTATCCAACAACTTTTCTATAAAAGCCTGAGCAAGAGGCTGGCCTTCTTCTGGAGAAGTGCCGGTTGCAATTTCGTCGATCAGAACAAGAGCTCTTTCACTAGCTCCTTCAAATATTTCAGATAATGCCGACAAATGCGCCGAAAAAGTTGAAAGATTTTGTTTGAGGTTTTGTTCGTCTCCAATGCAGACAAAAAGTTTTTCGAGATCTGATGGAATTCGAGCACTCTTGGCAAAAACCGGGAGGCCCGTTGACGCGAGACATACATTAATCCCGACAGATTTTAGGAGAATGGTTTTTCCTCCGGTATTAGGACCGGTCAAAACAAAGGCGTGCTGCCAAGCAATATCGTTTCGAACAACACTTCTTTCTAAGGCGAGCAAGGGATGTGAAAGATCTTGAAAATCTAAGTCATCTCCCCACTCAACACAACTTAGCTCGCCCCCTACCGTGGCGCACAGCTCAACATAAGCACCCAAAACATCCGACAGAGCTAACAACTCTTGGTTTTCTAAAAATTTATCTAGAAATGGTTGAGTGTTTCGGACAACATCCGAGAGAATTTTTTCGATTTCTCTTTGAATCTCTTTCTCAGTTATTTTTAGTTGATTATTCCAATCAACAACATCTTCAGGCTCCACAAAAAGCGTCGCCTCACTGTTTGAAACGTCGTGAATGATTCCCGGAATTCGCCCTTTAAAGTTTGCTTTAATTGGCAAAACATATCGCCCATCTCTTAGAGTTACGTAATGATCCTGAAGTAAACTCGCATAAGTTGACGACTTTAAATAATCTTCAAGTCGGCGACTGATTTTATCATGCAGTTCTTTAGCCAATTCCCTTAGAGCTGCCAAATCACTAGTGGCGTCATTAACAATATCGCCTCTTGAATCTAAAAGGCGTGCATGGGAATCATACCAGGCCTCAAGCTTATCAAGCGCGCTAAAAACTTCCTTCAAGGCAGTATTCGCAGGAAAATGTTTTCGAATGAAGTGATGCAGATCAAGCGCACTTCTCTGAAAATCAATCAACCAAACAAATTCTTCTAAATCAATTTGGCCAAAACGATTGATACGCTTGAAAAGCTCTTTCAAATCGTTAACACGCGAATAAGGGCTTCGTATCGCATGATTCGAAAACAAGTCCAACATTTCAATAACTGCCTTTGATTGAATTTGAACCCGGTCCATGGGAAGAATTCCGGGACCCCAGCTTGCGGCCAAGGCGTTACCCGACTCGCTTTTGCTTCGTTGGCAGAGTTCGGCCTGAAAAGCCGCCCACTCCAAACTTTTTAAAGAATGTTTTCCAACTTCAATCACTGCATGAAGAACCTAGTACAGCGGTCGAGCTTCATGCAAACCACAAGTAAAAATTGCGTAGCTTAAATTAAATGGCCAATCTGGCCTAAAGTCCCTGAATTTTTGACTCGAAGTCAGCGTCAAGTTCAGTCGCCAGGGTTTTGGAGCGACTTATAATGAGATGACCTGGCTGCCCCTTGATGCTCTTGAGATGTCTTTTTTCTGTAAAATCGACCATTCCATATCGACTCGATCGCGCCTTCGAATTGTACAAAGCAAGTTGAGCTCCCCAATTTTGAAGCTCCACACTAAGTTCCCCCTTTTGATCAATTCCCTTTTGATTGCGAGGGATCCAAACATGGGCGCCACCCATGCCGCGGATATGAAACCAATAATCTCTGGAATGTGCTTTTCTAAACAAATCGGCATTGTCGCTTTGTTTTTTTCCAATCAAAACCAAGATGCCCCCGGGAAGCTCGAATCTTTGGCCAGGACCTTTGTTCCCCGGCTTTTGCTGCGTAGACACAGGCTTTTCGGACGGCTCTATTTTTTTTCCGGGCTGAGCTATCACCTCTTGCATTCTTTTTTGTGCCCCCTGAAGCTTTCGGACATATCTTCTACGAAGTGAAAAAATCCGATCTTGGGCTTGAGACCTCGTCTCTACTTTGAATGCGGGCAAGTCTCCATTCGCAATCATCTCGCTAAGCGCACCGAGTAAATCGGATTGCCATTTATGATCAATACCCCAAGATGTTGGATCGGCCTGCAAATGTGCGCAGATGGCATCGAAGCTTTTCAATCCGGCACGAGAATCATCAATATCTTTTTGGACCTTGGTCAGAAGCTGCAGTTGCTTGCGTTCAAGTTTTTGCGCTTGCTTGGTGATCTCGGTAGTTCGAGTAGAGGTTTTGACTTCATTTTCAAGCGTCGCGCTGTCTCCCTCGTCCCCAGCGTTCATATCAAGGGTATCCAATTGAACATGTCTAACAAACGGCTTTTTTTGCCCAGGCAGGTTAACCTTCACATCAATGAGACTGCTTGTCCCCTCTTGAGCGAAGGATAAGGACCCTCCCCCTTCAAAAACAAAGCTAATTTCGAGGACTTCAAGATTTTCAGAAATCTTTGGTGTCTCCACCAACCTTTGATTTACCAGGTGAGCTCTTAGGTAGAGCTGCACAGGATCGGGCTTAATTTCTGACTGAGATCTGTGCAATCCCTTTTGCTCGCTTGAGGGGGCGAATAGCCCCAGGTAGCTATCTTCAGGGCTCCTGAAGAGCCAAAGCCCTTTTTTAGGTCCAGGGAAAAAATCAAATTCAAAGATCCATCCCCGACTCGATCGATAGCTTCGAAATCGCTGCAACTGGGATCCGGCACGAATGTCCTTGACATCGGGCGTCAACCCCTTAATAATTCGGTGTTTTAAAGACTTTATCATTGACAGAACTTCCCCCCGGAGGCTTTGACTGAAGGAATCAGGTTGGACAAACAATATGGCCCCAAAGAAAAAAATCTCCTCTAAAAAAACTACCAAATCCACTGCAAAAAAAACGACTAAGGCAGCGCCCCAAAAGAAGTCTACTAAAGTAGCAGGCAAAACTATAGTTAAAACTACAGCTAAAACTGTAGCTAAATCTGTAACTAAAACAGCGGGCAAATCGACCGCGAAAGCGAATACTAAAATTAAAAAAACTGCGAGCTCTAAAATAAAACCTAGTGCCAAATCTGATAATAAATCTGTGGCAAAAAAATCACCCAAGGCCGCAGCAAAGTCTGCAGCAAAAAAGGTTGCCCAAAAAGCTACGGCAAAAAAAGCAGCCTCGAAGGCAACTGCCGGAATCAAAGCTGCCAAAAAAACTGCTGATGCCAAGTCATCAAAAACCAAGACAACAAAAAGTGGTTTGCCCCAAGAGATTTCAGAAAAAGCTAAGCCCAAGAAGCTATCTGTTGGCGATCAAAGACGAACCGATGCAGCCGCCGCGATGGCAGCAGCGCTCGAAGACGATCATGAAGAAGATGATGATGACGACGAGTTCGACCCCGAAGCCTTCCTTGCGGCTTCCGGCGGAAAGGGACTCATTCGATCTCATGTTATGCGTAAAGAGCGCGTGGACCTTCACTTGCCGGTGCGCTTTCGCTTGATGCGTGGACCTCTGGTATTCAATGCCATTTTGCTCAATCTTTCTAAGTCTGGACTGTGTCTCGAGACGTCCGAACAGTATGAAGAAGGCATCGTACTAAAAATTGAGATCCCGCTTCCTCACACTTCGGAACTTTTTGCAGTTCCAGCTGAAGTTGTTTGGTGGAACAAAATTTCTGGTAGTGGAAAATCTGCCACTCACCATTTGGGACTGAATTTTCAGCAAATGTCTTTGGCCAAACGAACCGTCATCAACAATTTCATCCAGACTCGTCGAGATGAAATTGTCATGGCCAAAATTGGTCTTGATAAATTTGCAGATTCAGCCCCCGTTGCCGGCTTAGACTAAGCTAAAATTTTAGACCTCGGTATTTATACTTCAATATCCACAACTGGAATGTAGTCACATGATTGAGGATCCGTGAACGGAAGTTCAGGGTCACACTCTTCTGTTGGCGGATCCACGGGAATGCCATCAATTTCATATTTAACAGCTAGCGCAGTAATGTTATCGACGGCAGCACCATCTTCCATAGCTTTGCTCATTTTATCACCCACAAATCCGTCACGCATTTTTGCAGCTAATCTAAAAGTAAAATGTGACTTCTGCTCAAATTGAGAAATATCCAAAGAGATATTTGCTCTCTTCCAATCGGACTTAAGGTGGTTTTTGCCGTTCAAACCAGAAGGCATTTCAGAACCGTCGGATAGAAAGACAGTCTGCCATGGCCCAGTCTTAAGTTGAGTCGCATTGAGATCTTGATCAACGCCACACGAGGACGTGGTACCCGAACAAACGTCGACCTTTAAATACTCATTCACCCCATCAGCCACATCCGCAGCATCATTGAGCATGAAGGTAAGATAATCAAAACTCAATTCAACTTCAGCAGCATCAGAAAGATCGAATGTCTGAGTGATTAAGAAGATGTCGTGAACAGAAGTTCCTTGGCGACCATAAAAATATAGTGCCTTTTCTCCATCGGAAGCTTCGCCGAGCGAATCCTTTCCAACGATCACGGCCGCAACATCCCGCCCACTCGTGCCAATGATTGGAGTCCCCCAATCCCATATAAAACCTCGCCAGTGTATGCTATTTGCAGAATCGGTGATTGAATCTCTTTCAAAAGAGTCCTTCACCATCACGCGTGTAATTTTTTGTACCGAACCTTCCATCTGCACTAGCTCTTCGCTAACTTCACATGCCGGCAAAACCAATAATGAAACTAATAATAAAGAACCCTTAGTTGTGTTTTTCACAACATCCCCCTTAAGAATCTAAGCTGATAAATTTTGAAGTCCGAAGGAACATACATGAAATTAGGGCTTCGACTTAAGAGTGTAGCAGAATTTCGCCAGACAGCTCATTAAGACTCTATTAAGCCTTAAAAAACAAGCCCTTAGGCGGGTTAAAATTTACTGAGAGAAATCTAAAACTTCGATACCCTTGTCCAGAAGAGTTTTAGGAATGCCCTTAGGAATCGCACTTAGCAATCTCTTAGTATAATCTTCCTTAGGATGAGTATAAATGGTTTGAGCATCGGCCATTTCTACAATTTTACCGTTGTTCATGACCAACACTTCATCAGAAATAAACTTAACCACTGCTAAGTCATGAGAGATGAAGATATACGTTAAATTTAACTCATCCTGGAGATCCAAAAGCAAATTCAAAATTTGAGCCTGAATAGACACATCGAGCGCCGATACGGATTCGTCACAAATAATAAATTCAGGATCAACCGCCAAGGCACGTGCAATACAAACACGTTGTCTTTGCCCGCCAGAAAACTCATGTGGGTATCGGTTCAAAACATTTCCAGGAAGTCCGCAGCGCTGAAGCAATTCAGCAGCTTTCTCTAATCGTTCTTTTTTGTTTGCTCCAATATTATGAATTTCCATAGGCTCCGTGATGGCAGCACCAATTGTCATTCGAGGGTTCAAAGAAGCATATGGATC
This sequence comes from Bdellovibrionota bacterium, assembly GCA_041750195.1. Lineage (GTDB taxonomy): Bacteria > Bdellovibrionota > UBA2428 > UBA2428 > UBA2428 > JBGSZX01. The sequence goes on along the minus strand of JBGSZX010000006.1, from coordinate 8,062 downwards.
TTGAAAGATGATCTGCATATCTCTTCGAAGCTTTCGCATATCATCGGCACCAAGCCCAACAATATCATTACCCTTCCAGATGATTTCACCGGCTGTAGGTTCAATAAGGCGAAGCACCGTTCTACCCAAAGTTGTTTTACCACAACCGGATTCTCCAACGAGTCCTAGGGTTCTGCCCTTGCGGACCTGAAAACTCACGTCATCGACGGCTTTAAATTGATTTTTTACTCTACCAAAAACTCCCCCACGAATTGGGAAATATTTTTTGAGACCTTTCACGTCTAACAAGATAGGGTTATCGGTTTCTGAAATAGACCTAACGGGATCGGTATAAACTACCTTAGGAGGGGTCTTTTCGGCGCCACTTTCATCCATAAAATCGCTGACCGTGACCAAGCGTTTAGGATGTTTAACCAGTGGTGGACGACAAGCCAACAAACCTTTTGTGTAGGGATGCTGTGGTCTAATAAAAATTTCTTCGGTTTTATTTTTTTCTACAATTTCACCGCGATACATAACCACAACGTCGTCAGCGATGTCGGCAATAACTCCAAGATCGTGAGTAATAAATAGCATACTCATGTCGTATTTAGTTTGAAGATCGAGCATCAAATCCAAAACTTGTTTTTGGATGGTCACATCAAGAGCCGTTGTAGGCTCGTCGCAAATAAGTAAATCAGGCTCACAACCAATGGCCATCGCAATCATGATACGTTGCTTTTGCCCGCCAGAAAGCTCATGAGGGTAATCATCAATTTTTTGATGAGGAGAAGGAATCCCAACTTGGTTCAACAAATCAAGTGTTCTTTCACGAGCCTCTTTATGATTGAGTCCTTGGTGCAAACGCAAAACTTCAGCAATCTGATAGCCCACAGTAAAGACAGGATTCAAGCTGGTCATCGGCTCTTGGAAAATCATTGAAATATGATTTCCACGAATCTTACGCATTTCAGATTCCGAATAGGTTAAAAGATCTTTCCCTTTAAATAAAATCTGCCCATTTGTGACTTGGCCAGGAGGGTTAGGAATGAGTCCCATTGTTGCCAATGAAGTTACGGACTTTCCAGAACCAGACTCACCAACCAATCCAATGGTTTTTCCTCGAGGAATATCGAAGGATACATTTTTAAGCGCGTGTACAACGCCCTCTTTGGTCGAAAAATCAACGCATAAATCTTTGATGCTAAGTAAAATATCATTCTCTGCCATTACAAGTTCTCTTTCTCAGCAATTTATAAAAACTGCATTACGTTCTAAGTTTCGGATCAAACGCATCTCTCAGAGCGTCGGTAAACAAACTAAAAGCCAATACAATAGGGAACATTGCCAAAGTCGCGCTAGCTAAGCCCCACCAAATCCCCTGAACCAATTCTCCCGCGGCATCACTAATCATAAGGCCCCAACTTGAGCCCTCACCAATTTCGATGCCAAGCCCTAAATAAGTCAAAACCACTTCTGATTTGATGGCCACAACGAACCTAAGACTAAAGCCGATGATCACAATGTGCAAAACGTTCGGAAAAATATGTTTAAAGATTCTTCGGGCATTGCTGGCACCAAGAGCCTGCGCTGCCGCAACATATTCACGATTTTTGTGTTTGATAAACTCGGCCCGTATCAAACGCGCAAGCCCTACCCAACTTGTCATTCCAAGTGCAATGCACATGGTTTCAATGCCTTTTCCTAAGGCGAAAGCAATAGAAACTAGCAGCAAAATTTCTGGGATGTTACTTATTGTTGTGTAAATCCAGGTGATCAAATCATCGACCCATCCACCAAAGTAACCCGCAAGAGCACCCATCAAAACTCCAATCGGAATTGAGATCAATGAACTAACCAATCCCACATACAACGCGGTATAAGCCCCTTGAATGGTTTTTTGAAAAACCGAGCGACCAAAAATATCGAGCCCCATCCAGTGATTGATGCCTCCCGATAATTGCGGTGCTGACTGACTGGCCCCAATGGAATCCTGCCAATGCGTGGCGATCAAATGAAAACTCGCTAACCCAGCCACAACAACATAGGCTACAATGACCAAAAAGCTGAACACAGCCAAATTGTCATCCAGAAGTCTGCGAAGAGCATCGCTCCACAATGAATTGCCTCTAACTTTGCTTGCTAAATATCTCATTTGAGCTGCACCCTTGGATCCACAACAGCATACAATATATCGGAGATCAGATTAAAGATAACGTAGGCAATGGTTCCCACAACGGTTAATGCATAGATGACAGGACGATCTTCGTTACCAATGGCTTTTACAATCAAGCCACCCAATCCTGGAATTCCAAAGAAACTTTCCAGCAAGAGCGAACCCAAAATTAAAAAGGGTAAACTGATAACCAAATTTGTTAGAATAGGAATAAGAGCATTTCTTAAAACATGTTTGAATAAAATGGTTTTTGAATCGAGCCCCTTGGACTTCGCCGTTCTAACGTAATCCTGATAAAGCTCGTCCAAGAAAATCGTTCTATAAAACCGCATTTCGGGAGCCACAGCCAAAAACAACCAAATCAACCAAGGCAATGCAAAATACGACCATCGCTCAAGAAGGCCAGGCTCGTATCCGCTGATAGGAAACCAGCCGAATTTGTAAGCTAAAAAGTACTGGCCGGCTAAAATATAGACCAGGACACTGATGCTTTGGGCTCCAACTGCAATTGTCACCATTCCCTTGTCAATCCAGGTGCCTCTTTTTACAGCTACAAAAATTCCAAGTAGCAAAGAAAAACTTGTTGAAAGAACAAAAGCTGGAAAGGTTAAAGAAAAACTTGTTCCTGCACCTTCGGCAACCATGTCAGTAATTTTTAGATTGGTCGCCCAACTACGGCCAAAATCAAACTGAACAACTTGCTTAAGCAAATCCCAATACTGCCAATACCATGGTTGATCGAGGCCCATTTCCATTCTTATGGTGGCAATGGTTTCGGCTGTCGCGTGTTTTCCAGCCTTTACGAGCGCGGGGTCACCGCCGACAAAGTTATAAAGAAGGAACAACAAAAATGTTGTTCCTAGCATGATGGGAATCGCATAAAGCGCTCTTCGAATTATATAAGCAAACATGACCTACCGCACCTCTTCTATAGAGCGAAATTTATTTTTTAACGCCTTTAGCTCGGACTTCTTCATCCACCCTTAAGAATTTAGCAACGTTTCCACCCATGTAACCAGGCTTGTAGTTTTTAAGCCATTTATGACTCAAACCAAAACCAATGCGGTGAATACCGGGAATCCAAGGCATTTCCTTAACAAAGATGTCCTTCATCTTACGAATGGTTTCACGGCGCTCAGGAGAGTCATATGTAAATCTCATGGCCTCAAAAAGTTTGTCATATTCTGCATTCTGAAAATTGGCTCCATTTGGACCGGGAGTCGCATTTGGACCGTACAAAAGTTGTAAAAAGTTTTCTGCATCTGGATAGTCGGCGCCCCAGGCAATTCCCCACATCATAGCTTTTCGATCGTTAATTTTTGTGAGGAGTTCTGAAAACTGATTGACGTTAATTTTTACGTCCAAGCCTATTGCGGCTAATTTACGTTTCAAATCTTCGGCCATTTGACGAGCGTCGGTGCTTTTCCCAATCTCATATTCGAGTCTTGGAGCTCCCTTGCCCCCAGGAAATCCGGCTTCAGCTAAAAGCTTTTTCGCTTTTTCGACATCATAGGCTTGATATGGATTTACATAATCTTTGTCATAGCCCGGAATCGATGGAGGGACAGGAGTGTGCGCCGGGATGCCTCTTCCGTTAGAGAAAATCTTAATTCGCTCTTCTTCATCAATAGCAAGGGAGATGGCTTGTCGAAACTTGGGGCCAGCCTTTTTAATAAAAGGATCAACCATATTGAAAGCGTAATAAGTTACGTCTGGAGATGCCGACACATCAAGTGTCACGCCGTTATCAACAAACTCTTTTTTAAGCTTGTTGGTTTCTGGATCGATAACTGAGGCAAAATTATCTTTTGGTATACTGGCTCGATCCAAATTTCCAGCCATAAAGTTTAACCACATAGGCTGACTTTCGATAAAGATATGTAACTCTATGCGATCCATAAATGGCAATTTTTTGCCTTTATCTGCCAAGAGTGAAGGATCGTCCCCTATTTCGGCCTCTGTAGGAAAGTAGGTCCCATGATAGTTTGGATTTTTGTTGTAAGTAATTTTGGCTTCACGTGACCAAGAATCAAGAACATACGGCCCCGTACCTACGGGATTATTTGCAAAATCTTGCCCAAGTTTTTCGACAATTTCGTGTGGAACAATTTGGGTATAAGACATGGCCAAAACATAAAGAAGCTGTGGATACTTAGTCGTTAGATTGATCTCTAAAGTGTAATCATCCAGCGCCTTAAAGCCTTCGCTGGTTTTTGAATAATCAACAACAGCTTTATCTTTATTTGCGTCTCTCCATGCATTGAGGCCTTTAATTTTTCCATCAAAAATCCAGAATCCACCAGAGTTAAGTTTGGGGTCTGCGACTCTATGAAAAGTATAAACAAAATCTTGTGCCTTCAGCTCACGGCCTTTGCCACCAGGAAAATGAGGGGAGTCCTGGAACATAACGCCTTTTTTAATTTTAAAAGTATATTTTAGTCCATCATCTGAAACAGTTGGCATTTCTGCAGCAAGAAGTGGTTTTAGTTCATGCGGTCTCTTAAGATATTCGTATTCAAGCAACCCTTCATAAATGAGAGAGGTTGATTCGAAAGAGTACAAATCATCTACAAGCTGGGGATCTAAGGTTTTTGCGTCTACTCCCATTGGCAAACGCAGAACGCCTTTTTCGCTTTTTCCACCGGTACATGCGCCCAGAAAAATTGCTACAGTGAAACAAAGTAGCGTTTTGTTAAAAAATAGTACGGTTTGTTTGAAGTGGTGATTCATAAACATAAGAGGGGAAAAAAACACGGAGCTAGCGGGCGTGTCAATTGAGCATTTTCTTAATAATCTTGTACTCGCAATGACGCACTAGGTCGCCACTGAAACAAAGTAGCATCTCGGTCCTTTATTGGCTCGGCACTACGCCATTCGAAGCTAAAAACTTTACTAGAGCGATTTTTCACAAGCATCCGGCGCGGAAGAGTCGCAGTGCCCTCTCCGGAAAAGTAAGAATAGTCCATTTCCCACTCAATAGCGGTCTCCCAAAAGGCTCGCCCAAGCGCCTGAACCTGCCTCTTAGACTTTGGAGCGAGACGTGTGAGGTGCTTTATAGGAAACAAATCTTTCCCATCAATCCAAACACGGTGCCATCGCTCAAGATTGTTTAGCTCGGAATCTTCTTTATAGACAAGTTCATAGACCATTTCTCTTTTGAGGTAGGGACAATAATTTTTGCTAACTTCATCACGGATGCTTAGATCATCAACCAAGCCACTTCGGCTTAAGGCAGCGTCGATCACAAAAGGATCGGGAAGCGAAACGGGTAGCTCCCTAAGAAAGACCTGCCTGCGCAACCCTTCTTTAGAAAACTCCTTTGTGGGCAATCGTCTTACCAGTTTTTTGCGGGTGTCATAAAAGTAAACCCACTCATCATTGATCTGCAAAAGTCCCATTCTGATACCCAAGGGACCATCCACCTCTGCCCTCATAAAAATAGGAGTGGCAATCGCCAAATTAAGCTCAACAGTCTCCGGATCGGCATTTTGAACATTGAGAATAGCGGTGCCCCGCAACGAAGTATAAAACTGTTCGCGACCTATCAAGGCATCAAAAAGTTCCTGACATTGTGTGATGATCTTATCGGGAGCTCGACGCTGTCGCCCTTCCTTGAGAATCTTCGAAGTAGCGCAACTGTTCATTATGAGACATGCAGCGCACGTTGAACTTGCCCATACAAGGGTTTTCAATTTCAGCCGACAGAAATAGTTCCGGTGATTCCGTTTTGATCTTTGCAATCTTTTGCTGAAGAACTTGTAAATCTTCAGGGTGGTCTGGCTTAAGTTGAGAGGCCCTAACATAATAGTCACGAGCTTCGCTCACTCGATCCAATTTTACAAGAACATCTCCCAAGTGCGTCAAAACCACAAACTCGTTTGGAGCCTTTAAAAAGGACGAGACGAGACTTTCGTAAGCCTCATCATAACGACCTTGCCTATAAAAAACCCACCCAAGTGAGTCCAAAATAAAAGGATCGCCCGGCTGAAGCTCCAAAGCTTTTTTTACATACTCTTCCGCCTTGGGAAGATTTTGGCCCAAGTCAGCCCAAGTGTAACCCACATAGTTTAGGGCCCCGGCGTGCTTAGGATCTTGCTCAATGATTTGGTTCATCACCGCAATTCCCTCATTAAATTTCTTTTGTTTTTCAAAAACCATTCCCTGTAAAAACAATAGTGAATTATCCGTAGGGAACTTATCGATAGCCTCTTGGATCACCGTTGATGCTTCCGAATAGTCAGAAAGAGAAAGCTGCGCCCGAACCAATGCTTTATAGAGGCCAATTTTTACCTCGGGGTCATTTTGATCTTTAACAAAGATTGAAATCTCTTTGAGCAGAGGTGGCAAATCTTCATTGCGATTCAAAGCGGATAACATTCTTAATTTTGAGCGTGTGATTTTGAGCCAATGCTCTTTATAAAAATCGGATTCACTATCAATTTTATCAAGCTGCTCCAGCGACTCACTTAAGCGATTGCGCCCCTCCAGCGTAAGAGCGTAGTTGACTCTCGCCCAACTGTTTTTAGGTTCAATGCTGAGGATTTGCTTAAGACTTTCTTCTACAGAATTCCACTTGTCGGTTTTCATGTAAATTCCAAGCAGCTTATTGTGGGCTACGATGTCTGTTGGATCATTCTGCAAAACATTTTCGAAAGCCTTTTGAGCGATGTCATATTTTTCGTGTGCGATGGCAAGCTGACCAAGTTTGCGATGATAAATCACATTGTTGGTTTCAACGGCCAAACGCGCATACAAGGTTAAGGCTTTCTCGACATCTCCCAATTCTTCGGAGATAAGCGCTAGAAAAGTCATCGCCTGATAATAGCTTGGTTCTATATTGAGTGCTTTTTGAAAATACTTTTCGGCCTCTTTGAGCTTGCCCATGTCGGAATAGACTCGGCCCTTTTTAAAATAGGCAAATTCAGATTTCGGATTCTCTTTTATAGCGGCGTCTATTCGGCGAATCGCGACCCAAAAATCATCTCGAGAAACATCAATGTTAACCGCCAAGGACAGCGCATCTTCATTCGCAGGCTCATCTTTTAAAATATTTTGTAAGAGAAGTAACGCCTCAGAGCTTTGTTTGGATGCCTGCAAGTAAGTCGCATATTCTAAAAGCAACTCATTGTTGTCAGGTTCCAGTTTTTGAGCTTGAGCGATGTAAGCAAGTGCCCGCGCATAGTCGCCAGCCCCAGCAAATTCTTCGGAAAGAAGTCTGAGTATTTTCGGCGAACCCTGATCAAGTTGAGCCATTCTTATAAGAACACCCCTAGCTTCCGCGTGTTTGCTGATGCGTTTTAATTCGTAATATTTGAGAAACGAATAAGTGAGTGTGACTTGCCTTGTAGCGCTGGAATAGGTTCCATCACCATTAAACGAGACATGATTGAGCGGCTTGATTGGAGCAGGTAAACCTGCAGAAGCCTCGGTTTTAGAATCGTTCTGAGCCGCACACGATAAAAGCAATGCAAGCCCCATGATTCGTCCAACATTTTGAAGGCTTAAGAGTGTTTTTAACATCACATTTTCCTATCGGTTTTCCTAAAAAGAACCTGAAGCAGCCGAATTGCTGCAAAGTCTCTATAACTTCATTATGACGCATTGTGTTGTCATGCGGCGAGGTCTTATTGATTAAGATTTGGTAAAGCGCCTCGACCGTGCCGTTTCGTGCATGCGACAGCCGCCTTTTTCAACTGTGCGCGCGGAAGAGTTGCTGGCATCTTCCGTGAGGATAAATACTTTAATATTTTCAGCCCGTTAATTCTTCCTAGGACACTCTATTGCCGCTTAGGTACCCCATGTGCAGGATTTTTGTTAGTCCTAAAGAAATTCAACTTGTTCCTGAGAATCCAGCAACTCTTCCGCGCGCACAGTTGAAAAAGGCGGCTGTCGCATGCACGAAACGGC
>JBGSZX010000005.1:0-86072 GCA_041750195.1 Bdellovibrionota bacterium | reverse complement strand
CAGAAGGCTTGGCTTTGCTATCGTTGAGATAGAAGGTTTTGAGAGATGCACACTAAGAGATATGGGAGTGCTTAGGGTCGATCTTCAGTCCGCATCGATGGGCGAGAGACTAGAGTATATTCACGAAAACATTTCTATTATTTTAAAAGAATGGAATCCTCGATGGATTGGTTTAGAAAAAGCGGTCAATTTCAAAAATGTGGATTCGGCCTTTAAGCTAACAGAGGCCCGAGGTGTTATTCGTCTTGCCTGTCATCAAACGCTGGCAGATGTTGAATCAAGACTTTTGGAGTTGAGTCCTACGACGGTAAAGAAAGAATCAGCAGGCAGCGGGCAGAGTAATAAGGATCAGGTTCAAAAGGCAATGGCTATGCGCTTTGCAAATTTGAATCAATGGACTCAGGCTTACCAAGAAAATAATAAAACAAAATTATTGCACGACGCCTATGATGCGCTGGCAATTGCCTGGACGACCTGGGCGAAGGTTAGACAAAAGCAAAGAATCGGGGCTAGACTCACAGGCGTTCAAAGGGAAAGGTAGGAATTAAGATGGCATCAAATATGGGTCCTTTAGCTGCAGTCAAAGGCTCTTTGCATTTGCACCACGAAGGTTACGCTGCTGATTTAACCGAATCACAAGCTTTTTTGGAAAGCGTCGCAGGCCATCTTTATGTTGTAGATTTTGCGTCCAAATCGGCTCTATTAAGGGCGATGGGGATCGCATCAAGGGCGACGGGTATCGCCTCAAGAGCTATGGACAGCTCAAATATTTCGTCAACATCATCAAACCCTCGCTGGATTTATTTGGCGGAAATTTTGCGAGAAGATGCGCAGCAGTTTTTTGCATTTGCATCTCTTTACGATCGAGATTTATTCAATGCTGTGATGCAGGTTAAAGACGTTGGGCCTAAAACGGCGGCGCTCATAGTAGCCGAACTCGGAGCCGAGAACATTCTGCGCTTAATGCAACAAGGTGTTTGGAAGGGCTTAAAAATTGCCGGAGTGGGTCCCAAAACTTGGGAAAGCATCGTGTTTGGCTTGAACAAGAAGAAAAAGTCCTTATTGCCTTTGCTGAATAAGGCACAACAGCAGACGGGCTCTTCTTCAACGGCAAAAAACTTGCGAACAAATTCTGAAAATGAAAACAATGATTCAGAAAGAAATCCCACGTGGACTCCGGCATTGTTCGCGTCTGACGCTTTGATTACGATGTTTGAAGGGTTGGGGCTAAGCGCAACTCAAACAAATGCGCTGTACTCAGAATGCGCCAGAGAAATCAAAAATTTTCATGAACTCACTGATGCGCAAAAAGTTCCTGAGCTGCTTAAGGTTCATGGACGAGGCCGTCAGCATGCGCCTCATGCTCGATTGTGATAAATAGTAGGTTGAACTGGAGATCGAATGACTAAAGAAAAACTACCTCTTGTTGAGTTAAATCAAAATTCGTCGTCGGAATTTAGTTCTAGTGCGCCAGAAAACATTCTGCGCCCCAAAACTCTTGGAGAGTATGTCGGGCAATCGTCCGTAGTCTCTAAGTTGCAAGTTTTTTTGAAAGCCGCACAGCAAAGAAAAACAAGCTTGGATCATGTTTTGCTTTCGGGCCCTCCTGGTCTGGGAAAAACAACTTTGGCCTATATCATTTCAAAAGAAATGGGCGGTCGCTTGCATCAAGCACCGGGACCTTCTTTAGACAAGTCTGTTGACCTACTTGCTTTGCTTTCAAACATTCAGGAGGGTGATGTTTTATTCATTGATGAAATTCACAGACTCAATGCCACGGTAGAAGAAAGTTTGTATCCAGCAATGGAGGATTTTCAAATTCAGATGATGCTCGGCGAAGGATCAACGGCGCAACCTGTAAATTTGCCGTTGCCACGCTTTACTTTGATTGGGGCGACCACTCAGCCCGGAAAAATCACAGGTCCGTTGCGTGATCGATTTGGCATTCCCCTGAATCTTGATTTTTATTCGCTCACAGAAATGCGCACTATTCTTGAGCGTTCTTCTCGAATCCTTGGCGTCAAACTCAATACGGACGAGATCGATGAAGTTGCGAGACGCTCTAGGGGAACGCCTCGTATTGCGAATAGATTGTTGGCGAGAGTTAGAGATTTTTTAGAGGTTGAAGGCGATAAACTTGGCGGCGGTGTTAAAGCCGTTAAAGCCGCGCTTGAATTTTTGGATGTTGATTCTAGGGGCTTGCAGCCCTTGGACAGGCGATACCTCACAGTGTTGATGAAACAATTTCGAGGCGGCCCTGCGGGGGTTGAGGCCTTGGCAGCAACCATGTCCGAGGACAAAACAACTCTAGAGGAAACCATCGAGCCCTTTTTGCTTAAAGAGGCCTTGATTGTCCGAACCCCACGCGGGCGTGTGGCGACAGATTTGGCTTTTGAGGTTATGGGAATCGAAGCTACGGTTGTCGATTTTGGAACTCGAAGCAATTTGTAGTGCCATTGAGAGCTGGAATAGAGTTCAAAAGTGCACACTTTGCCTTTAACTTGTGTCTTTCATGATACGCATAAGTATTTAAAATTAAAAAGATTTGCCAAACATTCTAGCTTTCGGAGACAATGGAGGTGTGGCCCTTTTAGATTTTCTCAATCTCGAAAATGCATTGATGAGGCCGCGGTTTAATTTGGCAGATTCGGCAAATTGTCTAGCAAGTATTGATGGTGTGGGGATTCACACAGGGCATACTTTTCGATTGAAACTATTTCGTAATTCTACACATCGGTCTTTAATCTTCAAAGTTCATTTAGATGATGATTGTTTTTTTGCTCCGGCATCTTGGTCAAGATTAAGTGGGACAGCTCGGGCGACCGCCTTGGTATTGCGATCTGACAAAGGCCGAGCATCCGGCCGACTAGAATTAAAAACGGTTGAACATTTTTTAGCAGCTTTCCATGTCTCAGGTCTGCGAGGCTTTGATGTCGAATTAGAAATTCTAGAAAAATATTCCGAGGCTCCGTCACGGGAACGAATCTTTGAACTTCCTATCCTCGATGGGGCCAGTATGGATTGGATGAATTTCTTTGCGAAGGCTCAGCTAATGGAAGCGGGGGCTCATCGAGCCAGTGAGGGTGATTTGGTCTGGAAAATCATTCGTTCGTATGAAGTCGCTGATGGAAACCGAAAAATAATGATGTTGCCTTCTTCGGGTGCAACACGAAATCAGGCGCTAACAGAATTTTTTTGTAGCGTTGATTTCCCCGATCAATGGCAGCAACAATGTGATCTCAAATTAGATTGGAATGACATCTCAGCGAATATCAAAGAATTCTCGCAAAAGATTGCACGAGCTAGAACTTTTGGATTCCAGGAAGAACTAGTGGAGCTCGAAAAACGAGGATTAGCTAGAGGCGGAAACATGGGCAATGCCCTGTTACTGAGCCGCGAAAAGGTGATTAACCCCGAGGGTTTTTGCGTCCCAAATGAACTGGCTGCCCACAAACTTCTAGACTTGGTGGGAGATTTCGCGCTTTCTGGAGGGCCCATTTTGGGGCAGATTCATGCAAATTGCGCAGGACACTCTATGCACCTGCGTGCGCTTACGGAATCTATCCGTAAGGGAGTATTGGTTCAGGGAATTATTGATCGACAAGGACGCTTTCATCGTAGAGACTAGCTCTTCATGACTGGCGCGGATACCAAGGAAAGTCGCAAGCGAAAACGAGAACGCAGAATAGCTATTCTGTTGATGCTCGTCTTTGTTGTTACGACGTCTCTTCAGGTATTCTTTACCGACAAGGCCCAGGGCTTTGGCTTTGAGCAAAGTTTGATTTACTTTGCGTTGCTGTATCTCAACGTAATTTTAATTTTATTTTTGGTTTTCTTGGTTTCAAGAAACCTCTTTAGAGCTTATCTCGCCAGGAAAAGTGGCGTTTTGGGCGGTGGCCTACGATGGCGCTTGGTGAGCTCGCTATTAGCCTTTTCCATGATTCCTGCCGTTGTTCTTTTTGTGGCAAGCTCTATAGTGATTCGACAGGGGTTCGATAGATGGTTTGGCGGACAGGTTTCGAGCGCGCTCGAAGATTCTCAGGCAATTGCAGACGTTCATTACAAAGGCATCGAAGATAATCTAGACTTTTTTTCTGAACGGATGGTCGCACGTTTAAAAAAACTTCAAAGGGTCCCGCAAAAAAACGATCTTGCAGATTTGCTAGATCTTTTTCCTGTTGAAGGCATCGAACTTTATTCTTCCTTGCTCGATGCTCCCAAGCGGGCTCTCGAAAAAAGTTCAAAGGAATGGAAGGTTCCCCGAGCATCAACGGAAAGTTTAGAGAAAGCGTTCCGCGGAAATTCGTTTCATTTGATACGCCAATACGGTGAGGGGGATTTGTTACAAAAATTTCATCCAATCTACTTACCTCTTCCGGGCCTTGGCACCGAAACTTTCGTTCTGGTTTCGAGTTACACAGTGCCTTTAGGGCTTAAGACAAGAATTGCAAAGCTTAAGGGGTCGTTTGTTGGGTATCAAAAGACAAGACTTCTAAAAGATACACTAAAAACCAATTACACTTTAATTCTGTTTACATTTTTTGTGTTCATCATGTTTGTTGTGACATGGTCGGGATTGTCTATTGCAAAGAGTATCACAGAGCCAGTGAGTGAATTGCTCAAAGGTACCGAGGCCTTTCGAGAAGGACGATGGACCTATCGCATTCCTACTGACTGGAATATTGAGAAAGATGTCAAAGGTAAATCGTCTGGGGCTGACCTAGAAGTTTTAAAGTCCGCTTTCAACTTGATGGCTGAAGAGGTTGGTCAGAAAAGTCGACAAATCGAAGAAGCTAATGCTCAGTTGGTATCACTCGTAAGGGATCTTGAGGAGCGAGAGCGATATCTCGAAAACATTTTGTCAAGTATTCGCCGTGGTGTTGTCGTGGTGGGCACAGATTTTCATGTTCAAAGAGTGAACATTGAAGCCTTAGATTTTTCATTGAATCAAAAAATAAAAAATTCTTGGAACCCAGAAGAAGCTGTTGGGCATAGTTTGTTTGAAGTTTTTCCCACTTTGAGTGTCGAAGAAGAGCTCAAAAGCTGGCTTAGAAGAAGCGAAGAAATGGGCGGGCGACCTGTCGATCAAATCTTTGAACTTCGAAGCGGTGAGGGCCGATTAGCAGCTGTTAAATCTATTCGTGCTACCGGAATTTGGGTTCTTGACGAGTATCATCAGGCCTTGGGTTGGTTGGTGATTCTGGAAGATGTCTCGGACGCCGCTAGGGTTGAGCGTCTTGCGGCATGGCAAGAAGTCGCAAGAAGAGTTGCGCACGAGATCAAAAATCCATTAACGCCTATTCAGATTTCTGCCGACAGAATGAAGCGCCGTTTGATTCCATTTGTTGAAGAAGACGCAGCGCTCAACGAGATGGTTACGGAGTGTTTGGGACAAATTACCAAGCAAGTAAAAGTCATTAGAGATCTTGTTCGAGAATTTTCGGAATTTGCAAAATTGCCTGAGCCTAATTTTGAAAGAGTTGACTTGGTCGCCTCGTTGAAGACGCTGGTTGATGATTACAGGTTTACTCATCCGCAATGCAAAATTCTTTATGAAATTCAAAATGAATCCAAACAGATTTTTGTAAAAGCCGATTCAGAATATTTACGACGGGTCTTTGTGAATCTGGCCGACAATGCCATTCAAAGTATGGAAGAGGCCAAGGTCGAAAATCCTCAGTTTAGTATTTCCATAGAATTCGCACAAAATGCTGGCGCATGGGTTCGCATAATTTTTGAAGACAATGGGCCTGGCATTCCTGACAGCATGCGCGAAAAAATATTTGACCCTTACATCACCTCAAAAGCCTCGGGCTTGGGGCTTGGCCTGGCTATCGTTAGGCGAATCGCGATTGAGCATTTAGGCAGGGTGCGTTGCGAAGAGGCAGAAGGAGCACGCTTTGTGCTTGAACTCCCGACGGTCGCCGGGGAGAATCAAGTTTATATATGATTAGACGCGTACTGATTGTCGACGATGAACTTGATATTCAAAGCTCTCTATCTTTTGCACTTAAAGACGAAGGCTATGAGGTGCTCAGTGTATCGAGCCCTAAAGAGGCTTTGGAAAAACTTGAGCAACAGAGCTTTCATGTCGCGCTATTCGATATTTGGTTTCCAGAGGGCGACGGCATTGAGCTTCTCAAACAAAGTTTAGAATCGTATCCTTCGATGTCTGTCATCATGATGTCGGGACATGGAAACATTGAGTTAGCGCTTAAGTCTATTCGAATGGGCGCTTACGATTTCCTCGAAAAACCATTGGAGCTCGAAAAAGTTTTGGTTTTACTTCGCAATGCTTGCGAGACATCTTTATTGAAATTCGAAAACCATTCTTTGATGACTCAGCTAATGGGAAGTCTTGAGTTGGTTGATCAAAGTCCTGCCATGAGGCAGTTGTCTTCAACAATTTCTCGCGTGGCGCCTACTCATTCGCATGTGCTTCTTTTGGGTGAAAGTGGTGTGGGCCGTACCTTGGTTGCTCGCCTTATTCATAGGCAAAGCGATAGATCAAAACATCCTTTTGTTACCATTCATTGCGCCTCTCTTACCGATGAATCATGGGAAGACGAAATGCTCGGCAAGGGAGATACCCCTGGTCGCCTTGAACTTGCGAAGGGAGGAAGCATTTATTTTAATGGTCTTCCCGAAATGCCTATCTCGGCTCAGGCAAGGCTTTTTAGAATTTTAGAAGAAAAACGTTTTGAACGAAAAGGTCGTACACAATCTGTGGACTTTGATTCTCGTATCATTGCGTCGGCTCCAAAAACAATTCACGATTGTGTTGAAGCGGGAACTTTAAGGGAAGATTTGTATTTTCTTTTAAAAGTTGTGGCGCTTGAGGTTCCAGCTTTGCGAGATCGTGACGAAGATGTGGAGGCTCTTGCCTTGCACTTTCTTAAACTTTTGGGACGCGAATATGGAAGAAGCTTCCCTGAAATTGATCCCGAGTTTTTGGCTTGGATGAAGCAATACGATTGGCCTGGAAACGTTAGAGAAATGAAAAATTTATTAGAGAGATGCTTGATCATGTCTCAGCCCGATCAAAAGTATTTGACTCTTGCAGATTTGCCGGAAGATGTTGCTGTTCCCATGCTAGAAACAGGGCGAACTCATGAGCTCGATGATTTTTTTCAAAGTACCAATCTTAAGGGGCCCCTTAGAGAACTGCGTGGGCAATTTGAATCCTTGCTTTTAAAACAACGGTTGAGTTCTCAGTCGGGAAATGTGACCAAAACGGCTGAGTCGCTAGGAATTGAACGCGCCCATTTGCATAGAAAAATGAAACAATTGGGGCTTGAGTCTAAATGAGTGATTTGGCTCTAGCGCTAGATCAAACAGACAAGGCTTCGTTTTGGAGCGCCGTAAATTCTTTACCCCAAGATCCTAACTTGGTTCTTAAAATTGGATTGAGATTGTTGCCGCTTCTAGGTGCGGATGATTTCTTAAAATTGAAAAGTAAGGGCCACAAATTATTTATTGACGTCAAACTGCATGACATTCCTTCGCAGACGGCAGATGCTGTAAAAACTTGGGCTGCATTGGGGGCGAGTTTTGTGACGGTTCATCTTTCCGGTGGCCGAGAAATGCTTCTACAGGCTCAGGCAGCAGCGGCAGAATCTAAAATTAAATTGTTAGGAGTTTCTATTTTAACGTCTCTTGATGCCAGTGATCTTAAAGAAATTGGTTTTACAAATGATGTGTCCGCTCAAGTGAATAAGCTCATAGATCTTGGAGTTGATTGCGGACTCAACGGTTTTGTTTGCTCTCCCTTTGAAGTCGAAAGCGTTTTAAAAAATCATCCCAAGGCTTTTTTGGTAACTCCCGGCATTTCTATCGATGAATCTATGGAGGGTGTGGGCAGCGATCAAAAAAGAAGAAGAAGCTTTAAGGAAGCTTTGGATGCCGGCTCAAGCATGCCTGTTGTGGGCAGGTCATTGTGGCAGGCGCCAAACTTCCTTGAGACACTGAATAATTTGCTTGAGCAGAGCAGATCATAGCGGCTAAGAGCTAAACCGTGAAAGACAAAAACTTTTGGATATGGGGGCTGCATTCGGTTGAGGCAGCCATTGAGAATTTTCCTGATCTTGTATTGGAGGTCGCGATCCTCAAGGATCAGCCAGGCTTAGAAGCTCTTGTGGGCCAATGCCAGGATCAAAAACTAAATGTTCGGGAGCTCGATGCCTTTCCAAAAGAATATTCGAGCAAACGACATCAGGGCATATTGGCAGCCATCAAGAGAAGTCCGGCGAGTGGGCTGCCAGAATTTAATTTTTCAGTAGAAGGATGTAAAAAAAATCGCATCTATCAGTGGGCCTTGCTCGATAGAGTAGAAGATCCCCGAAATTTTGGAGCCATTCTTAGAAGTGCCGCTGCTTTTGGACTCTCAGGAGTCATTTATGGCGGCCGAGAGCAGGCTCCCGTTACAGGAGTTGTAGCCCAAGCTTCGGCGGGACAATGTTTTAGAGTTCCGCTGATTGAGCTCACAAACACCAATCAGATTTTTAGAACTTTCGAAGAAGCCTCCGCAAGAGACAATGCACAGGTTGCTGTGGCAGCTTTAGATATGGATGGGCAGCTTTTGAATGATTTTGCGGCAGATCAGCGCACTGAGATTTCGAGCCCTCGTCATGTGGTCTGGATATTGGGTTCTGAAGGGCGAGGTGTTCGTCCAGGGCTGCTTGAACGCTCTAGCCATAAGGTATCGATTCCAATGGAAAAATCGGTTGAAAGTCTCAATGTGTCGGTTGCCAGCTCTTTGGCTTTCTACTCTTTGTATTGATTCACTTTTTAGAGAATTTTTTATCCTAAGCCCTTGTATGAAATGGGTGGATCTATTAACTATTTTGGCTGCGCTCGTTGAAAGGTGTGCTGGCTTAGCTCAATTGGTAGAGCACCGGTTTTGTAAACCGGCGGTTGCGGGTTCAAGTCCCATAGCCAGCTCCATTTTTTTTCAACACAGGGGTGGGATACCGAAGTGGCCAACCGGGGCAGACTGTAAATCTGCTGGCATTTGCCTTCGAAGGTTCGAATCCTTCTCCCACCACCATATGGTCGTTTCGCTTTTAGGCTCAACGACATGCCTGCGGCGCCTAAAGATCTGGCTCTTCCCCATTAAAAAATTTTATAAATGCTTTTGTGACAAGATCGCGGTCTTTGTTTTCTACGCCATGTGCAGAGTTCGGCAACCTTAAAACTTTTGTTTTAGGATTTAGTGCAACGAGAGTGGTAATGTCTTCTTCGGTTAACAGAGAACCTTCTTTTTCTCCTTTGATAAGTAGAGTCGGAAGAGCGAGCTCCTCGAAGGCTCTGAGCATATCAACTTCTGAAGAGTCATCATGAAAGCCATTTGCGGCTTCAGCGGAAAGTAACTCTGGGACTGCGTTTGCTAAAACACTGTCGCGCCATTTCTCTGAAGTCTTTTTGTATGTGGGAGCGCAGTCTCCAAGAATGAGGGATGTGACTTTCTTGGGATTTTGCTTGGCATAGGCAACGGCCAGTGCCGCGCCCCGTGAGAAACCATAAACAACAAATTTTTCAGAGGATAATTTACTTGCTGCTGCCTCGACGTCTTTTAGTCTCCAATCAAAACTGTAATGACCAGTTGGTGCATTAGCACTTTTACCGCAACCACGATGAGAAAAGGTAATGGCCTCTTTGAACAACATTTCTTCAACACGATTGTTAAAGGCAGATACGGTCCCAAGCATTCCAGGCACAAAGACTATGGCGTGTGGAATCTTAGGTTCCGATGACTTGGAGTAGCGATACTCAAGAGTGACATCATCGGGAGCTGTGACAAATTCAAAATTTTGTTCCATTAGATAAAAGATAGTGGTGCTCGCTGAGTCTGTCTAGGTACTCAGCCCGGACTGAAATTGTGAAATGTATTCGGCTTTGCAACTTTGCGTCAAAATTAAAAAAAACGTGGTATTATAGTATAGGTAAGCAATTGCGAATGCTGAACTTCCGTCAGCTCAAATTCTTACTGATTACAATTTAGATTTTCGAAACGGCTAAATAGTTTTGGCCTGCACCCCATTCAATGGAAATCCCTAGTTTGTGATGGCTTTGCCTATCAAAAGACTTCGGAGTTCTTGAATTATAAACCCAAGCCTTCATCGACAACATGTCTGCGGCAGCAATCTGCTCACTATTAACCGGAAATGAAGCGTTCTTTTCTGTTATCTTCGTGGTAGAAGATTCACAATGTTCAGTTTTGTATCGCGATGGAGAAAGGCTGGAAGGACCCACATGGAGCTCGACTCGCTCCTATCGTGTGTCGCTCCTGAAGCTCCTCTTCAAGAACGACTAGAATGGCTGGTCGAACTTTTTCGATGGATATCTTCTCAAAAAAATGCAGCATTGTTTCATGCCGAACACAAAACCGAGCAGTTGCAGACCACGCGAATTCGTTATTTGTTAATCCAGCTCAATAAAGACACGGAAAAAAAACTTAAAGTTGCCAGCACGCTGCGTTCGATATTGTTTGATACCTCAGCACTTGATCTTTTTTGCACAACCGGATTGCCGGCTGAATCGGGTTTCGTCTCTGAAGTGATGGGGCGCATGATGGAAAAGCTTTTGCCACGTCCCCCCCATGAAGATGATTTGGGTGAAGTCTTTGTTCGAATATTTTCGTCGCGGGAAGATATTCATTGGCTGGAACGTCTCGAAGAATCCCTTCTAAGCGAAATCTGGGCACTTCTAAATTTTGGGTCGACTCTAGAAGATAAAAAAGTATGGACGAAGCTACGAGAAGAATTAAAAGATGCCATCTTGTTTTTGGCAGGACAAGTTCGTGCCTTTGGATTGGCTCCAAAAATTCGATTGAGAATGTCGAAAATGTCCCTAAGGCAGCGACCTTTTTTTGCGATTACAGCAGTGAGTTCCCGACTATTAAAAGACATTCGTTTTGAAAAGGTCGATTCGCAGCTAGAATCGCTTGAGGCCTTTCGTCATGTGCTGGCTCAGTGTCGACTTGAATTGAAGGTTGCTTATAAACATTTGGATATTTATGGCGTGAGTGTCAGTATTGTCTACCAGCTAGATCGTATTGAATCTTTGATTAAGAGGATGGAGACGCTTCTCTCTATTCTTCTTGGTAAAAGGGACGACTCGCAATACATGATTCGGTTTATCTGCCTCTTGATAACAGAACTTAAAGACCGCGAAAGCTTTAGATCGTTCTTTGATGAAAATCTTTCGCTTATGTCGATGAAAATTGCAGAACAAAGCGCAGCGACTGGAGAACACTATATCGCTCGCACCTCATCAGAGTATCGAACAATGTTTATGAAAGCCGCGGGTGGGGGCGTGATTGCCGGAGCCATCGCTTTTGTAAAAACATTTCTTGAGGAGATGACACTCGCTTATTTCATCCAAGGGATTTTTAAGTCTGTAAATTACTCTGTAGGATTTCTAGGAATTTATATGGGCGGCTATACTCTAGCCACTAGGCAGCCAGCCATGACGGCAAATGCTTTGGCTGCGAAGATGCATGATCTGGAAGACGAAGTAGCACGTTCTAATTTGGTGGATGAAGTTGCCCATCTCATTCGATCACAGGGAGCAGCTATTTTTGGAAACGTGATGTTAGTCGTGCCCACTTCTCTAATAATTTTTACGATTCTGTATTATCTCCAAGGTTCTCCCCTGATGTCCGAAGAAGAGGCGATGCGAACTCTAAAATCCTATTCGGCTTTTGGGCTAACCCCTGTTCACGCCGCTTTTACGGGGTTTCTGCTGTGGGCGTCTTCGGTTATTGCGGGCTGGGTATCGAATTGGTCGGTGTATCATGAAATCCCTCAAGCCCTTTCAACCCATCGAAGACTTAAGGCGGTTTTGGGCCCGACCCGACTTAATAAATGGATTGCTACCTATAAAAGAAATTTGAGTGGATGGGTTGGGTACATAGCACTAGGATTTTTGCTTGGGATGTCTCCGAAGATTTTGGGATTCTTTGGAGTGCCGATCGACGTTCGTCACGTCACAATTTCCTCAGGCACGATCTCTTTTGCAAGTGCGAGTTTGGGTTGGAATTTTATTTATTTGTCTGAATTCTGGTGGGCTTTTGCAGGGATTTTGCTGATTGGAATAATGAATGTAGGGGTAAGCTTCTTTATGGCTCTCATCGTAGCTCTGAAGGCTCGTCGGGTCGATGCTTCATTGCGAGACGAGATTTACTCAGAAGTGTTTCGTCGATTCAAAAAACATCCTTCCTCCTTTTTGTTCCCCCAGAGGGACACTAAGACAACTTCATAGATCATCATAGACAAAAATTATTTTGACCTCAACTTTATCCACCAGATAATTGTGCTCCTACCTTCAATGAAAATTTTTTTTCCACACTTCTCGTTTGACTTTTCAAATTACTGACCAGGCATTAAGGCTCCAGTATCAGCCCATCTGTTCCCAGAAATGTTGACGTTTCCGTCCAGGACCCACGGACCGTAAAGGAAATCGTGACCAAAGATGTTATCTTTGAGGATCATGTTCGTAGGTGCGCCATAGCCGGTACCCTTGTCTCTAATTTGAATACTGTAAGCACCTCCGTTGATCCAGTTATTGGTAATGCTAACGTTTGAGACTGTTCCGTTGTTGGTTTGCAAAATCATGACCTGGGAGTTGCTGTAGCCTGGTGTGTTTGCTGGCATTTCAAAGTTGTTGTTTCTTATGACACCATTGCTACCTAAAACCATTTGTACACCATCAGAATGTGAATCAACGACATAGCCAAGGTGGTGGATGTAAGAATTTTCGATCACAAAGTTGAACGATGGTTTGAAGGCATCGTTTCCACTATCAAAGACATGCAAACGTCTTGCAGTGAAGTTAGAGCCAAGAATTCCGGCGCTTTGCATTCCACTAATCTCACAATCTTCAATGACAGTACCTGTTATGCCGTCATTGATTTTGATGCCGTATGAACTGCTGGTTTTAATCATACAATCTTTGAGTGTAACGTTATTGGCGGCTATCGTGACAGTTCCACTAAACTTCATTTTCTGAACAACGCCGGATGTTTTAATCGTCATGGCTCCTGACGAAGTAAGGCTAGGCTCAGGAGTTATGTTTCCAGTGTTAGACGCAGTGGGCTTCAGAGATGGAACGTCACAACTGTTAGTTGTGGTACAATTGACTTCACCGCCACCTCCGCCACCAGGGGGGATATCGGCCAAATTACCTACAACGTCTTCTTTTGAATAAGGAAGAATCTGCAAATTAGCAACTTTGTGAGAACCAAGTGCGGCCATTATGGTTATGTAGGAAATTGTAGAAGCTAAACTTTGCTCCGATCTAAAGCTAAAGTCATTCGCAATCAAAACGGCATCAGTGCTGTTGGAGGACACTCTGACCGAGTACTTGTGTGCATCAAGATTAACCGCCATTTGCACAAGATATTTTTTATTGGGTTGATATACCAATGGCTGTACTGCTTTGTAGGACCCTCCGTCTCGCGCATCTATGGTACCAGATGAATTGAATCTTACAATGATCGCTAGATCACTATACTTAGCCGGAGTTAAAGAAGAAAAAGCGGTTAAGGCATCTACTTGGCTTGCCAAGGCTTCCATTTCAAAGCTGGCATTAAAATTATTTGTCATATCTGTATCCAAACGTTTTGTTTGAAAAGTGGCGTTTGATATTTCTGGATTGACTACAACTTCTGGAAGAACTTCACAGGCTGCTTTTGTATATGTCCCTGTGTAGCTGCTTAGGATTCCGTCATTGCAAAGTCTAGATTGAGTTTCAGATTTACAGACTTGTCCAAAGGGGACACTGCTTGTCTGATAACGAATTCTAGATTCGGTTTCATTGTGAGCAAGGGCTCCGCAAGATTTTGGAGGGATGACGTCTCCGCCGCCGCTATCTCCGCCACTGTCACCACCGCTATCTCCGCCATTGTCACCACCCGAACCATCGTCTCCGCCAGTATCATCGTCTCCGCCAGTATCATCGCCGCTGTCACATTTTACTGTTGGATCTTCTCCCTTTGCCAAGGCGTCTTTGATGCATTCTTTTAGAGCTTCATCAGTCGAAGACTTGTCATCAATATTGATAGCAAGATCGCAACCTGCAAAAGAAAACAATAAGACAAGAGGTAGAAAAATGGCGAATGATTTTTTAAGGTCGGTCCAAGTTAGTGCGTTCATGATACGGTCTCCAAAGATTGAAGCTAAGTCCAGCGGCTACGTACAACACCAAGCTCATACATCTATAGTAGAGAGCTGCGAGTTCAAAGCCCAGTCACAATCTGTGCAAGATTAAGCGATGGTTAAGCACGGGTTAAAGTTAGGTACTAATCGAATAAATTCATTAGATCGTAGAGGAAAATAGCAAAGGAAAATAATGATCGACTTTGCCCAATTAGCTAAGGAATCAGCCTTTGTATTTTTGGAGGGCCTTGAAGACCGTCATTAAAAATTCGTCGGGACAATTGCGATAGTGTTTGTGGTTGGATTTCCTGAAATAGGCACTCCATTCACGAGCTTGGGTTTTATCTTTCATTTCTTTAACAAAGGCAATTAAGTCGTCTTCTTTGATTTCAAAAGCAACGCGAAGTTTTTTTAGAACAATGTTGTTTGTGATTGGCAATTCAATGGGTTGAGTTGCGGCGTTTTTGTTCTCACCGCGTTTAAAGACAATAAGATGGTCGAGAATTTTGGTGAGGTTTTCGTCACTGACATCGCCTTCAGCCTTGATTTTGGAACCAAGTCCTGCAATTTTATCAATTTCTTCGTCTTTGAGTTGATCACTTGCTTTTAAAGCTTTGCGCAAGTTTTTTATGACTTCATTATTGTTCATCGGAGGTCTTGATAACAGCCGGTCATATCGGAGTCTAGCTATTTAGCTGACTTTTGGGCTCTCTTCTTCTCAAGTTCTTTGGGAAGTGCAGGATGCCAGCTACTAACAAATATCCTAGCATTGGGTTTTGCCAAAGTATCTGCCGTGAGCCTTATCTTCTTTGCTTGATAGTGACCACCGTGCTAGTTAAAAGTTCATCTTACGCAAAGAGGAACTTCCAATTCATGAAATTAGCCATATTAACTCGCGAGCCCAAAACTTATAGTTCAAAACGTCTAAAAGAGGCCTGCCTACATAGGGGACACAAAGTTAAGCTCATGAATACGCTAAAATTTTCTATAGACTTAGAAGAGGGTAAGCCCACTTTATACTACCGACAAAAAAAATTAAATCATTGGGATGCGGTCCTTCCTCGTATTGGAACTTCAGTCACATATTTTGGAACAGCCGTGGTTCGGCAATTCCAACAAATGAATGTCTTTTGCGCAAACTCAGCAGATGGGATTTTAAATTCGCGCGACAAGTTACGAAGCTTGCAAATTTTGAGTCGTCATAAAATTGGAATTCCACCAACAGTTTTCGTTAGAGATAAAAATGATGTCCTCCCTGCAATTGAGCGTGTCGGAGGGGCTCCTGTCGTTATCAAGCTCATCGAGGGGACGCAAGGGATCGGTGTCTTGCTCGCTCATAACACCGAGTCAGCAACTTCAATCATTGAATTGCTTCAGAGTCAGAAGCAAAACGTTTTGATTCAAAAATTTGTAGCCGAAAGTAAAGGTAAAGACATTCGTGCCATTGTCATTGGTGACCGAGTCGTAGCTGCCATGAGAAGAGTCGCACAAGGACAAGAATTTAGAAGCAATGTCCACCGTGGTGGAAAGACCGAAGCAGTTGAGCTTGACGATGTTTACAAGGAAACCGCTATTCGTGCTGCGCAAATGATGGGACTAGGAGTTGCGGGTGTCGACATGCTCGAAGGCAAAGATGGACCGCAAATTATGGAAGTTAACTCTTCGCCCGGCCTAGAGGGGATAGAGACTTGCACAAAATTAGACATTGCTGGCAGCATCATTGACTACATGGCTGCCCATGTTGATTTCCCTGAAATTGACTTTCGCCAGAAGCTCACCGTGAGTAGAGGCTACGGTGTCACCGAAATATTTTTTCCCGAGGGTTCTGAATTTGTGGGACAAACAATTATAGCATCAGGAATGAAAGAAAAAGATATCAACCCCCTTACTCTGTTCCGCGAAGGGAAGGCTATTCCAAATCCAAATCCTGAAAGAGTCATTATGCCGAATGACCGGATCTTGTGTTTTGGTAAGCTTGAGACCATTAAAAGTCTTCTTCCGCCCAAAACAAAGCAAAGACGTTCTCCTAAGATGGAACATTTGCCGAAGAGTTGACTATTTCTTCAAAAGAAGAAAAAATGATTCATGGCTAATTCTTCAAGAAGAGAACTAAAAACCAGACAAACGTCCTGGGCTCAGGGGTTGGCTAAAATGCTAACCACGGCCAATATCACTCCTAATGCCATTTCGCTTTGGAGCATTTTGTTTGCAGGGCTCTCAGCCTATGGATTTTCGCAGCTCAATAGTTCTTCCGCATGGTGGTGGCCGCTAGTGGGCGCCGCCGGAATTCAGTTACGATTGCTTTGTAATATGATGGATGGACTTGTTGCTGTGGAGGGCGGCAAAAAAACAGCCACAGGTGATTTATACAACGATGTTCCCGACCGTATCGCCGATGTTTTGATCATTCTTGGAATCGGTTACGGACTTCATCAGCCTTATGCCGTGGAGCTCGCTTGGTTTGCTTCGCTCGCGGCCGTGATGACAGCTTATGTGCGTTGCTTAGGGGCTTCATTGATTAAAGTTCATTATTTTATTGGTCCCTTTGCCAAGCAACATCGAATGGCGGCCTTAACCTTTGCGGCACTTGCGGTCATGGGCGAGAGACTAAGCGGCATTCAGGAAAGCTATTCTTTGTATTATGCTTTATGGATTGTCTCTATAGGTGCGACCTTCACTTTTTGGAGAAGACTACGTCGGGTAGCAAATGATTTGAAAGCGGCACAGTAGGTTTTTTTGAAATAACTTTATGGCGAATCCAGTATCTCAACTTTATCCCATTCTTTGTTACCTGGTCGCTGGCGTCTTGGGCGCTATTGGCCAATACTTTTATAAGTCCGGTGCCGCTCAACTGAGTGAAATACCACTTTTCAAAAACTATAATATATTTTTTGGAGTTATCGCCTTTTGTGGAGTTATGGTTCTTTTCGTCGCGGGGTTTAAGCTCGGTGGAAAACTAAGTGTGGTTTATCCGTTTTACGCCACTACTTTTATTTGGGGAGCCTTGATGGCTCACTATTTAGATAAAGAACACATCAATTCTTGGATGATAGCGGGCGTGGTCTTGATTTGCATTGGAGTCGCTCTCATTGGCGGCGGTGCCAAACAGTCGTAAGTCAATGCCACTCAGGACGATCGATTTCTTTTTCTAAACTATCAAAAATCTCTTTTAAATCTTTAGATAGCGATTTTTGAGCATGATCATTCAAAGTTTCGCCAATCACGACATCACAAAAAAACGGAACAAGAACGGGGTCGCCTCGTGGCATTATTTTTCCTAAACCGTGTAGAAAGATGGGATGTACGGGGAGGGTGGGGTACTTTTTGCATATGATATCAATGCCAGCTTTGATCTCGCTTCGGCGTTCAGGTTCGCCTCGAGATCCTTCTGGAAAAAATATGACAATCTTTCCAGCCTCAAGAGCACTAAAAACATTTGCCAAAATATCTTCAACACTTTCTCCGGGAGCTCTTTTCCGTTTCACCGAGACTAAATTCATAACGTGTTTCGAAAACATCGCCATAATAGGATTCGAAAACCAGTAATCTTCGGCCGCCACGGCACAAACCCTGTGAATTCTTCCTAGCGAAAAAAGGGAAAATAAGACTGGAGTGTCCATGTGGCTATTGTGATTTGCGACAATCAAGGCCGGACCTTTTTTGGGAAGTCGCTCTGGGTGTCTAAGTCTGAGTCCAACCACAATCAATGTCAGCGGCCGAAAAAAAATAATTTCAAAAATAAGTCTTAGGAGGTATCCCATGATCTGGACTCAAACCTTAGGTCGCAAAATATCTAATGAAGTGAAAGAAGATCAAAGATGTAAAACACAAACTATCGAGACGATCCAACAAGCCACCATGTCCAGGTAGCAAGTTGCCTGAATCTTTGACTCCCATATCTCGCTTTAAGGCTGAAATTGAAAGATCTCCAAAAAATCCTGCAACGGCAACTGAAAGTCCTAGGGCGAGTGAATAGTTGTGGTCGAGTGGCGTCATGTGTGGTCCTACAAAATAGAAAAGTATTGAAGTTAGAATAAGCCCGCCCAAAAATCCTTCCCAGGTTTTGTTGGGGCTGACCTTCGGAACAATTTTGTGTTTTCCAAATAGCTTGCCGGAAATGTACTGAAAGACATCGTTGATTTCGGTGCTCACAATCAAAAATAAAATAAGCGCGCGATGATCGCTAAAGTTCGGGAACTCTAATCTGGAAAGCATAAGAATATGGCTGATCGCAAAGACGTTGATCATCAGTCCCCAATGAAGTTCGCTCAAGGCCTTTAAAAATCCTTGCGTTTCTCCAATCGTAATCATTCTCACAGGAAGTAATACAAACATCCAAACCGGAATAAAAACAATGGCCAAGCCGTATTCACCAGTGTGTGCAAACCAAAATTGGACTGGAATGGCGAGGTAGGCCCAAATAAGGACACGCCTATCGGCACGTCTTGTGGGAATAAGAGAGAGGTACTCTTTGAGCGCGAGAAAACTTACAAAGCCAAGGCAGATTGCCAAGGTTGGTGGAGGGGCATAAAGCGCTCCCAAAAGAAAGGCAAAAATATACCACCAGGTTTTCATTCTAAGTTTAAGTTCTTCAGCCTGCTTTGGGGCAAACTTTACTCCCCAAATAATGCCTGTTGCGACAAGAAGAAAGCCAAGAATCAGAATACTGAGTTGATGGAAGGCGCTTAGATTTGTCATTTAGATAATCATACTTCTCCTTTTAGGATACGCAATAGCGGGTTTTTGTTACGAAGCGATTAAGGGCAAATATAGATTTGGTTAAAAGCCATTATTATTCCAATATTAACTACCTTCGCGACTCAAATAATTTACAATAAATAGACGCTCGTTAGTACGTAGGTTTGGTTGATTACATTTAGGTGGGGATGCTGTTGCTAATTATGCAAAAAATAAAAAGAATTCTCACATTAGCTAGCTGTCTTTATTTCGCCACGTTCGCTCAGCTAGCTTTGTGTTTATCGCTAGAGTCAGGAATAAATGTCTATCAACGTGTGGCTGGTGTTCCGCCTACCTCGGAAGAAATCTCTGAGATTGAATCTCTCGCCAACTCTGGCGATTACAGAGCCATTGCAAGGCTCGCGATGAAAAATAAAAGCTTCTATAGATCGACTCTGAAATATTGGGCTAGTGCCATGACCAACGTTACTCAATTGCCTAGTGTCGATTTGAATGATTTTTCCGCAACTGTCATAGGAATCTTCCGCGACGAAGTTCCATTGAAAGAAATGCTATATGAAGACATATTGTATATCGGAAATAGCACGGAACTTGTAAAAATTGCGCCCTTCAATGCGGGCGTTACGCTCAAAGCTTACAGTGATGCCGATAACAACCATTACCGTCAGCTCGATATTTACGGGGTCGATTTAAGCGATCCAAATTTATTAATACGTACCACCCAATCCGGCCGAAGCATTTTACCCCCAGAGGCTACGATGGGAGTGATGACAACCAGAACGGCGGGACTCGCTTTTTTGAAAGATGGGACAAATCGAAGAATGGTTCGCTTCTCAATGGTGAATTTTCATTGTCGTGACATGGAACAATTACACGATATTACAATTCCTGATTACCGTGTTAGGCAAGACGTTCCAAGAAATGCAGGCGGAGACAGTTCGACTTACATTACCAAGTGCGCAGGTTGCCATGCTGGTATGGATGCTTTGGCGGGAGCTTTTGCTCTTCATGATTTTGTTCCCACTCGAAATCCAGACAATACTTTTTCTAACCGAGTCATTTATTTGCCAACTGTGGCCAACAAATTTTTTCGCAACGACTTCACTTACCCCGATGGCCACGTCACCTTAAACGAAAGTTGGATCAATTTATGGACCCGCGGCCAGAATGCTGATTTAGGTTGGCGTTTTAGCGGAGACGAAAACCCATACACCGGAACAGGCGCAAAAGCTTTAGGTGTTGTGTTGGCCGGCGCAAAAGCGTTTTCAGTTTGCATGGCTCAACGTACCTATACCCAGGTGTGTGGGCGCACGGCACCTTTTGATGACGGTGAAAAATTGGCCTTTACAAGAATTGCAAATGTCCTTGAGAGTTCCAATTATAACGGAAAAGTGCTTTTTGAGGAAAGCGTTGGATTGTGTGTGGGAGAATAGAAATGAAAGTATATTTGCAAACTCGCCTACCTCCTCAAATCGCGTTTCAAATTGCGTTAATGGCATTTTCTTGTAGTTGCTCGAAGGTGGTCGATGCCCCGCAGCCTGCAGAGGGTCGAAGCATTCCACCCGAAAGAGTTAACGTAAGAAGTTTTGATCAGATGCATGAAACCATGTCAGCCTTAACGGGTATTCCCATCCATAATATTGCCAAAACAAATCAAGCAGAATCAACTTTTAATGGAATTTCTGGAAACGGTTTGCGCAATCAATTACCTCAAGGCAATTCGCTAAAGCAGTTTAGTGCGGCTCAACAAGGTGCCATTGTTCAGTTGGCGGCTCCCTATTGTGATGCTTATGTCGATAAATTACTAAGTAATTCGGCGCAAATGTTAGAAGAAAAATTTCCTTTTATGGCAGGTTTTTCAAATTCGACTTCTCAAGATTTTACGAACTCAAAAATAGAAAAATTAACGGGAAGTTTTTATGATCATTTTTGGGCAGCATGCAGAAACCGGCCTTCGATTGACGAAACACAAAATGAAATTTCAAAATTAATGGCCGGTCTCAAAATAGAATTTGAAGATGATTCTGAGCTTAACAAGCCTTCCAATTATATACGTGTGATGTGTGTCGCCTTTTTGTCGAGCTCATGCGTGAGCATTTATTAAGAAAGAGGAATTGCCATGGGTAATGACAAAAACAAATTTCGAAAAGCGACATCCTGTCATCAGTCGCGTAAGGCTATGACGCGTCGAGATTTTATTGCAAATACCGCAGGAGCTGCCGTTTCGACCTTGTTTCTTCCTGGTGTCACATCGCTGCTAAGTTCGATTGCCCAAGCTTCATGCCGTCCGAGTGGACTCTCCACTGGAGGCACTCCATTTATTTGTGTTGATTTAGCAGGCGGAGGAAACATCGCGGGTAGCAATATTCTAGTCGGTGGAATTCAGGGGCAACAGCAGTTTTTGCCAAGTTATACTTCTTTAGGAATTTCGGATGCAAGAGCTCCTAGATCGGGAAGCTCAGACTTTGTAGAAAAATTAAATCCTAGCAGCAAATTGCTATTTCACGCGGACAGTGCATTTTTTGAAGGAATTACGAATGAGCTGACACCTACCGCTAGGCAAAAGGTGGACGGTGCCATATTTTGCACTCGTTCCGCCGATGATACCAACACAAATCCAACGAATCCTCTATTTCTCATTGCAAAGGCTCATTTGCAAAATAGGTATAAGGGCGAACTTGCCGTATTGGTGGGAACCAGCTCCAGCGATACCGGAGGAAATTCTGCGACGGATCCAAAATATTATGACCCAAGCATGCGCTCAGTTCGATTGGCGAATCCAGAAGATGGGCAAAGTTTTGTAGATGTAGGCGTTCTTAAAAATTGGATTGGCGATGGCCGAGCTAGTGGCGCAGTGGTGAGAGCTCGTGCCGAAAAAATTCTTAATTCAATCAATCACCTCAGCAGTTCTCAGCTCAGTCGCTTTAGTTCGCTAGACCTTAGTGCTCAAGTTAAAGCACTTGTTGATTGTGGTTATTTAAATAGTAAGGAATCTGTTAATAAATATTTGGGTGAAGATAGGGTCAAAGAGGTCAATCCTGCACTTGATCCGCTTTATCAACCCATTTTTGCGCTTGATCCAAATGCGAATAGCGCCGCTAATACAACCACAGTAAATGGCATCACTCGATCCGCCGGTGCGCGAAGTCTTTTGAGGCAGTCATCTGGCGTTGCAAAACTTGTCTTAGAAGGTAAGTCCAATGCGGGTACGGTATCATTTGGGGGCTACGACTATCACGGTGGGAACCGTGCCGATACAGATGAACGAGATCGCCAGTCAGGTCACGTTGTTGGTGCTCTGATAAACATGGCGGAGAGTTTAGGCAAAGATTTGTTTATTTATCTTTTCACCGATGGAGGACTGGCTTCGAGCAACAATCTTCAGACTTCTACAATTGCTGGCGTTGATATTCAAAAGCCACAATGGGCCTCAGACAATGGGACTAAGGGCGCGACTTGTTTGCTCTACTATAGGCATTCAGGTTTGTTATCTGTGAGTAGAAGCCAAATTGGCTATTACAATTCATCTGCAAGTGTCGAACGCACGGGAAGTAATGTGAGCGACAATATTCCGTTGCTATCGCAGGCGATACTTCATAACTATTTGATGGCAACAAGCGATGATCCCGAGCGCGATCTACGGCTGATTTTAGGAACCAATCCCTTTTCAAATGAAGATCATATTGCTTTTAGGCGGTCATAAAATATATGAAATTATCGCTTCATTACGTTAGGCCATATGCAGCTCTCCTGGGAGCTGCTTTGTTGTTTCTGCAAAATTGCGGAGCGCCAAGCGTTGTAGCCTACCGGGCTGCTACAGATAATGCGAAAGAGTTTAGGGCTTTTCAGACCTCAGTTTATAAACTCGCGAGACAAAGTTCTTGTGTGAGTTGTCACTCGAGCATTCAAACACCCTTCTTTGCGTCTGATGATCCAGAGAAGGCCTATGATGCAATTATGGCATCACAAAAAGTTGTTTTTCAACGTCCAGAGATTTCTAGAGTCTATTTGAGACTTGCACAAGACGAACATAATTGCGGAGATTCCGGTGAGTGTAAGGCCCTTGCCAAACAAATGCTCAACGCTATTTATAAATGGAGAGAAGAAGTTTCGGACTTTAATACTTACGTTGGTGTTTCAACAGATGCGATTGAATTTAGAAAAGGTGGGCGCGTTTCTGTTCCTGCTGGCGCTTTTGTTTTTGAGGCAGAGGAAGGCCAAATTGTAAGACCAAAATCGTCTGCTTCGGGTAACACCATCAAAATAGGTTACGACGCTCCGTCTAGTTATGGAAAATTTTTATACATCCCGGAGCTCGGAAGAACGACCCCTAACGGAGTCATTGAGGACTATACCAATTATACTTATGTCCAATATAAATTTTTAGCCACGTCTAACAGTTATAAATTTTACGCAAGGCTTCAGGGCGGCGACAGTAAATTTAAAGTAAAATTAAATGGTAATACTTCAAAAACCTTAACCGCGCCTGGAGCGGAATGGAACTGGCAACCCATCAATGGCTTGGGAAATACTGTAAAAGATACTGTAAATATTGTTAAGCTTGGGGAATATGATGACGGTCCCAAAATTGACATGATTGTAGCTATTCCTGATAGTGTTTCTGTTCCAAATTTTGCCAACAATGATGAGCTTGCCGAGTTTATGAATAGATTCACCGGCCGCAAAAAAACTTTGGAATTTTCTCTGAGTAAACTGTTAAAAGATTCGGATGCGGTTCTAAAGGTTGAAGCTTCGGTTTTTGATGAGTCAGGCTATTTTTTCGAAAATCCTAGAATTGAAGGCTATCCATATAATGTTCAAGTCAAAGGAGTGAGACTTTTGCAAAATGGAATTTTTAACGCCGAAGACTCGGATTGGGCGGCGATCGAAAAAGTTTTAATGACAGATCAAGCTTATGACGAGCTAGACAAAACTACGAATCCAGATGCCAAGCAGCTTGATGGGTGTCCGCTTGATGAATACAATCATCTGATTTGTCATCCCATGTTAGCTCAAAGGCAGACGGGTCCAAATGTTGATAGCTTCGCTTTTAGTTTTGAAATATTAGACTATACACAAAAGGTTCCATCGCTCGACGATATAATAGTTCAGAATTCTGATGCTTTAAATTCTAAAGCTTTATTGAAAACTTTGTGTATCAATTGTCATGCAAATTTAGAAGCGGACAAGCAAACTCATTACGTCGTTACTGATGCGTTTGTAAATCCTGTTTCTGGGAATCCACTTGTTCTAAATTTTGATTTGACCGAGACTCTTCTTAAAAATGGTTCAATTGATGTGGGTGCAAAAACTGTAAATGCTGTGGCTTATGACAGTGGCTTGAACCTTGAGAGAGTGGTTCGTCCAAGAGTGTTGGCTGGCGACGGCGTTACGGTACTTCCAGGCTCTGGAGGAGAGGGTTCACTGTTGTATAGAATTTTGAAATATGGGGAAGGCCCTGTTGTTGGAAACGATGGGAATGGGCGTATTCCTGATCTCATGGTGACTTTTAGGCAAGCTTTACAGGCGGGCATCACTGGCCCCGCATTGGTTACAAGTATACGCGACTGGATTGATTCGTTCCCAGCTGTGGTGGATACTGTTTCTCCTATCGTCTATGAAATCATGTCCTCTACCGATAATCTCGGAGGCTTGATGTCTCCTGGGTCTGGCCGGCAAACAAAAATCCGTGTTAAGGCTATCGATGATTTAACTCAGGTAAAAGTTGATTTGTATGTCGATAATGAGGCGCCTGTTTCTATAACTACGAATTCACTTCGTGCGCTCGACAAGGAATATACCTGGCCTCCTAGTTCTGCAACGGTTATCGATCCTGGCGAGAGCCATCGATTTAAAGCCGTGGCTGAGGATTCATCGGGCAACCGTGGCGCACCGGACGAAACGGCTTCTATTGATATTGGAGGCTGTACTTTTGATGTTTCGGATGTTCCAACAGGTTTAGGTTCGATTGTTCTCAATCAGTCATATAACTTAACGGCACGTGCATCTAACAGATGGGCCGCGGATGGGGACACGACAAAAGTCGAAATAAGAAAAAACAACGTCGTTCAAGGATCATCAAGTGCGTCGGGTACCGCCGAGGCATCTGTCGTTAATAAATCTATTGTTTTTGCGAATGCGGGCAGTCATACCTTGGAGCTAAGGGCAATGAATCAATTTGACGACAAAGCTCCCAGGACAGCGATTCGCTACAATTGCTCGAAGGAGTATAAAATCAATTCGAGCATTTCGGTAAGCACTTCGTCGGCACCAACATTAAATCAAAACACAACTATCACGGTTAAGTTTAGTAGTCCTTTCAGGGTCAATGTTAACAATATCTCTTTGTCTTACAAAAAAATTAATGATCCACTTAGCTACGCCCTCATGCAGTCGCCAGTTTTTGTGGCCGAATCCAATCAGGGTAAAGAGGTTTTAGCTACATTTGTTTGGAAGCCAGATAATATCAATGACCATCGCTTTACTGCTACTGTTGATGCTAGCGGGAATGGGCAAAATACTCAGTTTGCTACTAGCGTGACATTTACACCTACAAATTGATTGTGCTAAAATAAATGAAATTGGATTTTAGAGCACCACATCTTGTTGTCCTTTCTGCGCTACAGTTGTTCTGCAGCGGCTGCTTACGAGTTTCCAATAGCTTTTCTGGTGACGAAATTCTCACGGCGAGTCCAGCCATGAGGGTATTTGTGAGGACACTAAACAATTATGAATGTCTGCGCTGTCATCCTGGTTACTCGTCATACGTCTTAGCGCAGGATTGGATAGACGCCGGACTCATTGTCCCTGGCGATTCAGCCAGCTCCGTTATTATCAAACGTTTGCGCGGCACCGAATCGGGTCTAGCCGTCATGCCACCTACCGGCTCCTACGTCGACGAGGCTTCAATCGTGGACATTGAATACTGGATCGACAACGAAACTTCCGGTGATTGACAATTTAACTGTGCGCCGGGAACTGGTGGTGGCCGAAGGCTAAAAAACAAGTTGGCACCTGTTTCGCATGGGCCACTCCCTATGAGAGATATTAGCTGTCCAAAGTGTAAAAGTAACACTCTTGTTAAATGGGGTTATATAAAGAATGTAAAATGCATTTCAGGTAAAAGTCGTCAACGTTACAAATGCATGAAATGTAATAAGGGGTTAAGCCAAAATACAGGGAATTTTAGTTTCAGATCAAAGAAGAATGATCCAGCCCTTAACTCAAAGATTTTTCAAGCCTTTATTCACGGGTTATCCAATAGAAAGATCGCTAGATTTTTTAGAATCAGCGAACATTGTGTCCGCCTTCGTTTAGATAGAATGGCAAAAAAAGCATTTCTATTTCACTCAGATATTGTCTCGGAGTATAAAATTAGAGAATCAATAGCTTATGACGGGCTAGAGAATTTTTCGGGCTCGCAATATGATCCCAATAACATTCAGCACGCCATTGGGGCAGAAAGTCTATTCATTTATGACTTCAATTTTGCGCCCTTAAATCGAAAAGGGCGAACTTCTGTTTGGCAAAAAAATAGATTGGCTGAAATCGAGGCACAATTTGGTCGATATATGCCCTCTGCTATAAGGGTGCAAAGCGCAAAAATTTTTAAACGCATACACAAAATGGCCAGTGATGGCCAACTAGAATTGTTGAGTGATGAGCATTTTCAATACAAGCGCGCACTTGCCGAAATAGAACCATATGTTTTTAAGCACTTGAGAATTAGTTCAAAAGCATGTCGAAATTTCCAAAATATTCTATTTAGTGTGAATCATACAGATCTGTTGATAAGGAATAGTGTCGCCGCGTTTGAAAGGGAAACGATAAGCTTTTCAAAAACAGCAGGACGAATGTGCCAAAAATATATGCTTTTTATGCTTAATAGAAATTATATGGTTCCGCAGTTTACAAAAAAGCATGTCAGGAGGCCTAAGGCCCATCTTCAGAGCCCGGCTCAGGCGTTGAATCTGTGTGATCGATTGTTGGGCTTCAAAGATATTTTTGTGAGATATCCCGTAAAATCAATTCCTCTCAACGAAGACTGGGATAGTTTCTATGATGGGAATGTGCCCTATGATTGTGTGAGGAGTATTCAGTATAAGCGCCGGGTTACTTAGTTTTTTGGTCATTCTCAACAGTTCCCGGCGCACAGTTAAATTTTGTGCGGAAGCATTTCTTCTAGGTCTGGAACGGCGACAAATTTTACGCGAACTTCGACCTCGTCGTTGACTCCAACTTTCATAAATACAGGCGTTTCAATGGGGAAGCTCGAAATGTTTGTTGTAAAAACGGCTTCAACGAGTAGTTGTTCTTTTTTGAGTTTCGCCTTGGCTTTGCCGACAACGGGAGCCATTTTGTTTTTTACCCAAAGTTCTGCGGTGAATGAATTCCAGTCGTCAATAGATTTTTTTTCCTGCTTAAGCGCAAAGTTTTTTAAAAATACAAAGGGAAATTGTTTGGCATCCATATATTTGTATTTAAAATGATGCTCGCGAAGTTCAATGGTGGTGGCAACCGCTTCTACGCTAAAGGTGATTTTGTCAGCAGTCGCAATTTTTTTATCCGCCTCTACTTTAAAATTTCCTTGAAGGGATTTTTCGGATTCGATGTCGAAGCGACCCGTAAGATCATGCATAAGTCGTAATGTCACTTCGGATTCGTCTTGTAAAATTTTAAATTCATCTGCTAGCGCGCCATTCATAAAAAGGAAGCCGAGAGCTACAATAATTAGACCCGAAAAGTATGAATGAGAATGAGTTAAAAATACCATGCGCCCTGTATATTCCATATAAAGTTTTTAAAATTTCCTAAAAAGCCGACATCTTGCGTGAATACAAATTTGCCTCTTATGAATCGCGCCTCCAGCAGACCACCCCATAATAATCTTAGTTTTGGATTAACGTCGGAATTATCGCTCGTTACAGGCCAAACACCTGACTTGATATAAAGTGGTAAAGCTAGCCCAAACTCTACATTTCCAGACGGAGGAAGCCACAAAATATGCGCTGTGTTTTGCGCCCCAAAAATATCGGCATTTCTAGCGGAGTAGGTGATCAGTGGAACCTCCTCTGAATTTGACGAATGAGCTTTGCCATAAAAAGCGCAAGAATCGAATGCTAGCGAATACCAGCTGCGTGTCATCGTAACACCCAGGCCAAGGCAGAGAGCTGCGTTGTTAACTCTCAATGGGGATTCGAGCCCAGAGGATTGATCTGCTACCGACATTTCGTCTTGCCACGAAGAAAAGCCCGCAAACATATAGGGGGAGAAGCCAGAAAAGGTTCTCTCAAAAAAACCTTCTTCTTTTTCATTCAAACAGCTTAAATTGCCTCTAAAAGTTTTTCCACGGCTGGTTCTGAACAAAAGTTCATTAGGAATTTTGTCACTGCGAATACCATACACTTTTTCACCTTTGGGCAAAGTTGTTTTCGACTTAATCCAACGTTTTTTAAAATAGATTTTTAACGGGCAGTTATCGCTGGCAATAAAAAACTCGGAATAGCTGGCTGTAGACTTAGTTGTTTTACGAAGTCCCTTGTTAGCCGCATGGCCATCCAAGGCAGTAAACAATAAGGCAGAAAACAGTATTGAGCTGCAAATAAAGAAGAACGAAATACGATAGATCGCCCGGCGCAAGATTTTATTTTTTAAAACCACAGATGCACCTGTCCATTGAGGCGGAAGTCGTCTGCGGGCGCCCCACTTGGATCTCCAAATGACCTATAGATCCACAAATCAGTACGAAGTTCTAAACGCGAAAACGGAAAATATTGAAGTGAGGGGCCCGCCATGAGGCTTCGTGTTCCAGGGTGAAACGTGTCGCGTGTTGATGCTTCCGCGGTGAATAAGACATGAAGTCCCCTGATGGTTCTCACTGTACTTTGTCCCCATATGTACGAAGCATATAGGGGGTCTTCGTCAATGAGCGTAGTTTTAACAAGGCCAATTTCCCCTAACAGAGCCGATCCTTTGCCCAGTCCAAGGCGACCATGAACGGCTCCGGCCATGCGACTACGGACGGTGCTTTTGGAATATAGGAGCGATGATCCCAATCTAAATTTTTCTAGGACATCAAACTCAAATGTTGCAGAGGCCCCTTTTTGGCGAATCGAGCTAAGAGGTTCAAGAAGGTTTCCTACAAATCCCTGGAGGCCAAATTCTGAAGATTTATTGGCTAAATGAAGTGCGACCCCGTGGGTTTGATCATTCATGGATGTGCCGGGATACTGCCTGCTGGCCGAAATATGGTCGGGATGACGAATGCCATAGGCAATGTCCATGAGCCCAAGGTAGGCACGTAGCTTTTTCATAACAGGGTAGGAGACATAGTGTTCACGAGTTATGATTCTACTTTTTTTCTGACTCGAGAGCTTATCGGTGTTGCCTTGTGGGGGCGGAATAAATCCTAAATTTACCACGCCAATCAGGCGGTTTTGTTCTCCCACGTAGACTGTTGAGAGATCGCCTACCATATTGATATAGCGACTTTGTCTTTCTTCACTTCTGTTGAGTTTACTTATGTAGGTGAGGCCGCGATAATTTGCTTGAAAACGAATATTCTTGAGCACATCCGGATTGGGGCCAAAAAAGAATTGGGCCTCTTCGCCAAGCTTTTCATCGGACGCTTTAGAATTCCAAAAGGGTTTGCTTGAAACGGCGACGGCACCAAGAGCTCTTCCATAGTCTGTGAGCGGCACACCTCCAAAGGAGTTAAAGTGGCAGACCATGCAAGAGGTGTAGCCATAGCCAATAAAATTTGGGTATGCGAAGGATTGTGGGCTAAATAAAGATGAAAAAATACCTGCAGCAAAAACACTCAAAAAAAGAAAAGATGGGGCAAGTTTTTTCACCGAAATGACATTGTTATCTAAGATTTATTTCAGTCAAGGGTGTTTCGATTTAAGATTTGCAAAGTATCGTATGACAGCATGAAGGGCCTCGTCCGGAGCCATTTGATACTGCTTTTGAATAGACACAGCAATGTCTTTGATTGAGAGAACTCCATCAACATAAGCCAGCACTTTAGCTTGAATCTCGTGATGCACAAGTTCGGTATCTATTTGCAGGGCCGGGGGAATGGCAAGGGCTGGGTTTTCAATCCACGGAGCAAGGGGGCTAGCTTTTCGCTCGAACGAGCGGTGTTCTTTTTTTCTTGCCTTAATGATAAGTACTTTTTCAAGTCTGGATTGCGAATTATGAGGAGATTGTAGATAGGGCATATCTTTTCTTTCAGCGCTCTCCACTTCAAATCCCGCTTCTGACAGCATTTCAAAAATCTCCTCTTCTAGATATTGTTGTTCCTGCGGACGATTCTGAAAAACAAGTGATCCAAAATAGACGAAGTGACCCCCGTCGCACAATAAGGCATTGATTCGTTTCAACACTTCTTCTGGAGGAAAGGGGAGAATATCTAAAAGCCAAGGAGCGATAATGGTGTCAAAACTTTTTTCTTTAAATGGCGGATTCCAGATGTTGGCAAAAACCAAATTCAAATTTTTTGTCTTTTTCCCCGCGGGCAGTTGCAGGGCATTTTTTGCAAGATAGCTATCAAGATTTACAGGGGCTTGTGGAAATTCATGGAGCTCAATTGTCTCTCCATTTAGAATCCGCTGAGCCGTAAAGAATAAGAGCGGATTAATATCGATAGCCACGAGCTCATCCCAATCAAGTGCTTGGTCCAAATCATAGGCGAGCCGGGAACAGCCGCTTCCAAGAACAAGTCCTTTTTTTACTTTCGGAGAAATGACCGACAGAATCTCATTGAGTGAGTTTTCATTTTCCTCTTTTCCCCAGTTCGACCAATCTCTATGAATATTGCCTTCATAGGAAAGTAGGTTCTGTGTTCGAGGCAACTCGTTTCGAAGAGCATTTAGAAAATCTATGTTCTTTGAAGTTCCTAGTTCCAAAGGAGCTAGAATTTTTTGCAAATCATTTTTATGATCAATCAGGGCCTTTCGGGTTTTTGTAATTCTCGTGCGCACAGTTTCTGGGAGTTCGCTGGAATCGAGCACTTTTTTGAAATGCTCAATTCTATGATCAAAATGTGCGATCAATTCTTTGGATTGATGCCTCCACTGTCCAAGCTGAAACTCGGGCTCTACAAAAAGCCAGGGCAGGCCCGCGACCCGGGGGTATATAACGGCGCATCCATTACATTTGATGCCAGCTTGATTGGGGATATTATCTAATTGGCACCCGCAGGAAGGACAGGCAGAAGATTCTGAGAGTGGCGGACGAAATTCGGACATAAGCTTAGGATAGCAATTGTTTTGAAAAAACTCTATTTGCTCGCACTCATTTTTCTCAAAGAAATTTCCTTGAGCTGATTTTCGAATTTGACGCCATAGACACGAAGCTCGGAATCCTTCGAGGCTTTAAGGGTA
The DNA here is from genome assembly GCA_041750195.1 of Bdellovibrionota bacterium. Classification (GTDB taxonomy): domain Bacteria; phylum Bdellovibrionota; class UBA2428; order UBA2428; family UBA2428; genus JBGSZX01. The sequence continues at coordinate 54,832 of JBGSZX010000005.1, read as the reverse complement.
GCAGTGGTTTCTTGCAGCGTTTCTAGTGTGCGAGGAGTCGCCACAACTTCTAAGGCAATTTCTGTATCGTAGAGAAAGGCGTTTAGGTAATTTAGAGATTCTGTGAATCGATCATTCACCTTCTCCAATTTCGACAATTTTTGACATTCCTGTATGATGAGCTTTTCTTGGAGTGGTGCGCGCTCCTCTTTGGTGAGTAATTTTCGAGAAGCTACTAAAATATTGGAGGTGATATCGCTATGGTTCCGAAAATTTTTTTGGTCGCTAATAGCTGCATCAAAAACTCGACGAGCCCATTCTTTGGCCCTGGGAGAATTGATGATTGGACTACCTTCGATCTTGGGCATTACTTGGTTTAGAATGTTTAATGGTAAAACGCGTGCCCAGAGATTGGGAGATTCTTTTGAGATGATACTATTCCAATAACGGTCAATCACTTGGAGTGAGTAGTTTTCAGGATGTAGTTTTGAATCTTCATGCATTGCCAAAAAGGCATCCCGGACGACCGCTCCTTCGCTCCAGGCACTGCCTCGTTCACTGTCGAAGCGGAGTAAAATTGAATAAAAGAACTCATACCTACTTTTTTCAGGAATCAATTTTTGGTAGTTTTTTATTCGATGCCAGTCGACTAAATTGAGGGGACGATTGGTGGCGTCTGTTGAGGAAAATAGCGGCGACGCAGAATGTTCCGTGGAGAGCAATTCATCTAGATATTCATCCTCTTCGGGAAGAGAGCTAACTGGCAGCGTTTTTGCTTTGGACAGCAAATATTGTGCAAGATCAGAATGCTTGTCTTGCCCATCGTTCAAAGTCTTAAGTTGAGCCCACAATCTCGATCCAGCAACGATTCCACGGCTAGATTCAGCTGAATCTTTGCTGGCCCAAGCTTCCATTGCTTCTTGAAGAATCTTATTAGCGTTTTCGACACCAAACGTTTTTTGATAGTTTTGTACTAGCATTGCTACTTTTGCGACATCGGCTTGCGAGTTTGAAGCTTTACCTCTCGAAAGTCTAACGAAAGTCTCATTGCTTTGCAGAAACTCACGCAAGGCTCTCGTTGGATCGTGGGAGAGGCCATGTGTAACACGACGCTGAACTAAGATGGGTAAAATTTCTATGGCTTGGTCAAAGGGAATTTGGGGTTGAGTTTGGCGGGATCTGTTTTTGCTTTCCCAGGTCTTATAAAGTTTGCTCCAAAGATCAGAGGCAATGGCATTTAGCTTCTTGAGGTCTTTATCGGAATCTACATTTTTCAAAAACCCTGCTGCCAAATCATTTGCATTGACTCGGTCCGCGAGTGCTAAGGTCTTGAGCATTTCTGCGTCGCTTACGGGATGGCAAAGACTGATTCGCAGTCTTTGGTGGCTCATGCAAGATTTATTGTCACTACAGGTTGCAGCTGCCAGGCATTGAGAATTGACTGCCGAACAAAAGGCCTTGTTTGATTCGTCAAAGGCATTTTTTAGCTGTTCCTCTGATGGAACTGGTTGAAGATCGATTAAGGGGGCCATGTCCATCGCTGCCATTCGCACGGCTCTGTTGGCGTCCAGATTTCCTGAAATGCTCGACGCTCTCAAAATTCTCGTTGTCCAACGAATGCGATCTCTCCCGCTAATTTTTTCAAACTTTGGATTTTTTTTCTTCAGCACCGCTTGCACTTGAGCGGCAATGGCAGCTGTTATGGGCGATGCAAAACTTGTCCCACTTACAAATGTGCCAGGGTTTTTTCCGCAAAAATTATTGTACGACGAACTTGAAACTTGGGAACTGCGATGAGTGAACACGCCACTTCCTGGGGCTCGAAGTTCGCCATTGGAGGAAAATGAGGAAATATTTCCTGATATTTCCGAAGCTTCCACCCTCAATAAGGCGTCATCTGGATCCATGTAATTTCGATCAACACGTTTTGCACTGTTCCCAGCCGATTTAATGATAAGGCAGCCACGCTTTAGCATTTCTGCATAAAAATCAGAAAATGACTTTTCCTCTTCAAAAATTCCTTTTTCATCAAAGGCCTCGCCCCAGCTCACGTTAATGATGGAAGCTCCATCGTCGCAGGCCTTGGCAATGCTCATTTTGATATAGTCGCTTTTTGCACTGCCACTGCCACCAGGCTCCGTCACTCGATAGACTCTTAAGTTGGCATTTGGTGCGAGGCCAACGCCATTCTTTCCTCCAATAAGCCCAGAGACAGCTGTGCCGTGTCCACTTTGATCTTCGGTGGGGGAGCCTGCCTTTGCGTGACCTTGGTGAACAGAAAACTTAGGACTGGCCATGTGTTCTTTGTTTTTGCTTTCGTCGAAACCGGAATCTACCACTGCAACGTTGACAGTTCCTGTGGAAATTCTTTCATTCTTTAAAAACTCAAACATCAAATCACCGTTGACCCGTTGTTGAGCCCAAAATTTTGCTCGCCCATCTGCACATGTTTCGTTGTACGCGCATTGGCCTCGATCATTAAGCCCATTCGTTGCGACTTCTTTTTCCATATAAGGATTTTGAGGAAAGCTATGTCCCCATTGTTGTGGGTAGCTTTTTTCAATTTTGTTGATAGCAATGATCTCTTTTTGATTTCGAAAGAACTCGAATGTTTCGTCTGAGTTCTTTGATTCACAGTTAATAGAAACCCAGCGACGGTACGATTGACTTTTTTTACAGGTAACGGGGAGTACAAATTTTTGAGCACTTTTATGATCTTTAAAGCTTAAAAAATATTGTCCTGGAATGTAAGTTTGACTTGGAAGTTCTTTGTCGTTCGGCCAATTTTTTAAGTTAAATGAATTATCTGCTTGAGTGAGATTTGACACACCGAGGGCGACGATACAAGTAGGAACAAAAACTAATTTTTTGTGAAACACTCTTCGTATGATGACAGGTTTTTAATGCGAGCTCAACAGCTAAAGCGTCAGACCTTTGCGAGTGAAGAATCCAAAAAAGCCTGTTTGACGTCGAGCTCGTAATTCAGGTGGCCGAGATGCAGGTACAAAGATGTCAAACAAACGCCGAGGTAGGCAAAGTCAATTTGAAGCCTCTTTTTGTTATTTATAAAAAACATAAAAATTTCAGAAAAGCTGTGACGAAAGACTGGCAGCTCAAAGCGCATAGGGGCCGAACGGGCTGTTGCAAAATGGGATTGAAACAAATCGAAGGCCTCTTGTTTGATGGTTGCCGAATCAGCATCAGAAATTATTTTAGTTTTAATCAGACCAGCTCTAAATTGTGCGTCGTTCTCTAGATAGAACCCTTGGTATAGTTCCTTGACGCCTGCCAAGAAATCTTTGGCGAAGGAATAAGAAAGCGACGATGGCCGCCAGAATAAATGTTTTTGCTCGTCCTCAAAAAAGTAATTCCCTCGAAGATCAAAATGGACGGGGGCATCAAGCCAGCTAAGCTGTTCAAAATATAGTCTCAGGACCATCTCTGCCCCTTGCTGTGAAAGTTTGTTTGGCTCAAGAGCCTCTGCACGAACGCTGATTTCTAAACTATTATTTTTAGAAATCCTCCCATCGATATTTTGAACGGTGGAATTATAAAAACTTCTGTCTCTCGATTGTAAAAGTGTGCGCATCCCAGCCTTTGAAAAGGCACTAATGTCGATAATTTCCCGACTAATTTTAGGTAGCGATTTAAAGAGCTCCTTCAGTTCCTTAGGCAGAAGCATTTTGGTGGGTCACCTTATTTTTGGGAGAATTTAAAAATCGTTTGAAGGCATTCATCGTAAAAAGGTGAATGATAGCTTGTGTGTATTTGTAAACATACCAGGGTAGCGATGGGCGGAATCTGTGTATGGCGGCAAGAGTTACCGCTTCGTTTAGAGTGGCTCGGAATTCAAGCCTGCCTTTGCCATCTTTTTTTGAAAGGAGTCCTCCCGTAATATAATAAAGTCTTCTATCTGGTGAGCTGCGCTCTTCCGAAAACTTAAGAATAAGCAGCGGAGCCTTGATTCCAAAGAACGAAAAAGTAGTGATATCATCCTTGGATTTTACTGAAACAATAGGGAAAAAAAATTTAGGTAGCCATTTAAAGTACGATTGCGCGACTCGTTTTGCACTCATGGGGTTTCTTGGCGTGATTCGTTGAACGGATTGAACTTCATGATTGCTGAGACTTCCAGAGTAAAAATAAGCATGAGGTCGTTCTTTTGGCGCATCTATAGTTTTCATCTCTTTGAGTGAATCTTCGAAACGCCGAGATTGATGATTGGGAAGCGTCAAGACATGTTCTTCTCTTGGTATCATTGAATATCTTAGGCTCGACACCAGGGGAAAAACTAAGTCTCGTGGCGCTCCGGTAATGAGGCTTACCCAAAGTTTTGAGAGTCCAGGTGAAAAATAAGATATGGGGAAAAACATTCTTTTCAGTCCCAAGCTGCGAGATAATATTTGCATCATTTCTTTGTAGGAAAGCTTTTCTGGTCCCGCCAGGTCCAGGGTTTTCCCCTGCACTTTTTCTTCATCAATACAGTAGCAAATAGATTGCGTAACATCCCTTAGGTCTACTGGGCAACCTAGGGTGGCGGTCCATTTTGGGCAAAGCATGACGGGCAGTCGCCTTACTAGATTCTCCATCATTTTAAACGAGCTTCCGCCGGGACCAATGATCACGCCAGCGCGAAGAGCCGTAGTTTTAATACCTGAAGTTCGTAGATTTTCTTCTACTTCAAGTCGGCTCTGAAGATGCGAACTGAGCTTTACATTTTCGGGTATGATTCCCCCAAGATAGACAACATGAGAGAGCTTTAGTTTTTTTGCGGCACGTGCAAAGTTGTCTGAAAGTAGCAAATCGTAATCGGCAAAGCTTCCCTGAACAAGTTGGGCCGAGGGTAACATGGAATGCACTAGGTAGACGGCCGTGTCGGCTCCCAATAAGGCCTTTTCTATTTCGAGCAGGGAATAGAGGTCGCATTGTCGCCACTCAATTCTATCTGTATTAAATTTTGTGCGGTCTGACCTGCTCAATGCAATGATTTTGTGAGGCGTGCTTTTCACTAAATCCTCAATAAGAGCCTTGCCCACAAAACCACTTGCACCTACAACTGCTACGCACCCCATCCGGGTATCCTAATGTGGGCTGCTTGATTTACAATTTGTGTTTTTGCATGAACCATGGCCCACTGCGTCTACGGAGGGAGTCGACAATACCATACTTGGGCGCTAGTAATGGTCCCAGCGCGCGGGTAGCTCAATTGGTAGAGCGTCAGCCTTCCAAGCTGAATGTTGCGGGTTCGAGTCTCGTCCTGCGCTCCATTATTTTTTTTGTTTATTTTTTTCGTTATGAAATTCCGTCCAATTTTTTTGTTTCTTTCGATAATCTCGATATCAGGTTTTTCTTCGCCCAACGAGCCAAACGTTTTGCTCGTTGATAGTTCTTTTGCGCCTATTAGAATTAATGGCAAAGAACCGTTTAAAGAACTTTGCTTTTTAATTTCCGAATACCCCATTGTTATTCCTGCAAAGGGAGATTGTTTTGACGCTGTTCAATGGGCCGATGTTTCGCAGTCCGATATTGATTTGCTAAAAGGCATGCAGGATTTTCTTTCGGGGCAGTCTACGACGTTGGCTCTTAAGTGGAAGGCTTTGACTCAATCACAGCCCGATGAAACTCAAAAAGTCATGGCTAATTATTCTCAGGCGGTTCACGGTTCGAGAAGTTATTCGGTTCTGCAAAAAGCTTCACAGTCTAAGGCTAAAATTTTAGTCCTCAGAAATTTGTCGTCTGTGTCACCGCAGGCAGCGCACGTAGGCTCAGATTCCTTAGGCCAAGCCAGCGTAGGAAAAGGCACCGAAAAATATTCCAAGACTTGTGATTTGCTCAAATATTCTGATGCAGAATTTGCTGGTTTTAAGGATGGGGGACAGCTTCTTCCCTATCAAAAACGTATCGATGAACATCTAAATGAAAATCCAAGCATCAAGTTGGTTAATCTGTCGTTGGGTTACAAGTATTCCTGGATAAAAGAGGACAATCCTTCATGTCCCGAAATTGCCTGGAATCGCGAATACGAAGTTTTAAAAAATTCTTGGACCAATTTGCTTGCGAAGCAACCCAACGTTTTATTTGTGGTGGCGGCCGGAAACGAATCTCAAAATTTCGATAACCCGAGTTTGGCTAAAGATGATTTGTGGCCCGCATTGGGCTCTCCATCAAACATTCTTGTTGTCGGGGCTATGACTCGTTATGGAACACGTTACTTCAATTCCAATTTTGGAAAATTGGTAGAAATCATGGCGCTGGGAGAGGGGATTCCAGCTAATTCACCATTACCCAATAGTAAGACGGGCCACCCTACCGAGCTTAGGGGAACTAGTTTTGCCGCTCCTGTTGTAACGGGGCAGGCTATAGCGCATGTGCTTAAAAATCCAAAAATATCGGCTGCCTCATTGAAGTCTAAGCTTGTTGCTCAATTTTTTGAAACGAGGAAGACGCTTATTTTTAGAAGTCTTCGCGAGCAATGTGGAGCCAATAAAAATTTTGATCTGTGCTTAGGAGTTCTTGAGACTTTTTTACAGACGTCGCGATTGTTGTGGGATGATACGTCAGAGTTATTTTTGGTCGGAAAAACTTCCTGGAATTTTGCACCTTTCCCAATGGCTTTTGATCCGTCTGTGGGAGCAAGTGGCCAAATAAAAATGCTACCGGTGGGAGAGACGCTGCTCCCTGGTTTGATCCTTAATCCCAAACTTGGTCCCGAAGAATTGTTGTTGACCTTGCACCACGAAATTTTTCATTTCGCGTCAATGAACGAAGCCTTCAAAGATTTTTTTGTGCAAAGCAAGGTTGATTCTTGCATATCTCCGTACCAATTAGCTCTCTTAAAGGATGAAGCTCCGGCATTTGAACGAGAATATAAGTTCTATGAAAAATCTCCCGCTTGGTTTAAAAAAGCTGCTTCAAAAATAATGGTCGATTCGCAAATATTAAAATTAAGAATGAGTCTCGCGCAGTTTTATGAAAATTTGGGACAAAAAATAAGCGTCGACAAAACGTTTGTTCCAAGGCGTTATATCGAGCTTGGACTTTACCCCCCATGTGCGGCCAATCTCATAAAGGCGGAAAAATAGCATGAAAGACTTAGCTAAAGATTCTCAAGTTTACGCAAATAAAATTTCCAAAAAGATTTGCGAAGACATTCCCTTGGCAAATTTTATGGAATTTGGCATTAGTGAACTCGGCCAAACGCTGGCGAAGACCACGTTACCCTTGGGGCCGAACGTCAATCATTTAGGCACGGGATTCGGAGGTAGCTTGTATTCCTTTGGGGCTTTGACCTGCTATTCATTGGTGCTTTATAATTTAGAAATACTAAAGTTTCCTAACCCATATGTTGTGATCGCTAGCGGAGAGGTTAAATACCTACAGGCTGTGCGAGAAAACATGAGCGCAAGTGTGATGATCTCAAATAAAGAACAAGAACAGTTTGTTAAGACTCTTCAATCGAAGGGTGTGGCAAAAATTAATTTGGAAGCAAATATAATTTCGTCTGGAAATATCTGTGCAGAATTTCGAGGGGTCTATGTGGCAAAAAAAGCACGTCGCTAGTCGGTTGGTCCTGTGTGGCCTCGGCCTTGCCGTGATAGTGAATTTTTTAAAAACATTAGATTACGAAGAACACAAAGCTTTAATCATCCCTTTCTTGCAAGTACCTATTGGTGGCGCCAAGACTTGCCCTCAGGAATATGATTCTCATTGGCTGGGAATCATGCGAAATACCCAATGCAAGGGGCTTGAATTTGTCAATCGTCAAACCATGATGAAGAGTCCTGACGAATGAACCGGCTGTCTTTTAATGCAGCAAGCTGGGTTGTTAACTTGGCAGCGACCTTAACAATGCTTTTGCTAGCCGGAACAATTTTTCAATGGGCGGCTCTGTCGAGCACAACAGTGGTATTGGCGGCCGTTTTTTCTATCGCTTGGAGTGGAGCTCAAAAAAATAATTTGGCAGTAACAAATGGCAAATGTCAGGATCTTGCATGGCTCTCGATTGTTTTGTTGATTACTTTTTGTATGTTTTATTGGGTGTTTCGCTCAGGTTATATCCCGTGGCGAGACAATGATGCCTTTCATTTTTGGATGCCAAAAGCTCAGAATATTTTAAAATATGGAAGAATTCCTTTTCTTTTGCCTTCTGATCCTGACTACACTCTTCATCCGTCTTATCCTCCTTCAATGTTGTCATTGTCTGTGGCGCTGCAAATATTTTCAGATAATTTTTCGTGGAAATGGCATCGACTGAGTCTTGGTATAATATCTTGTGCATTTTTTCTAATGTATCTTAAGGAGTTTGTGCTTCCTGTTCGTCGCGATTTTGGGCAAGCGGTAAAAAATTTTCTTCCTCTATTTTTGTTAACTTTGGTGCAACTTCCTTTGTGGGCGAATGGTTATCATGATGTTCAGTGGATTCTGGGCTGGGGACTTCTTTGGTCAATGTTCAAAAGAAAAACGCCGCTGCTTGAACTTTTTGCGTTGTTTACCGTCGTGGCATTGGCCAAAAATGAGGCGTTGATGTTTTGCAGCCTCACTTGCTTTTATTTTGCCTGGAAGCAAAAGCGCTTGACCTTGCTTTTCTTAATGGCGGGTCCCGTAGCATGGACTATCGTTAAATGGCACTTTGCTTGGAGCAATGAGTTGTTTCTGGCTGGGGTGCCTCAACATTCGATTTTTGATACCCTAAATTTTATGGCCCAGAAAACGTGGGAAATTGTGCAATTCAAAACCTCGCACGGATTAGCAGGGGCCTCGCTTGTGCTTGGCATGATTTACTTTTGGAAATATAGAAAAAGCATTGAAGTCTATTTTTGCTTAATCCCATTTGCCATCTATTTATTCGTTTATTTGTTCTCGGGATTGAACATGTACTGGCATGTTCAATTTAGTTGGCCACGGTTGCTAATTTTTCCAGCACTCGTTCCCGTGTTCGTAGGTCTAAGCAAGAACGTCGCCAAAATTAACTCATGAATAAACTTTTCATATAGGAAGCATCGACGTGGCTATAGTGGCACAGGTAAAGAGCCACTGTGACATCTTTGATTTCCATGAGGCATTTGTGTTTCTTGGGATCCTTAGATAAAAAATCCTGGGCCGATCCTTCGTTCAAAAAAACAAGACCTTCTCCCAGGCCTGCAAGTTTTATTTGCATAGAGGAATCCTGAATTTCAGCATGGATGTTAGGGTTGATGCCTAGATCATGAAAATAGGTGTTGAGTGCTTTTGCCAATGGAGAATCCGGTCCAGGAAAAATTAGGGGGCAGTTTTCAAAGAGGTATTTTTTTTCGTGTTTTTTGTCGAAATAATTTTTATGGCCACAAACATATATTGAAGAGCTAAGCAGGAGATGACGCTCAATTTTTTTATTAGTCGTTTGCGGAAGAATATCACTGATCAAAAAATCGATTTGTTCGTTTTCAAGATAGAGCAAAAGAGTGGGGGCTTCTACTTGAATGAGACTCATTCGTCGGGTGGGATCTGGAATAATATGATGGGCAATATGTTCTAAGACACTATCTGGAGTGCTGGGACTTGCCCCAATGCGATAACGAATTAAGGTATTTTTTTCTCGCCTCGTAGCCTGTAAAAAATCCCAACTCGCAGAGCGAACTCTCTCGGCATAATGCACGAGCTCGGCACCATAATCTGTGAGCTTCATGCCACCGCGTCCGCGCGATTTTACGAACAAGTCTTCTCCAAGTTGGTCTTCTAGCTTTTGGAGCTGTTGACTCAACCCGGGCTGTCCAACGCCCAGCATTCTTGCTGCGCGTGAAATAGAAAGTTCTTGCGCAGCCGCTAAGAAATATAATAATTGCTGATAGTTAAGTCCATTTCTAAGTTCTTTTAGCTGCTTTATTTTAATATCACTGTTAACAATGTTTGGGTTCATATTTATCTATTATTACAATCAAATGATTTGGGTGACAATTGGAAACATCAAAAAGCTTCTCGGAAGCATTTGAGTAACGGAGGGAAATATGAAGCAATTCAACGTGTTTAATTGGCGGTCGCTCCTAGAGGTAGATACGCCACCTTGTGTGTCTATTTCGGTCAATCTTTGCCGGCATGATGACTGTTCTATCAAAGAGCGGCTTTTGGCTTTGGCCGCCAAGGCCGAAGATTCTTTAGAGAAAGCTTTTGGGGTGCATGAGGCATCAAAGCTCAATATCGAAGAAAAAATTCGATCCTTCTTGGGATACCAAGAATTGCCGGTCGCAAAGTCTGTTGAATTTTTGATTAGTCCTGAAGTCTCAGGTTTTGCTTCCTTCGAAAAATACATTCCGGAGCTAGCTTTAGTGGGCGAGAGCTTTCATTTGAAGCCGTTTATTTTTAACAATTGGCAGAGACCGGTTATTGGAGTTTTTGCGACACAAAGAAATTTAGATTTTTACTTGCTGAGTAACTTTGAAATTCAACCCTTGGGAAGTTTTTCGGGCTTCGATGATTTTCTAAGATTTAGGCATCTAGGCAAACAAAGTATTTTTGTATTCGCCGAAATTCCTTGGGGCTCTTCCCAATATGAAGACGCCAAGAATAAGGCGCGGAGCAAAGGTTATAGAATTGTAGATTTAGGGGGACACGATCGTGATAAGTTGTTGTCGGAGCTTCCGATGATTGCAAAAGCTCAATATCAATTCGAAGAACTGCGATTCTTGCGAGACGCTCACGATCAAAAACCCTACAATTCTTCAGGAAAAGTATTTGATAACCTCCAAAAATCAAACGGGATTGGCACTTTTGCTTCTCCAGTGTTGGACCCCTTTTGGAATAGGGTGGAGGGAACTCAGGAAGACATTGAGCTCTATGAAAACAGTACCATCACTTCACACGAGGGAGTTGTTGACGACTTGTTTGAAATGGCTCTCAAAAAAGATATGAATACCCTTTGTGTTGATCCTAGAAAATGGGATTTACCAATCCCATTTGTTTTTAATAAGCCACATAAACCTTTGAAGGAGGAAGTAGCATGAGAAAAGAAACCCGTTTTGTAAACATTCCGAAAAGTCGATATTTGAAGGATTTCATTGATGGAAAAATTGAATCCTGCGAGCACCTGTTTAGGCGCAAGCATAAAGGATTAAAGGTCAACCTAAAAGTCGAAAATGATAGATCGACTCCTGGAAAGGACGAGTTTACATGCGAAGTTATTTTGTTTGAAGGGCGAGATAGCCGAACAGTTGCAAAATCTGACAGCAATTTGTATCGAGCTGTCGCAGAATCGTTTGCGAGCATGAGGAGGCTTTTGCGTGAGAAGCAAAACATTCATCAGATGACTCGCAAACAAAAACGTGAACGTATCTTTGCCAAAAAGAGGGGACTCTTAGTGGCGTAGAGGAGAGGGCAGGGGAAGGGCAATCGAGGGGGTTTTCTTTTTGGAAAAGCCTCCTCTGTTTATTTATATTATTTATATTTTTCCGCGCTGAAAAGCGTAACGTCTTTAACCCTTACGTCTTTCATAGAACTTAAAATCGAAGAAAACCATTCAAAATAGAAAGCGGCGTTTTCTTCGTCGGGTTGATGAATAAAAAAGTACAACTCCTTAAGTCCCAGGCTTTGCAATTCGGCAATGCGCTCTATCCAGTATTCGAGTCTTTCTTGATCCTGGTCGGATCCGTTTTCGCCCAAAAATCTAACAAAGGCTGTATCTCCTACAAAGTTTTGGTGCAGGACTTCTCGTCTTCCTAGGGTATCGCTAATCACAGGAAAACTGTTATGGCTTGCCAAGAAATCTACGACTTCATCCAAGATTTCATTTTCTTCAAAAAAATCGGGATGTCTAAGCTCTACGGCAATTTTTTTATCTGAAGGCGTTAGTTTAAGAAGAGTCGCAAGGTCGTTCAATATGGAATGTCCTTGCTTGTCTGAAAACTGAAAAAAGCTAGGACCGAGTTTGGAACCCAGCTGTCCAAAAACTTTCCAGTATTTTTGTGTGCGCTCAATGCGGTCGTTTAAATTTTTTGCGTTGGTGATGTGTCTTGGAATTTTGGGACAAAATTTAAAATTGTAAGGAACGCTCTCGCCCCAAATGCCTACGCGTTCTTCGCTTGGAATTCCATAAAAGGTAGCGTTGAGTTCTATAGCACCTAGTGCATTTCCGTAATGAAATAGTAAATCCGATTTTTTAGCCGTGGGCGGATACAAGCTACCTCGCCAGCCTTCGCAACCCCAAACGGGTCCGCCTAAATAGACATTCAACACACCTTGTGTTGCGGGCCTCGCTCTATAATTGAGCTCGGGAAGCTGGAGCGATAGTCCTAGCGCTGCGTTATCTTGTCCAAATTTCATTATTCTGACTCACTGATTTTTTTTCTTAAAACATTGCTCAGATTAAGACAACGCTCTTTCAAAGCCAAAGAGTCTTGATATAATTCAAGTCAGACATGAGCCTCATAAGGAAATTATGGAGACTAGGTCTTTTTGTTTCATCTCTCGTGGGGTTGCTTGGCGTATTTGCATTGCTGAGTCCTTTCACTTCAAAGAAATTTTCGGATATACGACTAAATATTTTTTCTTTTTGGAGTCGCTGGATCCTTCGAATATTTAAAATTCGTTGCCACGATAATTTGTTTAGTCGCGACGAATACCGGTCGCACGCCAGAGTCATCATAGCCAATCATGTGAGCTATTTAGACATTCCCATTATCGCAAGCTTTGGGCCTACCTTGTTTCTTGCCAAAAAAGAAGTTTCCGAATGGCCCTTGATGGGAACCTTAGGAAAAAGTTTAGGTATGTTATTTGTGGATCGAAATAGTTTGTCGAGTCGCGCGCAAGCTATTCGTAATATTGAAGAACAAGTGCTTGCAGGACATAACGTGGTCATTTTTCCTGAGGGCACCACCAGTTTGTCGGGCCCTGTGCGTGGGCAGGTTCCCTATTATGCAGGGGCTTTTCGTGTAGCACGCAGCCAAAACGTGCCAGTAGAGGTGATGTATTTGGATTATAAAGAGTTAGAAGTTTGCGCTTGGGTGGGCGGGCAAACTTTTGGGGATCATTTGTGGAAGCTTTTGGATTTGCCCAAAGCGACCGTAAAAATCAGACGCGAATGGATACCTACCATCGATCACAAGTATGCACAGCGCGAGGTTTACCATTGGTCCCGCAAATGGCTGACCGAAGGGGGCCACGGTTTTTACAGCGCTGCTGGGTCTACGATGTCGCTTAGGCCCGAAACCACGTTTTAAGCACGAATAGCTGTGCGCGGGGAAGAGTGGCTGGAATTTATGGGTGCTGAGTCTGGATTATCCTCCCAAGTCCCCAATTTTCCCGACTTCCCAGTTGACCCCCATCCCTCCATTTGCTTGAAATAGCGCTGCTTTAGCGTTCCACACGCAGCAGTAAGCCCAGGTAGCTCAGTGGTAGAGCACTTCCTTGGTAAGGAAGAGGTCGACAGTTCAATCCTGTTTCTGGGCTCCAGCGATAATGACTTTCGACACGGAACTAAACAAAGTTCAACAAATCTAAATACCTAAAACCATAGGAGATCAGGTTTAGACTTGATTCGTATATCACTGGAGATCAGTGGAAATAAGTCTATTTCCCTGTCATTCTCCCTGACACCGCAAACTTCTCAGTAAAATTTAACAAAAGTTCACCGATGGTGAACTTTGAATAATTTTTCTCAACCCTTCGAGTTTTCGAGCGCAAGCACTCGAAAGGAAACAGAAAAAATGAAAGACAATTTGAACTATGGAGTCATACTCAAACAATTAAGGAAGCACTTAGGACTTACTCTTGCCGAACTTTCGCAAAGAATTGGGAGAAGTAAGGGGTGGCTTAGCGAAATAGAAAACGGGACGGGTCGCTGCCTCATTCCCGACAAGGAGTTCCAGCGCATCGTTGATGGGTTGGACGCGCAAAAGCTCAAGCCGATGTTCAGGACTTGGGCCGCCAATCACAAGAAGTTCGAGAAGGTAGACAGGAGCTTGGAGGGGGCAGTGCTTAAGTATGTTCGCAAAAAGAAGGGCCTCAAGCTAGCCGAGGTCGCTAAGCAGGTGGGGCTGACTTCGGGGCAGCTTTCAAAGGTCGAGAACGGACGGCAGTCCCCGACAGTTGAGTTGCGAAAGAAGGTGCTCGAAGCTTGTGGCTATACGACCTCCAGCTTCAGAAACCTCTACGCCGATCCCGTTCGATCAAAGGTCGTGCCGTTTCGCTACAAAGTCGAAATACTTTTGCAGAAGCTGCCAGAGGAGCGCTTTGAAGACGTTTTTGTATTTGTGAGTGAGATCATTGAAACGTGCCGGCAGGAAAGTCTGACAAGTAAAGACGGAGGTGAGGGATGAGTATCTCAAAACCTGTGAGATACTCACTTTTGCTGGCTGGAGTAAGTACATTCTTCGGTGGATCAGAGATTCGCCAAGCACCACAAAATCTCCGAATCTGGCTCCTTGAAATGCACGCACAGCAAATCGAATTACTCAAAATCGACTGGGGCCAGCCGGGTTTGTGCACCAAGTGGGATCGAGACTACGATACAAAATCTGAATCTTGTGGCAGAAGGGGAAAGCTATCTCAGAGGAAACATCTATAAAGTTTAATTTTTGATGATTACTCAACTTCAGAAAATTCTTAGTGGTATAGCTCGCTAGAGTTTTGTGAATTGGCATTCAACTGTACGCAGATTTGAAAGGCTATGCTCGCAAAAGACAACAAATTTAATAGCTTGAAAGGGAAAACAGCAGAGGTTGTCATATACTCAACACTTGACTTTGAATGAAGCTATGGGATATTAAGAGGCAGTGCGAAACCTGCTTACATTGTTCTTGCTGATGGCTTTTTCTTTGAGCCAAACGTCCACTTCGGTGGCAGCTTCAGCTTGTCAGGCTCACCATTCTGCGCAATCGGAAGAGATTGCGCAGAAAGATGCTAACTCACTTAAATCACACTCTGAATCGCATCTATCAATGAAGATTGCATTGAAAATTGATAGCTCTGAGACCCCCCACAACGACAGCTCAGATCATGAGAATTGTCCGATGTGCTCGATTCATTGTCACAGCGGGCATTGCTTGCACTTAGCCTTGCTTTCAAGTTCCAGTTTCAACGGAACGCTTCTCGCTTCAAACAATATGTTTATTGTTTTGCAGAATCCAAATCTTTCCAACTACTACAACTCTTTGTTCAGACCTCCGATTGCTTAATTCTTTTATAAAACCGTAAAGAATTACAACAATTAAGGAGAAAAACATGAAATACATTTTTGTATTGTCAGCATTGCTATTTTTAGGCGCTTGCGCGACAACGAACAACCAAGATACACATGAAAAATCACATGAAATCCATGGGGATCACCCCAGAGGACTTGATTTAAGGTAGCCCTTCAACTTGGAGTGGCTCCAAAAAGCTGCTCCAAGTATTTGATTAAAAAATAACAAAGAACGGACATTCACAGTGAAGATCATTTTAAAACTAAAAAACATTCGCGGAGCTATGCTGGCGACTATACTACTCAGTGCGGGAGCTGCTTTTGCTCAAGACTGCCAGATTCGATCTTCTTCTGAGATGCTTGATGCCTTATTGGAGCGAAATCCAGCTATTTTGGCATCGGGCAAACAGCTAAAAGCTCAGTCAGAATTAGTATCGGCAGCAAATGTTTTACCCAATCCTGAAGTTGAATACGGTTTTAGTAATAGCGACTCGCCTGAAGGAGATGTCATTGCAAATGAAGTTGCTATCGGATTTGTACTCGAACTAGGTGGCAAGCGTAGTGCCAGAAAAGCCTCAGCGTTAGCGGAAAAAAATCTAAAGTCTATCGAGCTTGAAAGCATTCGGTTCAATGAACAGAGTGATTCGATTATAAAATGGTTTCAGTATAAGGAAAACCGATCCGCCATTGACCTATATGGACGGGCGATAAAACTTTTTGAAAGATACCTTAGGACCATCTCTTCCAGATCTCTTTCTCCGTCACAAAAAATTGAAAAAAAGACAGTCGAGCTTGCGATTATGGACATTCGACTACTCCAGGCAAAGAAAACTGCTAGCCAAAAAGACATCTTGAAACATCTCTCTCTAGCATTAGACAACAAATGTACTTTTGCCGCCACAGCCTTCACAGGAAATTTAAAACTTCCCAAGCAAATAGAAAAACAGGAGATTTCTTCGGAATCGATTGAATTCAAAAAGCTAAAAACTCAAACTCAGCATTTTGAGGCTCTGCTCTCGCAATCACGTTCTAACTCTTATCCCGACCTCACAGTTGGACCCACTTTTGGGGTTGAGCAATCTCTGCTCGGTAATCAAATTAGCTACGGGGTTAAGCTATCAATGGCATTGCCAATTTTCAATCTAGGTAGATCATCGAGAAGAGCCTCCATTAACTCATTAGATTCCCAAAAAATAATGGAGAAAAGTGGGGTCAGAGATCTCGACGTTGATCTTCAAACATTGATTGAAAAATACAACAATCTTTCCAGCGTTGTTCAAAACTTTCCAAGTAGTGACGAGTTAATTCAAGAATTTTCGTATACGGAAAATCAGTTCCGGCGCGGTGTTATCTCAAGCTCTCTACTTATCGAAAGCCAAAGAAAATACATCGAATTCCTAGATAGCCAAACAGAGTTCAAAGTAGAAGCCTTAGAGGCTTTGCTGCAAATTTACAAATCAACAAACAAAAGTCCTCAGGATCTATTTTAAGGAGCATAAAATGAATAAAAAAATAATACTATTAACTTTACTTGGTCTTGGTGCATGCGGAGATAGAGTTGGCAAACTCAACTCCATTGAAAGAGCCGAAGAAATGCAGAAAGATCTTGAGACTCGGCGATTGTTTTTTTCAGCGCTAGAAGGAACCTATGAGGGCATCTTTAGCAATGGAGATACTGAATCAAATCTAAGAATTGTTCTTACGCAAACACTTCCTGACTATGGAGTAGATCGCATTAAAACTCTACAAGAGCTAGAATATGAGTTTCAGAATATGGCATTTCATGTTCAGATTACTTCCTGGTCATCTTCTAGGTCGGCTTTCGGATGCACTGTCGAGAATGTTAAGCCAGACATCAAAAATGGTGTCATTCGTGTAGTCAGTAATGACTGTCCGAATTCCTATCACCTTTTCGTTAAGGATCGCCTTCAAGCAGCCGAAGCTAGCAGTCGTATTCTATCAGGAGATTCTAGAGACATCCAAGAGCTAGACGGTGTCGTTTACTCAAAAAATCTTTCTACAAAAATGTCCGCCTTTGTGCAAAAGGTCTCCGAATGAAGAAGAGCCTGCCGCAAATTGCATTGCTATCTTTGTTAGCCTTGCCTTTGAATGGCATTGCTGAAGATTCACATGAAGATCATTCTGACCACGGTTCGCACTCTGAAAAGCACGACGAACACGAAGGCCATGATGCTCATGAAGAAGGCGAAGATAATAAACATGGCGAGAAGAAAGGTCACGAAGATCATGATGGACACGATGAAGGCGGAGAACATGGTGACGAAGATGACGACGGCCATGACGATCACGAGGGACATGGTTCAAGTAAGGCGATAGGAGAGGGAAAAGCCATTGCCGAAGTTAACGAGGAGCAAGGATTTAAGCTTTCTCCTGAAGCTATAAAGAGCCTAAGCATTAAACTTCAAAACGCATCAGGAAATAAATTTGAAATTAAAAAAAGTACCTTAGTTAGCTCAAAAAATCTTAAGGGCATATATCGCTTTAGAGGAGGCTTTTTTAAACTGCTTCCAGCGACAATATTGAAAGAAAGCCCCACATCATACTCAGTTCAGGTTCAAGGGATAGACTTTGGAGATCAAATAGTTGTTGATGGACTCGGACTTCTTCGGGTCGCAGATGTTTATTCAACTGATACCTCTGAATATGGACACTCTCACTAAGGAATAGACTACAAGATGCTCAACAAAGTTATAGAATTCTCCGTAAACAACAGTATTTTTGTTTTTCTAGCGACTCTACTTTTGATATTTTTTGGGGTGCAATCCTTTGAAAAACTGTCCATTGATGCCGTTCCCGACATCACAAATACACAGGTTCAGATAAATACCCAAGTTAAGGGTCTTGTTCCTGAAGAAGTTGAAAGAATGGTCACATTCCCGATTGAATACTCAATGAATGGAATCCCTGGAGTAGAAACAATCCGTTCGATTTCTAGATATGGGATCTCACAAGTAACAGTAATCTTCACCGACGAAACAGACATTTATAAGGCGAGACAACTAGCTGGAGAAAAACTACAGAACATTGATTTGCCTAACGGAGTGAAGCCAGAAATGGGGCCTGTCAGTACCGGCTTAGGGGAAATTTTTCATTATTCCATCGAAGCCAAAACTCCCGAAAGTGATCCGCAAAAAAGACTCATTCAGCTGATGGAACTAAGGTCCATACAGGATTGGTTTATTAAACCAAGAATCCTCACTGTGAAAGGTGTCACGGAAGTCAACACCATTGGTGGGTACGAAAAGCAATTCTTCATACAGCCGAAAATCTCACAAATGGCTCGATATGGAATTCACTTCGATGACATCGAAAGTGCTATCGAACAAAGTAACATGAATGTTGGTGGTGGCTATATTCAACAGACTGGCGAGCAGCTTTTAGTTCGCGGCGTTGGACTCCTACAGGGAATAAAGGACATTGAAAATGTTGTCGTCAAACGACTCTCCTCTTATCAGGTTATCAAGATACAAGACATCGCGAATGTTCAGTTTGACCGTGAGATCAGGACAGGAGCTGCGACTGTTAATGGAGAAGAATCCATTATTGGTACAGCCTTTATGCTTTTGGGAGAAAACTCCAGATCAGTTGCTCAGAGAGTTTCGAGCAAACTAGACGAAATAAGGTCCGATGTTCCAGAGTGGGTAGAAGTTAAGGTTCTCTACGACCGATCGAACATGGTCAATGCTACCCTTAAGACAGTTGAACACAATCTAGTTTTTGGTGCGGCACTGGTCATTCTTTTTCTACTTCTACTCGTAGGAAACTTTCGAGCAGCGATAATCACTTCATCCACGATTCCTATCGCACTATTGATCACCTTTATTCTTATGAGGTGGCAAAACGTATCGGGCAACTTGATGAGTCTTGGAGCTTTAGACTTCGGAATTATTGTGGATGGCGCTGTGATCGTTATTGAGAACTGTGTTCATAGGCTCCAAAAACGTGGTGAAGAAATAGGTAGAGAGCTTACGAGAGCCGAAGTTAAGCAAACCGTAATCGACGCGGCAATTGAGATTCGCTCTGCAGCGGGCTTTGGTGAGTTGATTGTGATTACAGTCTTTATTCCGCTTTTTGCTCTAACGGGAATTGAAGGCAAAATGTTTGGCCCTATGGCGACAACATTTATTATGGCGCTAGGTGCGGCACTTGTGCTTTCGTTCACACTGGTTCCGGCCTTGGCGGCAACTTTCTTAAGCGGCAAGACTCGCGACAAGAAACCATTTTTGATGTTGTGGGCAGAGAACTTATTCAGGCCAACGCTTAATGCCGCATTAGAATATAAAAGAGTTATTCTTGGTGTTGGTGTTTTTTCAATTTTACTCGGAGTGGGACTCTTCTCTAGGCTTGGAGCTGAGTTTATGCCTCAACTCGATGAAGGTGATTTTGCCGTTCAGTTCATTAGACCTGCAAACATCAGTACTGAAAATTCTGTAGAACTCCAAAAAATCTCAGAAAAAGTGATCAAAGAATTTCCTCAGATTGAAAATGTCTTTGCCAGAACTGGGGCCGCTGAAGTCGCGACTGACCCTATGGGAGTTAACATCTCAGACTCATACGTTATGTTAAAGCCCATAAGTGATTGGCCAAAAAACGAAAAAATACAAAACAAAAAAGATCTCATGGAACAAATTAAAGCCAAGCTTGACTTGCACGTTCCTGGTCAGGTCCTCATGCTCAGCCAACCAGTCGAGCTACGTTTTAATGAACTACTAGAGGGAACAAGAGCCGCTATTTCCGCGAAAGTTTTTGGTGACGACCTCGATAAGCTTATAGAGATTTCGAAAGAAGTTTCAGAAATTGTGGGCACTATTGAAGGAGCTGGAGAAGTCGAGTCCGAATCTAAGGGGAAGGCTCCGTTACTTCAATATACACCTAAATCTAAAGAACTAGCTCAACTTGGGGTCACGAGTCGCCCAGTACTAGACGCTATTAGTACTGCAATTGGTGGCCGCGAAGTGGGACATGTCTTTGAAGGTGTGAAAAGGTTCCCCATCGTCACGCGACTTTCTGAAGCAGAAAGAAAAGATGTGATGACGGTTCGAAATCTACCCGTTGGAATATCTGAAGGCTTTACTGTTCCGATCTCGCAAGTTGCAGAGATTGAGTTTGTTGAAACTTTTGCTTCCGTAAATAGAGAAAATGCTCAAAGGCGTGTGGCGGTTCTGATAAACCCCAACACAAGGGATATTGAGAGCTTTGTAAACAAAGCACAAGCTCTTGTGCAGGAAAAAGTTAAGTTACCAGAAGGCTATTTTATTGAATGGGGAGGAAGCTTCAAAAACTTGCAGAGCGCGAAGGAAAGACTCGGAATTTTAGTTCCAATGGCCATGCTTCTCATCCTTGCAATGTTATTTGCAGCGTTCAGAAATTTCGCTCAAGTATTTCTAATTTTTGCTTGCGCTCCAATGGCATTAATTGGAGGGGTTTTGGCTCTCTCAATCATGGGGATGCCATTCAGTATTTCTGCTGGTGTGGGCTTTATTGCTCTTTCGGGAATTAGTATTCTGAACGGTGTGGTTCTGGTTACCTATTTTAATAGACTTATCTCTGATGGGATGAGTCCAGATGATGTGGTGAAAGCTGGGGCGATGACTAGATTGAGGCCCGTTTTGATGACCGCCCTAACAGATATATTTGGTTTCCTCCCGATGATGTTCTCGTCCGGACTTGGAGCTGAAGTGCAAAAACCGTTGGCTACAGTTGTTGTGGGAGGAATTCTTTCGGCGACCGCGCTCACGCTAGTTGTAATTCCTAGTCTATATCGGCTTTTTATAAAGCAAATGAGGCCGGAGTTTGGAGAAAATTTTAAAAAAATTAGTTAAATTTGACGAGATATAATATCATTCTCTTATGAGAAATTGTTTGCGAAGGGTCCAGGCATTTGTGCTGCTGAATCTTGTGCTTGCGTTCCTATTCTCGACCTCTTCGATCATGGCTGAATTGAATATCTCCAAAACTTTTGAGCATTTTCATATAGAGCATATTGATCATCATAATTCTCATGATGATCAATATGCTTTAGGGGCTGATGTCTCAATGCCCGATACTGATTCAAATCATCAGCATGAACACAAACATTCTCCTGATGGGCCACTACACAATCATAATCACGATCACAATAGTGGATCTCAATATCAGTCAGACACTAAAATTTTTCAATCTGCTGGAAGTTTTAGATTTAACGAGAAAGCACCTCTCGGTGATAGTTTCGATAAATCAGATCACCTTATTTGTCAGGGGTATTTACTCGAAATTTTCCGCCCTCCTATTGCTTAATTTCTTTCTCATTATCTAGTGAGTTCTATAAAAATTAAAAATCATAGGAGGTAATATGAAACTATTACTATGGCTATTTGCCTTTTCAGGCATTAGCGGATCTGCGCTTGCGCACGGAATTTCGGAAGCCGACAAAGCAGCAATGCTTAGCGGCGGTTACATTAAATATATATGGCTTGGAGCATCCCACATGTTAACGGGATACGACCATTTGTTGTTTATATTTGGTGTCATTTTCTTTTTAACTTCGTTCAAAGACATTGTGCGATTCATCAGTGTGTTCACGCTCGCGCACTGCTTAACTCTAATTTTTGCAACATTTTTTAAAATTACCGCAAATTATTACATCATTGATGCTGTCATCGCTATTAGTGTCATGTACAAGGGGTTTGAAAACATTGATGGATTTAAGAAGTTTTTTGATTGGCAACCGCCTAGCTTGCTTAAGATGGTCTTCGTCTTTGGACTCATCCACGGATTTGGACTCTCAACAAGACTCCAACAGCTTCCATTGGGAGACGATTCTTGGTCAATGCTACTTAGAATTCTTTCATTCAACGTGGGAGTAGAGGTCGGTCAAATTGCAGCGCTCGCAGTTATGCTGGTCATTCTAAGTGGCTGGAGAAAAACTAGCGGTTTTGCAAAATTTTCCAAAGCCGCTAACGTGTCGCTCATTGCAGGAGGTATATTCCTTTTTGCGATGCAAATGCACGGCTTTTGGCATACAGACCATCCAGAAGACTACCCTCTAAACATCGACGATCACAGCCATGTTCATACCGATATGAAAGCTGAAGAAGTCAATTCACATTAACCAAATAACTAAGGAGAAATAAAATGAAACTTAAAATAATCGCAATAACGACACTACTTCTATCAACAACAGCATTCGCTGGAGGTGAGCACTTTCATCCGAAGAAGGTCGCCAAATGTGCAAAATCCTGTACAGCTGAAGAAGTAAAAACAGCACTTCCTGAGGCGATCACCTACCTAAACAAGTGGGGTAAAATCGATATGGGCTGGGCTGGCGCTGAAGTTGTAAACGTTGAGCAGAAACCTTTTAAAAAAGGACCAGAATGGGTTTTAACTTTGGTGAACGAGAAGAAAGAGAAGCGCTATGTGTTCATGTCTCTTGATGGATATGTAACAGGCTCCAATTCGACTGGCGAATAATTTTAGTAGTCCAAGGGGGAGGGGCTCTTCCGAGTGCCGTTCCCCCTATTTTAGATAACTTTTTAACACCGAATTATTTTAGGTTTAAAGGATGTAGGAAGCCTTATTCCTTTTCGTGTTGGAAATTCTGCCAAGCATATTCAATATATTGAAATTATTCAATATTTTTAGTTAAAAATGCTTATTCGATACCTGGAGATCAGCAGTTGACGCGCTGTGTCCACGAGTGTTATATACCCCGTATGAGTAAATTCCCCCATTTTGTTTTGGCCACTTTGTTCTCTTTATTTTCACTCTCCTCAGTGGCAGCTGAGAAAGTCTACGACCTCACAATTCGTGAAGAAGTGGTGACCAAAGCGGGGTCAACATTGAAGTCGGCACTAACAATTAACGGACAAATTCCTGCGCCTCAGCTGGAATTCACTGTGGGTGATACAGCCGTGATTCGCGTGAAAAACGAAACCAAAGAAATCACATCTCTTCATTGGCATGGCATCTTGCTTCCTTCCAATCAAGATGGACCCATGTTCTCCAACAATCCTCCCATTGAGCCAGGTCAAACTTATACTTTTCGTTTTGATCTTACTCACGCTGGAACATTTTGGTACCACTCACATACGGAGCTTCAAGAGCAAAGAGGATTGTATGGTGCCATCGTTATAAAAGGTCCTCATTATCATCATAAATATAAATTCGCAGCTGAGCACTCTCTTGTTCTAAGTGATTGGACACATGAGAGCCCTAAAGAAATCATGCGTAATATAAAACTTAATGGACATTACTATTCTTTCAAAAAAGGGACTTTGACTTCTTGGTATGGAGCTTTAAGGCATGGTGCCGTTTGGGACTACATAAAAGGTCAGTGGTCAAGAATGGGGGCTATGGATCTTAGTGATGTGGCTTATGATGCATTTTTGATTAACGGTGAGCAAACTTCAATGGATGCGTCTCACTTTATGCCTGGTGATAAAATTAGATTGCGACTCATTAACGCAGGCGCTTCTTCTTATTTTTATGTCAACATAGGTAATGCGCGTCCCTTTAACGTTATTTCAAAAGACGGAGAAGATGTGGTGCCTGTTCAAGTTCAAGAATTGCTGATGGGTATGGGCGAGACTTACGATATTGTTTTTACAGTTCCAGACGAAGGCATGAAAAGTTTTGAAGTCCGTGCAACAGCTCAAGATGTTACGGGTATGGCGTCCTTCTTTATTGGTCATGGCGCTCAAGAAAAAGTTCCAAACAAAATGAAACCTAATCCTTATAAGATGGGACACGGTGGCCACGGAGAAATGCCCGGAGATGGGAACGATGGCGGCGACGGTGGTGACGGTCACGATGGCGATCACGGCGGCGGTGGCGGCGGTCATGATGGCCATGGTTCTGTTAACTCATCCATGGACCCTAACATGGAAATGAATCCAAGTATGGCTGGTGGGGAACACGATGGGCATGACATGCCTGGGGACGATGATGATATGGTTATGGTGAAACGTCTTTCCTATGACATGCTCAAGTCAGCTAGGCCAACAGCGTTTGCATCTACACTTCCGCGCTACGACGTTGTGCTTGAGCTTGATGGTGATATGGAGCGCTATACTTGGACCATCAACGGCAAAACAATGACCGAAGACAAATTTATTGAGATCAACCAAGGCGATGTTGTTCGATTTACTATGGTTAATAAGACGATGATGCATCACCCGATGCATTTGCATGGACACTTTTTTAGATTGCTAAATGCTCAAGGTGCGAATGCGCCACTTGCCCACACAGTTGACGTTGGTCCTATGAAAACTCAGACCATCGAGTTTTATGCCAACAACCCTGGAGTATGGTTTTTCCATTGCCACAATTTGTACCATATGAAAATGGGAATGGCGCGATTGATAAAGTATCGCGGCCATATGCAATCAGACGAACTGAAGAAGTCTGAAATGAAGTGGGGTCCTACTTTAATGAATGCCGACACTTGGTTCTGGGGCGGTGAAGTTGGAGTCTATTCAAATTTTTCTGAAGTTCAGTTCCGGGGAACGGGTGGTCGTTATGAGGTCGAGCTGAAAATGGAAATGCTCGACTACGATCCTGAAACCTTTGAGGCAGAAGCCGTGTTCAAGCGCTACATGAATAAGTATTTTGCTATTCTTGCGGGCGCTGAATATCACGATGAAAATTTGGCCGCGATTGCAGGCTTTGAATGGACTATGCCCATGCAGGTTGAGATGCAAGCATACACCACAACATCAGGTGAAGTTGTGGTGAAACTTTCCAAAGAAATTCCTATTACGGGAAGACTTCATTTTGACCCTGCTGCTCAAGTTAGATTTTCTGAAAACTTTAGCAAGACAGAGACAGAGCTAGAGGCATTTCTTCGCTACCAGTTAAATGAGCGATGGGAAACTGGAGTCTATTACCGTTATGAGGTCGAAGATAACAGCCATTCCGTTGGGGTTGGTTTTGGATGGAAGTTTTAAAACGCTAAAAACGTTTGAAGTATGGCGATGTATTCAGACTTGCGACCATTGCCATCTCTAAAAAGCCCTATGTCGTCTTGAGTCCACGAACCTCTTAGCCAAGACTGCTGAGTGATATGATACTGGAGACCTATCCCCAAGTTTCCAGTGTCTATATTTGCAAGAGATGTTTCTGGTCTGCCATCGTCATAAAATTCATATTGTAGTTGTAGCGCGAGTTTTTGTGGAATGATTTGGTAGTCGCTTCGGATGAAGTAAGTTGAAATATCAAAATTACTTCCGTTATCTATATCTCTTCCCATTCCATACTCACCAGCAAACTGCCATTTGGCTGATGCTTTATAAAGGATGTCAAAGGCAGCTCTGTTTTTGTAGACAAGTTTGGATCTGTCCCAAGCGCCATTAAAAATCATATCTCTTCCGAAGCCTTGTGTTGAGAGAACGGAATATCCTTTTCCGGTGTAAGCAGAGGCACCAATGAGTATGGAGTCGGTGGCTTCAATGCTGGCCCTTGCCACGACGGGCTTGGAGCTTATTCTATTTGCTGTGGTGATAGTCGCTGTTCCGCCGTCAGTTGTAGTGACAGTTTTGGTGAGTGTATCTGCGCCATTCATGATTCCAAGAGACCATTCAAAGCTTCCTGCGTAACCCGATAGTTCAACGCCTTTATCTGTAATCATGCCAATAGACTTATAGACAGGTGATCTTAGGGTGTTGGCTGGTGAATCGAGTTTGGCATCTATTCCATATCGAAAACGTGTTCTCCCCATCTTTAGAGAGATGTTTTCAGGAAGAAGTGGGATGTTCGAAAAAATAGCATAAACAAAACCGTGGTCCTGCCCAATAGTGTCGCCCATTGGACTGGTGACAAGAAGCTGCTCTGCAAGTATGGAAATGCTATCTCCAATATTGGTCGTCATGAAAAGTTCCGCGACATGAATATCCATGTTTCCAAATCCCATCATGTGATCTGTTTCGCCGCCTTTTTTTGGAAACAATAGACGCATGTCTAGGGCGCCGCCAAAGGTGAGGTTTGACAGGGGGCCGAGATCACTAGAAGGAGCGGCCTCTAGTTCCGGTGAATCTAGGTCTAGGGTTAGCTGGGCGAAAGATGTGGCTGGAGCTAATGTTGAAACAATAATTGTAGAGAAAGCGAATATTGAGGATTTCCACTGGTTTTTCATGTTGATTTGACAATATACCCAGTTGGGGTATATGTCTAATCGTATGGGCGTAAAAAAATTCATTCAAATCTATCGTTTTGTGGCAAGTGCTAGTGTCTTGTTCTTTGCTATGGCGTTTTTGCTTTCACAAAGTTCAACTGAGGCATTGGCGCACAATCAAGCTCCAGCCACCATTAAAAGAGCTATGGAGAAAGCCTTTGATTCGCTGAAGGCGCCATTGCCTAAAAATATCTATAAAGGCGACAAACAGATAAAAGTTGCGGGAACCACTGCGCAGGTTTTTGTTGCAAAAACAGGGTCTGGCGCGGAGCAAAAAACTGTAGGAGTTGTTGTTCAGCTAGAAGTATCTGAAAAAACCAATGTTGTTGCCTATAGTGCAGAAAACGGTGAAACTCTTGCCGTTGTAAAAGATGGTGCAAGTATCGCTGCGCCAGAATGGAGCACTCTGCCGTTTGTGGAAGAGATACGCTCTAAACTATTTACAAAGAAAAAGGAGTAGTCATTATGGCGCGTAAATCAACAATGGAGGGAGTTCATCCCGATCACAAAAAACAGGTGGCAAGACTCAGGAGAGCAAAGGGGCAGCTTGAAGGAATTGAGAGAATGATTCAAGACCGCAAATACTGTCCAGAAATTATAAGTCAGGTTAAGGCAGTTCAGTCGGCTCTAGGGGCCTTGAATGCCGAGATACTGGAAACTCATTTGGGGCACTGTGTGATGAATGCATTTAAAGAAGAGTCTCCAGCAAAAAGAGAAAAGAAGATTCAGGAAATATTAAAAATATTTTCTAAATCTTAGGAGGAAAAATGAACAAATTGACTAAATATTTTCCATGCGCAACTTTATTGTTCGCAATTGCTGCTTTGCCGGTGAGCGCAAGCAATGACAAGGCGAACAAGCCAAAAGTTAAAATGGTTCATTCTCATCATTCCGAAGAGGGTGGAGTTGTCGCCATGTCTGGAGATACCCATGTAGAGTTTAAAAAAGATGGGGAGGAGGTGGCTATATTCTTTTCTGGAAAAAATAGAGATCCTTTGGCTGCTGAATTGTTCAACGTGGAAGTTTTTTTGGTAAGTATTGATGCTAAGAAGCAGGCTCTATCTTTCGTAAAAGATTCTAAAGTTGCTAACAAGGTTTCTGTAACTCTTCCCAAAAATATAGAATCTGAGGCCAGCCTTTGGGTGATTTCTCCCTTGAAGGAGAAGATGAAAGCTCATGTTTCAGTTTCTAGTCCAACAAAAATGAAGATCTCGAAAATTCCTGAAGCAAAAGGTGATGACTCTCATGGAGACCATCACTAAGTTAGCTATAATTTAGATTGTTATAGGTATGGGCAACATGAAGTCAAAGTATTTTTTCTCTCTAGCATTTTTGTCCGCCAGTTTGGCTGCTGGCGATGTGTCTGCCTTGCCTGCGAGTGCTAGGCTTTATCAGCAAGTTTACGGATATAAGGTAAGTTGTCTTTTGTGCCATGCTTCAGGTGGCGGCTCAGCTGTGACCTCTTATGGTAAGGACTTTCTCAGAGCCGGAGCTAACTCAACTTCTTTTAAGAAAATTGAGAAGAAAGATTCTGATGGGGACGGAATTGAGAATATTAAAGAAATACTTGCAAAGGCAAATGCTGGCGACAAGCGCAGCACTCCAGCGGAAGTAGGCACTTGGCTAGATAACTTGGGAAGTGTTTATATTCCTAAGGATGAGCTTGAAAAACTTTTCCCTAATTACTCGCAGTTTGCAGCTGTAGAGGGATCACTCAGTGAACTGCAAAGCGCGTATCTTCAAAACAAGCTCAGCAAAGTAGTTGATGACGACAAAGTTCCCACTTTCTATTTCGCAATTAAAAATGGGAAAAAAGAAGCTGTTGGTCAGCTTGTTTCTGCTAAAAGTTCTGAAGGAAAAACCCTCATCACTGGTATTGCTGTTGGGACCGACGGTAAAATTTTAAACCTGAAAGTTCTCGGGGGAGAGCTTGCTAAAAGCGCAGATGAAAAATTGAATGCTTTTTTGAAGTCCTTGGAGGGCAAGGATGTATCAACGCTTCCGGCAAAGCCTTCATCTGTTTCAGATCAACTTGTCTTAGAGAGTGCCTCAAGAAGTTTGTATTTGATGCAAACTGTTTTTGGAGGAGCTAAGTAATGGAAGATGCGGGCAAACAGGCAGTAGGTGCGCTTGATTTTGGATCGGCAGATTTGGCGAATGTCCAAGAAACGGTAACAAGAGAATTTAGCCTTATGCTTGATGGCGTCCTTCCCCTAGTTTTTATTTCTTTGTTTTTATTCTGTGTCTTGTATTCTTACTCGAAAGCAAAGACGGGGGAGGCGGGAAAAAGTGGAGCGAATTGGCCAAAGATATCAATTTGGCCTTCTGCATTGAGATGGGCGCTTTTACCACTTCTAAGTGCCTATGCTCTTACTCACGCCTTTTCAGCAGCCACTGTTTATTTCAATACAAAAGTTTTTAATCCCTCAACTTTTGCTTATTTTGAAGCCATGGGGGTAGGGCGCTTAACGGCTTTAACCCATGCTCACTTGTTTGCTCACGCAACTATGTATTTTATTTTAGCTGTTCTTGTGCAATTTACCTCTGCTGGAAACTTTACGAAGATTCTTGCACCTCTAGTGGCTTTGTGGGCAGGGGTCTTTGATGTGTTTTCTTGGTGGGGAATCAAAGAAGTCTCAACTAATTTTGAATGGCTCTCTGCGATTAACGGTAGTGCTTTTTCAATTGCCTTTTTGATGATGTCATATGCGCTTCTCAGGGAAGCGTTTCGTAAAAATTGAATGTTCTTGGCTTGTTTATTAAAGGAGTTCTAAGTTATGTTTTCAAATTTTAAATCCAACCTAATCATCGCATTATCACTTGTGCCTGCCCTTAGCTTTGCTGATCCAATAATTGGCCAAGATGACGGGACATGCACCCCTACTATGGTTCACATTATGGCTGGGGAAGAGTCAGAAATTGTTCTTCAGGCTTCAGAGGTTGAAATGTTCATGCTCACGGCTCCTGATCTTGGAATAGAGCTTATGGCAATGCCAGGAGAATCTGCAAGGGTTCTTGTGACTCCAGAGGAAGCTGGAACATTTCCATTCACATGCGGGAAGCATGGGGCTCCAGAAGAAGAACAAACACTCGGCGAATTCATGGTGATGTAAGCAAGAAATTTTTTTTGAATTATTTGTCAAAGCAACTTCAATTAGATGGAGTTGCTTTTTTATTTCTTTAGGCAAATTTGGTTCGAAATCAATAGGCGGCCTCTTAGTTCTTATTCTTATGTTAAGGTTGCGATATGAAACATCAGCATCATTCTTCTGATCAATATGAAAAAAATTCCCTATCACTCGTAGGTACCGTTTCACTGGGCACTGGAGTTATGATTGGTGCAGGGATTTTTGCTCTTACGGGGCAAGTCGCAGAACTAGCTGGAGAGTGGTTTCCCATAGCTTTCGTAGTTTCAGCGATTATTGCGGGATTTAGCGCTTATTCCTACATCAAACTTTCAAATGCCTATCCATCAGCAGGCGGAATTGCGATGTATCTTGAAAAGGCCTACGGAAAAGCAACAATGACGGCAGCATGCGGATTATTGATGTATTTTTCAATGGTCATTAACGAAAGCTTGGTTGCAAGAACGTTTGGAACATATGCCTTACAGTTATTTGATGTCAGTTCGTCGGTTGAATCATGGCTCGTTCCCTTGTTGGGAGTCCTTCTTCTGGCTTTTGCTTTCTTGGTTAATATTCTAGGTAATAAAGCGATTCAAAATTTATCTTTCTGGATGGCGTTTGTAAAAATAGCTGGTCTGATTGTGCTTGGTGTTGGCGGCGTTTGGGTTTCAGGCTTGGAGTTTAAGTCGATTGCTTTGCTGCCATCAGGAGATAAGAGTCCAGTCGACTTACTTGGCGCTGTAGCACTTGGGATTTTAGCCTTTAAGGGATTTACAACAATTACCAATAGCGGAGGAGAAGTTAAAAATCCTGAAAAAAATGTTGGGCGTGCGATTATTATTTCTATCTCTATATGCACAGTTCTTTATTTATTGGTTTCACTCGCTGTTGGAGGCAATTTAAGTATTGATGAAATTGTTACTGCAAAAAACTATTCCTTGGCTCAAGCTTCTCGTCCAGCATTTGGTTCGTGGGGGCTATACTCAACTGTAGGATTTGCCATCATTGCTACGGCGTCAGGTGTGATCGCAAGTATTTTTGCTGTTTCTAGAATGTTGGCCATGTTGACGGAAATGAAGCTAGTTCCCCATAGTCATTTTGGAATGTCCGGTAAGCTACAAAGACACACTCTTGTTTATACTGTAGTGATCGCAATGCTTCTCACAGTATTTTTTGATTTGGGTCGAATTGCATCATTGGGTGCTATTTTTTATATCGTAATGGATATTGCAGTCCATTGGGGAGTGCTCAGGCATCTTAGGAAAGAGCTAAAAGCGAATCCCATGATTCTAATCACAGCGATAGTTCTTGATGTCGTGGTCTTGGTGGGATTGCTCTGGGTTAAAGCAGGGTCTGATTCTCTTGTTCTTTGGGCTGCTGGAATTGGCCTTGTACTTGTCTTTGCCGGAGAAAAAGTATTTCTGCGAGGAAAAAAACAGACTTAAGCTGCCGGGAGTTTACTTCGTTGTGACAGGTAAACTCCTAGAAGCACTAACGCTGATCCCAGAAAAGTTGTTGCGCCAAACTCTTCGTCAAAGAAGCTAAGTCCAATCAACATCCCTGCAATAGGTGTTAAAAAGGTGAAAGGTAAAGCTTTGCTTAATGGAACTTCTTTTAAAACTTTGAACCAGAGGTATGTTGGTAAAGATGTGCCAATGGTGGCTAATGTAATTAACGAAATTGTAAACGAACTATGCCAATTTATGGCATTTATTCCCTCTAGATATATAGATAGTCCTGCAAGGACAATAGATCCGATTAGGAACTGCACTCCCACAAGTTGAAGTCTTGAGTGGCGAATAGGGGTCTTCTTTATGAAAATATTTCCGGCCGCTGTGCCTATCGCGCCCATAAGAATGAAGGAGATGCCAGTTAAATGAATAGCAGAGTCTCCACCTTCAAACTTTAAAAATGAAATAATGATAATGCCGATAAAGCTACAAAAGATTCCGAGAGTTTTTGAATGGCTCATGCTCTCTTTGAGAAATAGCCAAGCTAGAATTAAGGCAAATATTGGTTGTGTGTTGGCTATCACGGTTGATATTCCTGGCGGGACTCTTCCGTCGGCTAAAAACATTCCGCCTAACCCCATAGCAGTATAGGTTAGCGCTATTGGAAGAGAGGGCTTTGCAAGGCCCAATAACCATGAAGCACTTCTTTTATAAATTATAATTGGGATGATGATGGATAGTCCGGCGATAAAACTTCTAATGGCGGCAAACTGAAGAGGGCTGGCTGCTCGATGTCCTGATTCAATTAAAGGAAAGCAAAGCGCCCAGAGGAGAGCCACAACTATAAGAGTTATAGTTTGTTTTTTTGTCATGAGCGCTTTCTACTACTTAGCTTTTGAATAATGTTTTCCACTTTGGAATATATGCGGGAACTTTGTCTTTATAATCGAGATACTCTTGCCCAAACTCTTCAATCATTTTCTTTTCTTCAGACTTGCCAAGTCGGTGGTACATGAAAAGAAGCATAGGAAACATAACAATAGTTAGAATCGTAGGCCACATGAGCAGGAAGCCGAACATAATAGCTACAAAGCCAACGTATTGAGGGTGCCGGACCTTCTCATACAGTCCCGTCTTGGCGAGGGTACCACTTTGTTGCGCTTTATGTAGAATCCTCCAAGCTGAAGACAGGAGGACAAAACCAACAACTATTATGATATTTGAAGCGACATGAATGGGGTGAAAGTGAGGGTTGATATCACTTCCCAGGAAATTTGCCCATAGGTGGCCGCTATCGTGTGAAAAAATATCAAGACCGGGAAATTTTTCGCTCAGCCAGCCAGACAAAAAATAGATTGTTAAGGGAAATCCATACATTTCGGTAAACAGAGCTAAAATGAATGCGGAGAAGCCTCCTAGAGATCGCCAGTCAGTTTTTGATTTTGGTTTCGTGAAGCTAAATGCAAATATAATAAAAATTGCTGAGTTTAATAGGACAAGGAACCATAGTCCGTAGGCCTGTTGATCGGAACTGTGCATTTATGAGTCCTCTCTAAAGTTTTGAGATTTTGATGGGTCTTCGTTGTCAGATTTTTCTTCATGGTTATGATCTCCGTGGCCCCCATGTCCTCCGTGCATAAAAATATGCATTAGTGGACAAAGGAGTAATATGGCATATGGCAAGAAACCTAGAGCATGCTCTAGATGATAGTTGTATAGCCAGAACCCAACTAAGAACAAGATCGTCCAAGTGAAGGGGCTTCTCCAGATTGATTTTTTACATTGTTTGTCTTCAGAACAGCATCCCATGGTTTTCTCCTTTGTTTTTCGAACTAAATTTTTAGTGCTCTTAATCGTAATGCGTTTCCAATGACAGATAGAGAACTTAGGCTCATCGCGGCGGCGGCCAGCATGGGACTTAATAGTAGCCCAAAAGCTGGATACAAAACACCAGCGGCAATCGGTACGCCCGCTGCATTGTATATAAAGGCAAAGAAAAGGTTTTGTTTGATATTGCTCATAGTGGCTTCGCTGAGATGCCGTGCTCGCAGAATTCCTGTAAGTTCGCCTTTTACAAGCGTGACTCCAGCGCTTTCCATTGCGACATCTGTGCCTGTCCCCATGGCGATACCTACGTGGGCCTTGGCTAGTGCGGGCGCATCGTTGATTCCATCTCCCGCCATACCAACGATATGTCCTTCGTTCTGTAGTTTGACGATGGCCTCTACTTTTTGTTCTGGCAGAACTTCTGCAATAACTTCATCAATGTTTAGTTTCTTTGCCACGGCTTTTGCGGTTGTGGCGCTGTCGCCTGTTAACATGATAACTTTGATTCCTAATTTATGGAGCGCTTCAATCGCGTCAGGACTTGTTGCTTTGATAGGGTCTGCAACTCCTATGAATCCCGCAGACTTTCCATCTATAGCCACGAACATAACGGTTTGACCTTCAGCACGCAATGCTTCTGCTTTTTCTACAAGATGTGAAAGGTCTAAGCCTGCATCTGTCATGAGTGCTTTGTTTCCTAATTGAACTTTTTTTGAATTAACTGTGCCTTCAACACCTTTGCCCGTAATTGAGTTGAAGTTTGTTGATTCAACAAGAGAAACACCGCGCTCTTGTGCGCCCTTTACGATGGCAGCAGCAAGGGGATGTTCGCTATTTTTTTCTAATGAAGCTACAAATTGCAAGAACGTGGATTCATCAAATTCTTCTGTTGGTTCCACGGTCACGAGTTTGGGTTTGCCTTCGGTTAAGGTGCCTGTTTTGTCGACAACTAAAACGTCTACTTTTCGCAAGACTTCGATGGCCTCAGCATTCTTAAATAGCACTCCATTCAGCGCGCCTTTTCCGGTAGACACCATGATTGACATGGGGGTTGCAAGCCCAAGTGCGCAGGGACATGCAATGATAAGAACGGCGACTGAATTAATAAGGGCGTGTGCCATCGCCGGCTCAGGACCCCAAATTCCCCAAACTATAAAAGTTGTAATCGCGATGAGAATTACGATGGGAACGAAGTAGCCCGCCACGGTGTCAGCTAGTTTTTGGATCGGGGCCTTGCTTCGTTGGGCTTCTGCGACCATATGAACAATTCGAGATAGTAGTGTGTCGGAGCCAATTTTTTCAGCTCGAATAATCATGCTGCCTGTTCCATTCACGGTGGCTCCGACTACGGGATCTCCCGCAGATTTTGAAACGGGCATGGGTTCTCCGGAAATCATGGATTCGTCCACGGCGCTACTTCCTTCGACGACAGTGCCATCCACAGGAATTTTTTCTCCTGGGTGCACTCGAAGTTTGTCACCGATTTGTACATCTTCTAGGGCAACTTCTTCTTCGGTGCCGTCGTCATTAATTCTTTTGGCATTTTTCGCCGCTAGTCCTAGGAGTTCCTTGATCGCAGCTCCTGTTTGGTCTCTAGCTTTAAGCTCCATGACTTGACCTAGTAGAATAAGAGTTACAATGACGGCAGCAGCCTCATAGTAAACGGCTACATGGCCATTGCTATCTTGAAATGAGGGGGGAAAGAAGTTGGGGAAAATTGTTGCTATTAGACTATATAGATACGCAACACTGACCCCAAGACCAATGAGGGTAAACATGTTGAGATGTTTGTTTTTTACGGAGTCGATGGCCCTTGTGTAAAACGGCCAAGCAGACCAGAGACAAACAGGTGTGGCGAGTGTGAGTTCTAGCCATAAACGTACCTTGCTGGACATCATGGCCGAGATGGGCTGACCGGGAAGCAGGTCTCCCATGGAAATAATAAATAAAGGTATCGTAAACAAAGCAGCGGCTTTAAAACGCCGAGACATATCTTTCAGTTCTTCATTTTCTGAATCGTCGGCGAGAAGGGGCTCTAGTGCCATTCCGCACTTGGGACAACTCCCTGGACCAACCTGTCGAACTTCAGGATGCATTGGGCAAGTGTAGACAGCTCCTGGTTCCACATTTTCAACAGTAGCTTTTGATTTATTTTGCATGTGCTCGTGTCCCTTATGATGGCAATTGGAGTGATCGTGTGAAGTATTTTTGTCCATATTTGAGCCTCAGTTCTTGATTGGGGAAGATACCCATGTGGAGTATATGCACTTTTGCCTTGAATAGCAAGTTTAGGGAATTTCATACGAGCAGACCCTAAGAAACCAAAGATCCGTTGACATCTGCAACGCAGTGCGTTAATATGCTGCGATGCAGTTCTCTGTTCAGCGTGATTTCTCCTCAGGACAGTTTGTGCGTTGCTTTGCTTTTCTGCCTGGCAAATCTTATGGCGTTGGCGGAGCAGGATTCACAATAAAAACTGCTATCGCCAAATGCCGTTCTGAGTTCGCTGAGAGGCTGTATTGCCTTAATGTATTGTTTCCACAAGCAATCAAGCCGCTAGGCATTGCAGCCCACCCTGAGAGTACAGATAGAGCTTTGCAAGCAGCCAGATATGAAGTGGTTGAGACTCTGATATTAGAGCAGATCAAAACAAGTGGGCAGGCGCTCGGATTAAAGATTTTTAGTTGTCCGCGCTTTTCTCTAAGTTTGGCTCGAATCAAAGGCGCTGGCTACATTGCCCTGTTAAGAAATTTTTACCAATCAAAACCTCTTTTATCTTATTCGGTTCGGCCCACGGCTTGGCAGGCTCTTCTTAAAGTTTGGGAAGAAAGCCGCAATCCCCACTTTCACAACACACCAGTTGAAGACATGGAAAAATTTTCAAAGTCGACAAAGCTTTTTTCAGATGAAGAGCTGTGCGGACTTCAGTTCAAGAATTCGTTGGGAGAAATAGAGACTCCAAATATGGAGCACATCGAGTTTGTGGCAGACCACTATCAGAACCATCACATTGCATATGCAATTTTGAAAAAGGAGTAAGACATGAAATCTTTTAAATTAGTATTTGGTACGTTCGCCCTTTTATTGGGATTTAACTCAATTGCGGCTTGGGCCGCAGATGAAGCCGTAGATAAAAACAAAGGGGAAAAAGTGGAAGTTCCATCGCCTCATGAAAAGCCAGAGAAGTGCGGTGAACCCATATGTCAAGGCGATGATAAATAAGAAGTTAGGATTTGCTCTTGTTGGTTCGTTTTTAATTTGGGTGCTCCTAATAATTGCTTTCCAACAGACAGGAAAAGATAAGATGCATAAAAACACAGATAACACGAAGGAAATCATAGCAGTCCTCTCGGGAAAACTGAGCTTACCGCTTGATCCTCGAAATATTGTTAAAATTTCGAATTACCACCTTCATTCCAATCTGTGGGGCACCCTTCTTGCGAGCAATCCTACTGAAGCATTGGCAAGTTTGAAATCCGTATCCAAAGATGGGCTTAAGTACCATCTTGTTCTTAAGTCTGCCATCAAATTTAGCGACGGTTCGCCAATCTTGATGTCTGATGTGATTGCTTCTGTAAATCGTCTCTTAGCGACCCTAGACAGCGGTCACTTCAATCCAAAAACTGCAATTGAATCGGTGCGAGCAATAGATGATCGCGAGCTTGAATTTAAGCTTCACCAAGTAACACCATCTTTTCAGTTTTTGCTGAGTATTCCCGAGATGGGCATTGTCCCAGAGAAATCAGTTGTGAACGATCAGCTAGTAAATTTAAAAGTCACGAGCGGCGCTTACTCGCTTGTTGAGCATGAAGGCGAGAGACTAGAGCTAAAGAAGAATCCGCACTATTTAGGACACCAGCCACTCTCTCCCCATAAAGTTTCGCTGCGCTTTATGAGTGACAGTGCTCAATTGGCTGAAGATGCTAAAGCAATAGGGGCACATTTTATTGAAGCTTCGAACACTTCTGAGGTTCAAAGTATGAGACGTCTATCAGGCGATTCACAATATACAATTTTAAGCACAAGACCATCGTTGAGTTTTTATGCTTTGCTTAATGATCGTTCACTTTCTGAAAAACAGCGGATAGCCATTTCTGACCTCGTTACAAGAAACTTGGGATACGAACTAGATCCAGCGACTGAAAAACGAAGTTTCGAGCTTTCACCGCCCAAAACTTTTGCATCATTGGGTCTTAGCAGCTCTCTAACTGCATTGAAGTCAAAACCTGAAGATTTACCTCCCAAAGTCAAAATGGTTAAAAGCACATCAGCCCTTAATGAGGCCATTGCTTCAACTCTATCTAAGGCAGGGGTTGATATTGCTTGGATCGACTCCTCTGAGGCAAAAGACGCTGACATTCGAGTTCGTTCTCAAGGGATGAATAGCGATTTTCCAGAGATTGAATATCACCTCTTGCTACTAAGTCAGTGGGCGGCTTTCACGCCTCAACCTGGCGAAGAAGAATTGATCATGAAGGCTCTTCACGAGCCCGACAATTCTAAACGAGCTGAATATATTCAGCGTGTGTCACGAGCAATGGTTGAAGACGCTAGAGCAGTGCCGCTTTTGGTGCGCTCTTATATGCACGCAATTGATCATAGTGTACTCGAAGTTCCTAAATTTTCTGATTACGACGGCGATGTACGCTTTTCGCGCATGAACACGAAGGAGTAGTTGAGATGGCTAAGAATTCAACCTCTGCTGCTTCGTTTAAGCCAATTTATATTGGGCTTTTGCTTTTTTGGATATCTCTTTCGCTGGCAAGTGTTTTGGCGAGTGTTCATTGGTTTGTGCCTGCAATTGTTCAATCGCGAGCACAAACCCTCAACATGATGGTTCAGTCCCATGCTAGTAACATACCTTTGCATCTTACGAGAGAACTGCGAGATCAACTCGCATACAATGACATTCTAAGTTCTGATCGAGAGCTTAAGGTAATTATTCCCACTGCTGAGAGTGAACACTTCAACTCTATATTGGCGGGATGCACTTTCGTGAATGATAGCGTCTGCGCTGGGCAGAACAGTGTAGCAATTTTAGTCAAAGGATTTCAAAATCGTCCTCATGAAGCGACAGCTCTAGTGCATCTAGTGACACCTTTTCTTAATCTCAGCGGAATGGCAAATATCTTTTTAGGTCTTGGCATTGGCTTAAGTGGGTTGATCTTTGGGCTACTTGCTTTAGGAACACGTTTTCGAGAGATTCGCCTTCGGCAAGAGGTTCTTGAACTTCATTCAATCATTCACGGCATTGAGAAGTTGTTTGATGCTGAAGACTCTGCACCAAGTGAAGAGTTTCAGCATCTAAAAGACAAATTAAACTCCATCCTGAATGAGACAAATGGGCTGAAAAATCAGTTTAGCAAATACCAAAAGTGGCTTGAGGCTCATAGCAATTCTGATGAAAGCAACAAGATCCTAAAGGACTACAACCACGACATTCAATCTCCATTAGATGCCGCAGAAGGATTGCTTAGGGGCTTACCTTTATATTTGAAAGAACTTCCCAAAGACCGTCTAAACGCGATGATTGAATCTACCTTGATCAGTCTTGAATCTGGCAAGGAGGCGCTTAGCCTAGCTCTCAAGGCAGTTCCCAAGAAGAAGTCTTCGGGAGAGTCGGTTCAGGGCATCATCGCACAGCTAAACGCTTCTCTTCGAAACTCAGAGAAGCTAAAGGGCGTCGATATTAGTTTTATCTTTGATGGCTCTATTAGATCAGCAATGATCAAACTTCCTTACAAGCAACTTGAGCCTATCATTTGGAATCTGGCTTCAAACGCTGCTGATGCCAACGCTAAAACCTTTCGCTTGGAATTTGAAGCTATTGAAGACTCCCAAATTAAAATCACGGCACACGATGATGGAGACGGGGTTCCAGAATGGCTTCAGCAGGACATCTTCCTTGAGTATGTGAGCACTAAGGATCATGGGCACGGCATTGGGTTAGCTTCGGTCAGAAGGCGCTTAAGAGCGGTTGGCGGAAGCATTGAATTGCTAAAGTC
This sequence comes from Bdellovibrionota bacterium, assembly GCA_041750195.1. Taxonomy (GTDB): domain Bacteria; phylum Bdellovibrionota; class UBA2428; order UBA2428; family UBA2428; genus JBGSZX01. Next base: position 16,130 of record JBGSZX010000005.1, on the reverse strand, counting down.
GAAAAGCGGTGCTTGCTTTGAGTTAAAGCTGCCCATCGTGCGAGGGGGCGTAAATGTTTAAGCTTCGTGTGCTCGTTGCTGATGATCAGCTACATTTTAGGCAAATGCTTATGACTCGGCTTCAGGCTGCGTCTAATGGGGTGTTTATTCCGATTTACACTGAGGCTCAAACCGCAGAGGAATCCGTTCTTGCTGCTGAACAAAGTCTCAAAGACAATAGACCCTTCGACTTGGTAATTATGGATATTAATTTTTCTCCAGACGAAGAGGCCGAAGCAAGGGACGGGCATTGGGCCTCAAATTCGATTCGTGAAATACTTCCAGATGCTATGATTGTGATGATCTCCTCTATGTCTGAGGAAGATCATCGCGAGGCCATCGAGAATAGTGACATCATTACACGCTTTTTTAGAAAGTCTTCATTTGCGGATCAAGAGCTTTTCAGAGTTGGCGTTTGGGCATTCCTAAAGCGCCTTCACCGAGAACATCGTCTTGTGCCACAAGAAAGTGCTATTTTTACTGTAGCGGATTCCATGAAGGAATATCTGAGCGCACTAGATCAGGTTGATCCTCGGAGCAACATTGTCATTTACGGTGAAACCGGAACAGGTAAGGAGCTAAGTGCTAAACGCCTTAGCGCTAATGCTAAATTTGAACTCAAGCAAAATGAAAGACCTTTTGTTGCTGTGAACTGTGGCGGAATTTCACCAACTCTTGCCGAGAGTGAGCTTTTTGGTCACGTCAAAGGTGCCTTCACGGGAGCTATTAGTAATAGGGTTGGCTTTCTTGAGGCTGCAAACGGTGGAGATCTATTTTTAGATGAATTGCAGAACGCACCACTAGAATTTCAGAAGATTCTTATGCGTGCGATTCAAGAACGTTCCTACATTCATGTGGGATCAACTATAGCCAAGCCATTCGAGGTAAGAATCATCGTTGCGATGAATCAGGACCCAAACGAGGCGGTTGAGTCTGGCAAAGTTATGCCGGACTTTATGGCGAGAGTCAGGCAAAGCTTTCTACGTGTTCCGGCATTGCGCGAGAGGCGAGATGACATAGAAGCCTTGGCTTTTCGATATTTGAAAGAAACTGAATTGGACAAGCATTTTTCCGCTGAAGCTCTTGTGTGGCTTCGCTCACAGCCGTGGAAAGAAAACGTTCGTGGTTTGCTGTCATTTTGTCAGCAAGCAGTAGACTCCTCCAGGAGTCCAACAATTACTGCGCAAGCATTGCAGTCTCAGTATGAGTCGATGAATAACATCTCAAAGCCTTTGGCGGTGGAGGATGTATCGCAAGAGGCTGCTTTGGGAAGTAACATTTACAAGCTTTTGGCCGACGGCCTATCGCTAGAAGAACTATTGTCTCACGTTGAAGAACTGGCCTTCGTTGAGGCTCAGAAGATTGCAGGGTCCAAGGTGCCGAAGCGAATTGCTGAAGTCTTGAAGGTCTCCGATCGAACTGTGCGACGAAGATTGAATGGCTAGGAAATACTCGATTTTTTTCTATATTTGTGGGGATTGACTGGCTATTTGAGAGATTCTTCTTTTAAGAAAATGGAAACTAACTCGCGCATGGTTCTAAACGATTTTTCCACACAAAAAAGATCTCGGGCGATGTTTGGATTTTTTCCCCCATGGAAAAGATTGTTGCGGACCGCATACCAAAACTCAATCATATTTGGCCAGTCGTCCAAGTTAAATACAATACCCATTTCCTGAGAATTGTTGGAGTTCTGAGGAATATTAAGTTCGGAGCAGTTCCACCATCTATCCAATTCTGGGTTGTCGTAGTCTCTGGATGAATTATGAATCGGAAATTTCCTTAACTCTCTCATGATGGCGTCCCAATTTTCTCTCAATGACCTCGATTGTTGTATTTTTCTATAATACGCCTCTTTCATGGAAATATTTTGTTTGAGAAGTTGGACGGCTTCTCTGTCCGTTCTTGGCTGTCGAATACTAAATACCTTTAAATATGCAATAAACGCGAGGTACTCGAAAACAAACCGTGAAAAATAGTCACTGCCCCGACCAGCTTTCTTGTGCCATGACCGAATTAGGTTAGGATAATTTTCTAACTCTTCTTTTTGCAACTGAATAATAGCACCACATTGGAAGCACTCGTATTCCACAAGACCGTATTCCCAATTGTCATAAACTTGCATTTCTTCAGCAGCAATAAAGTCTGCCATCTGACCTTCGGAGCAATCTTCTGGTTCTGCAATCTCAATTCTGCGATCAACTTTAGTCATTTGAGTATTGCATTTAATGCATTTCATGAACTATTTTTACCATTCTAGAGTTCAAGGCTGGCCGTTTTAAGCAGTTCTGGTAGTCCCAGTTTTTCAGCAAAACTTTGATTTCTTTTATGGGCACGTTCGACCAAAGAAGATAGCTTAATGATTTCAACTTGAGCACTGCCTGAAACTTGAGAATGATCGCCGTATTTTTTTATGGGGATATCATTTTTAATAAAATCTCCGCTAACCGTTGGGTGATATTCATTCAAGTCCCATTCGTTAAACTTTTCTCCAATTAAGTAACAGAAAAATCGATTGATAGGATTCGTCGCTAGATTTGAAATTAAATTACAATATCTCAGGAGCTGCGTCGTGTGTTCTGATAAGTCTACATTTGGAGCTTTCAATTCAATTAGCACGCATTGACCTTCTTGCGGGAAAAGAAAAATATCCGGCCTTCGATCGAGTTTTACTCCAAATTTTTCAATTTGTTCGGCAGTTACTTCTCGCAAGAGAGGGATGCCATTTACAACTATTTCAGTAAGCGGAAGGTCAGAACAACCTTCAAAATGTAGGTATTCTTCGTTTAATATCCACAAATCATTGTGGATATTTGAGTTGGTTTTTCTTTTGAAAATCAGGTCATGAATGAGTCCCTCAGGAGACTTTCTTTTGCCTTTGGGGGCTGGTGATTTTTGGTAGGAAAGCTCGTTGTTCAAAATCTTTCCTAATATCTTTGAAACCATTTCTCTTCGAATGACATATCTACTTAGTTCTTCTTTGTTTTGCTTGTCCACTAAGGCGTTAAGTCTTTCAATTTTATCTTGTAGTGATTCTGAGTAGCCTGTTTCAATTGGATTTAAATCTCTAAGACTTTCATATATAATTTTAACTTCATTTCCTTGTTGGGCGAGATGTTCTGCCTGTCGAACGTAAAGTTTTTTGGTAATTGTTTCGTCATCATCTGTGAGCGAAATGTTTGATTTAAGCGCAATCTCCGGACTAATTCCATTTAGGGCGCTTATGTTCGCGATAGCTTCGTCTTGAGAGGCTTTTAATTTTTGAAGCTCCTTATGGATTATGGGAAGTTCGTTGGAAATTGAATTTGTAATTTCATCCATCAAGATGAAGGGCTGATCATCTTCAAAAAATAAGTCATTTGCTGCATCAAACGTAACATCTTTCTTGTGTGGAAATTTGAATGCATCTACGGCATCACTTACATTTTCTGCTTTATCAAGAATGTCTCCATAAAACACGGTTTGGTATCTGTATCCGTCAATGTGTTCGCCCTTCTTGATTGGCAGCAAGTTCAGGGCTTGTACTGGAATGTTTTTACTACACAAATAAATGCTGTTCTTGGAAAGCATTTGTTCGGATGTTTTAAATTTAGCCCAATGTAAAACTTCGAAGTCAGAGGTTCTTATCCATTCTATTTTTCCAGAATCTAAGGTTTTGACTCTGATGTATGGAACTTGAATCTGCCCTTCAGATTCTGGGAATTGAATGTTTTCCGATGAAATAATTCTTTCCTCTTGAGTGTCTTCAATAAATTGAATTCTAATTTTTGGGGGTCCAAATTTTGTTTTTTTGGAATCCAAGTAAAACCTAAGCAGAAAATGATTTCTAATCTCATTTGTTAAAGTTTCAATGTCCAAGTTATTGTAAAATAGATTTTCTTTTTTGTTTAGAATGGGATTTTTTAGAGTAACGATTGTTTTGGGGGAGGATGACTTGTTAGTTTCATTCCACTGTTTCTCATTTGAAATAAAGTTTGTTTTGTCACAAGTAAAAGAGAGACCTTTGGGGATTTGACTTTCTCTCGACACACTCTCTACTTCTACAGTTGAAAATCGATGAAGAAACTGAAGTCTTCCAGATCCTCGGTTGTCGAATCCTTTGCTTTTGTCAAAAAATTCTTTAAAGCGATCTAAATTTGACTTGGTAAACCCAGTTCCAGAGTCTTCAATCTCCACACTGGATAGTAGTCTTTTCCGTTGATCCGTGGTTGGTTCAAAAAAAAGTCTTAAAACTATCTCTGAATCTTTTTGGGGTTTTTCAATCTGGGCGATGCTTTCTAGGGAGTTAGTCATTGCTTCGTAAATCGGCGTTAGCGGATTCTTGGATTTTTTGACTATTTCTAATGCACCTTCGATATTGATTCTGGCTTGGTCACTACTCATTGGCATCAATCTAAACGAATTTTGTATAAATGATCTACCCAAATTTTATTGGACAGCCGTGACCAAATTCTTGGACAGCGCTGTCCAATACGGTCAGCGCTGTCCAAGAATAATTACAGGACTTACGTAATTACAGTGACTTAGCTCTGGCACCTTCATCGCACTACTACATCCCTAAGAGGCGAGCACGGAAGCTCCCACGCCTCTCCAAGAAAGGATGCAGAAATGAAAACCGCTCAAACCAAAATCAAAAGGATCGTAAAGGCTCTGTTTCGAAAGTCATTAGCTCTCAATGAGGGGGGCTCTGTAGGGTTAAAGAAACTTAGCAGATGCCATAAATCCCAAAAACATTTGGCCAATCATCATCAAGAAATGGCTCTTAAGCGCGCTGAGATGTTTCTCTATAAGTCTACCTATATCTGTCTCGCGCTGGTCTTTGTCGCGCAAACAGCAGGATCAATCTCATGAAGATCAGTGTGGAATGTCCAAGATGCGGAAGCTGGAGATGTGAATGGACCGAACGGGATCTCTTTTGTCCTTGTTGTCTCCTCTTTGAAGGGCCTGAGGACTACAAGCACTGGGAAGATAACCCATACGAGGATCTGGACCCAGAACATCTCGAATTTATCGAAGTTTTAGAACACGAAAAAGAAAAGGAGGATCTGATTACAGAAAGATATAACGAGCGACTTTTACGTCATCAACAAAAAGAAGAGGAAGAAACAGAATCGATGGAGGAAGAAGAATCATGAACGATCAATCTAATGCAAACAAGCAAAACAAAAAGGTCTTTGACGTAGTTGTTAAAGATGAGGCTCGTAATGGACGGACTTACTGGAGAACTATTGGGGTGGCGTTCCCGCTTAATAATGGATCACCTGGTTTTTCGTTACAGCTCCACATGTATCCCAATCTAAGTATTTTTATCAAAGAGAGCCTTCGTCCTTACGGAGTTTCAAAGCAATCCACAAATCAAGAAGACGACACGCCATTTTGATTTAACTCACTCAAACCCAAACAAAACTAAAAGAAAGGATCTTTATGAAAACTACCCTAATGCGGGTAATGGGCGCGGCTTGTCTTCTGACAGCCGCCTCACTGCCTATCTTGGCCCACGCCTCGGTTGAATCGAGTCTCATGGGTCTAAAAACTGTTCTCGTTACTGGAATACTTCCTATAATTGCGGTTATCGCTCTCGGCTATGCAGGTTTCCAATTCTTTGTTGGAAACCCAAATGCCAAACAGCATTTCATATTTGCGATTACAGGAGTTGTAATTCTCTTTCTGGCTCAAGGAATCGTTGATCTTCTGAGCCGAGTGGTGCGCTAATGCTTAACAATCCAACATGCCATTTAAAACGCTCTCATATATGGGGATTTGAAGTTGCACACCTTGGCTTGAGTCTCGGACTAATGATGCTTTCAAACTTTGCACTCTCAGCACTTGGTTTGCCCGTGGTGATTTCATGGGGGCTGGGACTTGGTTTGCTCGTCAGTCTGAGAGTTCTATCTATTGGTCACAAGGCAGGGCATTTAGGCTTTTTACTTCGCTTCCTTGTGATGCCGAGAATTTTTATCGGCGCACGTCTTAGAGGAAAGGGGAGTCTCAGATGATCGAAGAAAATGCTTTGTCACTCACAAGTGATCTCATCTCGGCCGTATTTAAAGAATCTGGAAAGCTTTTAAGTGTTAACAAGGAAACACTAAATTTTTGGACGTTAAGTCCACTTCAATCCACAAAGTGTGAAGATGCTTTTCAAGGTCCCCTGTCGGAAGGTTTTTTTGAACGAATCAAAGAAAGTCTCTCTAAATTGCCTTCGAATCATTCTGCACAAATAGTTTTTGCGCGAAGTGCTCGCGCCGCCGATAATGAGTCCCTTTTTAACCAGCGCGGACTTGTATCAAAGGTTTACCTTTTCGAGAAAGAAATTGTTGCCGGTTGTACGGGCATGAAGCAGCTTTTTGAGGAGCTAGGCGTTGAGCTAATCGCGGGAACAAAAAGTGAATACCTAGCGCTTTGTAACAAGTTACTTGGCCAATCCAAAGCTGCGTCAGGCTTTGTTCTTCCCGATGTTGCTTGTGAAGAGGACCATCTAAAAACATCAAAAAGTTTTGTAAAAGTCGCAAGCTTAACTGATCTGTCTCTTTGCACTTGGAACAATTGCTTTGAAGCTTTGTATGAGTCTGGAGATGAATTCCTCGCGTCTATAAAAATTCGTGTTCCTGATAAAAGTAAAAGTAAGAAGGACCTTGAAACCAAGCGAAGAGTCTCTCATGCACTTTCCGTTCGAAAGGCACACGAGCTGTCAGATCTGGAATCAGGGTCGAATCTTTCAGCGTCAGAAGAAATACTAATTCGTGTTACCCAAGGCAAAGAAAGTCTTTTAAACATCAGTCTTGCCGTAGTGATGTCGGACTCGGATCTTGCTAAGCTTGAGTCGAGAATCGGTTCTTTGTCGGCTGATGTCAGTAGTAGCACGGGCACAGGCTTTTTTGTGGAGGGTGTGGGAACACTCCCCGTTTTTAAGTCACACATGGTAGGGGCAAAACCCTTAGCTGTTCGAGAGCTACCCATGTTGAGCGGTAACCTTGCTCATCTATTGCCTGTTTTTCTGGACTATGGACGTGAGCAGGATGCAAGCAGTCTCAGTTTCCTTTCAAGATGTGGCGAACTTTGTCATTTGAATCTTTTTTCGAAAACCAACCTTAATTTCAATGCCTTTGTTTGCGGAGCCTCGGGATCGGGAAAGAGCTTTCTCATGAATTCAAGCCTTGCAGGGTTTAAGCATGATTACCCAGATGGCCAAATTGCGATTTTTGATGTGGGTGGTTCGTACAAAAAACTCGTTTCGCATTTTGAGGGAAGTTCAATTGATCTAGATTCAAAAAATGCGACTGAACTCGTTGTTGCTGCTCTCAGGCGACTCAAGATTGCACCGACTGGATTCTGTAAGACTTTGCTGGAGAATATTTGTGGAGCTGGGGAGCACATCACTCATTCCCATAAGGTTGCCATCGAGGATCTACTTCAATCTTGTTCGGATGCTCCGTTTTCATTGAGAGTCCTTTCCAATGAGGCGGCTGAGCGAAAGGAAAAAGCCTATGAAGATATTCATCTGTGGCTGAGGCCCTATCTTGGATGGGATGACATACACGCGGATTCTTCAATTGAACGCATTTTAGATGAGCCCATAAGGGCCTTTGATTTTAAAAATCTTGAGGGCGATCCGCTTCTGCAAAGACTTGCGATTCTAATTCTAACTCAAGGCATTTGGGAGAGACTCAAAAAGGGCACAAATGCACCAACGCTCATTGTGTTTGATGAAGTGTGGAAGTTTTTTTCTCAAGCTTCAGGGTTCTTAGAAGAAATGTATCGAACGTTTCGTAAATACCGAGCTGGGATCGCGTCTGTTACTCAAAACCTTAGCGACTACGGCGACAATGCGTTTGCAAAACTTGTGATCACCAATTCGTTTCACAGGATTTTGCTTCAAGGCGCGGCGAGCGGGGAGATCTTAGAGCGTACATTGGATATGAGTGACTCTGATCGAAAACGCTTTTTGAGTGTCGCCTCAAAGAAGAACGAGTTTTCAGAGTTCTGGCTCGGGACTCCAAAGTTTAGTCAGATATTGCGTCTCTACCCAAGTGAAAAGCTATATGAGCTTGCTAATTCCGAAAACGTTTCTAGCTCTCAAACAAAGCAGAAAGGAGATTTATGCTCATAAGAATACTTGTATTGGTGCTCGGTCTTGGAATTGCCCTGAAGCCAAAAGAAGCCAAAGCGCTCTTTGGTGAAGATATTCCATTTCTCATCGAGATTGTTTCCAATACTCTCTACACTCTCTACGAGATTCGTGCTCAGTCTGAAATGCTTAGGCGCGAACTGCGAGGTATCGACGATAAGATCCATAGGCTGCGCACTATTCAAACCTTGATTGCGCCTAACGATCTACAAAAGTGGAAAGATCCTAAAGAGGCTCTCAAGCGCCTTCAGAAGATCTACTACACGTTGCCTCCAGAGTTTCGCACGGAAAAGTCAGATGAAGTCGAACGTCGAATCGCAGAGGCTATGAGTGTGGCCGGAGTCCTTGTTGACACTGCTAAACCCGCATTTGAATCCGGCAAAGAGCTTGAACGCGAGGGACTCAACGTGGGACCAGCAGTAGCAAACAAGATGACAGCTTCAGGAGTTGGAACCCTTGTATCGCTGCAATCGCAAAACCAAGTAGCCCAAGCTCAGATCATTTCACTTCTGTCGCAGATGATTGCTGAGAGCGGATCGCGCGAGGCAGCGAGGCTTCAATCGCAGGCGACCGAATACAAATCCATTGGGCAGGGGCTTTCGGGTTTCTCAAACCAAATCAATCTCATGGAGGTCAAAAGATGAGTGGTACAATTCAAAACTCGGCAGGCATCGCCGAGAACTACGAAAAGTTGATGCCTATTGTTGAGCGCCTGTATCAGCATATGGATGGTGTCGCTCACATAGCCATCCTGCCGCTTTTTTTGCTCTCGGTAGTGATGGCCTTTAGTCAGGATCTTGGAATCGAGGGTGCCGTAGTTTCGAGGCTCAAGCGTCTTGTTGTGACAATGCTATTACTTGCCGCATTTCCTTCATTAACGGGCCTCATAAAAAACATTGGGCAAGAAATCGCACTTTCCATCGACAACCTTGATGGAATAGATGCTTTTCTAAAGGCAGCAAGTGAAAGAGCAAAGGCTTATTCGTTGGATCTCAAGTCTCTACTTGATTTTGGCAACGATCTTATTGTTTCGGCACTCGTGGCGATCTCGTACCTTTGCCTTTATGTGTCCAGATATCTTTTAGTTGCGTTCTATCACTTCTACTGGATGATTCTTGTTGTTACGGGTCCATTGTTGATATTGGGAACTCTTTTTGAATCGACTGCAAACCTAACCAAAAACTTGTTTAAGAACTTATTTCAAGTGGCTTGCTGGCCGATCATTTGGGCTCTGCTATCGGCGTTCCTAAAAGCATTGCCGTTTCAAGACGCCTACGCAATCGATGGCGGCTACACGGCAATTGTTGTCATGAATTTAATTCTTGCAGTGAGTTTGCTCTTTTCACCCTTCATGCTTGGCCAGTTCTGCGAAGGAGCGATAGTTGGTACTGGATCGGGTCTTGTTTCAACTGGAGCAAGAGCACTGCAAGGGCTTGTGATGCCAACGCTCAGTCTAATGGCTATTAAGGCTGGTGAAAAAGCTTACCCTCAAGTTCAAAAACTGCTGCCCGCACGTAACAGCGTGAGCAAGTTTATGAATCGTGGCGCAGATAAGAAGCTCATGATCTTCATGATTTGCATACCATGCTTGGGCTTTGCAAACCCGTCGAACATCAATGTTCGAGTGGGGCTATCGTCTGTTGTTTGCTTTCAAAAGGCACCTGATTCAATTGCCATAGGGGATGCGCGATACTTTCAGGCGCAGCGGATTGGTAATAACTTGCTTTTACGTTCGGCAGTATCTCAAAAGGAATCGAATCTTTTAGTTTTTAGCGGTGGAACTTTATCGGAAACACACAAGCTTTACTCTGATCCGATTTTGCCGCATACCGAGAGCGTTAACTGCGAAGCAAAGATAGCTCAATCGCCCAAAAAACCTCTTCGGCCTACACCTAGGATTTTTAGTCACATCACAAAGAAAGGTTTCCGTGCTGAACTCCTAAGAAAAGCTTGGGAATCACCAAAAAGAGATTACTTCACTCTTCGAGTTCGCCTTGTGAACAATTCAAACACCGTTTGGATTCCAGATTGGTCCAAAATTGTTCTTAAACAAAACTCTAAAAGTTTTTCCCATACTGGCATCAGCTCAGAGCGTAAGGAGATTCAAGTTGGTGCAACGGTCACATTTGATGTGCAGTTTACGAGGCCCGAAGTTGCATCAAATAGAGGGCATCTTTTGATTCCATCAAAACAAGAAACACTTGAGCTTTTGGTTGAGAAAGGAGCCTCAAAATGAACACTTTTAAAGGCTACACGCAAACACTGAAGGAAATGGTAAGCACGCCATTAACGGTTTCCTCAAACAAACCCTCCGTTGATAAAAGAAAAGTATCGGTTGTTGTGGTGTCGGTTGTAATCCTGCTTGTTGTTGGAGGAGCGATTGCTTGGCTCATTGTGAATGGTCTAAGCGAAGATACGCCGAAGAAAAGTCCTGAGGAGGAATTTACTTCTCAAAGGCTAGACTCCACGGAGGATGGTGCGCTTGTCATTCACTTTAACGACAAAGCAGCAAGAGGCTCCGGTGCTGCAATTTCCTCTAAGAGCGTGGGCGTAAGAGCGTCAACGGGGACACTTGTTAAAGTGAAACTTTTAAACACTCTTGAAACTTTTGATACCGTTCCCGTTTTTGCTCAAATTGTAGATCACTCTTTAGGATCGAGGTTCTACGGCTGGACAGTCGTTGGAGATGCAAGTTCAGACACAAATGTAGACCGTATCAAAATGAGCTTCAAACTCACGCGAGATTCTCAAGGCAGTCGTAGTTTAGAGATGGAAGCGCAAGCTCTTAGTCTTGACGGGACACTTGGCGTGAAAGCAGAAAAGCTTGAAGGATTGGCTAATCGTGCCCTTGTCGGAGCGGGCACGGGTGCAGCCGCTGGAATCTCGGGCTCTCTAAAGGGCGGTTCAAAAGATCTCTCTGCAATTTTGCTTCGTGCGCTGCTCTCGGGACTTCAAGGCGAGGTCACCTCTGATCTTGGCACTTCTTACAATCGAGCCTCTGCTTTGTCTCTAAAGCCTGGGCAAGAATTTTTCCTTCAACTTACTGAAAACTTCTTAGAAAGGGGTAATTAATGAATCTTCAATTATTCATACTTTTAGCTTCTGTTGTCGTGCTAAGCATCGCACTAATCGCAGCTGCGTTTAAAAATGTATTCTTCTCCGATGAGGCAGAGGAATACGCCAAACAAATTGAACACGGAGATAACATTCCTTCTTCAATTAAAGAACTAACCAAAGAATCAAGTTTTTTGGGAATTGAGCAAAATATGCGAATTCCTATTTTCTTGCCCGACAAGGTTCGCTCCAGACACGTTCACATCATGGGAGCAACGGGCTCGGGTAAAACCGAAAGTGTTCTTCTAAACCTCATTGACCAAGACGCAAAACGAGGTCATCCGATTGTCATTCTTGATGCAAAAGGAGACCAGAGCTTCATAAAGTTTTTGCGATCACACCCGAACGCGAAAGATCGACTGCTCGTATTTGATGTGGGCTCTGAAACATCAGTTCATTACAATCCTCTGGCAGCGGGTTCCAACACCGAAGCGGTATCGAGGCTTTTCACTTCGATGACCTGGAGTGAGGAATTCTACAAGACAAGAGCGCGTGAGATTCTGCTAAAGCTTGCGGATAGAGCAGACAAGAAGTCAATTAAACTGAGTCTTTCTAGGTTGAATCAGAGCCTAGCCTCATCGGCTGCACTTGCGGACTCCCTCAAGGAAAACAAGAACCCTTTTGCTATTACCGAGAACGAATATTCTCAACTTTCGGGCCTTGTGGCTCAGGTTAACCAGCTTTGTCACGGTAGCCTTGGAGAATTGATTTCAGGAAAAATATCAGACAACGAGCTTAATCTTGCTAAAGCCATTCAAGATAAGAAGATCATCTACTTTAGACTTCCAGCACTTGTAGACCCTGTGACAACAATCACATTGGGTCGCTTGATCATCTCAGATCTTTCCTTCTATTCGGCACAGGTGCAGGCAGGGGTCATTAAAGAACCTGTATTTACTCCCGTGTTCTTAGATGAGTTTGGAAGCTTGGCTTGTCATGCGTTTTTGGAGCTTATCGCTAAAGCGCGATCTGCGGGGATGGCTCTGCATTTTAGTCACCAAAGCTTAGGAGACTTAAAGGCGGCGGGAGATACATTTGCCTCTCAGGTGAATGATAACTCATCCACTAAAATTGTGATGCGTGTCTACGACCCAGAAACAGCAGAAACAGTGGCCAAGACTTTTGGCACAAAACACAACACAAAATCTACAAGGCAGGTTGTACTCGGATCGCTTGGTGGACAAAGCGGAACAGGCGCAATGTCAGTTCGCGATGTGAAAGAGTTTCGAGCAGATCCTGACCAAATCAAATCACTGCCAACTGGCACTGCGTTTGTCCTTATGAACCATGCCTTGAGGCCATTCGGAGCCTCAGGCGATGTGTTCAAAATTCTATTTCCACTACCTCCAGTCTACTGCGAGGAGAAAGCAAAGGAGACTAATTAAGATGAGATTTGCCATATGGACACTTCCTTTCATGATGATGTTAATGGTTAGCGGGTGTGCGAGCCGATCTCGCTCCCTCATACTTGGGGGAGCAGGCGGCGTGGCACTGGGTGCCTACACTGGATCAGCAGTTTATAGCGGCCCAAAGAACCAAATTAAAAACCGCAATACTTTAATGGGAGCAGGGATTGGGCTAGGCGTCGGCTTACTCACTTCGTACCTTCTACATGATCATGTCGAGCAAAGATTTTCTACTGAGCGTTACCAACAAGATGAGCGTCTGCGTTTCGGAGATCTACCACCTAATCCATTCAATCCTGCCAACAATAGGTTTATTCAGCCCCAATCAAAATAAAGGAGAATCGAAAGCGTATGCAACAAAAAAGAATGTCGTATCTCATAAGTAATGAGAGCTTAGAAAAAATAAACAAAATTGTAGATAATTGTAACGAAGGATTTGAAGAGGGTCACGTTCGTCACTCAGATGTTGTGGAGTGGATCATTCAAAATTCAAATTTTGATGTGAATAAGATACGTATGCGATGCCTAAATCCTAACAAAGTAAAAACACTCCAGCCACTTGTTACCAAACAAGATGCTGAGGATTTTATTCGCCTCATCAATCAAATGAAGCCCTATCTTAAAGATGAAAAGGGTAACAATAAAAATGCCTAAGCCAGCAGTAAGACAGAATCAACTTTTGTCTCTTCTGGCGCGCTATGGCGTGATGGACACCAGAACTCTTAAGATGCTCATGGGTGTATCTTTTGATGATTCCCAACTTCGACACTTGCTTAGAAATTTGCGCCAAAAAGGACTCATTCATAAGAAATCCTTTGCGCTGAAGAATTTCTCCGCAAATTACTGGATGCTTAGAAACGAACCCATCTTGCAACAAGCCGTGCTCAAAAAAAGCGGTTTGTGTGCAGATGACTTGCGCCACAAACGCGTGCACTGGTCACAAGTGCCTCATGAGAACTTGTGCACCATTTTGCACGCATCTCTTGAGCGTAGCATGCGCGGTCTTTGGATCATTCGAGAAGGCTCCGAGGGTTTTAAAGATTTGCCCGCGCACATCATTTCCAAACGCGTTAGGGACAACGGATACATGCCAGATATGTGCATTGGTGTTCCATCGTATGATTCCAACACTGGTTTCAGTGATGGTCCATACAGATGGATTGCAGTTGAGGTTGATCGCACTGACCGCAGTCGGGATCGCATATCGCGAAGGATGAATATCTACTCACGACATACTGATTTTGATGGGTTGTTGTACTTGTCTGCTGAAGAACTCAAAACGAGCAAAAAGATGCGGCGACTCTACAATGATGATGGTGCCAAAGAAGCCTATCGCATCGAAGGTGGAGAAGACACTTTTCTCGCTCTTGGAGTTACGCCCGATAGGTTGTTTGATCCGAATCAAGTGCTCATAAAATGCGGCAAACACAAAATTCCACTTAGTAGTTGGATTGCACTGTTTGCCTTTACGGATGTGGATCGTAGAGATGAGTTCGTGCGACTGAATTGCCACACTCCGTGGTAATTGGGTTTTAAGGATTCAAAACTTTTAAGTGCATAAAAATATTTTGTTTTCTCATTCAAAAACGTTCCCCTGCGCCCCTTGTTCCCAACCTGACCACACTCTCTCTACGACTAGGTAGTCTAAAAGATAGTGTGGTCAGGTTGGGAGGGGCTTGGGGAAGGTGAATGAGTAAACAAAATAAAAGAAAGGATAATCTGAATATGAATATATTTAGGGGAAAAAAGGATATGAAACTCTTGGTTGTTGTGGTGCTCGGGGTTTTGGTTTTTGGATGTGCTTATGATCCAGTTGCGGATGGTGAAGATTCTAAGCCAGAGTTTCATGCTGTTGATCAAGAGCGAGGGATTGACCTTGTGGTCAACTCCTCGCTCGTTCTAAGCGGAGTCCCCGATAAAATCGGGAGACTTATCTTTCTGCAAGATGCTGTACTCTCGACGGATGGGGCGGATCTAAAGCTTGTTGTTGATGAGATCGTTTCTCACAATGGTAAGATCAGCACCTTACCTAAAAGTACCAAGCCGGAGCTTGGCGCTGCGGGACTTTCTGGTGGTTCGCTTCATATAGAAGCACGCACGGGAAAGGGCCACCTTACAATTCTTGCCGAAGGGCAAGATGGCGGCGAGGGAATCAAGGGCACTCCGGGATCAATTGGCCCCAAGGGGCCGCGCGGAAACAATGGTGAAGCAGGGTATGAGCTAGATTGTTTGCTTAGCTCTCCCATTAAATTGCTATTCAATCTCGACCGACCAGATCCACCTCGTTGCTTTAAGCGTTGGTATTGCAAACGACAGACTGGAGACGGTGGGCGCGGCGGCCAAGGCGCAAGAGGTCATGTCGGTGGAGCGGGAGCTAACGGAGGAGACTCAGCAAAAGTTTTTGTTCACATCGAAGACCCCTCAGAACTTAGCATCTCTACGGAAATACATGTTGGTCAAGGTGGAGCAGGTGGCCAAGGCGGAGACGGTGGACGCGGGGGCGTAGGTGGTGATGGTGGATCGCAAGACAATCGCAAAGAATGCCGTGGAGCAAACTCAGGCCCCGAAGGGCCTCATGGTCCGAAAGGTCCACAAGGCCCCCGAGGTTTCGACGCTGATGCAGGCCCGATCTGTCTTGTGCTTGGCAGCGCTAAGATCGGAGAATGCGATCATTTCAAGGGGTTGACTCAATGAATGGTGGAAGATTTAAACGAAATAATTTAAGTAGAGAAAATTTTCTTGGTGATATACGCTCGGAAAACAATTTGCTCTTTGAAAATTCGACGTGGTTGAGAACAGAAGAAGCTGCGGAATACCTCAGAACCACTCCTGCTCAGATCAGGAATTGGGTCTATCAAGGGCGTATCAAGTCGCGAAAGCTGCTTGGCCGAAGATTGCGTTTCAAAAAAAGTGAACTTGATCTCCTTCTTGAGGAAGGAGATCAATAATGAGTATTAGACCTTATCAAAAAAATGATGAAGACGGCAAAGCCAAGACTTTTTACAAAGTTAGCGCTGAAGCAATAAATAAATACACAGGCAAAAGAGTTCAGAAAATGCGTAGAGGCATTCCATCAATACCCAAAGCAGAGCGAGTTTATCGTGAGCTTTGGAGCATTTGCCGAGAAGAGAAACCAGAAGGTTTGAATCTCAGACTTTGGAGTGAATTGGTTGAGCGATATTTGGATTACATTGAGAAAAATGTAAGAACTAAGGAGAGGCCAGAGGGCTTTAGCCTTAGCCTTTCCAAGAATAAATGCAGCCAATTAAAGCACACTAGAAATTGGGATCAGAGACATATTGAACTCGTAACGCCCCAATTCGTATTGTCTTATCTGGATGAACGAGAGAATGAAGGCATGAGCCGATATATGTCCAATCAAATTTTACAACAGGTGAAGTTGGTTTTCTCTTACGGAGTAGAGCTGGGAGTAATAAGCGCCAATC
>JBGSZX010000004.1:0-3806 GCA_041750195.1 Bdellovibrionota bacterium | reverse complement strand
AACAAAACACATATTTCTGTTCCATTCGGTACTTCAATCACAGGTTGACGAGACCTCAGGTCGGACATAGTTTGCCGCGCATGCTCCAGGCTTGCCGTCGATGCGCCGCTTAGCAAAGCATTCTTCATAGTCGGCTTCTTAACTTCAACTCCTCCTTGGACATCTCTATCTTGCAGACCTTCAGATACGCCGCCCGCAAAGTTGAGCCCAATTCCAGCGGCCAGCTTGAGCGCCTCATTTCCTACCTTAGAACCTTTTAGACCAACCGTTTGATCTGAACCATCAAACGCATGTGTGATTTGCCAAGATATTCTGCACCAAATTTCTTGCTATAAACTGGATATTTCCCATGTTATTCCCTCCAAATAAAACGCCGCGCTGACGGGGCGCGGCTAAAATAGGTTAGCTATAGTTTTCTATTTTTCTAAGTTAAAATAATTTCTGAGCTCACTATCTGTCTCAAATTCGACTAATGCCCGGGAATTCATTTCATAAAAATATAGTTCGCTGCCACCGATTTCTTCGGATGATACCCGCTTGTCCCGAATAATTTCTTTGATAGTGCCCTCCAGACAGCACATAAGTTTCGATATTTTCATAATGTCCGCCTCACTCACTTTATAACTTGTGTTTTTTGGTAGTGCCATTTTTTGACCTCATATTATTAATTCTGTTGATGCGATCCGGATATATTCCGCCGTTACAAGGTCACAGCCTTCGGCAGCCGCAGCGATCAAACCGCCACGCGCTAAGTTGTTTGCTTCTCTTAGGAGTCCACCGGATCCTTGGTGAATGGCTACAAGGGCATCTTCTGCAAATAAAGATTTTTTCACGCCTGCAATCTTAGTGTGATGATTAATGTACTCGTGCATCTGCTCTTTCGCGATTGCTTTAAGATGAGTCTTGGTCACGACCCGGGAAGCTAAAGGTGATGAGCTCCTATACGTCAGTTTGTCAATCAAGGTTGACTGACCGACAAGAGCCACGGCAAAGAAGCTCAGCGAATCATGTTCAAATTGGGTAAGAGTATGAAGCTCCGCGAAAACATCAAGTCGCAATAGATTAGCTTCATCTATAACCAGAAGTACTTTTTGCTTTTTTCCTTGCACCAATTCTCGAATCCCGTCTCTTATTGTGCGGGCAAGGTAGGAGCGGCTTGCTGATTTTACTTCTAAATTTAACGCCCAGCAAAGCTGCTTATAGAGTTCATTGAGCGAGGCACTATTTGCAACGACGTCGAGAATGGTAATTTCGTTGGCGTGATAGTGTGACAGAGCCCAGCGCATGGCCGTCGATTTTCCACTGCCGACTTCACCGGTTACTAACATTATCCCACCAAGATTTAGGGTGTAATCGAGTCTTTCTTTAACTCCCGCAGTTCCAGGAAGTTTGAGTAGATTTTTAGGAAGCACTCGCACCGGAAATGGCGAGGATTTGAAGCCAAAAAACTCCAGATACTGAGTCATACCTCACCCCCGTCGAAAAGCTGTCCGGATGTCTGAATGTCTTTTGTTTTAAGTATTTCGGGTGCTTTTTCCTGCGGCTTGCTCCAATCACGACCTAATTTAGAATTAATCTTTGCATCTAATTTAGTGGCAAATCCGAAAGATCGATTGTCAAAAAATACTTCGATTGCTTCAGCTTCTTCGTCCTGGAACTTAAGTTCCACTCTTTTATCAATCAGCACCACCGGAGCCTCAAATACCTTACCCCTTAGGCTAAAAGTTCGGTCTTTTTTGACTTTGCGAAATTCAATCATCCGAAAATAATCAATAATCCTGGTCGGAGCGGGTCTGACGCAGCTCATGTTTTTTCTGTATCTGTCAAAAGGAGATTCCTTAGTCGTCCCGTGCGGCCGGTTGTTGTAAGCATCGACCCAGCAGTCAAGCCGCTCATTAAGAGCTGAAAGTGATGTTATTTCGGTCGCGAGAGGTAGAAAACTGTCGCGGATGGTCCTAAACCACCGCTCAATCTTGCCGCGACCTTGTGGGGTATAGGGGCGACTATGGCAAAGGGCGATGCCTAGCGCTGCTGTTATTTGGTCTAGATTGATTGCGCGGTAGCAAGCACCGTTATCGACGTAAAACTTTTGCGGTAGACCTCTTTTTTCTACGGCCTGCTTAAGGCAGTCTTTGAGTGCGTGCAAGGTTTCAGAAAAATAAAACTGTGCATGAGTTATTAGGCGTGAATGATCATCGATTATGGCGCACAAATAGGTTTTCTTGGAATGACCGCCACATAAAACATTGGGACCATGCATCACGTCACACTGCCAAATTTCATTTGGCAGCTCGGCCTCAAACCTTCTTTTGTCTTCGGCGCTAATATTTAGCTCTGAAAGACGTTCTTTCTTTAAAAATCTATAGAGAGTCGATTCGTTGATCTCGTCGCTAATAGCAATAATTTTTCTCTGCTTAAGTAGCTCTATAATGGTTGGCAAGGTGTAGCGGGGATTTTCCGTCTTGATCTCTTTCACGGCTCTGCGAATTACAGGGTCAATTTTTTTAAAGCAGCCTTTATCTGATCTGGATTTAGCGTATAGTCCTTCAATGCGAAAACCAGCCTTCTTATAGGCATTAGCCCAGTCCATAATGGTGGAGCGACTAATGGTTGTACGCCTTGAGTAAGGGATTTGGTACCTGCGGGCGGCCTTTTCCTTTAAAAGCCGGCTCCTTTCCCCATAGTCAAGTTTTACCCCGGTAACAAATTCGGAAATTATTCCAAATTTGAAGGTTGCCAGAGCCATCTTCTTTTCATCGTCTGTCATTTTCCTACCTCATTTTCTGAAATTAATGTTCAGAAGTTGAAGTAAAGAGTTCGACCCTGTCTATCAACGACAAGCTTTGGTAGGTACGTGCGAAAGCTTTAGAAAATCACTTTAAACTAGTCATAAATTTCACACCTCTTTCAAACAAATCCTCCAATCTTTTCACTAAATCGCAACCCTCATTAGCCTCTCCATATTGTATTTTGATAAAGACCACAAACCGGCGCAACCACTGGCCTGCTCTTTGGCGTGGAAACTTTGGTG
This sequence comes from Bdellovibrionota bacterium, assembly GCA_041750195.1. Taxonomy (GTDB): domain Bacteria; phylum Bdellovibrionota; class UBA2428; order UBA2428; family UBA2428; genus JBGSZX01. The sequence continues at coordinate 775 of JBGSZX010000004.1, read as the reverse complement.
GCCAGCGCGCAGTTTGTAGTTTTAGGAGTAACACTGAAAAAATTAGTTCCGTCGGTGATTGAAAACGACTAAAAAATTTATCTGGTCTAACAGTAATGACGGTTTTGCAACCAGCGCAACGCCAGCGTTTAAGCCAAAGCGAAGACACAAAACCATCGAACAATGCAGCGACATAACCGTGTCCCCATACTCTACCTATGGTGCATGATGGACATTCAGCGGGGCGTTGCCAGTTGTATTTCTTGCCAAGATCTGATAACTGCTCAAGGCAGACAGCTGTGAAAATGAGTATAGCAATTGTCTCCCGAGGCCGGCAGTGAGTAAGACTGACCGGCTTCAACTATTTTAGTGAGGGAATTGCTATACAAGATAAGTATGGAAATTTCGTCGATGTCCAGAATAGTTTGATAAAAACAAGTGTTTCCGTACTAGGTTAAAGAGCGAGATAACACCTGCGCCATTCAGCTTTTTCCGATAACAATCCTTAAGGAGGACCCTCGTTTATGAAGCGTTTATTGCCGTATGTCATTTTTTCAATCAATGCAGTCTTGGCGACAATCGGACGAGCCGATCATGTTGGCAACGGAGGAGAGTTTTCTGCGTTAGAATTCACCCGCGTGGGTCGAGAGGTATATTTAGTCCTCGAAAAATTTGACCAAAGCGGCAGTATTTTAAACGGCGATGAAATGAGTCGGTATGATGACGCAATCAAGACAACAAGGGTTAACGCGGTCAATGGACCGATCATCGACAACACCGGGCGAGAAGTTGATGC
>JBGSZX010000003.1:0-6681 GCA_041750195.1 Bdellovibrionota bacterium | reverse complement strand
ATAGCCTACAGGTAGACCGCTCGTTTGATGGCGCGGTCCTAAAATTTATGAGGCTGAAAAAGAGTCGCAGTCTCATGGATGTTGCGAAAAAAGTTGGCTTATCAAAGGCGCACCTTTCAAGGATTGAAAGAGGAGTTTCCATTCCTTCCGCTGAATTGCGAAAAAATTACTTGGTGGCTTGCGGATATACTCCGAGCAGTTTCAAGAACTACAGCAAAGATCCACGGCGATCCCAAGCGGTGCCAGTCCGATACAAGCTCGACATCATCATTCAAAGGCTCAGCGAAGACCAAATAAGACAACTATTTGATCAGGCTCTACATCTTACAGGAGTAAAAAATGTTTAAGTCCACCATGCTAAAAATCTTCGGGCTTAGCGGCCTCTTGGGAATTGCTCAACTTCCCGAAACAAAACAGCAGGTACACTTATCCTTGATGCGTCTTCATTTAGAGCAAGTGAAGCTACTCAAAATCCAATTTGGTCAGCCTGGCCTTTGTACTGAGTGGGATAGAGATTACCATGCCCCTTCAAAGTCATGCGGCAAACGTGGAAAGCTCACTAAGAGATGGCGACCAAGAGATTGAAAATCTCATCAAGTTCTCAGCCTCAGTAACTTAACAGCTTCACACTTCGGCCCCTCAATAGCCCCAGATCGCACAAAGTCCATGCCAGTTTTCTTCAAAAATCTGTCATGGACTTTGTCTTTTGCTCTCTGCGGACGGGGACTCGGTTTGCTTTGCCATTTTTTGAAACCTCTTAACTTTGTGAAAGAGGCTTCAAAAAAAAAGATGGCCCGAAAGTTACAATGGAGGATGAAGAAATGAACAAAGAAGAAATTCAATCAAAGCTAGAGGGAATTGCACTCAAACGAACTATTGCTTTTTGCTATCACGACTACATCGAGTGCCCTAATGGTAGGTGTCCCAAGTGCGGGAGCGACGACCTCATGAGACTACTTCCGAGTTATGGTTGTGAGTACGGTCTTAATTGGGTCATTAAAGAAATTCTTCGGTCAGAACTTGAGCCTGTCAACCTAGCTGACTCTTTCGAATCCTCAATCCGAGATTGTTATCCCGAAGACACTCAAGTTGCTTGGGCGAAATTTGATACAGTTAGTATTCTGAAGGAGCTAGATCCTATCTCATGGGAGTGTGCACAGGGAGATTGGGAAAGTATGGAAGAATCAGAGGGAAATATCATCTCATTCGATTGCGGTTCGAATTACTACCAAATGTCGGAACTTGAGGATTTTTTGGAGGAATCAGAGCAAGCCTCCTAGGTTTGTCTCTTGCTCCTGACCTTCCCCTCCTAGAAAAACCTTGTTTCTAGCTTGACTTATTTAATGCAGTGCGTTATTGCGTCAAGTGCATGCATTTAATCATTCGCACAGACTTTAGTTCCATACGTTTTATAAGATGCTATGCCATGCTCCCCAACAGTCCATATGGAGTCGGCGGCACAGGATTTCTACTCAGTAGCGCCATCGCTCGGTGCAAATCAGAAGAAGCCGAGCGTCTATACTATCTTGATTATTTGAAGCCAGTAGGACTCAAGCCTGTCGGAATGGCAGCTCACCCAACGAATATGCAATTTGCAATACGTAATGCAAGGCAAGAAGTCGTTGAAGCCCAGATAGTAAAAGAGTTTAACAATGGCAAAGCTTTCAAGTGCTACAAAATCAGCATCGGAGATAGTTTTGTTTTTGGGTTCAAAAAAGTGGGACCCTATGGCTATTTTGCCTTTATCAGAGCGACAATTCAAGAAAAGCCAATGCTCTTTACTGATGTGAGTTCATCCATTTTTTCTAGCTTAATAAAGGCTTGGGAAGGGTTTCGAAATCCAAAATTCTTTAAGTTAAAACGTACTGCTCTCGAAAGATATAACAAAGCTGCTGTGTTTCTGACGGATGAAACGATTCGAAATATTCAGTTTGTGCGTTCATCAGAGCCACATGAGGGGCCATCGATCAATGGCCACGTACTGATAAAAGCTCAGTCAAGAAATCATAACATCGCCTATTATGTCTCTGAGGAAGAAAGCTAATATGAAACTATTTAGGTCAATTGTCGGAACTTTCGCACTTGTGCTTGGATTCTCCTCTGTCACCACATGGGCTGCATCTGGAGATATCGAAAAATGGGACACCACAGATAGCAGTCAAAAAGAAATCATCATAGATAACGGTGTGCCCGAGTGTGTAGATAAAGTCTAATATTTTTAATATACTTCCCTTTAATGAAGCCGATCTTGCTAGGACTGCTATCCCTGATACTATTGTTGGTGGCCTATAGATATTTGAATGAGGGAAAAAATATGACTGAATCTGACACCAATAATCCCTCAAAAATTATCGCAGTTTTTTCAGGAACTTTTAAACTGCCATTGGAGCCAGAAAACATATCTACAATTCCTCTTTACCACATCCATCGCAATTTATGGGGCAACCTCCTTTCGGACTCCGACTCTGAAGGCGAGGCTTTAGCGGCGATCACGTCGATTTCAGAAGATAGACTCTTATATACGATAACTCTGAAACCTCAGGCAAAATTTAGTAACGGCCGTCTTATCACTGCCAAGGATGCGACTGCGTCTATTAAGCGCTTAATTGCGATTCAAAAGGCAGGCCATTTCAATGCGAGAGAAGTGATAAAAGGTATCAAACCTTTGTCAGAAAATGAAATCCAGATTGAACTTTCATCGCCAACTCCAGCGTTTTCTTATCTGCTCTCGATTCCCGAACTTGGTATTGTCCCTGAAGAGATGCTGTCAAAAGATAATAAGGTCATTTCATCGAGCATCACGAGTGGCGCTTACTTTCTCTCTGAGGCGAGTGAAACGAAACTTGTTTTCAAGAAGAACACTCACTATATTTCAGTCTCCGATTTGGCCCCCGATGTTGTCGAGGTTCATAGTCTTAGGAAGGATGATACGGGAGTAAAGCAAGCAATAGAGTTTGAGGCAGACTTTATCGAGGCTTACTCACCGGCGGATACGCAGGCTTTGCAGAAGCTTACCCAAATTAAGGATTTTAAACAAATTACAACTCGTCCATCTCTATCAACATATCTAGTCGTTAATACCGAGAGCTTAAGCCTTAAAGAACGTATCGCTGTTGCCGATGTATTGTCGGGAGATCTGGACTACCAATACAATCCGTCGTTTGAGAAACCCAGTTATGAATTGCTTCCGCCCAAAACTTTTGGCTCTCTAAATCTTGGAACCTCCCTCAATGCAAATCGATCTGAATCAACAGACCTTCCTAAAGTAGTTGTGCTTCATGCTTCAAAGTCTGACTTAAGCAAGGCCATAAAAACCAAGCTTGAAAAAGCAGGAGTAAATGTAGAAATAGTTCCTCATGATTCTCAGGATAAGTGGGACTTAATGCTGGTGGCTCAAGGGATGAGTGAGGAATACCCTGAGTTGGCGTGTTACTTGGTAATGCTTGGTCCGAATGCGATGATTGCCATGACCCCTGAAGACAAAAAGAGTCTAACTGAAGCACTACATGCAAACTCTGAAGAACAAAGACTCAAATCAATCCAAAAAGTTGGCCGCAATATTTTGGAAGATGCAAGAATCATCCCTCTACTAGTTCGTTCTTATACTCATCTGTACCGCGCAGATAAAATTGAATTGCCTCCTGGCCCCAATTACGATGGTGACATCAAATTCTACAGAATGAATGTATTGAAGTAAATCGGCGATGAAGTCTTCAATATCTCTTCAACCGATCATCAAAAGTGTTCGTCAGAGATCATACTTAATTTGTGCAGGATCATCGATAATTCTATGGGCTGTCGCAAGTTTTACGATCATTCCAAGTGAACAAAAATCTCGTGCTAGATTCCTCGATACCCTCGTGCAATCTCATCATTCAAGCTTGAAAGTTTTCAGCACACAAAAGATCCGAGATGAGCTAACCAGACACCATTTCATACCCTCGGATTCGGCGATCGAGCAGTATTCATATAGCTACGAACCAGAAAAGATTTCCTCCTTCCTAAATACTTGTTCATTTGTTCTTCCTTCGATCTGTTCGAATTCAAAACAGATCGTAATCCTCGTTGGAGGTACTCAGACGAAGCCCGTGCTTTCTGACGCTGTACTTGTTCTTGAATCAGACTTTCTAAGCACATATGAAGCTAGTCTCCTTTGGGCGCTCATTAGTGTGCTTTTCTCAGGACTTCTTGTGTTGGTCTGCCAACTAAACTCCAATTCAGCCTTACTGCGCACTCGCCACAAGTTTGGAAAAATTGAGGAGGAGATAAGGAAATACAGATCCTGGCTTTCTCAGAAGACTTTTGAGTCTCAAAGATTGAATAACCTTGCACATACCGCACATGATATTCGATCGCCACTTGAAGAGATTATGGATTCACACAAACAGCTTCCTCTAATGGTTAAATCCTTTAGCAGCGAAAAATTGTCGTCGACTCTGGAATCCATGAACATTCAGGTCGAAATGGTTCTCGATAAGTTCGAAAAAGCATTAAAGTATCACAAGGTGCCAAAGGGGAGAAATGTCATCTCAAGCAGTATCTTAAAATTTGTTGATAATGCAAATCAATCATCAAAACTAGGGGCTCTTTTATTTACATGCGCAGTCTCACCTGAACTTGATCTCGTTGAGTTCGATTTTGATGAGACAACTTTTCAGGAATGCCTAATGGGATTGGCAGCCAATGCAGTAGAAGCTTCAGCTCAAAATATTTATATTGAAACGGAATTGTCATCTCAGAACAACCACCTCTGCACTATTTTGTTTTCTGACGATGGGACAGGAATCTCTGACTCCTTTAGATCTAAACTTTTTCTGGAGTATGCAACGTCTAAACCGACGGGAACGGGGCTAGGTTTAGCTAGCATAAAAACCAAACTAAAAAGTTCGAATGCAGACATAGTTCTGTTGGACTCAGAGGAGGGTGCGATGTTTTTGCTTACAATTCCCACAAAAAAGGTAATGCCTGATGCTTGAACTAAAAATACTTATTGCAGACGATCAGCTTCACTACAGAGCCGTTCTGGAGTCTAAACTTAGGGAGCTCTCAGAGGGCTACTGTGTTCCAGAATTTATAGAAGCTTCGACTGCGAAATCTGCTGTTGAAATGGCGGAGCAGAGCCAGATTGATGGGAATCCTTTTGATCTGATTCTTATGGATATAAATTTCGAAAAGGTCGAAAAGAATTCAACTTATGACGGGCACTGGGCCTCGACGGAAATTCGTGAGAGCCTGCCCAACACTCTTATTCTGATGGTTAGTGGGCTTTCGGCTCAAGAACATCAAATTCAAGCCGAGCAGAATTCAGCTGTCACTCGATTCTTAAGGAAGGGACATTTTCAAGATGAAGAACTTTTTCGAGCTTTAACATGGGCATGCTTGCGAAAAATTCACGCGGCAAACACTGTAATTCCCCCAGACAAATCCATCCTGGGACAGTCAGGTAGCATTGTAGAGTATCTAGAAAGGCTCGATCAAGTTGACGAAAATACCAATCTTCTTATCTTCGGCGAGACGGGAACAGGAAAGGAATTGTCCGCTCTGAGAGTTCACGAGAATGCAAAATTCACCACTCGGGATGACGCTCGTCCTTTCGCATCTATTGATTGTGGCGTTGAGTCTGGTTCTTTACTGAGTAGTAAAGTTTTTGGACATACCAAGGGAGCGTTCACTGGCGCAGTCAGCAATCAAAGCGGCCTCTTGGCGACAGCCAATGGAGGAGACTTGTTTCTTGATGAGCTACAAAGTGCCTCATTGGAGTTTCAAAAAGCCTTAATGAGGGCGGTTGAGAGCGGAGAGTATACTCCCGTAGGCGGCACTGTTCCTCAAAAATTTAACCTTAGAATCATCTGTGCGATTAATAAAAAGTTAGAAATACTTATAAGTGAGGGCATCTTGATGCCGGACTTTGTAGCTCGTGTTGCTAAATCAAAAATCCAGATTCCTCCCTTGAGGAGTCGTAAAGATGATATTCCATTTTTAATCGAATCATTCCGCGCAAGAATAAAGAAGGACAAGACTTTTTCACTTGAAGCTTTGGACGTGCTCACAAGCCATGCGTGGCCAGAGAATGTAAGGGGCCTCTCTTCATTTGTGGCTTTCGCTATGAAGAATTCAAAAACGCCCATGATTTCCTCTGATTCCGTGGGTACACTCCTAAAGGACTATCAGATGATGCCCTCTGGAAGTAGCTCCACATCGGAGAGAGAGATTGTGCGCTCTGAAGGATCAGAAGACCTAATCAAGCGCGCGCTTCAAGAAATGACAACACAGGGCCTATCCCTTGAAGACTGCTTGGAGCAGATGGAGCGAGTTTATTATCAGGAAGCGATAAAAAGGCATAAATGCGCTCATGCTACGAGCCTAGCAAAAGCCCTTGAGCTCCCCCTGAGAAGCATTCGGAGAAGATCTAATCAGCTGGGCCTAGAATATGACCTTTCGTCTTGAGCTGGAGCTTGGGCTTTAAAAATCAGGCTTTTACGGGTAACCTCTTAAATGTTGGGGCTTTATGCGCATTTATTCGCGGAGCCAAATATTGGTTTTTATCTGCGCCCCTAAGTTCAAACAGTTATCCGATAATTATTGAACAGTTTTCAGCCAACCGGTAGCTAAGGCTAACCATTGGAGAAGACATGGAAATATTTAATAAGAAACCCGCCCCTAAGGAAAAAGGACGCGTAG
>JBGSZX010000002.1:0-1667 GCA_041750195.1 Bdellovibrionota bacterium | reverse complement strand
CTGAAGCAAGAAAGCATCACCGCTTGTTTCATCGTATCGCTGCCGAAGAAGCTTTTTACAAAGTGATTTCTACCCTTGACCAATACAGCGGAGCTATTGCTGGAACAACCATGTTGGATCAATCGCTTTGCACGTGGCAGGCGGAATCGGGTATTCGAACGCATAACCCAATCAATAATTTTGCAGTCACCGCAGGAGGTGCGGGAGGCTATTTTAACACGGGTAGGTTTATCGATTTTAGAAGCTTAGAGAATCAGGCTTTTGACCCGGGTTTTCACAACATGGGCGGAAGGCCGGGGATCTCACTGAATCAATATTTGGGAAATGTCTTGATGGCAATGGGTGTACCGCGCAATAAATTCGAAGATATCGAGAAGTTTGGTGGGCCGGGCTATGGTGGTTGGAAGATTAATCCAAAATTTGGGAAAATGAATAAGCAAGTTGGCTTCCCGCAAGTGCTCATAAACCGCTCAGGGGATAAAATTCCAATTTGGACCAAAGCTTGATTGGATAATCCAGTCTTAGATCAAAATAAGATCATATTCCGAGAGTCAAAAATCCAAGGCCTAGTTTTTGTGGAATTTTGAAGTTAGGCTTAACGTGTGATGTATAAACTTTACCCTATAATTTTAAGCTCTATTTTTGTTGTTTCTTGTAAAGCTTCTGACGAACAAATCGAAGCCTGGATTAAAAAGAATCCCGATAAAGTCATTGCGGCTTTGACAGAGCATCAGCGAACTCAGCAAGAAGCCAACCGGCCCAAGCCCGCTATGGTGAAAGAAAACGAGGCAGCACTCTTTAACGAGAGCAGCCCCTCACTTGGCAAGGGCCCTTTAAAGATTGCTTATTTCTTTGACTTCAATTGTGGGCACTGTGTTCGTCAAAGTGAGACCAACGCAAATGTCTTGGCAAAATCGGATAAGGTTCAAATTTTTTATAAGAACCTTCCGGTCTTGGGTCCCTCTTCTGAACTCGCTGCGAAGGCGGCCCTTGCGGCTCATCAACAAAATAAATTTCACGAGTTTTACAGCGAAGCTCTTAAGGTTCGAGAAAAGAACCCAGAAAGCCTCAAGGCCATAGCAAAAAAAATAAAGCTTGATATGAAAAAATGGGAAGCGGATATGAATGGTGAAGCGGTTCAAAATGAAGTTCAAAGCGTGAGAACCCTCGCCAGCACCATGAAAATCAATGGCACTCCATTTTTAGCAATTGCACCGGATAAGGTTTATCCCGGTCGAGTGGATCAGTTACTCGAAATTGTTCAGGCCGCACCGTAAAATAAGCAGAGTTATTTTTTAGCTAAACCTCGTGCAAACTCTACCATCGCCAAGGTTGGTAATCCGACGGCTGCGTCTGGGGGGCAATGAGCTCCCTTCCACTTGGTGTAGAGGGTGTAGGCACAAATATCCAAATGCAACCAAGGATATTTGTTGTCGACAAAGTAATTGAGAAACGCGGCAGCGATGTGTGAGTTTCCATCTCGGTGTCCCACATGGTTTCGAATGTGGGCAACGTTTGATTTTAAATCTTCTGAGTACTCTGGAAAAAGCGGGAGTTCCCAAGATTCTTCGCCGGCGTGACGAACAACCTTTTGAAATTTTTGTGTCCATTCAGCGTTATTTCCATAGAGGAGAAATGCGGCGGGACCAATGGTAATGGATGCAGCC
>JBGSZX010000001.1:0-119470 GCA_041750195.1 Bdellovibrionota bacterium | reverse complement strand
CCACGGTACTTCAAAGAGTGCCTCCAAAGGCACTCTTTGCCGCACGCGTGGGTCTGCGTTACTTCGCTTGTCATTTGCCTTAGGGCAAACTCTGGCGCTTGCGCCTTGGTAGTGCAAAAAATATGCTCGGCTAAACTTGCGCTACTTTTGAGACGGTGTACTAGTTGCAAAACTAGAGGAAAAGGCTCGAAATCTCCCAAAAGAGGGAATCTTAAGCCTGAATTGGGGGCAGAATTGACCTTCAAAGAAGTTTTGCCCACTAAGGGGGAGGGAAAATGAGTAAGAATAACCTGCTCAGTTCGGTTTTTGTGGTTTTCGTAGTATCGGGATTGGGAGTCGTTGGTGGCGAGATCCTGTACCCCGAAACTCAGGCCGACCCGCAGCAACTCCATTTTGCACATATAGCAAATAGCAGAAGGACGATGCCAAGCCTTAAAAACCGTATGAATCAAAGGTCTATAGAAAGAACGGTCTCGCGACTCAAGACTTCTGACCGCGATTTGGGAAATTAAACAATTTTGATTTTTCTAACGCAAATTTCGACAGGCGCCTTATCGCGGGCGGCTTGAGCGAGTTGCTCGGAATTCAATTGAGCCCGACACAAAAGTCTTGTCATCGATCCAGGCTTTATAGGCTCACTAGAATGAATCGCTTGAGAGCATGTATCTTCCTCCAAGAAATCCATAGGGGCCATGAACTGCTGACCTTTTTCAATGACGGCAATGCAGGTCCCGCAAGAGCCATTTCGACAGCCATAGGGGGCCACCCCACCAGCTTCTTCGATATGCTCAAGCAAAGTCATTTTCTCCGAATATGAAACTTCGTAGTGATTTTTGATTCCGAAATCGTTTGTGAATTCAATACTTATTTTCACTGAATCGTCTTTTAAAGCCTTAGACATGTGCAGCAGTGCCTAATTCACAGGTTTGGAATGAGTCCCGTTGACCATAGGTCTACGTAAAAGCAAATATAAGACACCGATGGCAGCGACTAAAAATACGCCTCCCATATATCCAAATATCGCGAATTGCTCTTTGGCTACTCCCCTTCCAATTGACGGTCCAAAGTACCCTGCCAGTAACCAATAAAATGGATACAAAAATCCACTTGCCGAAACTCCCAAGCCCCAAAACAATTTCTCATTCTGCGAAGCTTCAATGGCAAAAAATAAAAGCAGAAGCAAAGCCAAGCTCATAGAGGCGATCCCCGTAGAGTGGAAGTGAAATCTCTGGAAATATCTCCACAGTTTTTCTTCTTCAGTTTTCATTTTTGCCTCTTGTTTGACCGGGTCCGAAATTGAAACAATTTGCTCGCTTCTAAGGAGTTCTGATTTGATATGATTTTTAAACATTTCTTCATTAGCTCCAAAGAAAACAGCAATCAAAGTACCAAATACAATTCCACAAACTGGCAATGCAAATATTAATTTTTTGAGATTCATAAGGGGGAAATTATAAGACATTTGTTGCCTAAGCAAGACAATCCGAGCTTAGTAACGCTATCCAGCCTTTTTCTTCACGGTCTTTTGCTTGCTGTCATCAAGGTCAACCTTAAGTTCGGTCTTAAAGTCGTCGAGCCTGCGAACCACACCGTCTAAGCGCCTGAGTGAATTCCTAAGTCCGTCTATTTCGATTCGGGCAAGCTCGGCGCATCGGTCTTCGACCATATCGGTATAGCCCCGCAAGGCCATTGCGGCTGTACGAATTTCGTGGGAAATAGAGCGGAACAAAACCTGGCGAGCCTCTTCGTCGGCCAACAAATCTCCGGACCGAACCATCTCACAAGCGATGATCCTTAGATCCTCTTGTTTCCGTACGTGTATTCGAAAAGTTTTTAAAAAGGCTTCGCCGTAAATAACAATTTCTTCAGTGTCTCGAAAAATTTTTGCTGAAGTGATCTCCTTAAAGAGAGCTACCGGCGATTGAAACTCATTAAAGAAGGGCCAAACTCTTTCCAAGTCATCTTGGCTTACAAGCTTATTATCGATAGGCCTTAGAAGCTCAATCATTCTTTTATTAGCATACTCAACGCCGCTGTCAGAAAAAATGAGAAAAGGAAGAGCGGGTTCAACCCCACTCTTCCTTAGCAAGTTCAAAGCTTGTTTAGAATCCAAGAAAGTGCCCTCAATAGCCTGTATTAAGATTCAGGTACAAATTTGTAACCAAATCCACGAACAGTCGTAATAAGGTCGGCACGACGAGGTCCCATTTTTGCACGGAGTGCACGAATGTGAACGTCGATAGTTCGGCCAGTTACAACTTTGTTTGGACCAACGATTCTAAGTAGCAAATCGTCTCGTGATAACACTTCGTTCGGGCGTGACATAAAACTAGTCAAAAGCCCGTACTCAAATGCCGTCAATTGACAAGGTGAACCGTCAACCACCACTTGGTGAGAAACAGGATCAACTTCAATTCCAGAAGAACTGAGTTTTGTGCGTCCACCCTTAACAGGACCTGGGTTCGACTCAGCTCTTCGTAAACAGCTGTGTACACGCGCTAATAAAATTTCCATTTCAAAAGGTTTTGGAACATAGTCGTCCGCCCCTTCGTTAAGTCCGGTCACAACGTCGGAAGTTTCGCCTCGTGCCGTAAGCATAACAATTGGCAATTTAGCCGTTGCTTTGCTTTCACGAAGATACTTCGTCAATTCAAGACCGTTCATGTTTCCCGCAAGGTTGATATCAACCAAGAAGGCAGCAGGAATAGTTTCAGGTGCAGCGTCGATAACTTTCAAAACCTCTTCGGCTTTTGAAAAACAACGTACCTTAAACCCTGCTTTTTGTAGGTTATAGGATAAAATGCTTTGTAGATCTGGATCATCCTCCACGATCATCAAAGTTTTACCCAGTTCTGGAGAAGTTTGCTCCTCCTCCCAGTCATATGCGTAAGCTGCTGAACTCATAATATACGGACCCCTTCCTTCTTTTCACCCTGCTCCCCAAAGATTCCCCCAGTGAGTGTGATGGCTTTGAATTCCTCAATTCTTATCGACTTAATGAAGAAAACATTGAGCTTGTGTGAGGATTTCATTATAACATTGTGCGTCAATTATTAAGAGAAGACAAATAAATAAGCACTTAACCAAGCCCCTTAATGAAATCTTCATAATTGGGGCCCAATTGACCAAGTGTGCCTAACCTAAGAGTTATCTTAGGTAGTCATCAAATAAATGAAAAAAAGCCCTCCCCCCAAAGACCGCAGTGAACACGGCCTGCTATTATTTAAGATACATAGTAATGACGCGTATGCGGGGTTGACTCTACAAGGATCGATTCCATACTTTTACATTAGGAGGACGTTTGTATGAGCGAAGAAACCCGAGTTGAAATTCCTGTCCCTGAAAAGGCCTTAATATTACCCCTGCGAAATGCGGTTCTCTTCCCTATGATGAAGATGCCAATTTCGGTTGGCCGCCCCAGGTCTGTAGCTTCGGTTTTAAAAGCTGGCGAAAGTGGCCTCCTAGCTATCGTCACTCAAAAAGATAAAACCGTCGACGAACCCAAACTAAAGGATTTGTACAAAAACGGAGTGCTCGCGCGCATCGAAAAAATTCAAAAGATGAACGATGGCAGCTTAACCGTTCTGGTTCACGGAATCTGTCGCATTAGTATAGACGGAGCAGCCAAAGAAGTTGAAGGCGAACTCGAAGGCGCCCTATCAGCAAAAATTAGCCGCGTACCCAACGGGCTTGATGACAACAAAGAAGCGCCTATTGAGATTGAAGCTCTTGTTAAAAACATAAAGTCCCTTGGTCGTAGAATTATTTCTTTGTCACCAAGTATTCCGGACGAAGCGGCTTTGTTCATTGAAAGCATCACAGACCCTGATTACCTCTCAGACCTTATTGCCTCGTATATGAATATCAACGAGAGCGAAAAACAAGATATTCTCTCTACGGGAAATGTTAAAGAACGTCTGGAGAAAGTTACTCGTCTTATCAACAAAGAGATTGATATTCTTGAATTGTCTAAAAAAATTCAGGGCGACATCAAGGACGAGCTCGTCAAGAATCAGCGCGAGTACTATTTAAAAGAACAACTCAAAGCCATTCAAAAAGAACTTGGCCACAAAGATGATGGCGACGAGACTGAAGAGCTTCGTGAAAAAATTGAAGCTGCTAAAATGAGTGACGAAGCCGAAAAAATTGCCCTCAAAGAATTGGACCGCATGTCTAGAATGTCTCCGAACTCCGCCGAACATGGAGTGATCAGAACTTACATTGAAACACTGTCAGAATTGCCTTGGTCCAAATCATCGGACGACACACTGTCTTTAGAAAAAGCCGAAGAGCAATTGAACAAAGACCATTACGGTCTTGAAAAAATTAAAAAACGTATTTTGGAATTTCTAGCTGTCTTAAAATTAAAACAAGACATGAAAGGCCCGATTCTTTGTCTCAGTGGCCCCCCGGGCGTTGGTAAAACTTCTTTGGGTAAATCCATTGCCACGTCCATGGGACGAGAATTTGTCAGAATCGCGTTAGGCGGTGTACGTGACGACGCCGAAATCCGTGGCCATAGGCGTACCTACGTTGGAGCCATGCCCGGCCGAATCATTCAGGCCCTTAAAAAGGCAAAAACCAACAATCCTGTCATTTTGCTAGATGAAATTGATAAGCTAACTGCGGATATGCGCGGAGACCCTTCTTCGGCCTTGCTCGAAGTTTTAGACCCCGAACAAAACAACAATTTCCAAGACCATTACCTGGACGTTCCTTTTGATCTTTCTAAAGTCTTGTTTGTTGCCACTTCCAACATGAATGAAAACATTCAACCAGCCTTGCGAGACCGAATGGAGATCATCAACCTTCCTGGATACACAGAAGAAGAAAAGCTCCATATTGCCAAGCAATACTTAGTGCCAGAGCAACGTGAAGCGCACGGACTCAAGGAAGATAATTTAACTATCAACGATGAGGGCCTTCACAAAATCATTTCGGCCTATACCAGAGAGTCTGGCGTTCGAAATCTAAAACGAGAAATCGCGGGTATTTGTAGATCCGTCGCTAAAGATGTTGCTTCCGGAAAAACCAAAACCAGAACCGTTGGAGAAAAGGCGGTATTGGAAATTTTAGGAAAAGAAAAAGTAGAAATGGATATTGCCGAACGAACAGCTCGCACAGGTGTTGCGACCGGACTTGCCTGGACTCCTGTCGGTGGCGATATTTTGTTCATTGAGGCCACCCGTTTTAAAGGCAAAGGTCAACTCATCACCACAGGACAACTTGGGGATGTGATGAAAGAATCTGCAAAAGCTGCTGAGTCGTGGATTCGTAGCATGGCGCCTGCCCTTGGCATCCCAGATACGGCCTTCACTGAGTGGGATTATCATATTCACTTTCCAGCAGGAGCCATTCCAAAAGATGGCCCCAGTGCAGGGATCACAATCCTTACAGCGATAGCCTCCTTGCTAACGGGTCGGGCAATCAGTCCAACACTAGCTATGACGGGCGAAATCACCCTTCGTGGAAGCGTGTTACCTGTTGGAGGAATTAAAGAGAAAGTTCTTGCGGCCAAACGCGCTGGGATCAACACGATCATAATGTGCAACAAGAATGAAAAAGATCTGGATGACATTCCCAAACACCTTAGAGATTCGATGAAATTTCACTTCGTAAAAGAAATGTCTGAAGTTTTAAAAATCGCTTTGGATTTGGACTTCAAGCCGACTTTACCCATGGCAACAGACCAAGCCATTGATACTGGCGAAGATGACAAAAACAACAAAAAGAAACGAAGCACTTCAAAGTCTGCCGGGAATCCCCAGCGCCAATAGACGGCGGAGATATAACGTTAAAGCTTCAAGGCGCTCACAAAAAAAGCCGGTCTCTATTCGAGGCTGGCTTTTTTGTTTATAAATGAATCTTAAAAAAAAAGTTTACATCTCTAACCCTAGTTTTTTTCTCGCTTTGACTTCGCTACAGGATCGACATCATAGGACTGTTGCCAATAATTATTTCAAAAGCTAAGCTCTAACATATGAAGAAAGCACAGCTAAGAAGATTCACTGTTATCGCTTTGTTTATACTTTCGGCTGCTCCATCACAAAAAGTAAACGCTAGCCGGGCATCGTCTTTTAGCCAAATTCTTGGCTGGAACTGCTCGATTTGTGGAACAACAAGATTTACTTTAACAAATATCTCTTCAACCTATTCTCAGACTGTAACCGTTGCGGGAGGAATTTCTGCTGTCCCATTTGCAACTCCCCTTTTTGGCTATGCTTGCTCTATCGTCGAAGATCCTAGCTCTATCACCAGCCCATTTACACTTGGCCCCAATCAGCATTTGGTTTGTGAAGCCAACTCAACATGCCCAGGTTTGCCCCCCGGAAACTACTCCTTTTGGGCTACAGTAAATACAAACGACGATCGTGGAGCCCTTGTCGGAGAAGGCGTTGCCATGGGGAATTGCGGGGGCGCATCAAGCTACGACAGAGTTGTTCCGGTTAGCTTCAATGGAAGGCGCCCCTTTTAAATTTCCTAAGTTTGCCTTAACTATTTTGTGATATTGCTTACACTGTGCGCGCTTAAGAGTTGCTAGAAGCAAAGTTTCTCTAGCAATCCAGCCAACTTGCTGGAA
This sequence comes from Bdellovibrionota bacterium, assembly GCA_041750195.1. Classification (GTDB taxonomy): domain Bacteria; phylum Bdellovibrionota; class UBA2428; order UBA2428; family UBA2428; genus JBGSZX01. Next base: position 112,890 of record JBGSZX010000001.1, on the reverse strand, counting down.
TTTTTAGGTTTGTGGCACCCGGTGCTCTTAAGGCCTGAAATTTTTGGATCAATTCTGTCTGTAGCAACTCTTTAGCGCGCACAGTAAAATCTTATACTGAAGAACCCAACAATAGGCTCATCACAAGCGCGTCCTCGCGCCCGCCTGAAAAACTTGGATAGTAGTCTTTTCTCGCGCCAATTTGCCTAAACCCTAATTTTTCGTAGAGGTTTTTTGCCACTAGATTAGACGGACGAATTTCCAAAAATATTTCAAAATCTTTGCTGCCACTGGGCGACACCCTGTCACTCAAGGCATCCAAACTTTTTTTCAAGAGCTTTGTGGCCCAGCCTCTACCGGGCTCAAGGGATATCACATACATCAATTCAAACTTGTTGATGTCACTCTTTCTAAAGAAGACCAAACTTTTTAAATTGGCGATCTTTTGATTCCACAAAGAAGATGGCTCCAGCAAGAATTCTTCTTTGTTCTGAGATTGATCAAAAAAAAGGGCAAAAATTATAGCGCCATCGTGCGCAAGCTCACTCGCGAACTCTTTGACAGACCAAAGCAGGCTCCCGTCAAATTCGAGCCCCGATATTTTGGAGTTCAATTCTAGACAAAATGCGTGAACGTCAATCACCAGCAAGTCCTAGACTACAAAGTCTTTCTAACGGGATTAAAAAGCTGTACCTTATAGCGCGAGCGCAATTGTTGAATCCAATTTTGCAGAGCCTTTTCTGCTGATTCCAACTTTTGCTCTTTTGTCATGTTTTGCAAACCGACCTCATTCAAAGAGTCACGAAGACGAAGATCCAAAGTTTGCTCTACAAGCAAATTGCGTCTAACTAGCGAGCGAATATCGGCATCCGAGAGCTCGAAATCTTTTTTAAAATCACTCCATTTTGATTGCCCAAATTTCTTTTGAACTTTCTCAATTTCCTGATCCAGACTTCGCTCGCTAACCTTGCCCACTCCAATAATTTTATTTTCTTCTTCCACCAACACCTGAACTAAAAGTTCTTGCAATAATAGCTTCGAGCGATTGCCCGTAAGTTCTTCACGCTCGAAAGGCTGATATGACTTCGGATCTAGCAAAGCCGCATAAATGAAGAGGTCTCTGTTGCTAATCGAGCGATTAGCTACTCTGGCCAAAATGCTTAATTTAACAATATCAGATGATTTTTCCTGAGAGGACTTAGCCGCTAAGACGCCGGACACATGAAGGCACAAAAAAATAGCCAAACAAAAAATGCCGCCTAATTTTTGAACAAGTTCTTTCCTCCCAGGTAATTTCATACAAATTAAACCCTAATCCTCAGAGTCATCTTCTGATTTTTTAATTTCCGAACACATTCTAACGTAATTTCTTGCAGATTTTTGAAGCTCGTTGAAGCCTTCCCCCTTAAGTGAGCTCACCCAATATGGACCTTCAGTAGAACGATCAATAAATTCACGCCAAACTTTTTCGGCTTCGCGCCTTGCGCCGACTTTTACCTGATCGGATTTTGTAAAAACAAACATATAAGGAGACATATTTAACCATGACAACAACGCCATCTCTTCTTCGGCTGGCTTTCGCTTAGGGTCGGCTAGCCAAACCCACATAAGTCCCCGAGGCTCACTTTTTTCGCGTAGAGAAACTATGAGATCCTCCCAACCCGATAAAATATTATTCGAATGCTTAGCGTAGCCAAAACCAGGCAAATCGACGATCTCAAGAAATGACAACTCTGATTTTCCAAGTTGAACTTTGGCCGCAACGAGTCCCGTCGTAACTCCTGGCTTGCCCCCCGTTCTAAAAAGTTTTTTTGGATGCACCAGCGAATTTAACAAGGAACTTTTCCCAACATTCGATCGCCCAAGAACAGCCCACCTTGGACAATCAGAATCAGGCACCTTTTGTGCTTGCAAAGTTGAAAACGAAATAGAGGCTCCGAGTCCCAATCCCATTAAGCAGCCCCATAACTATGCAGGCCACTCAAGACCAAGTTCACGCCCAAAAATGAGAATACTAAAATAATAAATCCTAAAATAGATAAAAGAGCCAACGAACTCGCCGACCATCGCAGCAACAAGCGTCCATGCAAATAAATTAAATAGGCAATCCAGGTAATCAGGGCCCAAGTTTCCTTAGGATCCCAGCCCCAGCTTCTGCCCCATGCAGAGTAGGCCCAGATGGCTCCCGTTACCAAAAGCAGAGTTTGAAATGGAAACGCAAATAGAATGTTTTTGTATGACAGCTCATCAATCCGACTCGCGTCTGGCAGAGACTTAAGAAAAGACAGGTAGCGCCCTTGAACCAAAAAGAACATGAGTGCAAAAAAGAAACTCATCATCAACAAAATGACCAGATAAGGATTGGACGCAAGACTCAAAGTCGGACTCAAATGCTTCGCCCAGAAAACCAGTCCGAGCAACGCCACAAAGCCCACAATGCCTGAAGCGAAACTCAGAGTCATCTTCTTAGTTAAGTCGTGTCCCTTCGAGGCAGCAGCCTCTGGCGATAAATTTTCGTCCGAAACACCTAAATTTTTTGCACGCCCCCACCAAAAATATCCAGCTGAAAATAAGAAACTCACCCAAGCCCACCAAAATGGAATTTGTGCGTAAGGAACCTTCTCCATTCGAGTCACAACAGGACCCCCTTCATATTCTCTATAGGTATCTGTTGCTTCAACTTGCTTGCCACTTGGAAGAGTTTTCACCGTGGTCTTTGCCATATAAAAGTCACCCGAACTAAATGACTTGTATCCCCCCGCAATCGAGAGATTTAAAACCATGATAAGGGCCAAACCTCCGCCAATTCTCGTGAGTGTAACGCCTCGTCTCATCAAGTACAAAAAAGATAAACAGGCGGCGACAGTAAAGCCAGCGTAACCAACGAGTCCGAATAACACGTGGATTTTAAGCCAATTACTTTGAAGCGCAGGAATCAATGGTTCAATATCTTTATTGGGCGTCATCACACTCATTCCCATTAAAATAAATACAAGGGGTGAAGTGATGACCCCCAACAATGGAAGCTTCCATTTTCGCTGCATATAAATCTGGACCATCGAAACGCCCCACGCAAACGCAATCAATGATTCATAGAGATTCGTCCAAGGAGGACGGCCAATGCCGCCAATATACCATCTTCCTAAAAGTCCAAGCGTGTGAAAAACAAAAGCTGCGATAACAACTCTGGACGCTCGACGGGCCCACTTTGAAATATTTTCGGAATCAACTCTAGAAATGCTTATGATGTATAAAAAACAAGCTAGTAGATATAAATAAGCGGCCGTATTTAGAGAGACCAATGCAAAATCAAATAACTTCATTTTTGTTTTCCTTCAGTAATGATTTTAAAGCTTCCGCCTTTTTAGACAAGGCAGCTTCAAAGCCAAATGGCAGACGATGGATGCTTCCAGCAAAGTCTATCTGCCCATTTTCAAAGTTAAAATAGTATTTCTTGTGCGTCACGAACAGCGCGTAAAACGTCCCCAATAACATGCCGAAACATCCCCACCAGTAGATTGGAGCACCTGGGTCATAGCCAATTTGTAATCCCGAAAAATACAGCTCCTCAACTTCATCCAAAACCAATCCGTAGGAAGAATCTGCTCTACTTACAAAATCAAAATTTGGATGGTCCTTTAATAGCCAAAAAGGGGCCCCTGCAGGCTTCCCATCTTTTAGTTTTTGGAGCTGAATACCGGGGCCAAAACCTTGTACATTTTGCACCGCTTGCAAGGCAACAAGTTCTTCATGCCAAGGATCTAATTTGATCGTCTCCCCCAGACGAGCCTTCCTAAACGCTTGCCCCTCAGTAGGATTCTTCTTGTCTATAACTCGAAGTTGAATTTCTGCGTCTCCAAGGGGGCCATAACTTGCCTGATACATCCGAACACCTTGATATTCGATGGGATCATTCACTCGAATACTTTTTTCTTTAACAGGAACGCCATCTTTTAATAATTGAATTCGACTAATAAAAGATTCCGGTCTGCCGGGAAAATCTTTATAAAAATTTACCTTGAAGTCTTTAACTCTAATCCTAAATCCAAGAAGTTTTTCATTAATCAATCCACCTGGAGCATTTACTAGGCCTGAATACTTACCCTCTTTGAAGATAATAACGGTATCAACAGCTGCCCCCGTTGGAATATTCGCAGCTCCCTCAAAACCGTACAAAGCCGTGATGATCGCGCCCGCGAAAATCACAAGCAACGAGGTGTGCACCAAATAATTTGAGATTCGAGACCATTGCCCGGATTGCCAAAAAATCTGAACTTTAGAATCTTCCGAATGCAAAATTTTTGGAGTAGCGCTGAAGGGTGACGAAGCAAAGCGAATCACACGCCTCTCCACCTCTTCTTTGGACAGATTAGTTTTCCATGAAAAGCGGAAAGGCTCCGGCTGTCGCTCAAAAGTACTTCTTGCCCATTTCACAGGCTTTGCAATGGCCAGCTTTAACATTTGGGGCCAGCGATTTACCGAACACGTGATTAGATTCAAACTCAAAATAACCAACAAGCCGACATACCAAAAAGAATGATAGGCCGTGAACAATTGCAAATTACTTCCTATATTCCAAAATTGATACCCGTACTGAATTCCAGGATCAACATTGCTCATGTTGTACTGAAGAACGACCGTCCCTGGTATCGACAACAACAACAGGGCAAGAAAAATAACGAGTGTTAACTTAACTGAAGCGACAGCATCCCATAACCGATCAACGGTTCTCGCAAAGTATTGCATTTATATAGAAGGTTTCTCATCCTAGTCGCCCTGGGTCAACTACTGTCTATAATGACTTGAGAGAAGGACCAAGACGGCCTAAAAAATGGAGCATGGCAATATTAAATCCCATGAATAACAAAGGCCCGCAACACCGTATTGGGCACCAGAGAGCGATGCCAGCCCAATGGGCAATAGGGGCCTCAATTGTAGGATCATTGGTATGCTTATTCTTGGCTGCCACCTCTCCCCTGGCTATCGCCTCGGGATCCTCACAGAACAAATCTCAGAAAGAAGACATTCAAATGCCACAAAGCCCCACCAAAGCCAAAAGCGTCCCTGGACAATATTTGATTTCATTTGAAGCCCAAATAACAGAGCAGCAGAGAATGGCCCTATTTGCCAAAGTCGACGTTAAGCTTTTGGAAAAGGTTGGCTCAAGCCCGCTCTTTCTAATCTCGATCGAGGGAAGCGAAAAAGAAGTTTCCGATAAAATAGTCTCACTTCAAAAAACTCCGGGCGTTAGATATGTTGAGGCAAATCTAGTGATGGAAACCTTCAAAACCGAATAGATTTTGTACTAGCGAATAATAAACTCGGAATAAAGCACGTCTTTGATTTTGCCATTTTTAAGTTTAAAATTTACTTCATCAAAAATTCGCCGCTTTAGAAACAATCGTCCCTGCTCATTGCGAAGCAGATCATAGTCTTGCTCTCCGATTAGGTTGCTTATCATAGAAGTAATTTCTTTTTCTTTAACTTCAAGTTCTTTTTTTACAAGGTGACTATCGACCTCAAATGAAACGTCCATAGCAACACGCCCGACATTCGCAGATTTTTCGGCCGTACTTCCCAAAATTCCGGTATAGGTTACATAAGGGTTATAGGGTGCCACCTGAGGTGTTTCGGTGATCGAGGCAAAGCTGCGTCCACTCTCAATCGGAGGTTCTTCAAGATCTTTATCCTCTTCGGGGATGCCATCTCGCTGCGCCAATATCGACTTTGGAATATGCTGAACGCCTAAGCCTGGTATTGCAGAAGACTCTGATTCAGATTCAGCCCCGTGGCCACCTTCTTCTTTTGGAGCTTCATGTGCAGCAACTTCTGCGACTTCCCCATGTCCCCCCGAGCCGTGATGTCCTGACATTGCAAAAAATCCAACGACGACTGCGAGCAATAAACTACCGACCCCAACAAGAGCAACTACCAGTGAACGAAACAACAAGGCGTCATAAGGATCGTTCCATAGTTTTTTAAACTTAAGTTTCCAGGATGCAACTTGCCCTTTCGCACGCCCCCGGAACTCTTCAATACGCTTTTTCACCTAGTACGGATCGGAATTCTTCCCGATTTTCTAAAGAAGTGATACCCTGAGCAAGGATTTTCAAAGAATTCCAAAACTTTATCCAATATTTTCAATGCCTTATAAAGAGTTTCAAGCTCTTGCAGCCCTATTCCGATACAATAGAGGGTAAAGGGATATGAGCCAGAATTCGAAAAATTTTAATCCTGTCGACTATAGGGACCCCAAGGGGGAATATCTTCCTGTATCGATTGAAGGCCTGCAGCCCTCATTCGTAAAAGACATTGAACTTTATGTTCGTGCAGGCACGGCATTCTTTTTGGTCAAACCAAAAAACCTAGAACTTAGCAGTTCACTAATGAGTCGCTTTTGGGGGAAATTTCCCTACCTTTATATTCATAAGTCATCCAAAGACAAATATTTTGGACAACTCGAACAAAACGTAAGCAGAATCATTCAAAGCTCGACTCATAATGATCGAGAAAAAGCTTCAGTCCTTACCGATTATGCCGTCGAAATTGTCGACCAAATGATGAGAGACCCTTCGTCAAAAGTGGCCATTGCCTCTGCGCAAATTTTCGCAAAAGAATGTGTAAACTTTATCTCGAGCAGTCGGCACGCCTTTATTCACCTCGTTGAATTGAGCAGTCACGATCATTACACCTATGCTCACTCAGTTGGAGTCTCCGCTTACGGCGTTGCCCTCGCACAAAGCCTTGGCCTCTGGACCAAAGAAGAAATTTCGGACATTGGTGTTGCGGGCTTACTTCATGACATAGGAAAATCGCTCGTTGACCCCAACATTTTAAACAAAGCGGGCCCCCTAAATGATGAAGAATGGCAGCGCATGAAAAAACATCCTAGCGATGGAGCCAATTTGCTTAAAAAACATAGGGACCTCAAAGATATCATTCCACTATGCGCGGAGGCCCACCACGAAGATTTAAGAGGCCTTGGGTATCCCAAAGGTTTGATCGCCTCCAAGCTAGATTCATCAGTACAAATTGTGACAATAGCGGACGCTTTCTCCGCCCTGACAACCAATCGAAGCTATTCAAAGGGCAAAAATGCATTGACCGCACTCAAATTGATGAAAGAAAACATCGACAAAAAATTCGATCCACATTTTTTCGAAAAATTTGTCGTCATGTTTCTAGATCCCAAAAAACAGTCCGGCGAAAATGAAATGGAAGCATTATCCAATGCTATTTCAGTTGCCGAAGATGTTGATGATGCAGCCTAATCAGATCTTCAAAAACTTACTAAAGATCGTCTCCAGAAACCGCGCTTTCTCCAAGAGTACCTTCTGACTCCTGCATCAAATAATTCTCAATAAAATTTTGAATATCACCGTCCATAACTCTTTGAATAGAACTAGTTTCCACGCCAGTACGAACGTCTTTGACCATCTGGTAAGGTTGAAAAACGTAATTTCGAATTTGTGAACCCCAAGAAATAGATTTTTTTGTGGAATTCAACTTTTCTGTTTCTTCCTGCCGCCTTTTCAACTCCATTTCATAAAGTTGTGCTCTTAACATTTTTAAACATTTTTCACGGTTTTGAATTTGAGATCGTTCCGCCTGACACTGAACCACAATTCCCGAAGGGCCGTGGGTCATACGCACGGCAGATTCTACTTTGTTAACGTGCTGCCCGCCCGCGCCACTTGCACGGTAGGTGTCAACGCGAACATCTTCCATTTTTAAATCTACTTCAATATTGTCATCAATGACGGGATAGACAAAGACACTGGCAAAACTTGTATGCCTTCGTGCATTTGAATCGAACGGTGAAATACGCACCAAGCGATGAACACCTATCTCGGCTTTTAAGTATCCATAAGCGTAAAGACCATTGATCTCAAAAGTGATGCCCCTATAACCAGCGCCGTCACCCTCGGTAAAATCAATTGTTGAAACTTTAAATCCTTTATCGTTTGCATATCGAGTATACATACGCGCCAGCATCCCGGCCCAGTCACAAGCCTCCGTACCACCAGCTCCTGCGTTGACCGAAATATAGCAATCAGCGGAGTCGAGTTCGCCGCTTAACATTTTCTGCAAGCGTAACTTTCTAAAACCTTCTCGGCCTTGTCGAATGGACGAATGAATTTCTGAAAGTGAGTCCTTATCGAGCTGCTCTCCGCCTTCTCTGCACAATTCCAAAAGCGTGCTCGCATCTTCGATTTTTCTTCTTGTTTCCAAACAAGGCGCCAAAATAAGTTGAAGAGCCTTTTTTTCCTTTAAAAGAGCTGCGGCCTTTTGATTGTCCGACCAAAGACTAGGATCTTCTTCTTGAGCAGAAATTTCTAAGATACGTCGCTGTTTGCCATCGACGTCAAAGAAACCCCCAAAGCTCATTCACTTGAGTCGTCATTCGACTCAGAATGCTCTGAAGTTCGCGTGGGCTATTGGGTAATTCTTGATCCATTTCCGCTACGGACATGGTGGCAGATCATAGCTCCTGCCTTGAACACAAGCAAGCCTAGCACCTGAAAGCAAAATGGGTGGCTTGTCCCAGCCCGACCTAAAGCTGAACTAGGATAGGCCTTTTAAATATCCTGTGAGCAATTGGGCCTGAAGAGCCTTCATGCGTTTGGCGTGCTGGCGGCTGACCCCAGCACCTATAACATGGTCAAAGCCCAGCAAATGCAAAAAACCGTGAATGAGGACTTCCAAATATTCTTCACTCAACTTTCTTCGGGCCCTTTTGGCTCCGCGCTCAACGGCCTCATGCGAGAGAACAAGCTGTCCCCATGACCGTTCTGCCCTAGGCACACAGGAATATTGGGTAGAAATCCCAGGAATTTCAATTGATGGAAAACTTAAAACGTCAGTTGTCCTATCTAATTTGCGATATTGTTTTTGAATCGCACGCATATCGAGATCATCACACACGTGCACCTGTACGGAACCGACAGATTCAACGCCCAATCTTTCGAGGGCAATCCCCCATTCCGCTTCTTTTTTCAAGTGGCTTTCTAAGAAGCGAAACAGTTTTCTAATTTCAGACCTAGAAAGTGCCAAACACGTATCGTCTTCAAGTGAATCACCCGACGAAAAATCAACTCTCATAATAACGATATATCACTTTTTAGTTTTAAATGGATGAACTTTTCCATGTGTTTCATCTGCCAATATTGCCGGATCTTTATCATCCAAATTTAAGGCCAACTCACCATAAAGCTTATGTGGAATTTCGGGAACTTTTTCTAACTCAATTTTTGTTTGTGAAGCAGCACTCTTAACAGGCAGCCCCTCTTCTTGATCGGGATACTCAACGCGGTGGTGATGGAGCCCCATTAGAATTCTGGTGAAAGCCTTGCCCGCCAGACGAACTTCTCTGAGTGTGATGTCAGCATGATCCAATAAACCTTCATTCAACGCTTTATTTATAATTTTATGAACCATGGCTTCAATTCGCGCCGGCGTTGGATCAACTAACGATCGAGTGGCAGCTTCACACGAATCTGCCAATGCCATGATGGCCGTTTCTTTTGTTCTCGGATTCGGTCCAGGGTACCTAAAATCGTCTTCTGAAATGGCGTCGGGATTAATTCCAGATCCTGGCTGTGCCGCCTCCTGCTGAGCCCTATTGTAAAAATATCGCACCATTGAACGACCGTGGTGTTCCATAATAAAATCTGAGATAGCCTCGCCAAGCTTGTACTCTTTCGCAATTTTCTTACCCTCTTTAACGTGAGCGATAATTATTTTTGCCGACAGGTGTGGCTTCATACGATCATGAGGATTCACGGGCCCCTGGTTTTCAACAAAATACTCTGCACGACCAATTTTTCCTATGTCATGATAATAAGCCGCAACTCGACACAATAAAGCATTCGCCCCAACCGCTTCTGCCGCAGCCTCGCAAAGTGAACCCACAATTATAGAATGATGGTATGTGCCGGGCGCCTTAAGAACAAGTTCTCTCAATAAGGGATGATCCATCCGTGCTAATTCTAAAAGTTTGAGATCCGTTGTGTAATCCAAAAGTGATTCCACAAGAGGAGTCAGCGTGAGAGCGACCATGGCCGAAAACCACCCACCGGCAGCCGCTCCGAAAAAACACCAAATGGCGGATTCCCAAGGCATAAAACCTTGAGCTGCGAGGCGAGGATCCATAATAGAAATATTGGGCAAGCCTCCTTGCCAAGTGAGTGCCAAAAGAACGCCCATCGAAGCACAAACGATCGCTGTTTTAAATCCTGCCAAATGCAAAGTACTTCTAGTTGTTGCCTGAGAAATAAACATGGAGCCAGCTACCGACGCTACAAAAACATACACTCCAAATAGATACGCCGATTCAAGTAGGTAGGCTAAACACAAAGCATGAACCAATGAAAAAATTAAGACCTGAGGAGGCTTAATTAAAAGGCGCAAAATCATTGTTGGAGCGGCGACAGGAATTAAAAATAGAAACAAAGTTGCAGGAACGCCTACAAAATAGCCCGCCAAAATATCCATTTGAAAAATTAAGATTAGTTTGAACGATGCCAATGAGGTTGCAAGAATTAACATGCCAACCAGAGCATCTTTTCGCTTGGCCACAAACTCTGGTGTTTCTCTCTTTAAGAAAATTTGCAACGACCAAAACGCAAAAGAAATTAAAAGATAAATCCAAACCGAAGCATTGCCTCGCGTAAGCTCTAAATTATGGGTACTCCAACGCTGTCTCAACATCATTGAAATGAATCCCACAAGTGCTAATGAAGCGATGGCATCACCGAGATGTAAACGCCTATCCCACTTGCGCCAAATTGCTTTGATGCGCATCAATTTGGATGGGCTCAAATCTTTAATATCGCTTTCTAGTACTTCTGCTTTATATTCTGGCATTTATTGCTAATTCCTTATTGATTTTTCGGCATAGAGAGGCGAAAGAATGAGGATGCAGAACAAAAGTTTCAAGGCTTCTTCCGATATTGACGCAGCCGTTCAAATGGTGAGAATTCTTAGAGATTCTCATAGAGGTTGTCCTTGGCTATCAACAAGAAGCTTCGAAAACCTTTTTCCATACTTTTTAGAAGAACTTTACGAATACAAGGATGCCTTTCAAACTCAGGGAGTTGGCAGCCCCGAAGCCCGGCAAGAGCTCGCCGACTTACTCTTTCAAGTTATCTTACACACTTGTCTGCTAGAGGAACAGAATCCGGCGATCACTCTAGACCAACTTGCCAAAGACCTAAGCCAAAAGCTAGAGCGACGACATCCGCACGTTTTTGACGCGTCACATAAAAAATATGCCTCCGCCGAGGAAGCGGCACTTGCTTGGGAAATCCTAAAAACCAGAGAAGCCACCCTGGCAAAGCGAAGTGGGGAGCTCCAAGAATCGATGGCTGACAAAATCAGCCGCATACCCAAAGCCCTTCCCTCACTCCAGAGAGCTTCAAGAATCGGAGAAAAAACCCAAGGTTTTGGATTCGACTGGTCCAATGTCCAAGAAGTGATGGCAAAAGTTGAAGAAGAGTTTCTAGAACTAAAAGCCGAACTCGAAACTCCGACCAAGGAGCAGAGCCCTCAGGCCATCACAGAAGAATTAGGCGACCTTCTATTTAGCTTGGCTCAACTCTCGAGGCACCTAGGCCATTGCCCAGAGGAAATCGGGAATCGATCCAATGAAAAATTCATTGCTCGTTTCAAGAAAACCGAGTCTCTCGCGCTACAAAAAGGCCTGGTCTGGCAAAAGCTCAGCCCGAGCGAGAAAGAAGCCCTATGGACGGAAGCCAAGAACATTGCAAAAAATAAGTAACGATTACAGTAACTTATGAGTGTCTAGCTGTATGTCCCATTCGAGGGAGTGGCCCGCCCAACTTCGCCTCCGCAGTTCAGCATCTGAACATTCATTTTTGGAACTCAAGCCTTTGATATCTTGACAGACAGCTGTCCTTTTCACTATGAAGCCACCAATGGCAAATAAAAAGTCTTCTAAGAAACGTATCCGTCAGACACTTAAAAAAACTGATTTCAACACTATGGCACGAAGCCAAGTGAAATCGGCCGTACGCGTAGCTCGCGAAGCGATTGCCGAAAAATCTGAAAATTTAAATGAAATCGTAAACAAAGCAACACGTGCGCTTAACACTGCTGCGAACAAAGGCTTGTTCCATAAGAACGCAGTCGCTAGAAAAATTTCACGATTAACAAAACAAGCTCAAGCCTCTCAGTAATTTTTAAAGCTAATTTTTAAAAGCTAATTTTTAAAGCTGAGTGCCGTCAACTGCAGCAATGCAGCTTGCGAATCAATAGGCTTGCTCTTTAACAACACATCTATCTTTGAAGCTGCTTTGATTAATTTACAACCGCTCTGTTCGCCAATTTTGCGATTTGAATTTCGACGATTTAAGGCTTTCTTTATTTTATCAATCAAAAATGGCGGCTCTCCACTTGGCGTTACGCCGGATTCAAGTGCGGCCCATATCTTTAACGTCTTTGAAATCAATCCCAGTAGGGGCAATGGGTCATTGGAATCTTTCATCAGTTCATGAAGCCTTAAACTTGCAACACGTGCATCACCCGAAAGAACCGCATCAACCCAGGCGTAAGCGGGATTCGAAGAAATATTATCTGAAGGCGATGCCATGCTTCCTTTTCCGTCGCCCCACCCCAGCACAATTTTTGACCAAACGTCGCCCCCCAATGACCAGAGCTCAATCCAACCATCCAAAGTAATGAGTTCCTCATTAAAATTTTGTAAAAAAACTAACTTCTCTGGAGACAAATTTGCATCATGTTTTTTGTCCATCCGCTTTATCCAGGCTGGGTACTCTGCCGGAGACACCTCAAATCGAAAAACTTCCTCATTTGCAGCTGCAACTTTATTTTTCTTAGATTTTGTTGGCACCGGTAATTGCAAACACAAAATCAATCCCTGACCATCGGCGCGCTCACACATGCGCTCCCATATTTTTTTCGAATCGGCCGCCCACCTGTCTGGTCTGGCCTGAGACTCTAGCCAAACAAATGAAGAAGATGCAAAAAGAGACGTTGAATAACTCAAATCTTCATCATGGGGCTGAGGACCTTTTTTCTTTAGGTCTTTATAATGAAGGTCGAATCCTTCTCGCTTTAATGCGTCTCTAAATTCACGTCTTAAATAGGCATCGTTACCCTCTAGAATAATGATTGCGGGCCATTCTGATTTATGTATTTTTGCAAACAAAGACTGAGCAGACTGCATTTTAAAAATCCTGACTAACCTGGTCCAAAATTTTTCGAGCCATATCTCTCGATATTTTTTGAAGCTGAAGCATTTCTCTAGATCGATTAATATGGGCTGCAGAACTTGCCCCAGATAATTCGTCGTAACGTGAAGACGCCTCAAAGGAAGTTTCTTCTTTTAAATTTTTTGTCCATAAACTTCGTCTTAAATCTTTTGATGTATTTTCCAACATTTCAAAATCGGCCACCATGTACACCTTGATGTCCGCAGCCGTTACTTGATTTTGAAGCATTCCTCCACGACTTGAAGCATCAGCAGTCGAGGGTGAAGTGGGGTTAAAGAACCTGCTGCCATACTGGCTAACTTTTCCAAGCAAAATATAATCTGCGTCAGCTTCCCGACCTACCACTTTCAACCCTGGCTGAGTCGAAAACACTTCTCTCATGGCCTCGGTCAAAACGGCCTCTGGAGCCACAGTCGTTGCCAGATTTTCAATAACCGGAATATAAATTGTTTGCTTTCCAGTGCTATTCCCGGATTTTCCAGCCAGATTCAGCAAAGCCTTATCCCCACGTCTTAGCTTATAAGAACAACTGCTTAGAACTAGCGCAATCACTAGCGAATTCAAAGTTATGGATAAGAAACTCTTCATAATTCTTGCCTCAAGCATCGGCCAAAGGTAGCCTCTCAGTCAATGTCTAAGCCAAGTAGTATTGCAAGCGTCGGCGATTTAATGGGCGGCTTAAAGGCCCTTTCCTGGATCCGAGCCTGGAGAGCTGCTGCCGGGCCCATTTTTGGTGAAAAAGTAAAATTTTATGGCATTGAGCGGCATGGAGCAAGAAATATTCTGGTCCTCGACCTCGACGATCCTATCTGGAAACAAGAATTGCTTTTTCAAAAGGACACGTTGCTAGATTTATACAGAATTGAATTACGAAAATTTGGGATTCCAGATTCGGAAATTCCTCAAGAAATATCACTGAACCCCAAGAAGGGCTTGCCATTCAAATCTCGAAATTCTTAGTTGTGCCGGAATAAAATGAGGTCCGATATTTTTCGACTCTTGCATTTTTTGTACTGCCACATCAAATTGACTTCGCTCTCGAAGCATTAGCCCCAAACCATGAACGGCGGCATAGTCATAAGAATTTTTATTCAAAGCTGCCTGATAATATAAAATTGCCTGATCGATTTGAGTTCTTTTTGCCTGAATATCTCCAGCAAAAGTCCACAGCCACGAAGAATTGATTTCGCCCTTTTCAACTAGCGGCAATATTTTCGACAAGACTTCAGAAGCTTTCTCAACCTCTCCTTGCCGCTGCAAAGTGTATGCATATAGGGCCTGAGACTGAAGCGACTCCTCCAAAGCTAACTCTTGCGAAACTTCAGAAAGCGGCGATGTAAGGGCACTGAAACTAATGACTCGCCCCTGTAGCCAACGGGCAAACAACAATCTACCTTTGCTAAGTTTTTTCCCTAGCTGCTCAGCGCCCTTCACAATCCCCTCTAAAGCCTCGGATTGAATAACACCTCCAGCAAGAGGCGCCGGGATAGGAGAATCAATCAATGTATCAGGATCAGCCCAAAGCGCATCTTCAACAAGTTTTTGAATTTGAAAACTCGACCCTTTGTTTTGACGAATCAATACCTTCAGCCACAAGCCGCTTATAAAAGGGTTGTTCTGATTTTGATTTAAAGCATCTTTGAAATAACGATTCGACTCTTCCCAGTGTCCGTCAAGCCCTTCAAGGTAACCCAGCAAACTTAAAGAAATCCATTTCATACTTTGATCAATACGCAATGAAACTCTCAACGAATCACGGGCTTGCGAAAGATTCAGCTCTGTTAAATCAATGATGGCATTATTTACGAGCGTAATAAAATCCAAAGTCTCGGCCTGAAGAATAGGCTGCAATATTTCACGCGCCTCTTCCGGCTTCGACCTCGAAAGCAAATAAACCGCAAGTTGGTTTGCAGCTATTTTCCGAACCTTCCAACTCGCGCTTGCCGGTGAAGCGAGCCTACGAAGCAGATATTCATCTTGCCTCGACAGCGCATTCACCCCCGACTCATATGCGCGAAGTATTGGACGAATTTTTTTAAGCAAAGGTCCATCGTCTACAAACATTGATTCTGGACTTAAGGGCCGCACCTTTTCAGGCCACTCTTGACGATTTCTAACTTGAGCTTCTGCAACATATCCTGAATATTCTGGTGGTTTTTCTTCTACCAAAAGTTCACTTGATTTTTTGACCCACCAATAGCTCCCAGCCCCTATCAAAATAGTTAGCATAAGCAACCATGACAGAGTAGAGCTCTCTTTATTCTGTTGAGGACGATATTTAACTTGTTCCCGCCTCTTAACATTAGACTTAGTTTCCGTGCCCGGCTCATTAACTTTTGACAACTCTTCCGATTTCGCAGAAGCCGCTAGTGATTCTCCCCGTCGATCGCGCTTAGCCGAAGAATATTCGCCTGGAACATCTTCAAGCTCCAATCCAGACTCGCCCATCGATACTTCGTCCATATCAAGATCTGTCCTTGTTAATTCTTCTGTCGTGGATTGTGACTGAGTAAATTCCGATCTTCCACCGAGCTCATTTCCAGACCTAAGGAAAACCGCCCACTCGGGATAACTTTCCACAATGAGCTTCCATCTATCACCATTGTATTGCAAACGATCTTCCTTCAAGAGCAAACCTGCCTTAACCTTGTTGTAAAGATCTTCAAGAGGATACGGTCCCAAAATCATGGCACCACCAACATAAGAACTTGGAATCTCGATTGACTCAGAAGAAAGATATTCTTTGCGCGACATAGGATCGTGCAGCATCAAGAGAACCTGTTTTTCATTTTTGGTTTTTAGTTTCTGCGAACCCAACAATTTTCGAAGCGCCTTGTTAATATCTGCATCAGAATTTTTATATCCAATATCAGTTAAGGTTACGGTAACGTCAGAGTCCGTCTGAGTCTCGTTAGCATCTTTTGGATCTTTTGCCATCTACGGCACTCCAGGGAACAGCAAAATAGTCTTCAAGTCTTCGTCCGAGAAACTTAACCCAATTCCGACAAAAGCAAAAACATTAGAATTCAAAACTTGCTCAGCTCCAGCCGTCACCATTAAAATATCAAATAACTTGTAACTCGCTTTTAATTTTAGATTTGGAGTGTTCGACAAATCAAAAAGTTCGGCACTTATTGAAAATCGATCGTTAAACATAAATTGATCAAGGGCTACTCCGCCAGTACTTTCGAATAATCCAACCCGGAAACCCGTGTTCCAGAACTTTTTCATATATTGAGCCGAAAACTTTAATCCTGAAGGATTAGTTTCTTCGGTTTCTGTAACTGTAGGCGCTCCGCCGTCTACAGTCGTGCGAGTCACCTTGCGCGTGGTGGCGCCTTCAGGCGTCACGACCATTTGCCCGATGTATGCCGTATTGTCTCTTGGAGCGAGGCGCATTCCAATATAGGTTTTTGCCTCTCGAGTATCAACCGCGATCTCTGGAACTGCCTCCAAATAAATTCGTGTCCGTTCTGCCCTATCCAAAGCCGCATTCACAGTCACCAAGGCCTTGTTAAACTCCGAAATCGTATCGGAATCATTAACGAGCTTCCCCAATGTTCCTTGTCCGTTATCAACCTTTTCAACGATACTCTCAATATGTTTTATAGTTTTTGCAAGTTTCTGAGTGGACTTAGCCAAATCTTGGATGTCTTTTCCAAGACCATCTTTTTTTTCATCATTTGTAACTTCTTCCAATGACCTACTGACATTGGCAAGCGACTTTAACACCTGTCTCATATCTGTTCGATTTTCTTTAACAACTAAATTTAAATTTCGGGTGAGCTCCTCCGTGTTTACTAGAGTTTTTCCCAAAGGAGAACTTGTGTCTTTCCCTTCGACCATCATCCTCAAGGTCTTAGAAATGATTTTTAAATCAGCAGTAACATCCGCAAATTGACGAGCTAAGTCATCTACTGTCGCGGCATTATTTTTAGTTTGAATCACGTCACCATCTTTAAGTTTACGAGATGGAGTCTGTGCCATAGCCGAAGGAAAAACAAAATTCCAAATCATGGAACTGGTATCTTTCTCATCATTTTTTATTGAATCAGGCTTTATAAGAATAGAATTTGGAGCTCGATCTTCCTGATCCGAAGGCAAACGCCCATTCTCGTCATCAGGTAAAATAATTTCGAGATATTTATCGCCTAAAATCCCTAATGGCCTAGGAATCACCTTTGCACCCTCAGGAATCTGATTTTCCTGAGCAATGGTCAAAGTAATTTTTGCGCGCCCCTTTTCGAGCTCAATATTTGTAACAAGCCCTACGTCAATTCCAGCCATTTTTACTTTCGACTTCTTAAACAAACCCGTCGCGTCATCTAAATAAGCTGTAATTTGCGTGCCCGAATAAAAGATTGGCGTTTCTGTAATTCGGAATGAAAAAGCCGCAACAACCAAAAGGGCAATAAAGACAAAAAACCCTACTTGAAACTCTTTTGCGTGTCCTTTAGTTGCCTCTCTCATATCACCCCAGCACTTAATAAAAATTCTCTAACAACGACCTGCTCACTTTTAAGAAAGTTTTCAGGCGTCGCAGTTTCTATAATACGACCTTCCCATATCATACTCACAAAATCAGCAATTCGAAGGGCTGCGTGGACATCATGGGAAATAATCAAGGAACTAGCGCTCAGACGACGACTCGTGCTGACAATCAAATCATCAATGACTCTTGCTGTTTGAGGATCTAAACCGGTGGTTGGCTCATCAAATAGCAAAATTTCTGGATCCAAAGCGATAGCTCGGGCAAGCCCCACTCGCTTCTTCATTCCACCTGAGAGTTCACTTGGCATTTTGTTTAGGCAGTTTGACAAGTTTACGCTCTCCAAAAGAGACTCGACACGGCGTAGTATCTCTTCTTCACTCAATTCCGATCGATGCTCATAAAGTGGAAAAGCAATATTCCCTCTTACGCTCAAGCTATCAAAGAGCGCCGAATTCTGAAAAAGCATCCCAAATTTACGCCTTAATTTTACCAACTCGACCGAGGAACATTCGCCAATATTCTGACCATGAACCAACACTTGCCCCTTATCTGGTTGAACCAGACCGAGAACATGCTTTAGAGTAACGGATTTTCCACCACCTGAATGCCCAAGGAGGACATGAATTGTTCCCGTTTTTACAGATAGATTCATACCCTGAAGAGTTGGCAATTGAGCGCCCTCAAAATGTTTGTAAACCTCATGTAGGTGAATGGCTGGTATTGTTGCCGAAATTGATGTCTCTTGTCCTGCCTTCATCACTGCGTCCTCACCCCGGTTGGAAGCAACACGCTTAAAAAATAATCCAAAACTAAAATACACACGAAAGCATAAACAACAGCATCATTAGTTGCCTTACCAACACCTTGAGCTCCATCTTTCGCCTTAAAGCCTTGATACGTTCCAATCGCAGCTAACAAGAACCCAAAAAAACCAGCTTTCATAAGTCCATGATAAAAATCCCAAGGATCCATAAAGTATTTTAATTTGGCGACATAGATTCCGGGATCCACCCCGCAGACATAAACCGCCACCACATAGCCCCCGAGATTACCAATCATTCCAAAAATCGCAGTTAAAAGTGGCAGTGCCAATGTCGAAGCAATAAGTTTGGGCCCCACTAAATATTGAAGCGGTGAAACGGCCATAACTTCCAAGGCATCGATCTGTTCGGTAACGCGCATGTTTCCAAGCTGAGCAGCCATCGCCGCACCAGCTCGCCCCGTCACAACCAAACCCGTCATCACGGGAGCCAACTCTCTCACCAAGGCAAGAGAGACACTCACTCCGACCAATGATTCTGTTCCGACCATCACAAATGCAAGCCAACTTTGATAAGCAAAAACGGCGCCGGTAAAAATAGCCGTCAAAGCGACAATTCCCAAACTTTCATTTCCGATGAATTGCATTTCATCCAGTAACAAACGAAATCTATGAGGTTTTCTAAAAGTCCACCTTAACGATTCAAAAACAAACATTACAAATCGACCGAGAGACTGTAACTTTTGAAGCATCATATTGCCCTCGGTAAAGGACTTCGCTGAACGCGAGAGCTAAAATCACAAGTGATTTCATAGGTGATCGTATTTAAAACTTTTGCGTGCCTTTCGGCATCCTGCCCATCAAAGAGCCAATAGGCCCAAAGCGCATCACCTTTTGACAGCCTAGTTTTTAAGGCCTCCAACTGAGGGTGTTCCGTCAAATCCACCATAACCATATCCATGGTGACCGTGCCCACAATATCCGCAGCAAACCCTTCAACAAAAAAACGTAATTCAGAAGCACCAGATGCTGACCGACCCAAAGTTCTTCGCAAACCATCGGCATATCCAAATGCTATGCATGCAATCCATTTATCTTCTTGGCATAAAAACCTATGCCCATAACTAACTCCATCACCCTTTTCTATTTTTTGAATCGATCGAACTGGCGCCTTAAGAGTCAACACAGGACTGAGATCTTTCAGGTCCGGAAATTTGGAAATTAAAAAATCTTTAGATCCTTGATCTTGAAACATTCCATAGGTCAAAAGCCCAGGTCGATTATCGGTTTCTTCTTTTAACAAGTTCCAAGGACAACCAGCCGAATTGCTAAAATGAATTTCGTTAGGGAAAATTCCAAGCTCAGCAGACCAAGCCTTTTTAATAGCACTCAAACTTAAACTAAACCGCCGAGCCTGTTCCTGGCTTAAAACTTCTGGAGCTTCCTCTGCTTTTGCAAGATGAGAAGAAAATCCGCAGCTTTGATAGCCCGCATATTTTAATCGTTTAATTAATTCGATAAACTTTTTAGCTGCTTCTTCTTTTTCGGCAATCATCTGCCAATCAAAACCTAAGCGATTCATTCCAGAATTTATATGCCAATACAATCCAGCAATTTTTTGAGTTTCGTTTTTTAAACTAGCCAAACTTTCAAGATCCTGAGAATTTGAGACATACAAATAAATATCTCGACAATGAGAACTATCAATTTCCTCCGAAGAATATTGACTTAAAACTATGATGGGTATCTTGATTCCAACTTGGCGCAAAGCCTCGGCTTCGCACCACCTTGCGACACAAACCATTGGAACTTGCTTGCGATCAAAATTTGCCTCTATAGCCTGCGCAAGCAGAGCCGCGCCATGGCCATAGCCATTGGCCTTGATAACAGGAAGCTGCCTTTTGCCTCCTGAAAGTTTTGATAAAAGCTTGAGGTTGGCGACATAAGCAACCAAATCAAGTTCAATTAACGGTCCCCTCACAGCTACAAGTCTATAAGCAGGCAAAGAAAAGACCAATGACCGCGAAATGACATGTCGATATTTTTATTAGCTTTTATGGGCAAAATTGGTCAAAAGTCTCAAACAATACTGTCATTATTTGTGACAGCCACTAATATTTGACACCGATGGCGTGTAAGTAACATTAATCACAATCCAACGACACCGAATCTGGATGAAGAATCTCGCTTGCCGCGCTAAAATTTAGTGATATAACGAGAAAAAATTAACCCTCTTTGAAAGGAACTGCCATGACCCAAACAAAAACGACAAAGGCCCACAAAACAAAAACTAGCACAAAAAAGTCTGCCGTCGATACCCTACGAGTCAGCATTCTCCGCACTCAAAAAGAGTGGATCGTCGCTCAATCAAAAGTTCAGCAATTAACTCAGGCAGAGTTTGTGCAAAACATGATTCAAACTGCCCAAAATAGACAGTCGCATTCCGACCTTCCGGAACTCATTAAAGAAACCATTCGTGAAGAAATTAAGAAACTACAAAAGACCCTTCAGCAAAATGTGTTGGAAGGCTTTCAAAAAGTTTTCAATCGCAATGTCGACGAAGTTGTAGAAAGCGTCCATGACGTTGTAGACGGTGTCAATGAAGCGATGAACAAAGGAAAAGGCTTCGTGTTGAAAGTTGCTGAAAAAGCAAAAGCCAAATCTCACTAGGACACCGCCTCAAAATTTTGTCCTAGCACAATCTATTTAGTATTGCTTGAACCGGCAGCCAATGGCCGATCGAGAGTCGCCTTCGATTCTTCGAGGAACATAGCCCACTCTTGAGCATCTACAATAAGTTGCTTGAGACCTGAATCCTTTTGAACCCGCTCATAGGTTAAAGCAACAAATAGCAATTTCGATTTGTGATAATGCGCCCATTGATATTCGTCTTTATAATTCTTGTACCAAATTTGGCCGAGGTTCGTAGCGGGACCAACATTCTTTACCCAGACTAGAGGCAAAGAAGAGCTCATCTTATTTTGCTTTTTGATCCAACGAGAAATTTTTCCTAGGTCCGAAACAAATGCTTCAGATTTTTTCTTTTGTGCTGAAGTTAAGGAAGCCGAAACTTCTTTGAGCAAGGCTTTTTCTTTTTCAGCCGTATCGCGATGGACGTTCAGGAACGATTTATATTTGTCCTGCCATAACTCAGAATAACGTTCAGGCGCCCAGTCAGGTTTCCACTGACTAAGAGATCCCATGGCATCATTTTCATTAAGCAACTTTAGCCAGGCGACAAGCTTTGGATAACTACTTTTGTATTCTTTAATTTTCATAGCAAGAAACGGTGGAATTTTTGCCTTGTCGCCGTTGCCAAGTTCATTGGCCAAGGCCAACCAACGCAATGTGAGCGGATCTTGCAACAGAAAGGCATCATTGCCCGTGCCGCCAAGTTGACTACTTAATTTTTTTAGAGCGGGTGAGCTGGCCACAATTTGAGCCGAGCTCAAATTGTTTAAGATGTAACTCTTTGCCGCCGCCACACCAATCTCTGGTAAATTGGGATTTCCCAATATTTCAGCACCAGCCGTAGCTAAGTTAAAATCTCTAACAGCCTGCTTAGAGAGTCTTGAAGAAATCAAATCCTGAAAATTACGATCGCCTGCTAGATTGAGCAAAGTATCGGTTTGTGACAGACCATTGTATCCAGGACCACCCGAATTTAGAGACAAATTAGAAAGAGAACTTCTCACTTCTGGACTCGCCGCTTTAAAATTCGCTAGATCCAAATTTCCGTTGCCCACACCCAAGCTCGACTTAGCAGCTTCCGCTAAACTATCCGCAATACTTTTTGTGGAGGTGCTGGAATGAATGTCACCAATTCCGCCAAACCCGGGTGAACCACCAATATCTGATCGTGCCTGATCAAGCGCACCTTTTGAGGTGGCCACACCTTGGTTTTGGTGCTCGTCGGATTTTTGCTTGTCCAAAATCGATGCTGCATACGTGGCGATCATGGCAGATTTCGAGTTTTTAATTTGTGAATCTTCTGGATTGGCCAAGACAACCTTACCGCCGTCGGCAGTTTTCCCTGACTCCTTCCCCTCTAATGCTTTCGCATATTTGTCATCAACAGTTCTAGTCTCGCCGGATTTAATCTTAACACCAGATTCATTTCCGCTTCCGATATTTAATTCTTTCTTACCGTTAGCATCTGGCGAAACAAGCACCACATTATTATTATCACCATCAGAGGGTTTCAAAAAATCTACAAAAACTCCTATTTGTTCTTTTGGAATATTTGTCGTATCTGGAAGAATTTTTCTAAACGCATTGGCAGAATTCTCAAATTCCGCTTTATCTTTTGCCGTCTTTGCTTCTTTGGCGCTTTTATCTAAATCTGCAATTGTTTCCAAAAAAGCTTTTTTTACACCTTCTTGCACTTGAGTCTCTGTTGAGATCTTCCCTTCATCAACTACTCCGCCAGAAGTCGAGTCACTACTATGATCAACCCGCGCCTGAGCCCGTGCGAGCTCACTCGTCATCAAACACAAAAATATAGCGATGCTAAACGCACCCATCCTATAGAGTTTCACCTGATTTAAGAATACCAGTTTGGCATAGCGCGAGTATTAAGATTTGATTAAGCTCAATGGAAAACAACAAAATTCGTTCCCCAATCAGCTATAATTGCGCCTAGGACTAGGCAGGTCTGCCTATCCCTAAGCAGAACCGCCCAAAAGCCCCATCAACACTTCAAAAAGAACCGATAGGCATTTCAACATTTACAAGCGACTGGATCTTCATGAAGGCGGCATCCATTAAGTATTTTGGATCTACTTTTTCAAAGCCAGGTAAAATTACAATCTCAGTAATTTCAGGCGACAAGGTCCCTGCAAATGGAATCCCAGAATTTTTTACAAAGAACTCAAAACCTTGAATCTCAACAAAAGTTGGCATCGAAGTTGCTTTTTGCTTTTTAAAATAGGTGTTCAACACATCTAAATAAGCTTCTTTGGAATAGTCTAACGTTTCCATTTTTTCGGTCAAAAGACCTCTTTTATCAAAAAAGTTTCGAAAGTCGTTGTACAAATATTGAGTTCCACGATTTGATTTGACGTCTTTATTTTTGAAAACAAATTTGTTCATGGTCTTAATCGCTATAGTAAAGACCATGGAATCAGGATCAGACGAATCCTCTGCAAATGAAATTGTCATTCTTTTTCGAATATGGGCTTTTGGTTTAAACCACAAGTTTACAAGACCATTTTCGTCAGTAAATATTTTAACCCCTTCTAAGTCATCATTAAGCCATTTTTGGAGGGGAACTTTGGCAAAATCACTCATGCCCTGCAAATCGGAAAACATATCAAATATTTTTGCTACCAGTTTAGAAGGAATCGTGACTCCATTATATTTTTGCATGTAAGCAAATGCCGAATAAAGAGAGGTGGTTTCATCGTCTGTTCTTTTGTAGATATTGCCAACTATTTCAAAGTAAGCTCTGACAGCACGATAGACATCATTGCCATAGGGCTTCGCCAACTCTAATAATTCGTCCCGCTTTTCATTCAATGCGACCTGGAAAAAGTCTTCAATATTTGCAAAGGCCGCCTCTTTGTTTGCCTTTAAGGAGTCCTTTTCATTTTCAGTAATGTAAGAATCTTGGGCAAATACCGCCTGAGGGACTAGGGACAACATGGCCATAGATAGAACCATCAACTTCAATTTTCGCATTCGAGCCTCCACTTAGAGAGCCCCTTGTAGCCTAGATGATGCGGTGTGTCAACCGTGGTGTTGGATATTTAGCTATAATGGCTGAATATGGGTGATATGCGATTTTCTTATGCTTTATTTTCGCTAGCAATAACTATTGCCGCCTTTGCCATGACCGCTCCCACGGCCTTGGCTGATGACAAGGGAGGCATGAGCGACCCCGCTCATTCTTACAAAGTCGATTTCGGGAATCCCCCCAACGAAAATTTGGCCCCAACCGCCTCCAACGCGAAACCAGAAGCCGGAAGTGACGATGATCTTGCAGCACGCATTCAATTTCTCGACCAACTCTATTTGGTCTACAACAATGTTTGTATTCCTGACCAAATTTCCCTCGCAAAAAAAGTTAAAAAAGAAATGGCCGTACTTCAGTCAAAACTCTTGGCAGACTTGCCCGCAAAAGCACGAAAATTTATCAATACTAAAGAAGAACTAACTAAGGATTGGAAATGCGAGTTCAATCTTCCTGAACATCACTACAAAGTCCCAATCTCGATCTATCACATGAATCCCGAACATATTAAGGTCGAGTGTTCCGGTTGGAAAAAACAAAAAGATTGGGACAGCTACCTTCAGTCCTTACCTGCCGATGAACGCTGTACGGTACTGAAAAAAGCTTACCTTTTTTCGACCACTCAAATGACTTTGCTTAGCCCTATAGTTGATGCCGATACCTACGAAAAACATGCCAGAGCATCTAGAGAAGTCCCCATCAAAAAACCAGAAGATATCAGCGAGCAAGAAAAAAAGGATCGGCTTCTCGCCTCATTTCAATTTAGATTTTTTGATCTAAATTCAGCTCCCGTAAATCCTTTTGACGAAATGCAGCCTTTCAACTTTTTATCTACTGCCAATGGCTATTCAGCTCCATCAGATAAATCAAGCAATCACGCCGGAAATCAGTCGGACGAGCAAAATCTAAACTCTTGTCAATCCGCTCAAGAAGAAGCGCGCAGACGAGTCGCCTTTATGTTCGGAGGAACAAAACCTGCCTTAGGATTTGCATTTGGAATGTGCGGCCGAAACACAAATGCACACTTCCGAGATTATCGACATTTCGGCAAAGGTAGCCCTGAGATTCCGAATGAATATTTCTATCCCAGCCCTGTCATGCCCCCTACTGCCTGGGGAACTTTCACTCCTCAAGAGATTGATAAGATGCTCAATTCTGTAGCTAACTTTGAAAACCGCGATATTTACAATTTTATTTGTACGGGCAAATGCTCAAAAGACGATAGTGTTTCACCCTGTTGCAAAAAGTAATTTTCTTAAAAACGTTTCGGCTCATGAAAAACAATTTAATTTTCTCTTAATTTTGTCCACGCCGAATCACAAAACCATTTGTTATAGCCAATCGCTCGATATCCTCGGGCCCTAAATCCTCTGTCAACACTCTCTCAACAACAACTGGCGGATACATCTTGCGGCGAAGAATTTTTATTAAGTCTTCAATGCGCCAATCGTCACCTTTAACGCATAATTCTACTCGGCCATCGTCCATGTTTCGCACAAATCCATTGATGTGCCCAATGCCGATTACCAGTCCCATGACCTGTGCTCGGCATCCAACTTTTTGAACTTTGCCTTCAAGAACAATTCTTTTTACAATTTGCTGAGCCGTGGGTTTCCAAAATTCAGCCATATATTTTTAAGCTAGTAACGGCGCAATCATCAAACTGACAACACTCATTACTTTAATGAGAATTGAAATGCCGGGGCCTGAAGTATCTTTGAACGGATCGCCCACAGTATCGCCAACAACAGCTGCCTTATGTGCATCCGAACCTTTTTTCTCACCTTCAAGTCCACCTTTTTCGATGAGCTTTTTAGCATTGTCCCAAGCGCCACCGGCGTTGGCCATAAACAAAGCCAAAACTGCACCAACAATCATGGCTCCTGCAAGGGCTCCAGCCAAAGCTTCTGCACCCAATATAAATCCGATTAGCGGAGGGGCCACCAAGGCTGCCATGCCTGGCAATACCATT
Source organism: Bdellovibrionota bacterium (assembly GCA_041750195.1). Classification (GTDB taxonomy): domain Bacteria; phylum Bdellovibrionota; class UBA2428; order UBA2428; family UBA2428; genus JBGSZX01. Next base: position 86,703 of record JBGSZX010000001.1, on the reverse strand, counting down.
TGCGATAGAGCAGCTTTAGTTGCCAAATCCACACAAGCTTTCGCATCGGGCTTCACGCCTTCTACGCCTTCAAGCAAGCCTTTGATGTCGCGGAATTGACGACCTATCTCTTCAACAATTTTTCCCGCAGCAACTCCCACTGCTGTCATGGTGCTCGCACCAACAACACAAGGAAGAATTCCGCCAAGCAAAATTCCAATCAAAACATTTCCATTGGTAAGGTCTAGTGATAGTGGAGACCCGCCATTTTTGCTTCGTACAAAATCAATTTCCAATTTGTAAGCCGCAAAAAGTGCAATCACAGTGAGAATCGCTGATCCAATGGCAAAACCTTTTCCGATTGCGGCCGTCGTATTACCAACAGAATCTAATTCATCTGTGATATCTCTAACCTCAGTGCCCAATCCACTCATTTCAGCAATACCACCAGCGTTGTCAGAGATAGGACCGTAAGCATCAATGGTCATTACCATCGCCGTTACAGCGAGCATCGATACGGCAGCAATTGCAATCCCGTACAAACCTAAAAAGTGATGAGCTACATAAGCTACAATCGCGATAACAAATATCGAAGAAATCACGCTTTCCAATCCAACTGCCAATCCAGAAATTACGTTGGTCCCTGCCCCGCCTTGCTTAGACGACATCGCGATTTTCATCACAGGTCCTGCGCTTGTGTAATAGTCAGTGATCAAGCCAATGATTCCACCACCGATGGCTCCAGCCGCCAACGTTGCTGTAATGTTTTGATTTAAACCGATTGAATTAATAATATATGCAGAAATTGCAATGAAACCCAAAGGAGGAAGCATCAAACAAAATCTAAGCGCGACAGCAGGTTTTGCTTCTTTAAAAAACCGAAATACAACGATTGAAAACAAACTGATCGTAAGTCCAACCGTTGATAAAATTAATGGCAACAAAATGCCATAAGATCTAATTTCAGCATCTGACATAAAAGACCCACCACCACTAAGCAAAGCACGCATAACTTCAGGCGAGCTAGTTGCTGCAATCGCAATTGATGCCACACAAGCAGCTGCGAATGATTCAAAAATATCGGCCCCCATTCCCGCAACGTCACCGACGTTGTCGCCAACGTTATCGGCAATCACACCAGGATTTCTTGGATCGTCTTCTGGAATTCCAGCAATAACTTTACCAGCAAGGTCAGCACCAACGTCGGCTGCTTTAGTGTAAATTCCTCCACCAATTCGTGCAAAAAGTGCAATGGAAGAAGCTCCCGCTCCAAAACCGTGAATGATATGAGTAAAGCTTGCTGAATCAGCAAAAAATTTATTCAGCAATCCGACTCCTAGCAATCCCAAACCAGCCACACAAAGCCCCATAACTGCGCCACCATCGAAGGCCGCCATTAAGGCAGCACCTTTGCCAACTGAGCGCGCGGCTTCAGCTGTTCTAGTGTTTGCAGAAGTTGCTGAGTTCATTCCGATGTAGCCAGCCGTTAAGCTTAAAAAAGCACCGAGCAAAAAAGCTCCAGCCGTTGCAAAGCCTAGAGAAAAATAAAGAACCCCAAACATCACAATTGCAAAAACACCAAGGAGTTTGAATTCTCGATTCAAAAAGGCCATTGATCCTTCACGAATAGCATCAGAGATCTCAACCATTTTTGCATTACCAGCAGGCAGCGCCTTAACTCTAGCAAGCAAAACAAAAGCAACAATTAGTGCAACCACCGAAACTACCGGCCCTGCCATTGTCCAAAATTCAATCATAAGTTGTATCCTTCTTCCTTAGTCATTCTTTGTTGTTGTGAATTCTAGTCATAAAAAAAGCCCCGTGAAGTACTCCACAGGGCTTCATCTAAATTCGATCTTTTAAATTCGATCAGTAGCTTACGCGGTACTACCAGCTCGCTTTAGTCACGCCCGGAATCATGCCCTCAAGTGCGAGTTCACGAAACTTAATGCGACTTAAGCCAAACTTTTTATAAACACCACGTCCACGTCCAGTTAGAACACAGCGACTTACTACGCGAGTAGCAGATCCATTGCGAGGAAGAGCTTGAAGACGTTTTTGCGCTTCAAATCTTTCTTCCCACGAACGATTTTCATCAATTTGAATCGCGCGGAGTTCTTTGCGTTTAGCAGCTTGGCTATTGGCCATCTTGCGACGCTTTTCGTTTCTGTTTACAACACTAGTTTTTGCCATTCTTAGACCTCAATAATTTCCTATAAAACTTAAGTTTTCAGAGGCACAGAGCTACTGTTTCTGCCCCTTGGCGTCAAGCCCCAAGTCTTCAAACTTTTCCGATAATTCTTCAAAATAGCTTAGCACCGCTGGTCGGGTCCAATGCTGCAAGCCTATAATTTTTTCCACAACCCAACCATCACTACGAAGGACATATGATTCAGGGAATTTTTCTGCCCCCCATCTTTTCGCTAAGTCACGGCCCGGATCCCAATATAAGCGCGCTAAATCAACCTGTAGGCCATGTTTCTTAAAAAATGCCTCTACATCACTCCAATTTTCATCCACGCTTACAAAGACAATATCGAGGCCCTTTGACTTAAGCCGACGCTGTAGCTCCAACATAGCTGGAAATTCCTCAACACAGGGGGGACACCAGGTAGCCCAAAAATTCACAAGCGTAACAGGTGCTTTCAAAGTCAACGCCGACGGCAAAGGTTCCTGCTCGATCGAAGGCTGAGCGGCTTTCACAGGACCAAGCTCGGCTCGAAAGGGCCTGAATGGTTCAATAATTTCTCTCTGCTGCCCTGTAAACTGGTAGGCATACAAACCACCAAGGGTCGGCACCAACAAAAGCACAAAAAGCTTAATCCAATGAAGTCGCGTCATGATTGGATTGTTCTACCCCTACTTTCCCTCAGAAGACCAATTATATTCACCAGTAACCCAAAAACAAAAAACGCCTCGAAGTGATCCTTCGAAGCGTCAATATTATCTATTACGGTCATTTATTCAGAAGAAGTAATTCTTATTTAGTAATCTAAATTAAGCGTCTTTCTTAGTTGTTTTCGTAGCCGTTTTTTTGGCTCCAGCTTTCTTTGCTGGTTTTTTTGCAGGTTTCTTGTCTGCAGAAGATTCTTCTTTCGGCGCCGCTTTTTTTGCTGCAGGCTTAGTTTTCTTAGCTGCTTTTTTGCCAGCGCCCTTTTTTGCTGGTTTTTTGGCTGGAGCTTTAACCATTCCAGAATAAGCTGCCACTAACGATTCTTCGACCCATTCGATCAAAGCCATGTCAGCACAATCACCGGCGCGTGGATTAGCCAATCTCATGATGCGAGTATAACCGCCTGCTCGATCAGCAAACTTAGGAGAAATCTCCTGTGCAATTTTCAAAGCAACTTCGCGATTCGCCAATTTTGAATTAGCAAGACGAAGATTCGCAACTGAAGGATCCTTCAAGCGAGTCACAAGACGCTCAACAAAAGGTCGAAGGCGTTTTGCCCTAGAAACCGTTGTCTTAATTCGTCCATGTTCGACAAGACTCATAGTGAGGTTTCTCATCATGGCCAAACGGTGATCTGTTTTTACGCCTAGTCTTAACGATTTCTTACGGTGTCTCATGACTTCTTTTCCTATTCCACTCTCTTCAGGATCAATTCAATCTATATTGTATAGATTTATACTTCTGATCCTTGTTTTAATTCTTTAGTTTTTTCAGCAATAACTTCTGGAGACAAATCAAGTTTGATTCCCAAACCAAGTCCCATTTGACTCAAAATATCTTTGATTTCATTGAGAGACTTACGGCCAAAGTTTTTGGTACGAAGCATTTCAGCCTCAGATTTTTGAACCAATTCGTAGATGTATCTAATGTTTGCATTCTGAAGACAGTTTGCACTTCTAACAGAAAGTTCCAATTCTTCGACACTCTTGAACAAGTTTTCATTAACGTCACTTTTGTTAGTGTCTTTTTTGGTTTCTACAACTTCAATGCCTTCATCAAAGTTAATGAAGATAGAAACTTGATCTTTTAAAATTTTAGCAGCATAGGCCAATGCTTGCTCAGGAGTGATGCTTCCATCTGTCCAAAGATCCACAGCCAACTTATCATAGTCAGTGTGCTGCCCCACACGAGCATTAGATACATTGTAATTCACACGAGTAACTGGTGAAAAAATGCTATCAACAGCAATCGTCCCAATAGGGCTATTCTCTTGCTTGTTACGGTCAGCAGAAACATATCCACGGCCCCAAGCAATTGTAAGTTCTCCACGAATATGGGCGTCTTTGCCCAAAGTAGCAATGTGATGAGATGGGTTTAACACCTGAACAGATTCATCAATTGCAAGATCACCTGCCGTCAAGGCACCTGGACCTTTTTTATCAACCATGATGGTTTTTTGGGAAACGCCATCAAGGCGCATACGAACACCTTTAAGGTTTAAAATGATGTCAGCCATATCTTCAACGACATCGTTGATAGAAGAGAACTCATGAAGAACGCCTTCGAATTTTACACTGGTAATGGCACAACCCTGCAAAGAACTAAGCAAAATACGACGAAGTCCATTTCCGATAGTGTGACCAAATCCACGCTCTAATGGCTTAGCCACAAAGCGACCATAGACAGGGGTTAATGTAGAACGATCTACCTCGATCATTTTGGGTCGAATCAATGTTGTCCAGTTTTCTTGAATCATGAGCAAATATTCTCCTAAATTTCTTAAGCTTTTTACAAGAAGCTTTCCTTGTTCCTAAACGACTTCGCGGACTAAACGCGACGACGTTTCGGAGGACGACATCCATTATGAGGAATCGGGGTTACGTCTTTGATTTGAGTGATTCTCAAACCGACAGAAGCAAAAGCTCTCAACGTCGATTCACGACCAGCGCCAGGACCCTTGATTTCAACTGCGATGGTTCGCATCCCAGCATCATAAGCCAATTGAGCGACCTCAGTCGCCGCAACCTGAGCTGCAAAAGGCGTACTCTTGCGAGCGCCCTTAAAACCTTTTTTGCCACAAGTTGACCAGAACAAAGAATTTCCAGCAGGGTCTGCCAACGTGATGATGGTGTTGTTAAAGCTCGAGAAAACGTGAGCCACACCTTGTGAAGGAACTTTTTTGTTAGATTTTTTCTTTTTTTCTACAGCCATTCTAGATCCTACTTACTTAAGTGATTTAACCGAAGCTTTACCAGCAACTGTTTTACGAGGCCCTTTGCGAGTTCGTGAATTTGAACGTGTGCGTTGTCCTCTGGTCGGAAGACCTTTGCGATGACGAATGCCACGGTAAGTTTGAAGTTCAATCAAACGCTTAATATCCATTCCAACTTTACGTCGAAGATCACCTTCAACCGCAATTTGATTTTCATCAAGGTAGTCACGAATGTTTGCAGCTGAAGCTTCATCAAGCAAATCCGCCTTCAAGGCAGGATCAATTTTCAAAGCTTCAAGCATTTTTGCAATTCTAGTTTTTCCTAAACCGTGAACATAGCGAAGAGCTATTTCGATTTTTTTGTTACGGGGAACATCCACACCGGCTATACGAGGCATATTTAATCTCTCTATCTTTCTCTATCGTACTTCAAACTATAAATATCAAAATTTTCATTTCACTTTTGAAGTAAAAATCAACCCTGACGTTGTTTGTGTTTGGGATTATCACAAATAACTCGCACAATTCCTGCACGCTTAATAATCTTACATTTGTCGCAAATTTTCTTTACAGAAGCTCTAACTTTCATAGTATTCTCACCTAATAATTCTTTTTAAAGGACCCATATTTTAAGTCCACAGTTTTCTATTCCCTTTTTTCAATGAGTCAATGCGAAAAGCCACCCTTTTCCTAACTTTTTCGCAGAGCCACTTGACACAGATTTTAGAGCCCCAATTATGGCGATAAAACCCGGCAGATCGCTCCCTAAACACCCGCTGAGCCTTCAAGGATCTTTTCAAGGCTTCGACGAATCTTCTCAAGGCTACCTTCTCCGGGAATCTGAACCAAACGATTCTCGGCCTTTAGTCCCGCCACAATGCCATCTCGCTGCTCAGTATAGAGCTTATAGCGAGATCGAATGACCTCCGGCTTATCGTCTGGACGCTGAATAAGGCTTTCTCCGTCTTCATCACAAATTCCAGGCACTTTCGGAGGATTCACCTCAGCATGATAAACTTTTCCAGTTCTGGGATTCACCCATCGTCCTGCAAGGCGCCTTACCACTTCGTTTTCAGGCACCTTAAGTTCAACTGGCAATGGCTCATTTAGGCGGTTCTCGGACTTTACTAACTTCATAAGATACTCTGCCTGCGGCTGAGTTCTAGGATAACCATCCAAAATCATCGCATCGGGAGCTTTTTCATCTAAAAGTTTTAACAATTGAGATTCAAAAACTTTATTGGTCACCTCATCAGAGACAAGTCTGCCTTCAGCCAAAATATCTTTAACGGACTCACCCAACTCGGAACCCGAAGCAATTTCAGCTCTAAATAAATTTCCCGTAGAAACATGCAACCACGTAGGATGGAGCTCCTGAAGCTTTGCAGCCTGAGTTCCCTTTCCCGATCCTGGCGGCCCTAAAAGGACAATTAGAGAAGACTTAGCAGGCATCAGGCTCTTCGTCCTCGAAGCCTAGCTTCTTTCAAGAAGCTATCGTAGTTTTGATTGATTAAATGTGCCTGAAGCTGACTCATGGTATCGAGCGCAACACCCACTAAAATAAGAAGAGTTGTGCCTCCAAAATAAAAATTCACATTAAAAGTTGCGATCAAAATAGTTGGAAAAATACAAACCAAACTCAAGTAAATGGCGCCTGAAAAAGTAAGTCTTGTGATGATGGAGTTAAAGAAGTTTGCCGTGTGCTTCCCTGGACGGATTCCAGGAACATAGCCGCCGGATTTTTTTAAATTTTCCGCCAAATCATTCGGATTGGTACTAACTGCGGTATAGAAAAAACAGAAAAACACAATTCCAGCAACGAATATGATGTTGTAGCCATACCCACTAGGAACAAACCATTCTCGAGCCTTTGCCGCCCATTCAGCACCAAAAAAAGAAAGTATGGTCGCAGGGAAAAGAATCAAAGTTGAAGCAAAGATAGGAGGAATAACTCCCGCAGAGTTAATCTTCAACGGAAGGTGTGTTCCCTGCCCGCCATAGACTTTTCGACCAACCATGCGCCTTGCATATTGAATAGGAACACGGCGGTTGCCTTGCTCGAAAAAGACAATGAATGCGATGACACCAACCATAATTGCAAGAAGGAACAAAGCTTGTCCCATTGAGATCGTTTCATTCTCAAGAGAAAGTTTGAACGAACCGATTCCCCCAAACAACGACGAAGCAATACCGACAAAGATAATTAAGCTCGAGCCATTTCCAATACCTTTTTCTGTAATCTGTTCGCCAAGCCACATAGTGAAAACAGCACCGGCTGCAAGGAGGATCAAGGTCATAACTGTGAAGGCTAGTCCGCCCTCAGCAACAACTGGAATTCCCGAAACGGGACTCGTTAAACTTTGAATACTCTGGGTAATAAAAAAGCCTTGTACTAAAGCAATTCCAACAGTCATATAACGGGTAATCTGAGTAATTTGTCTTCGCCCAGACTCACCTTCTTTTTGAAGTTTTTCAATCTTAGGACTCATAACAGTAGCAAGCTGCATAATGATACTCGCCGAAATATACGGGGCAATTCCTAAGCCTAAAAGTGAAAGCTGCTGCAGGGCTCCACCAGAAAACAAATTCAACAATCCAAAAACAGTTCCAGAAGCTCGTTGTTGAAAAAATTCAGTAAGTGCTTGGCCATCAATTCCCGGTGTCGGAATATGAACTCCGATTTTATAAACCAGAATCAACCCAAACATCCAAAAAAGACGACTTCTTAAATTGCTATCCATATCTACCTTTCGCAAATAACTACATTACCGCCTACAAAAAATCTTATGTAGACTTAGTTCGGCTTCTCACAGGTACGATGTGTGTTTAAAGCCGCCCTTGTGTATACCATGTCTTTACAACAGGCATCCAACAATGAACGAGCGCCAACCTCAAAAGAGAGTGGCGCTCCGCATTACATGCCATATAACTTAATGACTGAATTTATGAGTCAGTTTTAGCACTTTTCTTTTTTCCAAGAGCTCCGCTCAAATATGGTTTGATTTCTACCTTCACACCATTAGCATCAAGCAACTTTTTAGCCGCTGGCGTTACGCGATGTGCCTCTAAAGAAGCGGGCCAAGTCTTCGGAGCTTTAGTTCCAAAAACCGAAACCTTAATACGAGGGTTAGAAACTTTTGCTCCAGGAGTTAAATCCTTAAGACTTAAAGCACGACCTGCATACTTAGAAAGTTCAGAAACGTTTACTTTCACCTGAAGAAGTTTCAAGGGGCTATTAAATCCAACTTTTGGAACTTTTCTATTCAAAGGAGTTTGTCCACCTTCGAAAGCATGGCGAGGACCAGGTCCACCACCAGTTCGGGCCTTCTGCCCTTTGTGACCTTTACCGGCCGTTTTTCCTAGTTTTGATCCGATACCACGACCTTTTCGTTTAGAAGCCTTTGTGCTTCCAGGCGCAGATTTGAGTCCGTCTAACTTAAACATGTTTCACCTCAAGCCATTGAAGACATTTGCGAATCATTCCTCGCACTGCCATATTATCAACTAGCAAATTAACTTTTCCAACTTTTCCAAGTCCCAATGCACTCAAAGTACGAACATGTACTTCTTTTGTACGAGTGGTACTTCTAATTTGACGAACAAATATTTTTTTATCAGCCATTTTTCTACTCCTTGCCTGGATCGTACGACGAGGCGGTCCTATTCCGCCTGTAGGCGAGTTTTATATTGGTCTAGAGATTTCAACTCACGTAGACCTTCAATTGTTGCTTTTAAAACGTTGTGAGGATTGTTTGTTCCAATACATTTTGTAAGGACATTACTCACCCCAACGCATTCCATAACAGCTCGAATCGTTCCACCAGCAATCACACCGGTTCCAGTTCCTGCGGGCAATAAAACAACTTTACCAGCTCCGAAACGCCCTTGAACTTGGTGAGGAATTGTTCCGTCTTTCAAAGACACAAGGAACATTCCTTTTTTTGCCGCTTCGCCAGCCTTTCGGATAGCTTCTGGCACTTCGCCCGCTTTTCCAAGACCAATTCCAACTTTACCTTTTCTATCCCCAACAACCACAATTGCGTTGAAGCTAAAACGGCGTCCGCCTTTTACTACTTTTGCCACGCGACCAATATGAACCACGCGATCAATAATTCCATTGTCATCTTTATTTCGACTGTCAAGACCTGCCATGTATCTTCCCTATCCTCTTTAGAACTTTAGACCAGCTTCGCGAGCACCAGTTGCCAGTGCAGCGATACGGCCGTGGTAAAGGTTTCCGCTTCGATCAAATACAACATTAAGAATGCCTTTTTCAATTGATTTTGCGGCAACATCTTTGCCCAATTGAATAGCCAATTCTTTGTTCGCGGTTTTCCCATCAGGAGTTCTGAGAGAAAATAATGTTTTTGCCTCATTGTCGTCAACGATCTGCACGTTTAAAGAACGATTTGTTTTTGTAACGCACATTCTTGGTCGCTCAGCCGTTCCTTTAATTTTCTTTCGAACGCGCAAACGTCTTTTTAGTCTGCCAGCAACTTTAGAATCTGTCTTTTTAGTTAATTTACGAGCCATTTTCTATACCTCAAACCCCGCGGCTATTTAGCTGCGGCCTTACCAGCTTTACGCTTAATAACTTCGTCTGAGTAACGAACCCCTTTACCTTGATAAGGCTCAGGAGGACGAAGTGACCTAATTTTTGCTGCAACATCTCCGAGAAGAGCTTTGTCTGCAGACTCCAAAATGACTGTTGTATTACCTTCAACTTTAGCGGTTACACCATCTGGAAGAGGGAAATCGATCGGATGTGAAAATCCGAGTGTCAAACCTAATGTTTTACCTTTAGCTTGAGCACGATATCCAACACCAGTAATCATCAAAGTTTTCGAAAATCCATCCGAAACTCCTTTGATCATATTTGCAACCAAGGATCGAGCTAATCCGTGAAAGGCTCTTTCTTGAGCAGAATCACCTTTGCGATTTGTTATAATTGTTGATCCTTCCATAACGACATCAATGCCATTAGGAATTGTCATACTTAATTTCCCTTTTGGACCTTCCGCCTTGAAAGTGCCAGCCTGAACTAAAGCTTTCACTCCATTTGGAATTTCAACAGGTAGTTTTCCTAGTCGAGACATTTCGCTACCCCCTACCAAACCGAGCAAAGGTGTTCACCACCAACGCCCATTGTCTTACATTCTTTACCGGTAAGAACACCTTTAGAAGTTGAAATAATAGATAATCCAAACCCACTCATTACGCTTGGCAACTTATCAGACTGCACATACTGTCGAAGTCCAGGTTTTGAAATTCGACGAAGGCCATTAATCAAAGGCTTTCGAAGATCTCCATTTTCAAACTTCAAATAGACTCTCAATGTTGGTCGCGCGGTACCAGAAACTTCTTTAGCTCCCTTAATGTAACCTTCGCGAGCCAAAATTTCGGCCACTTTACGGTTGAGCTTACAATTAAAGACATCAACCTTTGTTGAACGAGCCATGCCCGCATTACGAATTCTAGTCAAAAAGTCAGACAACTGATCATTAACCATCTCATCACCTCTTAATTTCTGAACGGAAAGCCAAACTCTTTGAGTAAACCAAGAGCTTCTTCGTCCGTTTCAGCAGTTGTACCGATTGTAATATTAAATCCACGAATTTTTTCTACAGTGTTGTAATCAACTTCGGGGAAAATTGTATGCTCTTTGATTCCAAAACTATAGTTACCACGTCCATCAAAACTTTTTTGAGGATAGCCACGGAAGTCACGAATTCGAGGAGATGAAATCGCTATAAAGCGATCCAAAAACTCATACATTTTTTCGCTACGCAAAGTCACAACACAACCAAGGTTAATACCAGCGCGAAGTTTAAAGTTCGCAATGGCAGTCTTTGACTTAGTGATCATCGCCTTTTGTCCTGCAATTTGAGAGATATCCGCTGCCAAAGCTTCAAGGGCTTTTGGGTTCAGCAAGGCATCCTTAACAGAACATGACAAACTAATTTTAGTAAGCTTCGGGAGCTGCATAGAACTTTTGTACTTGCCGCTCTGAAGGAATTTTGGAGCAATTTCTTTTAGATATTGCTCTTTAAGTCTAGGTACGTATTTCTCAGACATATTAAACCTCTAAATCAGCGAGCTTTTGAAAAAACTCGTTCCTTCTTTTTCCCATCTACTTTATAACCCACGCGACCAAGAGGAAGCCCCTTGGAATCACAAACTCGAAAACGACTAGCCGGCCACCAACGAAGTCCCTCAACAACCCCACCTTGAGGATTTGTCTGAGATGGCTTGGTATGTCTCTTTGTCTCACCGACACCTTCAACTTTTACACGAGCTGCGGCATGATCAACTTCAATGACTTTTCCAGTTGGTCTTTTTGTAGAATCAGCTCTCCACAACACAACAGTATCGCCTTTTTTAAGATGTTTTATTTTACTTACTTTGCTCATAGAACCTCCGGAGCCAAAGAAACAATCTTCAAAGAAGCTTTTCCTCGCAACTCGCGAGCAACCGGACCAAACACACGTGTTCCAACCGGCTCTTTGTTAGCGTTTAATATAACAGCGGCATTGTCATCAAAACGAATATAGCTTCCATCGTTTCGACGCAAAACTGATTTTGTACGAACAATCACAGCTTTAACAACATCGCCTTTTTTTAATTTACTCTCTGGAGTTGCAGATTTTACAGACGCAACGATGATGTCTCCTACGGATGCATATCTGCGCTTTGATCCACCCAAAACCTTAATACACTTAAGGTCTTTGGCACCGCTATTGTCTGCAACGGTTAACATTGTTTGATGCTGAATCATTCTTCACCTCACTCAGCAGCCAAAGCTACTTCGGCTTTCTTCATAAGTTTCAAAAATCGAAACTTTTTATCTTTGCTATAAGCACGGCTTTCTTTAAAACTAACCATGTCTCCAACCGCAATGCCTTGCTCTTCACAGTGAATTTTGTATTTTTTTCTACTAGATACAATTTTTCCCGTGCGCCGTTCTTTATAACGACGAGCTACAGAAACCACGAGGGTTTTTTGCATTTTGTCACTTGTGACAACTCCTGAAAATTCTTTACCTGGCATAACTTCTAAACCTCATTAATTAGCGCTAGTTTGTTTTGAGCCCAATCGACCCAAAACAGACGCCAACTCCTTTTTCTTAATTCTATAATCACGCAAACTAGGAGCTTGAAGATTGAATCGAATCGCAAGCAATTCTGTTTTCAACTGACGAGCTCGTGCCGCCAAGCCCTTGCGATCCAAATCAGCCAGCTCTAAATTTTTCTTAGGAGCCGCTTTTTTTGCCGCAGGTTTCTTTGCAGGTGCTTTGCTAGTAACTTTTTTTGTTTTTGTAGTTTTTGCTTTTGTAACCATCATCCACCTCAGCTCAATTCATTCGCTCTTCGAATGAATTTAGTTTTAACTGAAAGCTTATGCTCAGCTAGTTTCATCGCAGATTGCGCAACTTCAACTGTTACACCTTCCATTTCGAAAAGAATGGTTCCAGGTTTCACAACTGCAACCCAATACTCTGGATTACCTTTACCGCTACCCATTCGAGTTTCAGCAGGCTTCTTAGTAATAGATTTATGTGGGAAAATTCTAATCCAAACTTTGCCACCACGTTTAATGAAACGAGTCATTGCAATACGACTAGCCTCGATTTGACGAGCAGTAATCCAGCCACACTCCAATGATTGAAGACCATATTCTCCGAAAGCAAGTTTGCTTCCTCGGTAGGCCAACCCACGCATACGACCGGTTTGGACTTTTCTATGTTTGACTCTCTTAGGGGCTAACATTCCAGTATCTCCTCAATCCTTACGCAGGTAAAACCGGAACATTAGTTGGGCGACCGCGGCCCAAACGAGTTCTCATGTCTACTTCGCCTTTATAAACCCAAACTTTAATTCCAATAATTCCATATGTTGTAAGAGCTTCTGCAAATCCGTATTCGATATCGGCTCTTAAAGTATGCAAAGGAATCGATCCTTCTGAATACTTTTCGTTTCGAGCAATCTCGGCACCGCCGATACGGCCAGAACATTTTACCTTAATTCCTTTAACGCCAAACTTCATAGCTTGCTGAATGGCTTTTTTCATAGCTCGACGATAAGAAATACGACGAGTGATTTGGTTAGAGATGCTTTCAGCAATCAGCTGTGCATCTGCTTCAGCCTTGCGGACTTCAGTAACATTCAAATACACGTCTTCAACTTTTTTACCAATGGCCTTAGCAACATCAGTTTTAACAGATTCAATACCTGCACCTTTTTTGCCAATAGCTATACCAGGACGAGCAGCAAATACGTTAATGCGTACTTTTGATGCTGTACGCTCAACTTCAATTTTTGATACACCGGCAGCAAACAAACGATTTTTCACAAATCGTCTAACTTCAAGATCTTCCTTGAGGAATTGTCCGAAGTTTTTTTCAGCATACCATTTTGAGCTCCATGGCTTGGTAACACCGATTCTAAATCCAATTGGATGTGTTTTTTGACCCATATTATTCTCCAGCCTTAGCGGTAGATTTTTTCGCCGCTTTTTTCACAGTCTTCTTAACAGAAGCTTTAGCTACTTTTTTCTCAGATAGTTTGAGTGTGATATGTGAAGTCCGTCCGACACGAACATCAGCACGACCTTGAGCGCGAGGCATAAAGCGTTTAACTCGAGGACCTTCACCGACCTGAATTTCACTTATGAACAAACGGTCAAGATCAGCAACACCTTTTTGTTGAGCGTTGGCCATTGCAGACTTCAGCAAAGTTAATACCAACTTTGCTGATTTAACTTTTTCTAAAATGAGTGCTCGGTGAGCAGCTTCGAGAGATTTCCCTCGCACCAAATCTGCAACCTGTCGGCATCTAACTGGAGATACCATCGCCGTTTTTAAATGCGCTTGTGACGCAATTTCTGAGGATGTAGTTTTTTTAGCCATCTTCATCACCCTTACTTAGTTGCCTTCTTATCGCCAGAGGTGTGCCCACCAAAGTGACGAGTAAGTGCAAATTCTCCAAATTTATGTCCAACCATATTGTCAGATACATATACTGGTACAAACTTTTTACCGTTATGTACTGCAAACGAAAGTCCTACAAAATCCGGAGTAATAGTAGAAGCGCGAGACCAAGTTTTGATCACGCCTTTTTTGTTTCCTTCTTGAGCTTTTGCAGCTTTTTCAAGAAGGCTATTGTGAACATAAGGTCCTTTTTTCAATGAACGAGCCATTTTTTCACCTATTTCCTATTTCTTGCCTTTAGAACGACGACGAATAATTCGGCCATCTGTTCGCTTGTTGTTTCGAGTTTTGTATCCACGAGTTGGTTGGCCCCAAGGAGTTACCGGGTGGCGACCTCCGGCCGTTCGGCCCTCACCACCACCATGCGGATGGTCGACGGGGTTCATAGTAGTTCCACGGTTAGCAGGACGAATTCCAAGCCAGCGAGTCCGACCAGCTTTTCCTAGCTGACGTCCTTCGTGCTCAACGTTTCCAACCTGTCCAAGAGTGGCATAGCACTGCTGACTTATTCGACGAACTTCTCCGCTAGGCAGACGAATCTGAGCGTCCTTACCTTCTTTACCAAGAAGCATCGCAGAAACACCAGCTGTTCTCACAAGCTGAGCGCCTTTTCCAGGATTCAACTCAATATTGTGAATCGTTGAACCTACCGGAATATTTTGAAGCGGAAGCGCATTTCCTGGCTTGATATCTGCCAACGGACCGCACTCAACTTTGTCGCCCTTTTTAAGGCCAACAGGAGCCAAAATATAGCTTTTATCTCCGTTAATATAATTTAAAAGTGCCAAACGAGCACTGCGGTTTGGATCATAATAGAAACCCAAAACGTTAGCAGCAACACCTACATGAGATCGTTTAAATTCGACCACACGATATCGGCGTTTATGTCCCCCACCTTTATGGCGAGTAGTTATATTGCCCGTATTGTTACGCCCCGCTTTTTTATTAAGTGGAGCAAGTAGTGATTTCGGTCCCTGGTCTTTTTCAAGATTGTCAAATGATTCGACTGTCTTTGTTCGTTGGCCAGGAGTTGTAGGTCTAAATGTTTTCATATCTGCTTCCCTACTCTCTATTTAATCTCAATTCGTTGTCCCTCAGGAAGACGAACCAATGCCTTTTTATAAGCTTTAGTGGGAACTACGCCATAGCGAGTTTTCTTTGTCTTCTTGCGGAACACAACAGTTCGAACAGAAAGTGGTTTCACGCCAAAGAGTTTTTCTACGGCTTTCTTCACTTCAGTTTTCGTCATTTTGGTGTCAACCAAAAGAGCATATTCGTTGAATTTTTCACTCATCAGCGAAGACTTTTCGCTAAGGAGAGGTTGAATGATTTGATCTGCTAACAATTTCATCTTTCAGTCCCCTTATTTTCCCAAACGAGCGCTTAGTTTTTTAAACGCGTCTTCCGAAAAGATCAGCCCATCGGTTTTCATAAAATCCAAAGTTGTCCACTTTTCTTCAGTCAAGAGATCAACATTTCGAACATTACGTGCACTTTTATTTAAAAAGGTATCCGTGTCATTAGTGACAACAAATCCCACTCTTGCGCCATTGTAATCTAGAGCCCCCAAAAGTTGAGCAATCGCCTTTGTCTGGGGAGCCTTAAGATCAGACTTTAAAACTTTAATTTGTCCGCTAGAGGCACGATCCGAAAGAACAGAAGCAAACGCCAATTGGCCTAACTTCTTATTGATTTTATAATTTCTATTTACAGGCCGCGGTCCAAAAGCAATACCACCACCAACAAATATTGGTGCAGTCTTTGCTCCGTGACGAGCATTACCGGTACCTTTTTGCTTATAAGCTTTTTTCCCGGTCGCATTCACCTCAGCACGTGTCTTGGTGCAAGCTGTTTTTTTATGGAATCGAAACAACTGCCCTTTACATACCAAATGAACTGCATTTTCGTTGGGTTCAATAGCAAATACCGACGCAGGAGCTTCAACTTCTCCGGCAGCTTTGCCTTTTAGATCTACAACTGGAATCTTAACGTTCGCCATCGTCATCTCTCCTCGCTCCAGAACCTAGAGCTTGATCTCAACGTCAACACCAGCAGAAAGATCGAGCTTCATGAGAGAATCAACCGTTTGTTGGTTGGGCTCCATGATGTCAATCAAGCGCTTGTGGGTACGAATCTCAAATTGCTCGCGACTCTTTTTATCAATGTGGGGACTACGTAATACAGTGAACCTATTCACTGAAGTTGGAAGAGGAATCGGTCCTGCGATTTCCGCCCCTGTACGTTTTACGGTTTCCAAAATAGAGGCTACAGCGTTGTCCAAAAGACGGCTGTCGAAGGCCTTTAGTTTGATTCGAATTTTTTGCACTCTCATAGCTACAATTCCATTCCCAAATCAGTTTTACAAAGACTCACCATTGAGCCTTTGTTGGTGCTTATTGCACCAGTTAATAGAAAGTTTCCCTAGCAATTGCCTACTACCGAGGCAAAATCTATGGGCTGTTTTCCCTAGCAAACTCCCTTTACTGAGGCGTTAGCCAGGGTTGTTTGCCTTAGCAAACTCCCTATAACAGTTAGGTTCTCAAAGAACAAAATTCTTACGAACGAGGCGCGGTTATATACAAAAAGACTGGGAAAGAAAACCCAAAAGAGACCTTTCTCGAAAAAAAAATTTTAGATCAAAAAAAGGCATCGTGGGACTGTAAGAATCGCGGATTTATAAAGCGGAATAGAAAGCCTAGCTTCTGAAATGAGACCCAATATTAGTAAGAAAGACCGGTCAGTTTTTCCACAATGGTCTTCTCAATTTGAGGAGGAATTTTATCGTATCTATCGAATTCCATTGAAAAATTTCCCCGCCCCTGGGTCTTCGAACGAAGGTCAGTCGAATAGCCAAACATGGCCGACAATGGGACTTCGGCATCGATTTGCTGCCAATGGCCGGGCTTTGGATCCATGGAGAGGATCCTTCCCCTTCTTGAGTTCAAATCTGAAATAACGTCGCCAGTATTGGCGTCAGGAACATTTACTTTCAGGCTCATGACAGGCTCAAGGAGGGCAGACTTCGTTTTTTTGATAGCATCCTGGAAGGCATGGGAAACGGCATATTGAAGTGCCATCTCATTCATTTCACCCTCAGGGAACGAAACTTCGAGCAGATGGACTTTAACGTCAGTTAATGGAAAGCCAGCAATTTGCCCAGCTCCAAGCATTTCCCGAAGTGTTCGAAGTAAAACATTTTGATACTCAAAAGGTAGCTGAGTTTTTGTAACTTCACTTACAACATCTGTTCCAGAATTTGGTCGAAGCGATTCAACCTTTACTCGTGCTTCGCCACGCATATTCTTTCCTTGAATGATTCGATCGCAAATACCTTTTGCCTCAGACGTTGCTGTTATAGTTTCTTTATACGCAACTTGAGGTTTGCCAACATTTGCATTGACCTTATGCTCTCGCATCAATCGATCAACAATGATTTCTAAATGAAGTTCACCCATTCCGGAAATTAATGTTTGTCCAGTTTCTTCATTATATTTTACTTTGAATGTCGGATCTTCTAATGCCAATTTATCAAGAGCCTGAATCAATTTACTTTCGTCAGCTTTAGATTTGGCTTCAATCGCAATCGAGATAACTGGATCTGGAAAATTTAGAACCTCATACTGTATGGGATGCTTTTCAGACGCCAAAGTATCTCCAGTTGTTGTAAACCTGAGACCAACAGCTGCGACAATTTCTCCAGCCTCTGCATGAGTTACATCTTCTCGTTTGTTTGCGTGCAATCGCAACAGACGTCCCATTCTTTCACGCTTATCTTTCACAACATTCATGAGAGTTTTATTGGATTCCAAAACTCCTGAGTAAACACGCAAGAAAGTGAGTGTCCCGACAAATGGATCATTTGCAATTTTAAAGGCATAAACAGAAACAGGTTCATCATTATCAGCTTTACGTGTAAGAACTTTTTCTAAATCTTTTGGATCAAAGCCTTTTGCGGGAGGAATATCTAAAGGACTTGGTAAAAAATCTATGACAGCATCAAGAATTTGCTGAACACCACGATTTTTAAATGCAGACCCGCACAAAATTGGAACACCTTGATTGGAAAGTGTTGCCTTTCGAATCCCCAACATTATTTCTTCGTTACTTAATATTTCACCGTTCAAGTATTTTTCAGTTAAATTGTCGTCGGCCTCAGCAGCAACTTCTATCAATTGAGATCTTGCCTCTTGCGCTTGTTTTAAAAAGTCTTCTGGAATCTCTACAACCTCAAAACTTGCTCCTTGTGTAGCATCATCATCTGCCCATATGAAGGCCTTCATTTGAATCAGGTCTACCATGCCTTTAAAATTTTCTTCGGAACCAATCGGATAATGAATGATCAACGGCTTAGCGCCAAGTTTTTCTTTGATTTCTGACACAACTGATAGAAAATCAGCTCCGACACGATCCATTTTATTAATAAAAGCTATCCGAGGTACTTTGTAGCGATCAGCCTGGCGCCATACAGTTTCTGATTGTGGCTCAACACCACCCACGGCACAAAAAACACATACGGCTCCGTCCAGAACTCTAAGGGAGCGCTCAACTTCAACCGTAAAATCAACGTGGCCAGGCGTATCGATGATATTTATCCGATGATCCTTCCAAAAACAGGTGGTGGCGGCAGAGGTAATTGTGATTCCGCGTTCTTGTTCCTGCTCCATCCAATCCATGGTGGCGGCGCCATCATGGACTTCCCCCATCTTATAATTCACTCCAGTGTAAAAAAGAATTCTCTCAGTGGTTGTGGTTTTACCCGCATCAATATGGGCAACGATGCCAATATTTCTAAACTTATCTAATGTAATTTTTTTTGGAGCCGCCATGAGTAACGCGGAAAATATCAAAGTCTCTTATTGGGCACAAGGAATTCAAAAATAATCTAACGATTTTAAAATATTCACCTTAGCGATAGCTAATACTGTGTTTTAAAAATGAAAAACCCCGATTCAACTATGAATCGGGGTTAAATTTTCAAAATTTTAAAAAAATGCCCTACTACCAGCGGAAATGTGAAAATGCTTTGTTAGCTTCAGCCATCTTATGAACGTCTTCACGTTTTTTAATAGCTCCACCACGGTTCTCAGCAGCATCCATTAACTCAGCAGCAAGCTTATCGCGCATAGTGCGACCAGATCGAGCTTTAGAATATCCAACAATCCAACGAGAAGCCAAAGTCTGACGACGGTCAGGACGAACTTCAACAGGAACCTGATAAGTCGCTCCACCAACGCGGCGAGAACGAACCTCTAAATTAGGCTTCACATTGTTCAAAGCTTTTTTGAAGATTTTAACAGGATCTTCTTTAAGTTTTTCTTCAATGATATCGAAAGCTCCGTAAACGATTCCTTCAGCGACTGACTTTTTACCGTCAACCATCAAATTATTCATAAACTTAGCGATAACCAAATCCTTGAATTTAGGATCAGGAACAATTTCTCTCTTTTTTGCTACGCGACGTCTTGCCATTTTTTACTCCAGCCAAGCATTAAGCTTTTGGCTTTTTAGCTCCATATTTTGAACGACTTTGTTTGCGGTCCGCAACACCTTGGGTGTCGAGAGATCCACGAACAGTGTGGTAACGAACACCTGGAAGGTCTTTTACTCTTCCACCGCGAATCAATACAACTGAGTGTTCTTGGAGATTGTGACCAATTCCAGGAATGTACGAATTCACTTCAAATCCGTTAGTCAATTTTACCCGACAAACCTTACGAAGAGCTGAGTTCGGCTTCTTTGGTGTCGCAGTAAAAACACGAGTGCAAACTCCGCGGCGTTGAGGACAGTTCTTCAACGCAGGTGATTTAGATTTAGTTTTCAACTTTTTACGTCCACTTCGGACCAGCTGATTAATCGTAGGCATACTTCTCCTTAAAAAATCGTCCCCTTTTGAAGGACTTCAGTTTCATAATGGGAGCGCAGGGTACTGTCAATTAAAGACAGCACCCCGAACTCATATTAATTATTCCTTAAATCATCATATCTTCAGTGTCTTCAATACGCGGAGCCTGGAACACACGTCCCACAGGAAGAGCTTCTTCCTCCATATCCATTTCTGGATAGATGCTTCGGTAATGAGGAATGCCTGTTCCGGCAGGAATCAAGCGTCCCATCGACACGTTTTCTTTCAGACCACGAAGATTGTCTTTTTTACCGCTGATTGCGGCTTCGGTAAGAACTTTCGTCGTTTCCTGGAAGGAAGCTGCAGAAACCCAAGAATCTGTAGAAAGTGAGGCTCTTGTGATACCCAAAAGCAGAGGCTCAGTTTGTGCCCCTTTTCCACCCATTTCTTCAATCTTGGCATTTATCTCAGCAAGTGATTGTTTTTCTACGCTTTCCCCTTCGAGAAGAGCCGTATCGCCAGCATCCGATACGCGCACCCTACGAAGCATTTGCTTCACAATACACTCAATATGTTTATCGTTAATTTTAACACCTTGGAGACGATAAACTTCCTGAACTTCGTCAACCAAGTATTTCGCAAGTGCTTTTTCACCCAACACGGCCAAAATATCATGAGGATTTGCAGATCCGTCGATGATACGCTCACCAAGTCTCATAAAATCACCTTCTTGAACAATGATGTGCTTACCGCGAGGAATCAAATATTCGCGAGGCTCGCTTCCATCTTCAGGGCTAAGGATAACTTTACGCTTACCTTTGGTGTCTTTACCAAAAGAAATCGTTCCGTTAACTTCTGCAATAACGGCACATTCTTTAGGTTTACGAGCTTCGAAAAGCTCGGCAACCCTTGGAAGACCACCCGTGATATCTTTTGTTTTTGAAGACTCACGAGGCACTTTAGCTAGAACGTCACCCGGCTTAACTTCGTCACCATCATTCACACCAAGGACAGCTCCTACTGGAAGCTGATAAGAGGCAATCACAGCACCTGCATCATCCACCACAGAAATACGTGGCTTCAATGTTGAAGTACGGTAATCGATAATAGTTTTACGAGTAAGGCCCGTTACTTCATCATGTTGCTCAGTTGCAGTCACACCTTCTTGAAGGTCTGTTGCTACAATTTTACCAGCCTTCTCTGTCACAATTGGAATCGAGTACGGATCCCAACTACCGAGAGCATCGCCTTTTTTAACAACGTCGCCATCTTTAACTTTTAGCTTCATGCCATAAGTTAAATTATATTTTTCACGTTCACGTCCTGTTTCATCAACGATGATCAATTCACCATTTCTGTTAAGGACAGTGAGAGAACCTTCTCGGTTTTCGACCACTTGAACACGTGAGAATTTAATCTTACCATTGTTGCTTGTTTCGATTGCAGATTGCTCTGCTGCTCTTGTTGCGGCACCACCAATGTGGAAAGTACGCATTGTAAGCTGAGTACCAGGCTCACCAATAGACTGTGCAGCAATAACACCTACAGCTTCCCCAATGTTAACCAAATGTCCACGCGCAAGATCTCGACCGTAGCAAAGCGAACAAATTCCGCGAGTCGCCCTACAGGTAAGAACAGTTCGGATGTGAACTTTTTCAACACCAGCTTCATTAATTAAGCCAACATATTTTTCGTCGATCATCACACCAGGAGGAACAAGAACTTCATCTGTATTCGGATGAAGCACAGGTTCCAAAGCGACTCGACCAAGAATTCTCTCGCCGATTCCCTCAATAACCTCACCACCCTCAACAAGAGGAACTGTAATGATACCGTCTGTAGAGCCACAGTCAGTCACGGTCACAACAGCATCTTGAGCCACGTCGACAAGTCGACGAGTCAAGTATCCTGAGTTAGCCGTTTTTAGTGCCGTATCCGCAAGACCCTTACGTGCACCATGCGTAGAAATGAAATACTGAAGAACTGTTAATCCTTCACGGAAGTTAGCCGTAATCGGTGTCTCAATGATCTCTCCAGAAGGCTTAGCCATCAATCCTCGCATTGCCGCAAGCTGCTTGATCTGAGCCGCACTACCCCTCGCTCCAGAATCCGCCATAACGTAAATTGGATTGAACGATTGTGTTTCAACTTTTGAGCCATCAGGCATATGGATGGTCTCTTTTCCAAGACCAGCCATCATGACCGAAGTAATTTCTTCAGTGACCTGAGCCCAAATGTCGATCACTTTATTGTATCGCTCGCCGTCAGTAATCAAACCTTCAATATATTGATTCTCAATCGTCTGAACTTCTTCATACGCTCGCTCAACATATGTATGTTTTGATTCTGGAATAACCATGTCTTTCATGGCAATCGACACAGCAGCTTTGGTACCAAATTTAAAGCCCAGTGACCGCATATGGTCGGCTAGAAGAACCGTTCGTTTGGGCCCCATCAAGCGGTAACACATGTCCAAAAGCTCAGCGAGATCTTTTTTAGCCAACGTTTTATTGAAGGCCTCAAAAGCAATTTCTCTAGGCACAATTTCAGAAAAAAGAATTCGACCCACAGTCGTTTCTTCACGCTTGCCATTATAGCGGCAATAAATTTTTGACTGAATATCAACTTCATTCAAATCATAAGCCATAGAAACTTCAGCACGATCTTTGAACAATCTACCTTCGCCTCTGGCGCCTGGACGCATACGAGTCAGGTAATAAAGACCAAGTACAATATCCTGAGATGGCATGATGATCGGTTTACCGTCAGCAGGCTTCAAGATGTTGTTTGTAGACATGACCAAAACACGAGCTTCAATTTGTGCTTCTAGTGAAAGAGGCACGTGAACTGCCATTTGGTCACCGTCGAAGTCGGCGTTGAATGCCGTACATACTAGAGGGTGAAGTTGAATCGCTTTACCTTCTACAAGAACGGGCTCGAAAGCTTGGATACCAAGACGGTGAAGTGTCGGGGCACGGTTAAGCATAACCGGATGCTCGCGAACACAATCTTCTAGAATATCCCAAACTTCTTCTTTTTCTTTTTCCACCATTTTCTTGGCAGATTTGATTGTTGTTACGAAACCTTTCTCTTCAAGCTTGTTATAGATAAACGGCTTGAATAGCTCGAGTGCCATCTTTTTAGGAAGACCACACTGGTGAAGTTTCAATTCTGGACCAACAACAATTACGGAACGACCAGAATAGTCGACACGTTTTCCAAGTAAGTTTTGACGGAAACGTCCAGACTTACCTTTCAAAGTATCAGACAACGAACGAAGTGGTCGCTTATTTGGACCTGTGAAAGTTTTACCGCGACGACCATTGTCGAACAAGGCATCCACAGATTCTTGAAGCATTCGCTTCTCGTTTCTGATGATGATGTCTGGGGCGTTGAGCTCCATCAAACGACGAAGACGGTTGTTTCTGTTGATCACGCGACGGTAAAGGTCGTTAAGGTCGGAAGTTGCAAAACGTCCACCATCAAGAGGAACAAGCGGTCTAAGGTCCGGAGGAAGCACAGGAATTACTTCGAGCATCATTTGCTCAGGAAGATTTCCAGATTCACGGAAAGACTCAATCACCTTTAATCGGCGAGTGTACTTTTTCTTTGTTGTTTCTGACTTAGTTTCAGAAAGTCCCTCGCGAATTTCGTCAGCAACTTTGATGACGTCGATTCGACGAAGCAAAGAGCGAACAGATTCGCCGCCCATTCCGGCTTCAAACTTGTGTCCAAATTCTTCAAGTGCCTTTTGATACTGATCCTCAAGAATAACTTCACCAAGTCTAAACTCTGTCTCGCCTGGGTCAGTAACAACATATGCTTCGCAATAAAGAACCGTTTCAAGTTCTTTAAGAGTCATATCTAGTGTTGTTGCAATTCGAGAAGGCAAGGATCGCAAAAACCAAACATGCGCCACAGGACTTGCCAATTCGATATGACCAAGTCTCTCACGACGTACTTTGGATTGTGTGACTTCAACACCACATTTTTCACAAATAACGCCACGGTACTTCATGCGTTTGTATTTTCCGCAAAGACACTCGTAGTCCTTAATTGGACCAAAGATTTTTGCACAAAATAGGCCGTCTTTTTCTGGCTTAAATGTACGGTAGTTAATCGTTTCAGGTTTCTTTACTTCGCCATGTGACCAATTTCGAATCATTTCAGGAGCCGCAAGAGAAATGCGAATCGAGTTGAATCGAAGTGGATCTAGGGGCTTATCAAAAAAGTTTAATAAATCTTTCATATCTTATATCACCCTTATCTCTTTATGCTATTGGAGCGCCTTCGAGTAGTTCAACATTTAGAGCAAGAGCTTTTAATTCTTGCATCAATACGTTGAAAGATTCTGGCATTCCAGGTTCAAGGATATTTTCGCCTTTAACAATGGCCTCATACATACGAGTACGGCCAGCAACGTCGTCGGACTTAACAGTCAACATTTCTTGAAGACCATAGGCAGCGCCATAAGCTTCAAGAGCCCAGACCTCCATCTCCCCAAGTCGCTGTCCACCGAATTGAGCTTTACCACCAAGCGGCTGCTGGGTGACCAAGCTATAAGGTCCAATCGATCTAGCGTGAATCTTATCTTCGACCAAATGGTGAAGTTTAAGTACGTACATAATACCTACAGTCACTTCATGGTCAAAAGATTCTCCTGTACGTCCATCAAACAAAATTGTTTGACCAGTCGTCGGAAGTTTAGCGAGTTCAAGCATGTTTCGAATATCTTGCTCATCTGCTCTATCAAACACCGCAGATGCCATTGGCATTCCTCGACTGTATGTTTGAGCGATGCGCTTGATTTCTTCGTTAGACGCTTTATCAAGATACTTCGAATGATCTTCACCAGTGTGAACGCTCTTCAAGAATGTACGAACCGCTTCCGGCTGATAATTTTCGAGCATCTCGTTGATTCGATCACCCAGACCTTGAGCAGCCCAACCTAAGTGGACTTCTAGAATCT
Organism: Bdellovibrionota bacterium; assembly: GCA_041750195.1. Classification (GTDB taxonomy): domain Bacteria; phylum Bdellovibrionota; class UBA2428; order UBA2428; family UBA2428; genus JBGSZX01. Next base: position 61,822 of record JBGSZX010000001.1, on the reverse strand, counting down.
GACCAACGTTCATCCTTGAAGGTACCCCGAGTGGATTCAATACGATGTCAACTGGTCTTCCGTCAGCCATGAAAGGCATGTCTTCAACTGGAAGAATTCGAGAAATAACACCCTTGTTTCCATGGCGTCCGGCCATTTTATCTCCGACAGAAAGCTTTCGCTTAATGGCACAAGAGACTTTAACCATCTTGATAACACCAGGGGGAAGTTCATCACCCTTTTTAAGTTTTCCGATTCTTTCGTTAAACGTAATTCGAACAAGGTCCATCTGCTCTTCAACAGAGTCCATGATTCGAATCAATTCATCTTCAGTTTTCTCTTCTACAGGTATGTGACGTAGAAGGTTAAATGGAAGCATCTCGATATCATCAGAAGTTAGTGATTGTCCTGCATCAAGCAAATCCATTTCACCATCTTCAGACAAAAGTTTTCCAATTGTCTTTTTGCCAACCAATAGCTCGGTAACTTTTTTCAAAGTTGCCTGTCTAATGATTGTGATTTCAATCGCCTGGTCACGAAGAAGTCTTTCTTCCTCATCGCGAACAATTTGCTGATAACGCTCGTCTTTATCGATGCCTTCACGGCTAAAGATATGAGCGTTGATCACTGTTCCATAGACACCAGGAGGAACACGCAGAGAAGTATCTCTTACGTCTCCAGCTTTTTCTCCAAAGATGGCTCGAAGTAGTTTTTCTTCTGGAGACAATTGAGACTCACCTTTTGGAGTGATCTTACCAACCATAATATCGCCAGGAGTCACTTCGGCACCAATACGAATGATACCAGTCGCATCTAGATTTCGAAGAGCTTCTTCGCCACAGTTTGGAATGTCTCGAGTGATTTCTTCTTTTCCAAGCTTGGTATCACGCGCAACACATTCAAATTCTTCAATGTGAATTGAGGTGTAGACGTCATCTTTTAGGAGTCGTTCCGAAATAAGAATCGAATCCTCGTAGTTGTATCCACCCCAAGGCATGAACGCGACAAGAACGTTTTGGCCAAGAGCTAATTCGCCAAGTTCGGTTGAAGGTCCGTCCGCAATCACCTCACCAGCTTTAACCTTGTCGCCAACTTTTACAATTGGGCGCTGGTTAACGCAGGTATTTTGGTTAGAACGACGGTATTTTACAAGGTTATAGATATCAACCTCTGAACCACTGTTTCGTTTGCCTTCGGTACGAACTACGATTCGAGCAGAGTCTACCGATTCAACAGCGCCGTCATTTTTTGCAACGACAGTGACCCCTGAATCTTTAGCCACAATACGCTCAACGCCTGTTCCCACTAAAGGGGCGCGAGAGATCATGAGAGGAACTGCTTGACGTTGCATGTTCGAGCCCATCAAGGCGCGGTTCGCGTCGTCATTTTCAAGGAATGGAACAAGTGAAGCAGCAACCGACACAAGCTGATTCGGTGACACGTCAGCCAAATCAACTTCGTCAGATTTCACGAGTCCAGGCTCACCATTTCGGCGAGCTTCTGTGAACTCATGTGCAATTTTATTGTTTTCATCAAGATCAACATTGGCCTGCGCAATGGTGTGACCTTCTTCTTCTAGTGCTGAGAAGTAATCAACTTTATCAGTAACGACGGCATCTTTCACTCTGCGGTAAGGAGTTTCGACGAAACCAAAGTCATTCACTTTTGCAAAAGTTGCCAAAGAAGAAATCAAACCAATGTTTGGTCCTTCTGGCGTCTCAATTGGGCAAATACGACCATAGTGAGTGGTGTGAACGTCTCGAACTTCGAAACCGGCACGCTCACGAGTCAAACCGCCCGGCCCTAGAGCCGACAGACGACGTTTGTGAGTGATTTCAGCCAATGGATTTGTTTGTTCCATAAACTGAGACAACTGAGAAGAACCAAAGAATTCCTTGATAATCGCAGTGACTGGTTTTGCGTTGATAAGGTCATGTGGCATTTGAGTTTCAATGTCTTGAAGACTCATTCGCTCTTTAATAGCTCTCTCCATACGAACCAATCCGATGCGGTATTGGTTTTCTAATAATTCACCTACGGAACGAACACGACGATTACCCAAATGGTCAATGTCATCTGTGTTGCCTTTTCCGTTTTTAAGATCAATCATGTGCTTAACTGTCGCCATGATGTCTTCTTTACGAAGAACAGAGAAGCCCATGTCTACATCCGTAAACCCGAACTTATGATTGATTTTTAATCGGCCCACATTGGACAAATCGTAACGTGCTTCGTTAAAAAACAAATCATTAAAATAAGACTGAGAAGATTCCAATGTTGGAGGATCTCCAGGACGCATTCTCTTGAAGATTTCAACAAGGGCCTCTTCTTGCGACTCAACCTTATCTAAAATCAAGGTATCACGAAGATATGATCCAATGTTCACTCCATCGATAAAGGCAATTTTTATAAGATCAACGCCTGCATCTTTGATGCTCGTCAACAATTCTTCTGTTAGCTCCTGATTTACTTCAACAAGAACCTCAGAAGTTTTAGGATGCAAAACGTCTTCCGTGATGACTTTTCCGATAAGCTCATCAACAGCAATAGCGATCGCGTCAATCTTGCCTTCTTCTAGTTTTTGAATAACGGCCCGGGTGAACTTGCGACTTTTCTTAAGAAGCACTTCGCCAGTTTTAGGATCAATCAGATCCTGTGCAGCACGTTGTCCTTTTAAAATTTCAGGATTAACTTTACGAGCAAAGTTACCGCTGCGATCAACTGCAATTTCTTCAACGTCGTAAAAATAATTTAACAATTCTTCAGTCGTATATCCAAGTGCCTTTAAAACAATAGTTGCCGGAAATTTACGGCGACGGTCAATACGGCAATATAAAAAGTCTTTGTGATCGAATTCAAAGTCTAACCAAGAACCGCGATAGGGAATAACCCTCGCGTTGAAAAGCAGTTTTCCTGATGCATGAGTTGTTCCGTTGTCATGATCGAAGAAAACACCTGGAGAACGATGAAGCTGAGAAACAACCACTCGTTCCGTGCCATTAATAATAAAGGCACCTGTCTCTGTCATGAGAGGAATTTCTCCCATGTAAACTTCTTGTTCTTTAACGTCGCGAATCGATTTCGCCTTGGTCTGATCGTCCATCTCCCAAACCACCAATCGAACAGTGATTTTGATTGGAGCAGCATAAGTCATTCCACGTAAACGACATTCATCAACATCATATTTTGGTTTTTCAACCGAATAAGATTCAAACTCTAATGAGCATGTATTGTTGAAATCCGAAACTGGGAAAATTGATTTAAAAACAGCCTGAAGACCAAAGTCTTCACGAGTTTCAAATCCATCTGCCTGTAAAAATTGCTCGAATGATTTTTTTTGAATATCGACCAAATTTGGTGTCGCTATTGGAGAGGTAATTTTCGCAAAACTTTTGCGAACTCTCTTAACGGTGTTAAAGGTTTCCGTACTTGTTTTAGAGTCAGTTGCCATCGAGTTTCCTCAAACTTTTCATAGATATTTGATCAAAAATTTTCTCGACCTTAAAAAAAATTTCTAACCATAGATTCCACAAATTATATCGTTAGCCTCGAGATTCAAGATGGTCTGTCCTGACTACTCTCTACTACAAACAACAAAGCTCCCCCGCATGGCTTTCGCCATTCAGGGGAGTCATATTTAAACAATTATCAAATTAAGCAACATTCAGCTTATTTGATTTCAACTTTAGCGCCGGCAGCTTCAAGTGCTTTTTTAACTTTTTCAGCTTCGTCTTTTGGAAGTGATTCTTTGACAGTTTTTGGAGCACCTTCAACTAGATCTTTAGCTTCTTTTAAGCCAAGACCAGTGAGTGTACGAACTTCTTTGATCACGTTGATTTTGTTTGCGCCAGCCTCAACTAGAACCACGTCAAATTCAGTTTTTTCTTCAGCAGCGGCTGCTGGTGCAGCTCCTGCAGCTGCCATTGCAACTGGTGCAGCGGCAGAAACACCGAATTTCTCTTCGATTGCCTTGATTAGTTCAGACAATTCGAGAACAGACATAGTAGAGATTGATTCAATCATTTGCTCTTGTGTTACGGACATTTTAGTTTCCTCCTAAAAATTAATTCTTTAATTTTCATTCTTTATAATGGTTGATGGTTAAAGTTTAGCGATGGTTAAGTTTAAGCGCCAGCTTTCTGATCCTTTACTGCTACGAGTACATTTAGCAAGCCTCTTGGCAATGCTGCGAGTACTTGAACAAAGTTTCGAGAAGGTCCTTGAAGGGCACTGCAAAGCATGGACAACAAAGTGTCTTTGTCTGGAAGTGTCGACAAAGCTTTGATGTCTGCTGCAGTCATCTTCTTGCCTTCTAAGCTAGCGGATTGAACTGCGAACGGGCTGTCATCTTTTATGGCTTCGATAATCGCCTTAGCCACAGGAACTGGATCTTTATAAGAAAGAACCAATGCTACTGGGCCACTAAATTCATCAGCGATACCTTCCACAAAAGTACCCTTGGCCGCAATTTTGGCCAAGCGGTTTTTGACAACTGCAATTTCACCATCACCAGCGCGAATGCCCTTGCGAAGCTCATAAAGCTTATCAACAGTCATTCCTCGGTAATGAGTAATAAAAGCAGCGTTTGCTCTTGAGAACTTATCTTGTAAATCCGCTACGGCTTTTTCTTTCTGTGCACGTGTTTTCATCGATCACCTCAAGCTTTCACCGTGGAACTAAACTGACCAGCTTCCAAGCGAATGCCAGGAGTCATAGAGCCAGAAATTGTAACAGATTTTAGGTAGGTTCCCTTAGCAGCAGCAGGCTTCATTTTGACAATCATATCCGCAAGAGAACTGAAATTCTCAGTAAGTTTGTCTTTTCCAAAAGAGCGTTTTCCGATAGGCGCATGAACAATTCCAGACTTTTCAGCTCGGAACTCCACTTTACCTTTTCGCTCTTCTTCAATCGCCTTCACAACATCCAAAGTAACGGTTCCAAGTTTCGGGTTTGGCATCAAACCACGAGGACCAAGGACACGAGACACTTTAGCTATTGTTGCCATCATATCGGGGGTTGCAATTACCTTGTCAAAATCAAGCCATCCGCCTTGGATCTTTTGAACCAAGTCGTCTGCACCAACAAAGTCTGCGCCAGCACTAGTTGCTTCTTCAGCTTTAGGACCTTTTGCAAAAACCAAAACTCTCACTTTACGGCCTAAACCGTTAGGCAAAGTTGTGGCTCCACGAACCTGTTGATCTGCTTGTTTGACGTCAATACCAAGACGAAAAGCCACATTAATGGTCTCATCGAATTTTGGACCTTGGAATTTTTCTACAATTTCCATGGCCTCGGCCAACATATATTTTTTATCTGGGTCGAAGAGTTCTAAATTCTTCTTATGCCTTTTACTCGCCATATTATTACCCTTTCACCTCGAGCCCCATAGAAACAGCTGTACCAGCTACTTGCCTCATCGCAGATTCAATAGTGAAAGAATTTAGGTCTTTCATTTTAACTTCTGCGATTTCTCTAATTTGAGCATTTGTAACGCTTCCAACTTTTGTTTTGTTGGGAACGCCAGATCCGCTTTTGATCTTCGCTGCTTTCTTTAAGAGAATGGCTACGGGGGGAGTTTTGGTAATAAAGGTAAACGACTTGTCGGCGAAGACGGTGATTACCACAGGGATAATCAGATCATCTTTCATCTGCTGTTGGGTACGCGCGTTGAAATCCTTGCAAAAAGCCATGATATTCACGCCGTGTTGACCCAAGGCAGGACCTACAGGGGGTGCCGGATTGGCTTTGCCTGCAGGAATTTGTAGTTTGATAAATCCTGCTACCTTTTTTGCCATATTTCCTCTCCTAGTCCTTACGAAAACAAATTTATTTTTGTTTTCTCCTAGTTTTTAAAACCTCACGTTTTTAAAGCCGATTTGCACCTTCACCGTGAAGATACAAACTAAAACTTACGTGAAGTAGATTACATTTTTTCGACCTGAATAAAATCAAGCTCGACAGGAGTTGCTCTTCCAAAAATTGAAACAAGAACTCGTAGCTTTGATTTTTCAGGCTTAACTTCTTCAACAGTTCCGTTAAAATTTGAAAAGGGTCCATCAATAACTCTAACTGAGTCACCATCTTTGAAAGAATATTTAGCGACAGGCTTCGCAGCGCCCTCTTCCATTTGGCTAGTAATTCTTCGAACTTCTGCCTCTGGAACAGGTGGAGGATTACGAGCATCGCCAATGAAACCGCTAATACGTGGTGTGTCTTTTACAACGTGCCAAGCTTCTTCAGTTAATTCCATTTGAACCATCATGTATCCTGGTAAAAATTTTCTTTGGCTGGCTTTACGCTGACCTTTTTTTAATTCAACAACTGACTCAGTAGGAATTAGTATCTCACCGAAAAAGTGTGATTTTCCCAAGCGCTCAGCGCGCTCTATCAATGTATTTTTTGCCCGCTCTTCCATTCCAGATTGAGCGTGAACAATGTACCACTTAAAATTCGGATTGGTAGGTTTGACAGTTTCGGTTGATTCAACGGTTGCATCAGCGCTCGTGCTTTCGACACCCGCAGCTTGGATAGCAACTGTTTCAGAATCGCCAGAATCAGAATTTTGTGTATTTTCGTCGGACATAGAAAGGTGTTACTAGGCAAAAGACGCTCTGCAATCAACCCTTTAATTCAAAAGACTTGACTTTTTTTAAGCCCCGATCAACGCACTAACAAAAGCCTGTAATCCGATGTCCAAAAAGCCCAACAAGGCCCCAGATACGATAACCGTGACAATAACGACAATTGTGCCCAAGGTAACGTCCTTTTGGGTTGGCCAAGAGACCTTGATCAACTCAGCAATTGCGTCGGTCGAAAAGTTGGAAGTAGTTAGATTTCTTCGAAGAATCACAAAAGTTGCCAAGGCCAAGAAAAAGGCAACACCATGTTCAAGATAAACAATATTCTGGGAGCCCGCACCGATTTTGCGCTCCAACTGAAAGAAGCCAACGGCCATCTGGATGTAGTGGTGTCCCACAATTCCAACAACTGCCCCGGCAAAAATAAACAATGCGTTTACATACTTTTGAATAGATAGCATTTTTTCTCCAGAATAGGCTTCTAACTCACTCGAGCCACCAAATCAAAGGGCAAAAATGAATTCCTCACTTTGCCTCCCAGGCATAAGAAGCATATTCTGCTTCGGTGACCATAAAAAGTGACTGCATTTTTTGCCAAATTGCCGCGAAACAAGCTGATGCCAGCATAGTTTATGAGAACGGCAAAGTAATCGCCTTTATGGACCTTCATCCAATCAACGAAGGCCATGTCCTCGTGGTCCCCAAATTTCACTCAGAGAGACTCCGAGCACTTCCCCCCAATATTGCGGCAGCCATGCTTGAAGCTGCTCAAAAAATATTAATTGCAATAGAATCCTCCTCAATCAACTGCGAGGGTAGCAATTTATTCCTGTCTGATGGAGCGATAGCTGGCCAAGAAGTGCCCCATTCTCACCTCCATATAACGCCTAGATTCAGGGGGGATGGACACCGAATGGGGTTTAGCGGAGCCGACGCAAACAAAACCCCAAGAAAATCTCTAGATTCGACCGCGGAGAAAATCAAAAAACACCTAGCATTAAATTACCCTATTTCACGCGATCGAGGCCCTCGGCAAACATTTTGCGAAGAATTTTTCTTTTAGAAAAATTAAGTGAGACAATTTTGCTTTCAAGACACGAGCAGATCGAGGAAGAGCGAAGATGAGCCGACGAGCACGTACGAATAGTACGCGCAGGAGCGAATCGAGTTCTGACGAAGATATGCGATGTGTATTGGAAGCAAAATGGCGGGTCAGGTAGGGCTCGAACCTACAACCTAAGGATTTGGAATCCTTCGCTCTACCAATTAGAGCTACTGACCCGGGCTGCGGACAAAATTTTTAAATCCCGCGCTTCGCTAAGGGATTCAAAAATTCTTGCCTCCGCCCTGAAGCGGGAAGAGGGCTAAAAAAAAGACTCCCTCCTTTTCAGGAAGGAGTCTCCATCTTTAAAACAAGATCGAAAGATTATTCGATGATTTCGCCAACAACTCCGGCGCCAACAGTACGACCACCTTCGCGGATCGCGAAACGTAACTCTTTTTCCATAGCGATTGGAGTTAAAAGCTCAACTACCACAGAGATTTTGTCTCCAGGCATAACCATTTCAGTTCCTTCTGGAAGTTGAATGGTTCCAGTTACGTCAGTTGTACGGAAGTAAAACTGAGGACGGTAACCGTTGAAGAATGCCGTGTGACGGCCGCCTTCTTCTTTTTTAAGAATGTAGGCTTCAGCTTTAAACTTCTTATGAGGCTTAACAGAACCTGGCTTACAGAGAACTTGACCACGTTCGATGTCTTCTTTCTTTGTACCACGAAGAAGAGCACCAATGTTGTCCCCAGCTTCACCTTGATCAAGAAGTTTACGGAACATTTCAACACCAGTACACGTTGTTTTTTGAGTATCACGTAGACCGACGATTTCAATTTCTTCGCCAACTTTGATGATACCACGTTCAACACGACCAGTTACAACCGTTCCACGGCCAGAAATAGAGAAAACGTCCTCTACTGGCATCAAGAAATCTTTGTCCCTTGGACGCTCAGGAAGTGGAATGTACGAATCAACAGATTCCATCAATTTCAAAATTGATGGAGCTCCGATTTCGCTAGTATCACCTTCAAGAGCTTTTAGAGCAGATCCACGAGTGATAGGAATATCGTCTCCTGGGAACTCGTACTTAGAAAGCAATTCACGAATTTCAAGCTCAACAAGATCAAGCAATTCTGCATCGTCAACCATGTCACACTTGTTCATGAAAACAACGAGAGCCGGAACACCAACCTGACGAGCAAGTAGAATGTGTTCACGAGTTTGTGGCATTGGACCGTCCGCTGCAGACACAACCAAAATTCCGCCGTCCATTTGAGCAGCACCAGTGATCATGTTTTTAACATAGTCAGCGTGGCCCGGGCAATCTACGTGAGCATAGTGACGGTTAGCCGTTTGATACTCTACGTGAGAAGTATTGATAGTAATACCGCGAGCCTTTTCTTCAGGTGCGTTATCGATTTGATCGTAGCCTTTAAACTCTGCACCACCCGTCAAAGACAATACTTTCGTGATGGCTGCTGTCAAAGTTGTCTTGCCATGGTCAACGTGACCAATAGTTCCAATGTTTACGTGGGGCTTATCGCGGTTAAATTTTTCCTTTGCCATTTAATAGCTCTCCTTAATCTTATCTTTGCCGTTTCTGCAGTGCTCTCTCTGTCTATAATTCTTCAACAGATCGAAGCAATTTCTAACATTTTCTAATCGTTTTAAAGTTCTCAATCTCAACAGTCCCTTAGGATACAAAATCCGTTTGGTCAAAACGATAGGCCGTGACTATACCAACTCGCCCTTTTTTGTCACCTATCAAGAATGGAAAAAAATATATATTTCATTTGCAGGACAGTATCGCGCCGACTCATCGCATTATAAAGAGGCGTTTGCAGCTAAGTATCGCCACATAAACATGTCACGACTGGCCGAATTTTAACCCAAAACCGAGACGATTTACATGCAGACCTTAACACAGTTATCAATTTACAATGGGATCAATTTCATTGAATATCCCGAAATGCCCAATAAAATGCTTCAACAAAACAAATTTTTTGAAACAGAGGGGGGCGAATCGCCAGCCTTTGAATTGGATTTTTCATCTGAGAACTATCGGGCCATTCATTACGCGTGTGAAGTGGCGGGTCAATTGTCGGAGAAATGGGGATTCAAGAGAGCTTTAGCCTCTACTTGGACCTTCCTTTTCTTATGTCCTGAACCTGCCTGCGCGAAAGACATCTGCAAAGCCTTAAATATCTCACCGGCATTAGTGTCTATTACCATTCAAGAACTTTTGAAAAATCATCTTGTTCGAAAACAATTTACGGGAAATCGCCGCCGCGACTACTATGTGGTGGAGACTGGTTTCTTAAAAATGCTCCATATTTTAGCCTCCAAGGCTCCCTCCGCGAATAGCGGAGTTGACGCGCACGAGCTCAACCTTGCCCTAGAAATATTGGATCGCGAGACACAGTTTCGTCCCGATTTGCGATCACGCAGAACATGCCAATTTCAAAAAGTTCGTATTGAAGAGCTCAAGAGAGCCGTATCTACCCTAGATCATGCAATAAATTGAAGTAACTTGTCCCAATTTAGCCTTTCTGCCCGCTATAATCTGTTTTTCCTTTTTTTAGCGCTATTTGAACGCTTCGAACCCATTTTTCTTTGCAAACTACTTGAGAAAGCAGGTCAAAATCAGATACGAAGAGCAGTTATATGAAGCAAGAAGGGACATTCGAACAAGCGGCCGCAAACGAATTGCCCACCAATTTGTCTACGACATCCAGGAAACAAGATCATATCGATATTTGCCTCTCAAAAAATGTAGAGTCGGACGTACCAAGCGAGTGGGATAAAATCATAATTCCTCACTGCGCTCTTCCCGAATTAAACTTTTCAAAGATCACTACGGAACTCAATCTTTGGGGTCAAACACTCGGGTCACCAATTTTTATTTCAAGCATGACCGGAGGAAACCTAGAAGGCGATAAGCTCAATCTAAAACTTGCAAAGCTGGCAAATCGACATCGACTTGCAATGGGCGTCGGTTCACAAAGAATTTTTCTGGAAAATAAAAGTAGTAACAGCTTTAAATTAAGAAAGCTGGCGCCGAACGCCGTCCTGTTTGCAAATATTGGCGCCGTTCAACTCAATTATGGCGTCAGCGTTGATGACTGCCGACTTCTTGTCGATTCACTAGAGGCCCAAGCTCTCATCCTCCACACCAATGTTTTACAAGAGTCAATTCAACAAGAGGGCGACCGAAATTTTTCAGATCTATGGTCAAAGATTTCGGAACTCAAAAAGAACCTTCAGGTTCCTCTCATTCTCAAAGAAACGGGATGTGGACTAGATGCCATGAGCTGCAAAAGAGCTGTAGAATGTGGAATCGACGCATTGGATTCTTCCGGAATGGGCGGAACACATTGGGGATTTATAGAAGGACTTCGCAGCAATGCCAGGCGAGAACTTGGAAATATGTTTAAAAATTGGGGAATTCCAAGCTTACAAGCTCTTCAAAACTGTGTTCAAAATAAGGGCCCTGAAACTGTGATCTTGGCATCCGGCGGACTTCGTTCGGGACTTGATATTGCGAAAGCCATATATTGCGGAGCCAAAATGGGCGGCATGGCCCTACCCTTTTTAAGGGCCGCAAGTAAGAGTGAAGAGTCTCTTGAAAATTATTTCCAAACTCAAAATGAAGCTCTAAAGATTGCTATGTTTTGCGCGGGCGCCAACAATCTTGAGACACTGGGAAAGCTAAATAACAATGACCGATGAAAACTTAAAATACCATCCGTTCTCTGGATTCTATAAATTGAGCCGCACAGAACGCCTTCAACGACTTGAGGATCACTACAAACTAGATTCAGAAGGAGTGCAACTTCTTGAAAGCGGCGGCGCCCTTCCTTTTGATTTGTCGGATTTATTTGTCGAGAATTCCATAGGCAGCTTCCCGCTCCCCTTTGGAATTGTAACAAACGTCGTTATTGATGGTGAAGAATTGGTTGTCCCCTTCGCAGTAGAAGAAAGTTCTGTGATTGCGGCGGCAAGCAACGCCTGCAAATGGATCAAGTCTTCGGGAGGTTTCACCTCGTACTCAAACAACGGCTGCATGATAGGTCAGATTCAAATATTAGATATTTTTCCGGAAGAAATGTCCTTGATTGAAGCAAATATATTGACTCACAAACAAAGCATTTTGAGACTTTGCAATGATTTGCATCCAAAACTTGTCGCACGAGGCGGAGGAGCCAAAGACTTAACCGTTCAGTCGTTCCCAGAATCAGAAATTCCATTCATGACGGTTCATCTTCATATTGATACCTGTGAAGCCATGGGCGCAAACTTAGTCAATACAACTTGTGAAAAAATTGCTCCGTTAATTGAGAAAATTAGCTGTGCTCGAATTGGACTAAAAATTCTAAGCAATTTAGCTAGCGAAAAATTATTCACCGTTAAATGCAAAATCGACACCAAGCTACTTTCAGAAAGCGGAATGAACAATGGGCAAGAAGTGGCAAAAAAAATTGTAGAAGCTTATGTGTTTGCAAAACATGACCCCTACAGAGCAGCCACACACAACAAAGGAATCATGAACGGTGTCGACCCCGTTGTTATCGCCACTGGAAATGATTGGCGTGCTAACGAGGCAGGCATCCATGCGTTTGCCTGTAAAGACGGTCGATATCAAAGTCTAAGCCGCTGGAGTCTTGAAGACGAAAATTATTTGGTCGGAGAACTTACCCTTCCCATGCAGCTGGGAACCGTCGGTGGCATTACCAGACTTCACCCTATGGCCAAGTTTTCGCTCGCCCTTCTCAACAACCCAACGGCTGCCAAACTTGCGCGAGTTGCTATAGCAACTGGACTTGCATCAAACCTTGCCGCCTTACGTGCGCTAACCACAACAGGCATTCAAGCAGGACACATGAAGCTTCACGCAAAAAACTTGGCTCTTGCGGCAGGAGCCCGGGGCGAACGCATTGAACTGATTGCAAAAGAAATGATTGATAAGCAAAAAATTAGTCAAAGTGAAGCAGTAAGACTTCTTCAAAAATTTCGAGAAAACCCAGAACCTAGGCATAGTCAAAGCTCAGAAATCTAAAATGGATTTAAAAGTAAAAGCCCCCGCTAAAATTATTTTATTTGGTGAATGGGCCGTTATGAGCGGCCAAGTCGGAATCGCTGCAGCCGTTGATCTTTTTTTTGAACTCACCTGGAAATCTCCAAGTACCGAAAGAGATGACCCCACCTATCTCATTAGATCCGTAGAAGGTATGGCTCTTTGGGATCCGGCCAAAGCGATCAATGAGCAAAAACAGATTCCCGAATTCTTCAAATACTGCATTCATGCCATCCAAAAGGTTTTATTTAGACCGGGGGCGCCGGAACACTTTAAACGAGGTGGAGAGTTTTTGTTTGCTCGAGAATGGCCGCTCCAACATGGGCTGGGTTCAAGCAGCGCCATCGTGGCATGTCTTTGCGAATGGGCTTTCCCAAACGGATCCCTTGTCGAGAAATGGGAATTTGCAAAAAAATTCATCCAGCTCATGCAATCTCCAAATGCTTCAGCCCTGGACGTTGCGGCCCAACTTAAAGGTGGCACTGTCTATTTAAAAAACCATGAACCTCGAGGCCTCGTTTTACCGTGGCCAGAAGAATTATCCTTTTTACATGGTGAACAAAAAGCAGATACTGCTGATTGGATTTCAAACAAGAATCCAAATCCAGATAGCATCAAACAGATGGGAAGATCCGCTGAAGATTTTTTAGAAAAACGAGATTGGATGCGCGCTATTGAGGAGCATTCTTTGGCCCAGGAAAATATGGACATCTGGCCAGAAAATCTCCGAAAGCTTCGCAGTGAGTGGCTCTCGACGGCTAAAGTTAGCGGGATGAAAAGCTGTGGTGCTGGCGGTGGCGATTGCTGGATGATCTGGAACGATCCTAAAAACTTTGATGCCCTCCAGAATGAAGCCAAGGAGAGAGGCTTTGTACTTCATAAATATAAATTGGCCTCTCACGGAGTCCTGAGCCAATGATTCGTGTTACTGCCAAGGCTCATCCGAACATTGCATTCATTAAATACTGGGGAAAAATTCAAAACGACCCCAGTCGAGTCAATTGGGCTCTTAACCCATCTCTCAGTATGACCTTAAAAAATGCGCAGACCTTGACCAGCATTGAAGCCTCCTCAAATGAATTTGAATTTTTTTTAAACGGAAGCAAGGGCTTGGAAGATGATTCTCTGAAAGTTCGAGATCATTTAAAAAAAGTTTTTATGGCTCTTCAAAGCAAGGTCCCATTGCACAACATTAGAGTCTCTAGTCAGAATAATTTTCCTACTTCAGCAGGTATTGCCTCGTCGGCGTCTGGCTTTTGTGCCCTTACCTTGGTGGGAATTGCTTGGGCCCTTGAGGGTCAAAAATTCGCGATGGAATGGATCGCCCAAAACCCAAGGCGCTTCAGCGAGATGTGTCGATGGGGAAGTGGCTCGGCCTGTCGATCAACTGACGGCCCCTTCATGTTTTGGGAAAATGAAGCGGCTACAAAACTCAACATAGATTTTCAACTCTTCGATACCATTGTCATTTTTTCGAAGGAATCAAAGTTGACTTCGAGCCGAATGGGACACATAGCTGCCAATGAAAGCCCCCTATTGGCTCAAAGATTGAAGTTGCTGCCAGAACGCACCAAGCTCATGAAAACAGCACTTCAAAAGTCTCAAAGAGACCCTGCGCAATTCTTAGAGTTTGGAAAATTGTTAGAAGAAGAGGCCCTCGAAATGCATCAAGTCTCTAGGGCAACTAAGGTTGAATATTGGATGCCCGCGACCAAAATATTCATTGAAGCACTTCAGCAACGTGATGCTAGAAATTTCTTTTTTACTATTGATGCTGGTCCCAACGTCCACTTGATCTCTACCAAGCCAATTCTCTTAGAAGTCTCTGAAATTCTAAACGGCCTCAACCTTGATTATGAAATTTGGGAAGACCAATGCGGAGAGGGCCCACAATTTGTTATTGGCTGATAATATTCGGCTGACTTGAGTGTCGATGAAAGTAAGTGTAGTTTTTAAACTTGTCAGGAGGGCATTTGGAACAACACTCAGAAATAGCAGAGCTTTCGGGAAACTTAGATAAAAACTTAGATAAAAAATTGGATTTAGCCTCCAAGACTCTTTTTGCCATACTAACTCTCTTGGTACTATGGCTCGCATCAGGAACCCATGCTGAAACCTTTTGGTCTCGAGTGCCTTTTTTTTCACTGATAGTCATCGCAACATGCGCAGGCTTTAGTTATGCGCACCCATCGCTAAAAAAGTTACTATCTCTTCCCTCTGCACAAGAACTTAAAACAGGATATTTTATTGCCCTTGTCTTGCTTGTTCCAACATGTGCTCTGATGATTGCCTTTTTAAAATCAACACCTGCGCTTTACTCTAGCCCTGGATCACTAAAAGATTTTTTCAGCACATTTCCACTCTGGACGCTCATTCCACTTGCATTGGCAGCCTATTTTATTGAATTTTTTGATCGCGCGTATTTGGGCCCAAAATGGGGAGCGCAAAATGTTGTTTTGCTCGAAGCGCTTGTGTGCGGAATCGCTTTCCAGCACGTCAGTGCCTTTATCGCGGTATACCTCGCTGGATTGATATCCATTTATTCGCTTAGAAAATGGTCCCTTCGAACGACGGCATTGATGCGCTTTTTTTGGACATTGATGCTCATGATTGGCCTAAGAATCGCGAGCGCATGAACACGACTTCCGTCAAGAATCATGGGCGAGAACTTGGGCGACTAGAAAATAGTCGACAAGGGTCCAGCGCAAAATTTATTGTTTGCGGTGAATATGCCGTGCTTGAGAACTCAAGTTGTATTGCCTATCCGTTAAAAGAGCTCCGCATGCATGTCGGAGCCAAAGCTGGCAATCTTGTGGCAACTTCCGAGCAAACCATTAAGTTTCTAGAACTCTCTAAGAAAATGGGGCTCGACTACTCAACGGATGCGTTACCTCAGATTAATTCGACCATTCCCCTTGGGGCTGGATTTGGATCCAGTGCCGCGCTTTGTGTGGAATTAGCAAAACAGAAGGACCCAGAGGCCGACCCCTTCAAACTCTTCAGAATGGCAAAAGAAGGCGAAAATATTTTTCATGGAAATTCTTCAGGGGTTGACCCTGCCTGTATTGCTTTTGAAAAGCCTATTATTTACAAGAGAAACCCTTCCGAAATTAGAATCTTACGTGTTCATGAAAACTTTAACGACTCATTTTGGATACTTCGTCATTCGGGAGAGAACCATGCGACTTCAGAAGGCGTCAAGGCGTGCACTGAGCACCCCGACTGGAATTCAATCTGCGCGACAATCGAAGAAAGCTGCAAACGCACGATAAAGGCTCTAGAGCACGGCGATTTAGAGCTCCTATTAAAAAGTTTAAAAACAAACTCATCTGCGCTTGAAAAACTTGGCTGCAATTCGGCAAAGGTCCAAGAAAAATCAAATGAACTGATTGAGCTAGGAAGTAAAGTCACCAAAATTACAGGATCAGGATTTGGGGGCTATGTCTTGGGCTGGATTGACAGAGCTGAGCTTCAAAAGAACAGAGCGTTTCTTAAAAAAAATGATCTCATCATCACCTTTAGCGGCAACGATGAGACCCGAGAGTGGACTTCATTCTGAGCGTTGTGCACAGAAACCTTTTTAGTTTATAATTTATTATCGATCAGTTCTTGGGAGTATGGTGTCCCAAAGGAGACTACCTTTTTTTCCAGAAAAACTCTTAGCCGAAGGACTAGCGCTTAGCTTGGAAGAAGGTTTGGGTTGAATATTGATTTTATCGGCAGCTAAACTCCTTGCCTTAATGGTTTTCTGAATTGGTTTTTCACGAACTTTGTATTCCTGATTACCTGCAGCCAGCACCGCTCTATAAGCATTTACTGCCGCACCAAATTGCGTTTTTCCAACCAACTGCTTATGACGAATGGCCGTGTCAACAATTCTACGTTTGAGATCAGCCACACTTAGATCTTTGTTTACTGAAAGCATGAGGGCTGCGATTCCAGAGACAAAAGCTGTCGCCTGAGATGTTCCCGTCATAGTACCGTATGATCCGCCAGGAAAAGTAGACAGAATTGAATTGCCTGGCGCAGCTATCTGCACCTTTTGCACTCCCCAATTCGAAGAAGGTAGAACTTCCCCTTCCACGTTAATTGCCGTGATCGACAAAATATTTGTTAAACTATATGCCGCCGGGAAGTAAAGATTCACATCAGCATTGCTACGCTCATTTCCAGCCGCAGCGACAACCAAAATGCCTTTTTGCTCGGCCTTTTTGAGTGCCATCATTTCGGCTCTCGAGAATTCAGCACCACCACCAGAGTAGTTAATTATATCTGCACCATTTGAGACAGCATATTCAAGGGCTCTGACAGTATTCTTCAAGTTTTGAACACCTGAAGCATTTTTATCGTAATACCTAAGTGACATCACATGAACACCGGGACAAATACCGCTATACCCGTTGGCCGTAGCAGCATGCGCGCCAATAATGCCCGCAATATGAGTGCCATGATTGTTGTTATCAACAATTTTACCTGACCTCGTAACAAAGTCCCAACCGTTGACGTCATCAATGAATCCATTGTTATCATCATCAACGCCTGGCAGACCATTTTTCTCTTTCTCATTAATCCATAGTGAATTCTTCAAATCGGGGTGAGCACTATCAACCCCAGTATCCACGACAGCTACTGTCACTCCAGAAGTAGCGCATTTGTCCTTTACGACACTCCACGCTTTGCCGGCATCAACTCCATACTTTGAAAGATGCCCCCACGACTGACTCATGGATCCCGCAAATGAGACAGAGCTCACAAATAGGACTGCTGTTGTAACTAATAGTTTTCTTTGTTGGTTTTTCGACTTCAAAATCATTTCCACAATACCTTTCAGAACAAATTCAACTCTCGCAGTGGTAGATTGCAGTCCCCGTGCCAACGCAAAGAAGCGCCTTGGACCAGACCAAAATACTGATATTTAAAGCTATTTTACAATAGGCCAGAGAAGGACCGCTGCTTGAATCGGGCCTATAAGTACGGATTAACAAAGACCGGAGCGACACTGTCTAAAATTTAGACATAGACTCCCACTAAAGTTTTGAACTACTGAATAACACATGAAAAATACTTCATTCTCAAAAGCATCTATATATATATTGCTCACAATATTATCGAACTGTTCAGACCTGCCAAAAGAGACACCATTTTTAGCAAATAGCAAGAGCCTGGAAGTTGAGCACCGCCATCTAGAATATTCCAAAGACGTAGTAGCCTTTGCCGCACATACTGCTGCCGAAAAAACTATTGATATTATAAAGTACAATGTAGAAGCTGAATATGTTCCGTCGGACAAGGCCACACTCTACGTAAAAGCCGATATAGATTTTAGAACCCTGGGCGATTTGAATGGCCTGAGCCTAGACACCAATGTTGCCGAAGTATTCGGGGTCTCGGATCTTGCGGGCAATGCCCTTGAATTTATTTACGACCGTCCAAAGAAAAAGTTAGGTGTTATGTTTGGCGAAACCCAAAAGGCCAATACAGATTTGTCTCTGACGATACAATACAAGGTTTTTGCAAATGATGCCGAAGGCTCGGGCCTTTATCTTTACGAGCCCGATCCAAAGCTAGATCCCAACTCGACTGAAGTATTGTTTACAAAAACAGAACCAGACGGAACGGCCGGATGGCTTCCTTCTCAAGATCGTCCAGACGATCGAGCTGCGTTTTCGATCGAAGTCAAAATGCCAAGAGATTTGTCATTAGTATCCAACGGCTTGTTGATTAAAGATGAGTTTGAACTAAGCCTTAGAGCCATGAAGTGGGAGACCAAAATTCCACTGCCAACCTACCTCATGGCCTTTGCGGTCTCAAACTTTCAAGTGAGCAAACAAAACCGAGATGATCTCGAAATTTCAATCTGGGCCAGACAGGGAATCAAAGCTGATTTCGTTGCATTGTTAAAAGAAACAAAAAGACAAATTGAAGTTTTCGAAAAGCTTCTAGTTCCATACCCTTTCGAAAAATATGCCATTGTCTTGATTCCAAACTTTGGTGGCGGAATGGAACATGCCTCGGTTACATTTAATGCCGAACAAAGCAGCGTCGTCGCCGATGATCATTGGCATAAGTCGTTGATGGCTCACGAGTTAGCTCACCACTGGTTTGGCGATTTGATAACAGTTCAAAACTGGGATGACCTTTGGATTAAAGAAGGCATGGCCACACTCTTAGCGACCGAAGCCTTTCGAAACACTGAACACGTAGCTGAAAACAATGGCTCAATGGGGGAAATGTTTTGGTTTGAAGATGGAGACGCCATCATCGACCCCCTTCTCACGGGATGGAGCAAATACAATTCTGGACCATACGGCAGAGCCGCTTGGCTTCATTCTCAGCTGAGAAGTGTCGTAGGAACTAGAAACTACTGGAAGATCTTACGGACGGTTTTGCGCGAGAACTATTTTGGCAACATTTCTAGTAAAACTTTTATGGCTTATTTCAAACCTTACATGAGCGAAATGCAGTTTGATAGGTTTGAGAACGCCCTTTATGCCCACGATATTCCAAAGATTGAATTCTCTAAAAACCTGGAGAGCAATAAAATTCAACTCAAACTTGTAGACAAAGAGTCAGCACTTCCTACCTCGATTGACTTTGAAATCAAAACAACGCAAGGAAAGACAGAGTTTTCTCTCGGAGGCCTATCCAGCCTAGATACTCTCGAATACCCCATAGACCTTAACGACGGGATTGTCTTGATGGACCCGTTGGATCTACATCCATCTATTTGGGCCTTCGTCCAAGGCGACGAGAAAGACCGTGCTGACATTTATCAAAATTTAATATCTCAAATGATCCCGGGGAATGAAACCGAATGGAAACTTTGGCGATCAGACACTCGCTATGGTGCTGTTCTTGGGGGACTCATATTTGAACAGGGTCTTGCGAGCTACCAAAGTGCCTTGACAGCTCCATCGCAGCTAATCAATTTGTATAATTCCACAAATAGTGAAGCAACACGAACGCACATTCTTGCTTTGATGTGTGAAATGGCATCTTTGAATAGCGAGTCTGAAGCGACCTTGAAACCAATCATTGATTCTGCCATCAGAAAGGCAACATTGGTAGGAAATATTTGGTGGTCCAAATATCCACAAGATACCTGTGCACCCTATTCAGAAAAATTGTTTTCTGAAAAACTAGCCTTAGCAAGCAGCTCCGAACTCGCGGTCGAAATTACAGACCGCGAACTTTTGCTCCTTAGATTTTTCCCCTCCTCTGATCAAACGGAAATGACCACCATCTGGAAGAATCTAAAAGAAAACGGCAACTCTCTCATGGTCAGAAGTATGGCAAGCCGCTTCTTAACGGCGATGGAAGAGCAATAAAAATTTTAAGATTAAGGAAATCTTGTGAATTTTCCCGTAAAGGACCTTTTCCAATTTTTAAAAGGATTAGAAAAGAACAACAACAAGCTTTATGTAGACGCCCATCGAAAAGAATACCAAGATTTGCGTAAAGAATTCATTCTTTGGGTCGATGATCTGATTCAGGCAATCACTAAATTTGACTCTTCTATCGTTCCGCTCAACCCCAAAACTTGCCTTTTCAGACTCAATAGAGATGTTAGGTTTTCCAGCAACAAGAAACCTTACAACACCCATTTCTCAGCCTATATTGCAAGGGGCGGAAAGAAGTCTGAATACGCCGGTTATTACATAAGACTTCAACCCAAAAATCGCTCCATGATTGGGGCTGGCCTCTACCATCCACCCCCTAGGCAGCTCCTAGCCTCGAGACAACATATTTCTACAAATTTTACAGACTTTAAAAAGATAATCAACAATGCTTCTATAAAGCGCAGCTTCCCAAGTTTTGAAGGTGAAAGACTTCAAAACATCCCCAGAGGATTTGCTAAAAGCGATCCCGCTGCTGAATTCCTAAAACTAAAAAGCTGGGGCATCTTTGAGGGGCTAAGTGATAAAGAGGTGCTATCACGAAGCTTTGAGAAAAATATTTTAATCGCGTTCAAATCGGCAAAGCCATTGAATAGCTTTTTTAATAGCAGCGTGATTCCAAGAATTGATATCTAGGCCAATCCTCAAAGCTAAAACATTTGACCGCGACTGATCCAGCTTTGCACTCGAAATTTTGTAGGAAAACTCATAGCCATCAATGGCCAGGTGACCAAATAAAAGGGTAAAGCAGCGCTCATTTCCAAAGTTTGAGTGGCGGCCAAAAATCCAAACAAACAAACTGATTCAGCCAATGCGAAACGAAGGATCAAAGGGGTCAAAATTATTTGGATGTGCTGAGGCCTTAACTCCTGAAATTGTTCCCCCGCAAGCTTTTCCAACATTTTGCGAGACATTTGCCTTGGCAAAACAATCGCCAAAATCGCCGGCATGATGGCAATGACCAAAAAGAGTGGAGTTTTGTCCAAGATGAGAGGAAATGGGCTCACAAAATTAGTGTTCATTCCCGACGTTCCGTAAAGAATATACAAAAACAACAGAGTAGAAAAAATCAATGAACTACATAAAATTTTAGGAACCATTAAAAGCTGAACTTGTTTGTGATCCGATGAGTCCATAGTTTTACAATAACACCAACTTGAACAACCACCAACCTAGGGTCATCACGACGGCCAACGAAATCACATTCAAGAAAGCACCTGCTTTCATCATATCCTTCATGCGAACCTGGCCAGTGCCAAAAACTATGGCGTTAGGAGGGGTAGAAATTGGCATCATAAAGGCAAAGCTGGTGCAAATAGCAACGGGCAATCCAATCATTAAAGGTCCCAAGCCAGCTCCCACGCCTAGATTCATAACAACAGGAAGCGCAACAACACTAAGAGCAACGTTGCTCATGATTTCAGTTAAAAACAGAGCCATCCCCGAAAGAGCCAATACCAGCAACCAAGGGCTTTGAATGTTCAAAGAAGCAAAATAGCCTGTAGCCATTTCAATCAACCCTACATCTTTAAGGGCCGCAGCCATTGCCATCCCCCCACCGAAAAGCAGAACAATATTCCATGGCAATTTTGAAATATCATCGACATCGAGAGGTGCACGCAACCTACCGTCTTCGCTTTGGGCAGGAATTAAAAACAACAAGGCCCCCCCAAGAATTGCAACTGAACTATCATTTATGAATTCTGCACCTACGATTTTGTGAATGAAGTCTTTAAAAACCCAAAGAAAAGCCACCATCAAAAAGACCCCTAGAGAAACCTTCTGAGGAGGGCTCATTGGTCCCATGTCTTTTAGTTTTTTTGATATAAAATTCGAAAAACCTTCGGGCAATACGAGTGAATGTGGGAAAAGTTTATTCAATAGTTTAAACTGCAAAAACAAGACAACAATTGACGGCGGAGAAACCGCCAACATCCATTTCCAAAAATCAATTTTCTGCCCGTATAGTTCCTCCAAAAAACCAACAAAAACGACATTGGGGGGAGTTCCAACGGGAGTCATTATTCCTCCAATATTGGCCGAATAGGCAATTGTTAGATAGAGCACTATTGAGAGCATCGGAACATGCACCTTTTCTTGCTCATCAAGGTGGTCCTTCAAAAAACACAAGACCGAATAAGCAATGGGAATCATCATGACAGTAGTTGCCGTGTTGCTAATCCACATGCTCAAAAAAGCCGTTGCAATACCAAATCCTGCAACTATGCCTTTGTCTGATTTGCCCGTTAGCTTTAAAATCTCTAGTGCGATACGCTCGCTAAGTTTTGTTTTTTCGAGGGCTCTCGCAACAATGAAACCTCCTAAAAACAGGTAGATAACGTGGTGGGAATACTTTGAAGCCACGACATCGATTGAGGTTATTCGCATAAGCGGCAAAAAAACCATTGGAATAAGAGCGGTTATTCCGAGGGGCATGATCTCAAAAACCCACCACAAAACCATCCAAAGGGACATGAACATCACCAACGCCACATTTGGTTGAGACGTTAATCCAGACAAAAAGCCAAAAGATACTTCGAGAAAAAGGAACACAAACGGAAAAAATCTAATAATCAAACTCGACCTAAGCCATCCATTGGTCATTGAAGATAAATTTGCCATGTTTTGAACTTATATCACGAAACATTCTAAGATCGTAACATTTGGTTATACTTTGATAAATAGATATTTTTACCCCCTAAAAACACCTTCCTTTTTCTTGATGACGGTGCTATTTCGATCGAAGACTTTGCTCTTAATATCGAGTGCAGAGGAGTGCGTTGATGATGTTGATGATAAAAAATACAAGCGAGATTCAAGGCAATACATTCCCTGATGAGTTTTCTAAGAAATTTTTGAGCTCCGCCTTGGATTCTGTGTCGGACTTTATCTTTTGGGTGAAAGCTAAAGATCTCAGCATAATTTACCTGAATAAAGTAGCTAAAAATCTACTTGCAGAATTTAACACCAATGATCCGAATTTAAAAATAACTGAATTGATTCCTGAATGTGATAGTTCTAGTTACTTGGATATTTTGACGAAAATGCCACTTGGAGGCCGGAAAGAAGGCAAGGTCACGTTCATTGGTCGAGATGCGATCAAAATTCCCGTACTACTTAAAGCAATAAAACTTGGTGATCAGAGTGACTTTTATCAAATTGTAGGAAGTGATCTTCGAAGAGATTTTGAAGCAGATGAATTGGCCGAAAAGGAGCGATTCTACAGAGAAGCGCTCGACATGATTCCTGGCGCCGTTTTTTGCAAAGACTACGAGAAGCTCCGGGGGGAGTTTGTTTACTGGAACAAGGGTGCCGAAAAACTTTGGGGAATGACCAGTGATGACATCTTGGGGAAAACTGATTTTGATCTATTCCCAGAAAAAGAAGCTAGGTTTTTTCAGGATAAGGATATTGAAACCATTCGATCGGGGAAAAAAATTGAAATTGAAGAAGAGCCAGTCACGTCGCCAACTCTCGGCTTACGTATAGTAAAAACCCAAAAAGTACCTATTTTGATTGGTGAGAAGCGCTACCTTCTTGGGATTTCCCACGATATCTCCGAAAAGAAAATTCTTGAGGAAAAATTAGAACAGGAACGCTCGATTTCTATGCAAGCTGCCAAGCTTGCGAGTCTTGGACAAATGGCAGCTGGAATTGCCCATGAAATCAACAATCCGCTATCGATCATTCAGGGCTACAATATTCAACTACAAAAAAATCTTATCCCCGAGGCTCAGGCAAAATTAATCGAATACTCAAAAAAGATGGATCATGCCATTCAAAGAATTTCAAAGATCATTAGAAGCATGAAAAATATGTCTAGAGATTCTATTAACGATCCTTACGAAAACACTAAAATTTCGGCAATAGTAGACGAAGTTTGCTCTTTCATTAAGCCCAAATTGACAGAAAAATCAATTGAACTAAAAATCGTTAACCTTTCAAAAGGAGACTTTGAAATCAATTGTCGCCAGTTTCAAATAGTTCAGGTTCTATTAAATCTTCTCAACAATGCGATCCGAGCAGCAACTGATTTAAATTCAAATTGGATAAAGCTTGTTTTGGAGTCCGATGCCTCACATGGGCTGATAAGAATCGTCGATCCGGGACGTGGGATTTCGGATAAGATTCAAGAACGTATTTTTGAGCCTTTTTTTACAACCTCGGAAATTGGAAAAGGGACTGGATTGGGGCTAAGTATTAGCCAAAATATTGTGAATGCGCATAATGGGCGATTATTTTATAAATTTGACGGGACAAATACCAATTTTGTCCTACAATTTCCATTAGCGATTTCTAGTAACACGAATTCCTCAAAAGAAGTAATATGACTAAAATAGAAAAAATATTGTTTGTTGATGACGAAGCAGATCTTGTTGAGCTGATACCGGAAATTTTGGCTGAAACGGGTGTCGCCTGCATTGGATGTGCCTCGGTAGCCGGCGCGATTGAACAGCTTAAATCACACAGCTTTACCGCCATTCTTTCTGATCTAAAAATGCCTGGCCATGGAGGACAAGTCCTTCTTAAAAAATGTTTAGCTCTTAAAAACAGGCCCTTATTCTTTTTTTTAACTGGAAACATTCAGTTTTCACACAATGATGCCATTCAGCTAGGAGCTGACGGCGTCATTTACAAACCAATAAATTATACAGAAATTCTTGAGTTTGTAGGTAAGCTGAGGGCTTCATAGGCAAGCCTTCAGCTATTTAAAAAAAATAAGGATTGAAAATGTGTTATTCCGCCATGCTCAAGCAAGATGCTAAAAAATTGGGCCTAAATTTTAACGCTAGAATTCAAGTGGATGGTATTGAATTTTTTAACATTCGAGTTTTTCCGCACAACCCCTTTCCCGTCGTGCTAAGTGAAAACGGGGAGAATGTTATTAAAATGTTCAATTATTCTCTGGTACCCTATTGGTCTAAAGAAAGAAAACCGAAGTTTGCGACCTACAATGCACGCGTGGAATCGGTTTGCACAAAAGCATCTTGGAAGGAACCGATAAAAAACCAACGCTGCCTTGTAGCCATGACTTCTTTTTTTGAGAGCTGCCGAGAGGGGACTCATGCCGGAAACATGGTTGAATTTTATTCGAAGAATAATAATGAAATTTTAACTGCTGCTGGGGTTTGGGATGAGTGGAAAGACCCAGACTCAGGCGAGATTCTTCGCTCGTTTGCAATTATAACAACAAAGCCTTCGGCCTTTATTCAGAACACAGGCCACGATAGGAGCCCCCTATTCCTTCCACCAGATGCGGCTCAAACCTGGCTCGGGGATGATGAATGGCGTTGCGCAAAAGCAAGCACGTTTCTCTTAGAGAATGCCACTGAACCTGCTCTTGATGTAAAAATAGAACGCCCGTTAAAAAAAGTTTTATAATCAGATAAATCTAAAAATAGAAATTATTCAGAAACTTGAATTTCGCCCACGGGATAACGAAGTCTTTCCACTTGGCCATCTCGACTTAAATCCTTTACACGATAAAGCGTGACAGAATTTTTGATATAAACAACTTCGCCTGACTTGGTCTGGAACGACTGTACACCAGAATCGACTTTTCGAGAACTTCTATTTACGTTGTCGGATATTCGACGAACATACAAAGTACTTCCCTTTGTGTAAGCGATCACTCCGTCTTCAAGGCTAAGATTGCCTACCGCCCGATCAATTATTTCTGGGCTGGTGTCATTCAAATAGTTTCTTTTCAGATACAGTGTTGTGCCTTTGAGATAAAGAACATCCCCGTTTTCGGAGGCATATTTGCCAACGGCAGTATCGATCTTAATATCTTGTCCAGTACTCGCGTTTCCGGAATCAATATCGGTTATCACATAGAGGCTCGAATTCTTTTTATATAGAACATCAGTAGCTTGCGCCGCTGTGCCGAAAGTTAAGGTAGCTAACATTGTGATATTGAATAATTTTTTCATATTTGGGTTCTCCGCTTCGTCGACACCTTAGCCCTAAAGACGCGCCGCGTCAAGCAATAATGCTTTGACGTAAATCGCTGTGTAAATTCACATGTTAACCTGAACAAACTTTTTAAGTGGAGGGAATCATGAAGGATTACAATATTAAATTCAGCAAAATGATGCTCGCAGGAGCTTTGACCATCTTGCTTGGAGCTTGTGCTGCCAGGGAATCATCTCAAAAACTTCAAATTGCGCAAACTGAGTCGCAACAAACAGCAGCTAGATATTCTGGCCCCAAGCGACCTCTAGTCGTTGGCCGCTTTAGCAACGAATCAAATTACATGAAGGGCATGTTTTCGGATGACAACGATCAGCTAGGCGGCCAAGCAAAGACAATTTTGAAAGCTCATCTTCAGAGAACGAATAGATTTTCTGTGATGGATCGATCCATCATGAAGGAGCTCGAGAAAGAAGCCGGCTACAGAAAATCCAAACAAAAGATTAAAGGCGCAGAATACGCTATTTCAGGTGACGTGACCGAATTTGGCCGTAAAGATACTGGAGACAAACAACTTTTCGGAATTGTAGGGAGTGGCAAAAAGCAAATTGCATACTCCAAGGTTACTCTGAATGTTGTGAACGTTGACACTTCTGAAGTTATCTTTTCAGCTTCGGGAGCTGGGGAGTACGCCCTAAGCAATCGAGAAGTTTTGGGGTTCGGAGGCAGCTCCGGCTATGATTCAACCTTGAACGGAAAAGTACTAGACTTAGCAGTACGCGAAGCGGTTGATCGCTTGGTGGAAGGCCTTGAGCGCGGTGAATGGAAATGATCCGAAAGATTCGAAACCATTTTTCTCGAAGCTTCCTCCTAATAGTTTTAGGGTTTTTATTTGTGGGCTGTGCAAGCAAGCCCTTGTACTACTGGGGCCACTATGAAATTTCAATTTATGACAGATTGGCAAAAGGAAACAAAGAAGGCCCATCAAAACAAATTGAATGGCTCAGAAAAGATATTTCATTTGCCCAAGAAAAAGGCCTCAAATTGCCTCCCGGTTTTCACGGACATCTCGCCATGCTTTATTCAGAAACTGGCGATTCTCAGTTGTCAGCCGAGCAGTTAGCACTCGAAAAAAAGTTGTTTCCCGAATCAACTGTCTTCATAGACGGAATGCTTAAAAGGAGCAGAAAAAAATGAAGATTATTAGCTTAGCATTTCTCGCGCTAGGGCTTGGCGCGTGCGCAACCCCGAAAGACTACACAGAGTTTAAAAAAGAAAAACCTAAATCAATATTGGTTCTTCCCCCACTAAACGAAAGCACTGAAATACAGGGGACCTATAGTTTTCTCTCGACGATAACCCAGCCTATTGCCGAACAAGGCTATTATGTATTCCCAGTTGCGATGGTTGATCGTCTTTTGCGAGACAATGGATTGCCTGGTCCAGGCGAAATGCATCAGGCTTCAATGAAGAAAATTAAAGAGATTATAAATCCCGATGCGGTTTTGTATATTGTTGTGAATAAATATGGAACAAAATTTCAAGTCATTGACAGCAACACAACAGTTGAAGCTACTGGTCGCCTCGTCTCGGCCAAAACAGGAAAAATACTTTGGGAAGGGACTGCTTCTGCAAACCACTCTGCCAATGCCGCAAACCAAGGCGGATTTTTAGCACACGTGCTTAATGCGGCTGTCTCACAAGCCATCAATGATTCTTTAGATTCTTCAAGAGAAATTGCGGTCCTTACCAGCAATGCACTTATTAGAACCAAGAATCAGGGATTTATTGAAGGACCTTATTTAGTAGACTCAAAGCTAAAGAAATAAATTTCCATTAAAGAATTTAAAACTTAAAGCTCGCCATCAACCCCAGCATCCAGTGCTGAGATCCCATGCCCAATTCCCTCATTGCAAGAAAGCTTAGGCTTGCTATGGGTTGATTGTTGGCATCAAGAAACTCTTTCCCTAAACTCACAAAAGCATAGGCGCTTAGATTCCCATCAAAATCTGAAAGCCCCACTAATCTTGATTGAACTCCCGCCGTTGCGGTAATTCCTACCCGACTCCATGTTTTCGAAATTTGCACCCTGAGACTAGTCGAGATGCTTCGATCAGCTCGACTCGAAAAACTACCTTCGGTGAAATTCAACAGTTGCCTAACAGAAGAATCCACCTGAGCTTTGAGCCCCAAACTAACTCCACTTCCTAAATCAAATTTTGCTTGAACATTTGCCCCGATATTCCAGTTCTCATCCGTTAGATTTCCAAAGACAGTAAAGGTAAAGTTTTCAAATTCTCTGCCTGCGGAAACATTCACTGATTTGTCTTTCTCAGTAACGGACACAAAGCTTCCACGGTCCCGCATAGTCATCGATTTGCTTTGTTCAATACTAAAGGAAAGACTTTCTTTGATTGAATTCTTCACCGAAGATACAGCGGCTGGTGCCGTGTTATAGCGAGCAATCCTAGAGCTCAACCAATAGTCATTTCCCGTAGTTTTATTCTTAACCAGCACATCAATCTGGGACGGCTTAGCGTCAACGATTTCAACCTGAAAATCATCCCCCAACAATCCAAGTAGCTCGGCATCGTATGCCGCAATGATGTCAGTGGCATGCGCTTCCTCCCGACGAAAGTCCCCCATAAACAACTTTTTTCTTCTAATCTCATGAACCATCTCAGCAAATTCTCGGGCCTGTGACATGTCTATAAGGACAGATGGCCTCGATTCAGCCTTTGTTGGCACGGTTAGCAAGATTCCAATGATAGTTAGTAATTTTAGAGTCAATGTGTTTTTCATAGGTAAAAAGTCCTTCTGAGACCTTTTGTAGGGCACATTGATTATGAATTAAAATTCCAATATCTTATGAAACTCATTAATCTCTTGCATGATCTAGACGTACCCATGTATAGCTTCGTTATGGATTCACTCAGTGTTTCGAAGCTAGCCCAGGCCGACCTCAACTTATTGCCGGTGTTTCAGGCCCTTGAAGACGAAAAAAGCGTTACCCGCGCCGCCGTCGTCTTAGGGCTCACGCAACCGGCCGTAAGTCACGCCCTAAGAAGATTGCGCGACATGTTTGACGATTCACTATTTGTAAAAACTTCCAAGGGCATTGTCCCCACCCCCAGGGCACAAGAATTATCCCCCATTATTCAGAATATTTTGGAGCTTTCAAGGGACGTGGTTCTAAACAAGAATACATTCTCTCCTGAAAAATTGGATCGCCAGTTCAATATTTGGGCAACCGATATGCTACAAAGTACATTACTGCCGCAATTGTTGAACAAAATATCCGACAAGGCACCCAATGTTAGGATTTCTTTTCAAGCCGGCCCACTTGTGCTTCCTCAAAAAGAACTCGAAGAAGGAGCGATAGACCTTCTCATCGCCGGTTTTACAAAAAAAGTTCCAGATGGATTTTATCAACAACGACTGTATCAATCATATTTTATGTGCGCCTGTCGCGCGAAGCATCCTAGACTTGGAAAGAAAACAAAACTCTCGCTCGATGACTACTGCCATGAAAAACATTTGCTCATCGCTCCTGGAGGAGGACTTCGTGGAACCATAGATGACCACCTTGCCAAACTTAAGCGCAAAAGAAATGTAGCGGCCGGCATCTCAGGGTTTTCAACTGCAGGGTGGGTCCTCAATGAAACCGACTATCTTTTGACAGCCCCCTCAGTGCTGCTGAAACAATTCAAGCATGTCTTTGATATTAAATTGTTTGATTCACCGGTTAAGATGTCTCCCTTTTATATGAGTCAGCTGTGGCACGAGCGAAACCATAGAGATCCGGCCCACAAATGGTTTAGGGAGCAGATTCGAGAATTGCTTCAGGAGACGAGTGTGTCGTCCTGACGCAATTTTGGCGACTATCAAACAGAAAATCATATGCAAATCGATTTTATATAAATTAACTAACCACTTGTTTATTAAGACTATTAATATTATCTTAACAATAAGAAGTGATCACTTTAGTGATCATTTTACAACATTTTCCAAACGCTTTGTGCCACAATAAAGGAGTCGAACAACAAAAAGGAGAAACGAAAATGAAAACAAAACAAATCATCGCAATAACAATATTAGCCATCACCTTAAGCGCCTGTGGCAACGTTCGCTCAACCGGTGGAATCACAGTGAAGTCTCAAGGACTCAGCGTCGTTAGTTCCATGGAAGCACTGAACCCTCTTGCAGGTTTTAATCCTGATTTTTCCACATCTGCCGTTGGAGATTTTAAATTTTGCATCACCCAAATGAAAGTCGTGACTGGAACTGCCGGAGACCCAACGGAAGCGATTCTAGGATTAATAGACCTTTCTAGTTCAGCAGCCACCGATTGGGGAAACATAGACATCGCAGATGGCACCTCCGTTGCCGAACTTGATTTCGAACTTCACACCGACCCGGAAAATTGCTCGGCGGCAGACTATAGCATGAGCTACAAAAATACTCAGCTTACTAAAGATTTGGAGTTTAAGTTTGTCTTCTCGCCAGCGGTCACAGTTGCCACCGGTGACTCACTTCTACTCAACCTTGACGCCATCACCACTGCCCTTGAGTCTGCGTATAACAACTCCTCATTCACAAATGAACTCATTGGGAATTACCTAGAGACAACCACAGAAGGATCGGGAAGTCGCGAGTAAGCCCAGGAATAGAAATAGATATGGCAACAAAAATAGCAAGACCGGACCCTCTTACCTTTCACACTCCACGAGCCTTCTTACGGGATTACCTGGAGTATTTGAAAGCGGAAGACCCAAAGTTTTCCTTACGAAAACTTTCGGAAGCGGCCGGTCTTGCTAACGGTTTTTTGCCAATGTTCCTATCTGGAAAACGAAATTTCAGCATGCAAAGCGCGCAAAGAATTCTTCGGCATCTAAAACTAGATGCAAGGGAATCTAAATATTTTCTTCTAATATCCGAACTTGCGTTAGCTTCGACTCCAGAAATTAGACTGGAGATCCTAGACCGTTTGCACCGGATGGAAATATACCAAGAAAAAAACTCAAAAGAGTTCGAAGTCCATCAGTACCTTAAAAGATGGTACTACGTCGCCATCCGGGAGCTAAGCCTCCTCTCTGACTTTACAGATGATCCACAGTGGATCAAAAAACGTCTTCGCGGAAGAATGACGCTCAATGAAATCAAAGTGGCACTACAGTTTCTGAAAGAGCATGAATTTATTCAACAAAAAGATGGGGTGTTCTTTAAAAACGATGACAAAGAAATTGACTGTTTAGATGGAATTTTTAAAATATCACTTTCCACATTTCACAGACAAATGTTAGAATTAACCGCAGACTCAATTGATCAAATCAATGGAAAGCAAAGAATTGTTTTGGGGAATACTATGCCCTTACGGAACATAGACGTTGCAGAAGTTCAAAGAATTCTCAGCAACGCCTTAGATCAAATTCAAGCATTAGAGCCCAAAGATGGATCTGGCGACGAAGTTTACCATTTTGTCGTTGCCGGTTTTCCGCTGACACAGAACTTAACCCATGAGGACATCTAGGATGAAGAATAGAATGAACACCCAAAAAAGCTATACTGTGATCAAATCCTTTTGTCTGATTTGCTCGGCGATATTCTTAACCGGCTGCCCCAGCACGAGAACGGGCAATCCTGAAGCTACTGTTAGTAATTTTTCAATGAAAGCATCGACGACCACCGTCATCGCTCAAACATTCATTGATAGAATTGAAGAACTTTTTATATCAGTGGCACAGGCCTACATTCCCAGCAGCATCACAGATGGCGGAGCTAATTCTGTCACCCTTAGTGAAGCATGGATATCGGTGCAGGAAATTGAATTCAAAACCGAAGAAACAAGTTCCGGAGCGGAAGAAGCTGAGATTCAACTTCAAGGCCCATACTTTGTAGACCTCTTTGCCTCGACCCCTCAAGTTTTGGGAGAGACATCCCTTCAACAGCAAGCTTACCATCGTATAAAAATGCAGTTTCACCCTGTAGAGGAAGTCGTTTCAGGCAGTCCATCGGGCCTCCAAGGAAACAGCATTTACATAGAAGGTACTGTGGCCTCAAATCCTTTTACCTATTCCACAACTGAAGGCACAGAATTAGAAATATCTGGCCCCACCGGAGTCACCCCCCTGAGCGGAAGCGACCTTCTTGGGGTGATCAAGATTGGAGAATTGATTCAATCTATTGACCTGAGCGCTGTCATTAGTGCTGGCGACAGAAACATCAACGATGGCAACAAGATTCTCGCGACAAATCCCTGCCCCACCATAGTAGCTGGCGCTGATAACATCTTTGTTTGTTTTCGCAGCGGCATTGAACAAATGAGCTATTTTGGCAGAGACGACGATGGCAGCGGCGACATCGAGGCTGATGAAGATTCCTCGGAATAAGTCGAGCTCAAATACTCAAACATCAGCAGTTTAAGTCCGTCGAAAATCCCCGGTTAAACAAATGCGCGCAATGCGTCGCATTAGCTATGGCACATAATGCACAAGACACTATAATAAACTAAGCCATTCCCGCACGGGAGCTTTGGGAGATTAATGTTTTGAAATTTACTAAAATAATATTTTTAACCTCGCTATTTTCGATCGCCCTGAGTCAACATGGACATGCCCGACAAGTTGACTCTCATTCACAATCAACGGAAGGGGTCCTTGCCCATTCGAGCCCAAAACAAATTCCCCAAATAAAAGAAAAGAATTTAGGAATTGAGGCAAAGGTAGATGCCTTACTTAAAAAAATGAGCGTGATGGAAAAATGTGGTCAGTTACAACAATTTGCTGGGCCCGGAGAAGGAACCATAGATCCGAGCTATCCGGAACTTGCTGCAAAAGGAATGATTGGCTCCACGCTCAATGTTAGGGGCGCTGAAAATACTAACAAACTTCAAAAAATTGCTATTGAGAAATCTCCGAATCACATTCCCATTCTATTTGCATACGACACCATACATGGGCAAAAAACAATATTTCCAGTTCCACTTGGCGAAGCAAGTAGCTGGGATGCAAAGCTTGCCGAGAAAACGGCTCATGCTGCCGCTAAAGAAGCGTCTGCCATGGGACTCAAATGGACTTTTGCTCCCATGGTTGACATCGCAAGAGACCCGCGCTGGGGACGAGTTGTTGAGGGAGCCGGTGAAGATCCCTACCTCGGTTCAGTCTTAGCCAAAGCTCGTGTGAAAGGTTTTCAGGGAGATGACATCTCCGATAAAGATAGAGTCATGGCCACCGCCAAACACTTTGTTGCCTACGGTGCCGCGGTCGGAGGCCGGGACTACGGCGAAGTTGAAATGTCATCCTCAACTTTGAACGACATTTATCTTCCTCCCTTTAGAGCAGCAGCGGAGCAAAATGTAGGATCAATGATGTGCTCGTTTAATACTCTCAATGGGGTTCCATGTTCGGGGAATGAAGAAATGATTAAAGGTGTCTTAAAGAATGACTGGAAATATCCGGGACTAGTGGTTAGCGATTATGAATCCGTGGCTGAAATGGTTGAGCATGGCTATGCAAAAGACCCCAAGAACGCGGCCCAACTGGCACTTAACGCTGGTGTCGACATGGAAATGAAAAGTCAAACCTATTGCGAGAACATTCAAGCCCTCTTAAATGATGGAAGCATAAAAATAGAAACCCTCAATGAAGCCGCAAGAAGAGTTCTTAGAAAAAAATTCGAACTTGGTTTGTTTGATAATCCTTTTGTAGATCCAGAAAGAGAAAAATTTGAACTCGAAACGCCGGCCGCAAAAGAATTGGCCCGCACTGCCGCCGCTAGAAGCATTGTTCTTCTTAAAAATAATTCACCCACTGATGGGGGAAAACCATTGCTCCCGCTTAACCCAAATTCAGGCCAATCAATCGCAGTTATTGGCCCTCTCGCTGATGATCATCAATCGCCCTTGGGATCCTGGCTAGGAGATGGAAAAGAAAATTCTGCAGTAAGCGCTCTCGATGGAATTAAAAGTAAATTGAATGGATCTGAATCAAAAATCCTTTACGTTAAAGGCGTCAATACTGTTGAGAGCACAGACCCTAAAGTTAAAAATCTCGATGAGATAAAAAAAGCAGTCGACGCGGCAAAAAAATCTGATCGAGTGGTCATGGTTTTGGGCGAGAGCGACAAGATGACCGGCGAATCAACATCTAGGTCAGACTTGTCCTTGCCTGGCAGACAAAGAGAACTACTCGAAGAAGTTCTAAAAGTTAATAAAAATGTCGTTCTGGTCCTTATGAATGGACGCCCGTTAGCAATCCCAAATGAAGTAGAAAAAACTCCAGCAGTTGTTGAAGCCTGGCTCGGAGGCTCACAAGCGGGCAATGGTCTTGCTGATGTTCTTTTTGGCGATGTCAATCCCAGTGGAAAACTTCCAATCACATTTCCAAGATCCGTGGGCCAAATCCCAATTTACTACAATCATCCCTCTGGTGGCAGACCTAACGATCCGAACAATTCATATACATCAAGATACATTGACGACACGGTCGACCCACTCTTTCCTTTTGGATCAGGTCTTAGCTATAG
The DNA here is from genome assembly GCA_041750195.1 of Bdellovibrionota bacterium. Taxonomy (GTDB): domain Bacteria; phylum Bdellovibrionota; class UBA2428; order UBA2428; family UBA2428; genus JBGSZX01. The sequence goes on along the minus strand of JBGSZX010000001.1, from coordinate 27,307 downwards.
CAAATTTGAATTGAGCGATTTTAAAATTGATAAATCAAATGTAGGCAAAGGAGAATCCGTCAAAGCGCAGGTTAAAGTCAAAAACCTCAGCAATATAAAGGGGGACGAAGTTGTACAATTTTATATTCGGGATCATGTCGCCAGCATCACACAACCCGTAAAAGCACTGAAAGGGTTTGAACGGGTTACTTTAGATGGCGGTCAGTCACAACTGATTAAATTTGAAATTCCATATGAGGAGCTTGGTTTTCATGATCGTCATGGAAATTACATTGTTGAACCGGGAAGTTTTTCAATGTTTGCGGGTCAAGATTCTGCAAGCGGCCTAGAATCTACTTTTGAGATTAAATGACTTAGTCAAACTTAAATTTTACTTCGCCGTCAATCATTTCAAGTCGAGCGGAGAATGCTTTGCCTGCTTTTGACTTAAATCCTTCAAGGATTTCTGAAGTTTCACCGTTGAGCAATTGCGTGGCTATCGATAAAGGAATTTTTTTCTGAGCAATTTTTTTCCAAATCGCAAATTTGCAACCATGTTGCCATCTCGCACATCCATAAGCTTTTGCTCCCTCAATCACTGGGCTATGGCACTTCGGGCAAAGACCAATGCTTTTATCATTTTTTATTTTCCTCATAAGAGCTTCGTGGTTTTTAGGCGCCTCGCATGGAGTGGGCTGGATTTCACCCTTTTGATTTAAACTTAACATCACAAAATTTTGCTTCTCATTTTCGATAACCATTAATGGTTCAAAAGATTTTCTAAATCGAAGGAGCTGCACTACCATCTGCGAAGGTAACTCAGCTCCGTGATATTCCTTTGGAAGAACGAATGAGCAACCGGATTTCCAGCTTGAGCAGCCATATGCCCTTTTCCCTTCAATCACGCTACTCTGACAAAGCGGACAAGCGCCCCAGCCCGCCTGTGCACTTCCCTCAGAGCTATCGAAACCAACAATTTCATGTACGTACTTAACAACATCTTTCATAAAGGCTTCAGAATCGTATTTATTGTTTTCAATTTGTTTAAGCTGAGATTCCCATTCACCTGTCAATTCGGGAGATTTCAAACGTTGATCATTTACTAGAGAAATCAATGTCTGGCCCTCGGACGTGCTCGTAATATTTTTAGCACTTCGCTTAATATATTTTCGCCCTAACAATGTTTCAATAATTGACGCCCTGGTTGCCGGCGTTCCGAGACCTTTTTCTTTTAAAGCGTTTCTAAGGGCTCCGGAAGTAACCTGCTTCCCTGCTGTTTCCATCATTTGCAAAATCCCAGCTTCCGTAAATGGTTTAGGCGCTTTTGTTTTTAGAGTCTTAACGAAAGGTTCGTGCGGCCCCTCCATCCCCTCCTGCAGCTTCAATAACGCCTGCATGGCAACTGTCTCTTCGTCCGCATCTTTCAGCTCGGAAGACGCCTTTGATTTCTTTTTATAAAGAATTTCCCAACCTAAATCGACAGTGACCTTAGCCGAGGCTTTAAAAATCTCGCCGATAACTTCTGATTTTAGATTAACACTACGTTTGGTTCCCGCAGGGTAAAGTGCCGCTATCAATCTAATCAGCACAGAATGATAAACATAGATTTCATCTTGGCTCAGCCTTGAAACTGGGACGACCGAAGTCGGAATGAGGGCATGGTGGTCACTTACTTTTAGGTCATTTATAAGACGTGAGCCCATTTTTAAATTTTTCAAATCTAATTTTGAAATTTCTGCCTCACGAATTGATTTAAGCTTCTCTAGCAATTCCGGCAACTGAGCCGCAACGTCCTTAGTTAAAAATTTGCTGTCGGTTCGCGGATAGGTAAGATGTTTTTTTTCGTACAGGCTTTGTGCGGCCTTTAAGGTTTGATCTGCACTCATTCCAAAGCGCCTGTTCATATCTTTTTGAAGTTCTGTGAGGTCATAGAGATAAGGAGGCAATACCAATTCATCTTTTTCAATCAGCTCAATGATCTTCATCTTTTCTGGAGCCACTTTTTCGAGAAGCGCCAGGGCTTGTGCTTCCTCTGCGAAATTGGCCTCTTGATGTTTAAACTTTACGCCATGAAAAAGACTATGAAGCTCCCAATAGTCACTTTCTTTAAAGCTTGCTATTTCTTTGTCTCGTTCGACAATCATCGAGAGAACGGGCGTCTGAACACGCCCGACACTCCAAAGCTGTTGCCCCTTACCGTGAAGCACTGTGAAATACCTTGTTGAATTAAGTCCTACAATCCAATCGGCCTCAGAGCGGCAGCGTGCTGCCCTATACAAAGCATCGAATTCCGTACCATCCCGAAGGTTTTCAAAACCTTTTGCGATGGCGTCACTAGTCAGACTGCTTATCCACAATCTTTTAAATGGTTTCTTAGTTGCACGAAGATGTGTCTGAATATAGCGGAATATAAGTTCGCCTTCTCTTCCCGCATCAGTGGCACAAATGATTTCACTTGCTTTAGAAAACAGATTCTTAATTGTTGAAAGTTGGCCCTTAACACCTTTGTCGTCCTTGGCTTTTAAGGAAAAATTTTCGGGAACCATAGGAAGAGTCTCAATTTTCCAACTACGCCACTCAAGCGTGTATTCATGAGGGTCTTTGAGCTCCAAAAGATGACCGAAAGCCCAGGTCACGGCCCATCCTTCACCCTCAAAGTAGCCGTCGTGTTTCTTGTTTGCCTTGAGATGCTTTGCAATATCCCGCGCCACTGAGGGCTTCTCACAAACAACGACCTTAAATTCCTTGCTCAAGCGCACTTTTCTAGAGGCTTGAAGTCCAGTGTTCAAGTGTGTTGAGAGATATTATGTCGCCCCATTGGGCCTCAATTATCCTAGGACGAACAAAATAGCTATTCAATTCCATCAACTTAGACTAAAAACAACAAGTGGCCAATTACAAAAATCGCCTACATTCTCGCCTCGCTTTGTTTTTAGTAGTTCTATTTGCTTGCCCTTTCGCAGCTCAGGCAGAAACGCAGAAAAAGGCGCCACCCAAAACAACCGACCCCATTGAACAACAAGAACCTGTCATCGAAAATCAAATTGCCGCGTGGCAAAATCAGCTTGCTATCAAAACGCTAAGTCCTGAAGAGATTGAAAGCATCTATCGTGATTCGAGCGAAGAATGGCGCAAATTAGTAGACGAAACTTTTAAAGTTTATTCGTTAGAATCTCTGAGCCCTAATGTTAGCAATCTTCCGAAAAATGTCTCATCGGATGAAAAAACATCAACTGAAGTTGTTCTCGAAAGCGCCTCAGAAATTGTTCCTGAACTTGCGTCAGAAGACGCGGCTGGAGAGGTCAATGAAGGGCAGCACTATCGCGCACTCAGAGCCGTGGGTGCCGTTCGTGCACGTTCCCTGCAACGCCTGGTTGCGCTCGGACACTACAGCGTTTTTGCATTTAACACCCTTTATCTAGACGATCTCCTGCGTGAAACGCATCTTGTCCCTTATAGATTTCTGGCACTTGTTCGCACCAAATTTTTAGAGGTAAGCAATCAATTATCTGAAGGCTGGAGCGGAGTCTGGGGCCTGTTGCCTCAACTCTTTGCCTTATTTGTGCTGATTGTTTTGTTTTTTATTCTTTTTTGGGCCATGTTTCGCTTCCCAACTCTTTTAGAAGGCTACAAACATCGGCTTCTAAAGACTAGAAAACGCAGCTCCCTACAAAATAATTTATTGATATGGATTCCTAGAATTTCAGCGCTAACTCCATGGTTCTTGGTCCTAATATTTCTAAAGTTTTCGGATGTCTTAATCGAGAGAACAATGCTTGCTGAGTTTAATGGATTATCTCCTTACGTGCGTTACTATGTTTACTACCGCATATTCCGGATTGCACTTGCTAAAATATTGGTTCAGCTTTCGATGAGAGCAAAGCTACTTAAAGAGCGGGAAATGCGATTAAAAGTTCACACAACGGCCAGGTATCTGGGACTTTTTGTTTTTGGGAATCTAGCGTTGCTCAAGGCGGTAGAAAGCGCCGTCAACAAAGCACTTGTCTATACTTTGGTAACAGACGTTGTGCGCCTTGGAGCCTTTGTCTTTTTGGTTTGGATTGCTAGAAAATGGCGACACGAAATCAGTGAGGCCCTGTCTGCAAACACTGACCTTGTCTCTAAATTTTTACAGCAACGATCCAATGGCCTATTAGGATTTTTTGCCAGAGTCTTAGGACTAGGCTGGCTGGTATGGCTTTATCTACTTGATGCTATTGAAAACTTTTTGCAAGAATTTGAATTTGCGAGAAAAATTTCGGCTCAAATTTTTAGAAAAAAGCTTGAAGGCAAAAAAAATTACCACGAAGAAACTTTGGCCTCCAATCTCCCCAAAGATTATCTAACTTTCTTTGGCTTCGACCCGCCTGAAGAGCCCATGATTATTGAAACTGGATCAAACGTATTGGCGAGAATGTCGACTCCCATTGATTCTTGGTTAGCGGGGCGAACAGAAGAGACACTAATGGCCATTGTTGGAAACAAGGGCTCGGGAAAATCGACGACTTCAATTAAGCTGTGCAAAAAATTTGAAAGCTCCATGAATGTAGTTTGCCACGAAGTGCCGCCAAAACTAACAACCAAGAGACAGGTCTTAGACTATGTTCAAAAAATTCTTGCGCTAGATTCCGCCCTCAATGATGCTGATCAACTTGTCAACGAGGACAAGAAAATGAAAAAAACATTGGTAGTTTTAGACAGCTGCCAGAATTTTTTTATTGGCCACCTTGGCGGTTTTGAAGGTTACAAGACCTTTGTAGAGCTGATTAATGCTCAAACTAAAAATCTTTTTTGGGTTTGCATTTTCAACAAACAGGCTTGGAATTACATCGATAGCGTATTTTCTAGGCATGCGTTTTTTAGAGTTGTTGTTGAAATGCCTTCGTGGAATGAAGAAGACATTAGAAACCTTATCATTTCTAGGCATAAGCGTTCGGGGTATAAACTATCCTTTGACCAGATCATCGCTGCCGCCAATCAATCGGGAGCAGAAATTGACTATACCGAAATTGAAACGAAATTCTTCAGGCTTCTATGGGAGCAATCTGGGGGGAATCCCAGAGCAGCGCTCTATTACTGGCTTTCCTCCCTAAACATACAATCGGAAAACAAACTCCGTGTTGGCTTGCCAGAAAATGATGATTTTATGCTTAATAGCCTTAATGATGAGCAACTCTTTGTCCTGGCGAGTTTAGCAAGGCATGAAAACCTATCTATTAAGGAATTGGTTAGCACGTCTCACATGTATGAAAGTCTTATTCGGCACTCGCTTAAAGTGGCCACCGAGCTTTCTTTGATCGAATGCGATTCAAGCGGGCGCTACACGGTGAGTCCCGAAGCACAAAATGCAGTCATAAAAATGTTAAGGGTGAAGAATTTTATTTATGGATGATTCAGGGATTAAAAATGCACTCGAAGTCATGAAGCTCTTCCAATGGGAACGGATAGTCGTTTTGATATTGGGATTTATGGCGTTGATATATGTCACTCGCCTTATTAGCAGCCTATCAAAAAAAATGTATTCTACATTTCCATCCGAAAGATTATTGATCCTTCAAGTCGCAACAGTCATCACCTTTGTGCTTTATATTTTTGGCTCAACTTTTCTGATTTATACCTCCCTCAGGCCCCCGAAGGAATTGTTACTTGCCCTTGGTGGCTCAGCCGCCGTGGCAATAGGCTTCGCCTTAAAGGATATTGTCGCCTCCGTTGTGGCGGGTTTGATTCTTTTGTTTGACAGACCCTTTCAGGTTGGTGACCGAGTTACCTTTGGTGGAGTCTATGGTGAAATTCAATCGATCGGACTACGCGCCGTTCGCTTAACAACGTTGGACGATAATTTGGTAACCATTCCTAATTCAAAATTTATTACTGAATATGTAGCCTCTGGCAATGCGGGAGCGCTGGACATGATGGTGTGTGTGCCGTTTTATCTCTCTATAGATACTGACATTAACAAGGTAAATGAAATCCTGAGAGAAGTTGTTGTAACCAGCTTATTTGCTTACTTAAGAAAACCCATTAGCATCGTGCTTGAAGAAACAGAGGTTGCACGTCAGTTAACTTTAAAATTTTTGGTGAAGGCCTATGTGATTGATGTGAGATTTGAAAAGACCTTTCAGACTGACATTGTAAAACGTGGCAACCTGGCCCTTCGCAATGCAAAAATTGCTAGACCCATTTTAATCCTAGATTGAATTACGTTTTCTGGGTCTACCGGCGCTAAGCACTCTACCGACGTTTGCCATCGATGGCCTCAAAGATAATACGGTATTTAAATACGTGCGATAAACTCTAAATCGACTGGAAGTAGCTGGCTGACGCCTCAATGCGACAATCAAAACAATTACCACGATCATCCTAAGCCCAGAAGATAAGTAGAAAACTTGTTGGTAGTTGAAATTATTTTCTAGCAAATATGATCCCAACAAAGCTCCGATTACCGCACAAATATTCATAGTGGCTTGATGGAATGCAATCCATTTCAAAACTGCCCCTGGACCTGAGAATCTTTGCAATATTAAAACTGAGCACAATTCAAAACCGCCCCACAGTAACCCAGAACATAACTCAAGTAACATCAAAGTGCTGAAGCTTGGAAACCAAATCCACATCGCCGGCAATAATGCTATGCCGGCACAGGCGACCTGCATACCTATAAAAGGGCGCATGTCCGTTGAAGCACGCCCCCACCCTGACATAAACAAAAATCGACCTAAAAACGGAATTGAAGTGAGTATCACGTAAGTCATGACACCGAAACCTAAATCTCGAGTCATGTATGGCAAGAAGAAGGGACTCGCCGTGGCCACAGAAAACTTAAAAGCTGAAGTTAAGGCGACAACCCAAATCACAGCTTTTCTAAAATCACCGGACAAATTCACAGGATCTGCACTAAGTCTTTTTTCGCGGGGCCATTCTAGCGCCTCGCGAGTAAGCCAAAATTGTGTTCCAAGTGCTGCCAAACGGGACAATGCTCCGACGCTAAATGCGATCAAGAAAGCCTGGCTACCGGTGCTCCTCTGTAAGAAAAGTGCTGTCGTAAGATAGCAACAAAGTGTTGCCAATGCCACCACCCCGTTTCGCTTTGATAAAAAGTTAGCCATACAAAGACTAGGGACAGCTTTACGCATCCACTCAAGCCACAAGGGCCCACTTGCCATTCCGCCAATCCAATACAAACAAAGAGAAAATAACATAAGTAAGTAAGGATTTTGAACTTGCGTCGAATACGCGAGCATCGCCAGACCTAAAGCCTGAATAAAATAAAACAGTAACTTGAAGGCGCGCAGATTTCTAGCGTCTATCCATCTTGGTAAAAGCCACTGACAAACCGAACCAAGCAAAGCCGGCACTGTAGACAATATTGCAATTTTTGAAAGAGCGATTCCCGTGGTCGCAGCATGATACAGAGCAAAGGACTCTGTGCACCCTACCATTAGAGCGTACATCAATCCTTCGTAATATGAACGTCGAATCACAAACCGACATTTGTTTTTAAGATTTTTCAATCCATTACCTGCGACCTATAAAACTTTTTTTAAACTCTCTAAATTTTCCGGGCCTTTATAAAGCCACTCAAGAATTGACCACTACATTCAGCCAATCCCTCTAAATTGTAACCGCCTTCTTGACAAATTAAAGTGGAAATATCTAAAGCCCCCAATACTTCCCCAATTTTATAAAAATCTTTAGTGCTTAAGCCAAAGTGTCCAACTGGATCGCCCTTATAGGCATCAAATCCGGCCGCAATCACAAGGTAATCTGGTTGAAATTTATTAATGGCACGAATTGCTTTTTTAAGGGCCTCAAAATACTTCGTGCCCTTTGTTTCTAACGGAAGCGGCAAATTAAGATTGCTAGCTTTGGCGTGTTTCCCGCCTTTTTCGCTCTTGTAACCCGTTACAAAAGGGTAATCCTTTGCTGGATCTCCGTGAATTGAGCAGGTAAAAACATCGGATCTATCATAGAAAATTTCCTGGGTTCCATCTCCATGATGGTAGTCAATATCTAGAATGGCAACTTTAGCTTTTTTAGATAAATAGTTGGCCGCCACAGAAACGTTGTTAAAATAACAGTAGCCTCCAAAAGTACTTGAACTAGCATGGTGCCCAGATGGGCGGCAAAGAGCATAGACCTCTCGATGTTTCTTATTTAGAAGCAATTCTGCACCCGTTAGCGCACAGTCTACAGAGCCTTTAGCGGCCAGATAAGTATGCTTAAGAATAGGAGTGACCGCGCTGGTGCAGAAGTACCCCATGACAAATGGGGAATCCATACTGACTCCTTTAGATAGTTTTCCCTTAGGAAAAATATCGGGCAGATGCTGGACCTTTGAACTTTTCGTTTGGGCACAAACTTTCTTTAAGTAGTTGTGGTAGCTATGTACCGATTTGATGTGAGAATCTGGAAAGCTCTTTGCTTTTTTAAATTGAAAGCCTTTAGACTTTTTTAGCTTCGCCCTAATTCTATCAACACGGGCAGGAACATCGCGAGTAAAAAAAGTAAAATCGCCAACTCGGAAGCTCCAGTCTGGTTTGTGCAATAAATGCTTATTTGATTCAATAACTATCATAACAATTTCCTGCTTATCGACTCGCGTTGATTCTGCGGCCCTCATTTAGAAGCTCAATCACTTGCTCTTGATTAATAGCTGGAGAATATCGCCCTTCTCGCCCGCTCATTCCATGTGAACTAAAAATAGCATTTAATATAGCTTCTTCCGTACATTCTATACAACTTTCGTAGAGAGGATTGATGTGCTGATCACTTATAAAGCGAAGTGTGTTGTGTTTTTTTGGATCTGCCTGAACTCTAGGAACATGATTGGCCGTGCTAAAAGCAATCATTATTTCACCGCTGGAAGTTGCGGCATAGGATCCAATTCGACCCAAACCTAGCGCTGATCTTTTGGCAATTCGGTTGAGCTGACTTCCAAGTAACGGAGCATCGGTTGCAACAACTACAATGATAGATCCGTATTTTTCTTTCCGACGTAAATCTTCCCCAACAGATTTATCGAGTTCACGGCCAACAACCCGTCCATCAATGGTGAGATTTCGCATGTTTCCAAAATTAGAAAGCACTAAAACTCCAAGAGTATAAACATTATCGTCAATTGTGACGACCCTTGAGCTAGTTCCAATACCTCCAGCAAAATCGCAAGTTATCATTCCCGTACCAGCACCGACAGATCCCTGCTCCACTGGTCCTGATTTTGCATTTTCTATGGCCTTTTGTACATGACTAGAGTCATTCAAACCAACTCGCACATCATTTAAAAAAGAGTCATCTGTTTCGCCAACGACTGGAATGACAACATCCGTCTTTTGCCCAAGCGAAGGATACTTTTTGCTCATATAATTAATAACGCCCGAATGCACCTTCCCGACCGACATTGTATTTGTAAGCAAGATAGGTGTTTCTAATAAATTCCATTCCATTACTTGAGTGAGACCAAGCATTTCGCCGACTCCATTGAGAACAAATCCGCCAGCAATAAGGCGGTTGTCAAAAATATTTCCTGCCGAAGGCAAAATCGCCGTGACGCCCGTTCGAATTGAGGTAGTTCCTGCTACACCAGGCATTTCCACGTTGTCTTCTTCTCGAGTAAAATGCCCCACCTTAACGCCTTTAACATCCGTGATTGCATTATGAACTCCGGTATCGAATCGGCCAGTGGTAATACCCAGCTCTCGTGGCGTTGGCCTGTGAGTTTTTTCACCATTTTTATCGGTGATTCGAGCAGAAGGTCGAACTCCAATATTATAGCGTTTTGATGCTGATTTAATGATCAAGCGAATCACATCTTTGTATTCCAATCCCTTCGCTTTTGCCGCCGTCATTAAGGATCCAACAGGGTGCAAGGAGGGAAGCGGATTGAGCTCAATAAAATAAGGCGTCCCATCTGTGTGAAGCCTAATGTCAATTCGTCCTACGTCGGGACAATTCATGAACGAAAATATTTTTTTAGCTAATTGAAAAACTGCCTTTGATTCCTTTTCAGTCATGGTGGCGGGACATTCTACTCCAACCATCTTCGCCCTGGCGGTAGCTTGTTTCATTTCGTAGTCGTAAATATTATATTTAGCTTTTAGCTTTTTTAAATTAAACGTGTGCTCCACTGATGGTAGAAATTTTCCTGGGAAAGCTTCCAAATAAGGAATGCTAATTTCCTTTCCTGGAATATATTCTTCTACAACTAGCCCCTCAGGAAACTCTGCCAAGCTAAGTTTGATTCTTTTTTCGCATTGTTCTTTGTTTTCCACAATTGAGTCTTGAGTGATGCCCTTACTAGAGCCTTCAGAGTTGGGCTTAATCATTAACGGATAACGCAAGTCATCCGGAATAGGCTGATTGGCCTTCGTAACAAGAAAGCCTTTTGGGACTGCTAGACCATGTGCCGAAACTAAAGTTTTCGCCAATTGCTTATCCAGATTCAAATGCAAGAGCGAAGCGTTCCCACCTGTAAACGGAATGTTGAGCTGCTCATATAAGCCAGGATAAAAAGCTTCACGAGAACTCCCCACCGTCCCTTCTGCTACATTAAAAATAAGATCTGGCTCACTATTTAATATCTTTTCGACAACATCATTTGGTCGTCCAGAAACTTCAACCAAAGTCACTTTGTGCTTAAGACTTAAAAGCGCATCCTTTAATCGGTCGACATCTTCTTGGGCAAGAAGCTCTGCATGCTCCTGAGTCATTTTTGTTCGTAGATTGAATGCAATGGTTATTTTCATGCCTTCTTCACTTCTTCTGTAACGGGAATTTCTTTTTCGCGGAGATCTTTAACCCAAATATTCATGTCTTCATAAGCTCCATAAATGTCACAATTATTAATAAGACGCCCCATGAACTCATAACCTAAATTATAAAAAACTTGGTTCATACCAAAACTGCGTGCACGGGCCATAGTGAAGCCACAAACATATTCCCTTGCGACAAGTTCTCTCTCGAGCTTTTCGAGAATTACGGTCATCAACCCCTTGCCCCTGTGAGTTTTTAATGTAGCACAATCAGTAAGCTCAGCTGCCCGATGTACGGTATTCACTTCCGCGCTAGCCGCTGCGACGATGTTCCCCTCAAAGGTAATGACTGCAAAAATACTCATTTTCTGAAGGATGGTTTGCAAATAGTCTTCGTGAGCCAGTGGAGAAGGATACGACTCGAAGATACCTGCGTATAATTTAGAAAGTGCTGGAATATCTTCGCGCTTGGCAAGACGACACTCATAACCATTCTCTAATTTTCGCTCTGTTATTTTAGCGGGGACACTCATGAGCTTTTCAATCAAAAGGATTTCGGACATCAAAGATTCTGAAGTCAGTCGCTCTTGAGATCGGAACTTGCTTAAGACATAGGCTGTTTTGCCTTGAAGGTAATATTTGATGACAGCTTCTAAAACAAATCCGTGCGGCAAAAATTTCTGCCAGTCTTTTTCTGATGGCTTAAACGTGATCTTGTCAAAGTTATTGGCCTTAGCGAGCGCACGAACACGATGAATCATTTCATCGATGTTATTTCCCTCGTAATAATCCACTCGAATTCTTTGATTGTAGTGATCCAAAAACAAATTAGCAGAGAAGCCCTCTCCACTGATGGTATGCTCCATCCCATAAACAAGTCCCACGGCTTTTACTTTAACATTGTCGCCGAGCGAAATTTCTATGATTCCACTGTGATGACCGACTTTTTTGCCCTTTGTGGCAAGATCTGCGATTAAATTTTTTTCGGTTTTCATAAGCTCTAGTCCCTAACAGATATAAGCCCTGAAGGCCAATTTCAGGAGTAGCATCGCCCATATCATTATAAGACTAAATAAACGTTCTCTTGGACATCGGAATATGACCCACTTCATTGAAGGAGATAAGCTTCATGCTTCCATCTTCAGAAATTTCAATGATCGACAAACTGCATTGTAGGATATCAAGCTTGGTCCATTTTTTTGGATCAACCCCCAGAGCCCTCATCATATAATACCTAATCATATTTCCGTGACCGACAATCAACTCATTGCGAGTGCCCTTAGGCTTATAGGGTATAAAAAACTTTTCAAAAGCACTGGCGGCCCTCTTTGTATCTTTTGAAATTTTTTTACCATCGACTTTAATTTTTTTTGCTTTGGCCAAAGGAAAACAAGGCAAGCCCTCAACAAGAAGCCGAGAGTTTTTTATGGCTTTGGGTTTGACGCCTTTGAGAACTATTTTGGCTGTCTGCTGAGTTCTAATCGCGGTGCTCACGTGAGCGATATCGAACTTGATTTCTTTTAATCTTTTTATGGCATAGCTAGCTTGTTTTTCACCCAGACTAGTTAAATGTCCCTTTTTTTTGCTTTGCTCATCACGATCAAAATGCCCATGCCGTAACATATAGATAAATCGTTCGCCCATGATCCCCCCCCAAACTCAAAGTTTACAACTTTAAATCTTTATCATATGAAATTTTTAAAGACACAAGACCGATCACCAAAACAACACACGACATCCATGTGTTAGGCGAGAGCCCCCACCATTCTTGTTTGTGGAATTTGAGATCGGCGCGAAAATAATCTGTCATTAATCGGCCAAGGCCCATGAGCGACAAAAAGCAGCCTAAATAAAAATCTCCGCTTCTGATTTTAGAGCTGCGGGACAATCCATATATAATTCCAAAAATAATGAGACCGTGAAGTGCTGAATATATTTGCACGGGATGCAGGGGAAGGTGAAGCCACGGCGTGACCACGTGGGGATTGCGATAATAATGTGCCCAAGGGAACGGACACAGTCGCCCCCAACAACATCCTCGTAAAAAACACCCAAAGCGCAAAAACATATAGAGAAGTCCTGACGCCATTCCAAATGATCTCCAAACTTGAGCTTTTATAATTGTGGAGGCTTTGCTAATTTTTAAATAAAAATAAATACCAACAATTTGCGCGAGCAAAGCTCCATAATAGCTTTGCCCTTCGGGTTGATTAGCAAAGTAAGAAATTCCCCGCGCAATGGGGCTCACTAAAATAAGGGATGAGAGGCAAAGAAGCAAAATCCGAACAGGCGATAAAAATTTGCGCAAAAATATGCCAAGAATCACACAATATGTCACTGCGCCAAGCCATTGAAATAAATCATACATTTTAGCAGGATTAAAAGCCTGCAAATATTCGAGCCACACTGGCCATGATTGTAATTGACCATTTGGACGCCTGCAATGTAGAAGTTGCGCAGAAAAGGAGTACCTTATGAAAAAATTTAACGCAATAATTCTTGCGGCTCTCTTGAGCCCGCTCGTAGTGTCCCCTTCATTTGCAGCTGATCCACGTCACGGAGGTGACAGCGGCTCATCTGATAACAACGGCGGTCGTGATGATAACGGTGGTCGCGGTGGAAACAACGGCGGTCGTGATGACCACGGTGGTCGCGGTGGCCGAGATGATCACGGCGGTCGTGATGATCGAGGTGGACGCGGTGGCCATTACGATGGCGGCAGAAATGACTGGGACCGTGATCGTCATCGCAATCATGGCGACTACTACTACGCTGGCGAGAGCTGTTCTCCAGATGTTGTCGAAAAAAACTTCGACATTCTTGAGACAACAGTTGATGATATTGCTGCATTACCATCTTTTCAAAATGCCAATGACTTTCAAACTCGCCTCGTAGCCATTCACGCAGAGACCGATTTGGAAAAACGCATTTCTGCATATACAGCTCTTGTTGGAGTTAACGCGAATGACCCTATTGAAGTCGCAGAGTTTTTAGGCGCCAGAGAACAATCGCTCTACATTCAACGCGCACAAAAAATCCTAAACATTAATGCCGACCAAGCAACTGTTTTGGTTAACGCCATCACAGAAAATCTTTTGAACGGAATAAACAACTAGTTCGCTCAATTTTGAGAGTCCAAGCGGAGCAATGATATGAAATTAGCCATCAATATATGGAAACTAAAAACAGTATCGCTGCGCCGCTTGGGCCTTGTAATCGCTCTTCTAAGTTTTGCTCAAGCTTGCTTCTACCCCGAAGCTCCTTCGAGGATCACCGTTGAACGCATCCAATTACGAAGCGACAGAACTTCGGAGTGGGACATCATGGCGACCCACTACAAAACGGTTCAGCCATCAGGCCCACGCAAAGGCCCCGCACTTCACAGAAAAGTTAAACGTCACAAGAATTTACTCTTTGTCGTGGCCGATGACTTTGTTCAGAAAAACTTGCAGCCCGAATTACAACGCATCTACAAAACCGACGACATTCGACTCGAAGAAGTTCTTTGGTGGTTTTATGCGCCCATCATGAAGAAGACATACAACTATGTTCTACGACTTCACTGGGATGGCTTAAATGCTGACAGCCTCAAAAAAGCCCTCAAAGAAATGGAAGCCCAAAAGCAACCGTACGATGTGATGCTGTTAGCTCACGGAATTCCCAACAACCTTATCGCCTCCCCCGGACAAGGACTTATTTCGTGGAGACACATTGGTGCTCTTAAAAATTCCCTTCGCTATGCGGATGCCCTTTATTTGCAAGCCTGTTTTGGAAATACACTGGCACCAGATTTTAAAGCCGCGGGCTTCAAACATGTTATTGCATACGAAAAGCTAAACTGGAATTTTTTCTATCCTGAATATTACCTCGAAGCTCTTTCAAAAACGGATGGCGATACCAAGGCTGCACATGAGTATGTTCTTAAACATTTCAATTTCGACTTTTCTACCAATCTGGTTCATCAAGAAATTATGAAACGATTTTTTAATGAAACCCGAAAAGGCTATTTAGAAAACGTCCAATTGCCTGAAATCTATTGAAATTTAGACTTTGAATCCGAAAGCATAGCGCAAAAAACGAGGCTTTTTAGCTAAGCTCTTGCCATAACCGCTGTCCCGCCCTAGCAATAAAGCTACGTCATGCCATCTGCCCTAAATGAAGACATAAAGGTGAAACTGCTCTCCATTCTCAAAACAACTTTTGGTTATGATTCCTTCCGGCTTGAGCAAGAAAACATCATTGACGCCGTCATTGCAGGGCACGATACCTTAGCCATCATGCCCACAGGCGGCGGCAAGTCGATATGCTACCAGCTTCCCGCGCTGCACTTCGAAGGAACCACTTTGGTAATCTCCCCCTTGATTTCGCTCATGCAGGATCAAGTGAATAGCCTCAAACAAAATGGCATTGCGGCTGCCTTTTTAAACTCATCGTTGGATGCTCGTGAAAAGCGAGAAATTGAAAATCAATTAAAAGAAGGAAAACTCAAACTCCTTTATGTGGCGCCGGAAGCCATAGTTTCGGGCTCGCTGATGTACCTAATAAAAACAATCAAAATTTCTTTGATTGCCATTGATGAAGCCCATTGCGTTTCACAATGGGGACACGAATTTAGGCCTGACTATACTCAACTTCATATTTTAAAGGAACACTTTCCAGATACACCCGTTCTTGCCTTAACAGCTACGGCAGACGCCCGAACAAGGGACGACATCTCTCAACAATTGGGCCTTCTAAAACCAAAAACTTTTATTTCTTCATTCGATCGACCTAACATTCATTATTCCATTTTTGAAAGGGATAACGAGATTAAGCAACTCGATAAATTTATCAAGCGCTTTCATGCTGACGACACCGGCATTGTTTACTGTTTGTCTCGAAAGAAAGTAGAAAAAACTTGCAAGGATCTCAAAAAATTGGGGCACAATGCCGTCCCCTATCATGCTGGTTTAGATGCAAAGATACGCAAAAAAAATCAAGAACGTTTTGACTCCGAAGATAATCTCATTGTTGTCGCCACGATTGCCTTCGGAATGGGGATTGATCGCCCTGACGTTCGTTTTGTTGCTCACCTAGATTTGCCTAAAAGCATTGAATCCTATTACCAAGAAACAGGACGCGCTGGTCGTGATGGCAAGCCCGCAAATGCGTGGATGGTCTATGGTCTTTCTGATGTCGTCAAACTTTCGCGAATGATTGAGACCACAGAAGCTTCTGAGAGTTACAAGAAAATATCAAGGCACAAATTAAACCTGATGCTTGGGTTGTGCGAAACCATCAGTTGTCGCAGGCAAAATCTACTGAACTACTTTGGTCAAGATCTGCCTGAGCCCTGTGGGAACTGTGACGCCTGTAAAAATCCTCCCGAATTATGGGATGCAAGTGTGGAAGCTCAAAAATTTATGTCTGCTATTTTTAGAACAGAACAACGTTTCGGGGCTAGCTATATCATCGATGTCTTGCGCGGATCTGCCATTGATAAAATCATTGAGAGAAAACACAACAAGTTAAGTGTCTATGGAATTGGAAGAGAACTTAGCAAAAATGATTGGAATCATATTGTGAGACAACTTCTCAGTCAGGGATACATTCAGATTCAAGATTGGGAATACAGGACTTTAGCCCTGACCGAAAAAAGCTGGCCGATCTTGAAGGGTGAAAAGAAAATCAAGTTACGTAAACTTCGTGCTGAAAAATCAGGCGGAATAAGTAAAAGGAAAGTCAGTGTTGAATTAGAATCCCATGGTCGAGAAGAACTTTTCGAAGCTTTGCGCAGATTAAGAAAAGAAATTGCCACGGAGCTTAAGATTCCCCCCTACATGGTTTTCGGCGACAAATCTCTACATGACATGTGTCAGATATTGCCCAGGGACCCCGATGAATTTTTAAGCATTCATGGCGTTGGTCAGAATAAAATGGAAAAATTTGGAAATCAATTTCTTGAAGTCATTCGTGAGGCGCCCTAAGCCCTGGAAATTCGATCTAAAATTCATACTTTAGCGAATCTGCTCTGCGTGCTATCAATAAACTTGATGGTGCTGGGTGAAACCTGGAAAGAGACAAACCACCCCGCACAGGAGATGGCCCATGAAAAACTTTAAATCTATTTCAATTATTTTTGTATTGTTATTTTCTTGGACTTCTTTCGCTCAAAAGTGCGCTGTCACCACCAACACAGGTTGCAAGAACACCGAGGTCTGCATGAACTGGGATAAGAACGAAACAAAGTGTGTTGAAATTCCGCCTATGTCTGATCAAGTGTTTATTCTTCCATTTGATAAAAATACCGAAGTTGTTTGCACGCATGCGAGAGGCATAGGTAGCCATTCATGGCCAAACGCGTTTTGGGCCTTAGATTTGGCGACACCTTATGATTCAAAAGCATCTGTTGTACGAGCCGCGGCACCGGGCAAAGCATTTATATTTTTTGCAAAAGATGGCGAGCCTTGCGAAAACCCAAAAGGAACGCCAGAAAAATCAGAGCCCGATGACTGTGGTCATTCGTGGGGCAACAGAGTTAAAGTGCTTCATGAAAATGGTTACTATAGTTTTTATGTTCACCTAGAAAAAATAATGGTGAAAGATGGGCAGCAAGTCAGTGCGGGCACTCCACTTGGAATTGAGGGCTGGACAGGAGCTGCCGGCCATAGACATCTACACTGGAGCCTTCAAAAAATTGGTGGCGACACAGACCAAGACCGAGAGGCAAATCTTAAGCAGTGGGATGGGATGAGCACTCCATTCAAATTTAGAAGCATTCTAAATGGCAAAGAGAGTATCCTCGACACTAGTATTTTCAATTGTGAACATGCGAATGTTGGGGCCGCAATTGGCCAGCCAAGTTTGCGCGGCATCGAATAAAAAAAACAGCTCCATAGCAAAATTTGAGCACATCGACGTTTTTGTGTATGATACTATACATGAAATCTATAATTCCTTGTTTGTTACTAGTTGGACTTATGTCATGCAGCAATACCAAAGGCCCAACGGTTGCGGATTACAGAGATGAAGCTGTCGTCGTCTGTTCGGCTCTGTGTACCTTTTATCCGAAAGAGGGCGTCAGACGTGAATCTTTGCATGCCATAAGTAACAGCAAGGAGAAAGCATGGGACAGCATCAAAGAAGATTGCTTAAAGTTGCAGAGTAAAAACAGCAAAGCTGAAGACATTGGCGAAAAACTTCTTATTTCATATACGATCGTAAAGGGCGAGCTGAAAGATTATATGATGGCTCAAGCCAACTTAGAAAATGCTTGTTTCAAATATAAACTTGCGGAGGATCTTCCACTCGGCACTTTGATCAAACAATAAATCGGCTTCGCCCAAATTACCTAGACGTCAATTCAACAAATGCCCCTCGAAACCGTTTTATTTCTTCTGGGGTGGGTTCTTGCATGCCGTAGTAGACATTTGAGAAACTTTGGGTGATCGTTGAAAACACATTGTGCTGTTTGGGCCAAGTCTTCGAAAGATCATCGCAATAAATTTCGGGCGGACACCACATTTCACGCGGACTATTGCGCCATTCCATTAAATCGAGAAAGGCATGATACTTGGCAATGATTTCATCTCTTGGCTTTAGATTTTTTGCATCTATTTCATTCAACATTGCTTTTAACGCATCTTTATCCGCCTTAGAAAGACGCATTTTAATTGATTTTTGCTTCTTCTGTTGAGGCAATTTATTTCCAAGCGCGTACCAAACAATGGCTAGTAACAACAAAAAAGCAACAATGACGTGCTTCGAAGTGATCTTAAATTTTTGTTTTAATTTGGGCTGCTTTTTTTCGGCTTCTTTTACCAACTTAGAAAGTTTTTCAGCGTTACTGTTTAATGACTTTGCTGCTGATGCAAGTTTTTCGGTATTTGAATTTGCTAATTCTTCGGAAGAAGCTCCGGGCAGATTAACATCACCAGCAGATCCACTCCCATTCGCGCCAGCACCTTGCTCCATGAGATTTTTTAAGTCTGAAAGCGATTGATTCGTTTGCTTTTCAAGCTCAGCAATCTCATTTTTATCTAGCGGAGTATCCGAGGACTTTAGATCTTTAAATCCTTGTTCGATCTCGCGAACGCTTTCTTCGAATTCCTTAAGGTCACTAGCACTGATGGTGCTTGGAATTTTTGAACCCGCTCCAGACGAACCCCCGGGAGCAGCAAGCGAATCGTTTTCTCCCTTTGATTCTTTAGCAAAGCGAGCAATCGTTTTGTCTATCTTTGCAAGTTGACCCTGCATTTTGGAGGAAATCATTCTTTGTTTTTCAAAATTTTTGATCAAGGCTCTCTTTTGGATACTCGAAGTTTTAGGTTTTATGTTGGGGACTAAAAAGTCCACAAAAGTAAACACCGCTAAAAAAACAGCGCAAAATGCTAGGGCATCAAGGACCCTCCTGCTCTGAATAGGTTTCTGAGATTCATCATCTCTAACACGGCCGTTTCGAGAGATGGCGCTAAGCAAAGCAATTAAAATTACGGTGGCAATGCCCCAAAACAAAAGGCTTAGGTTTAGATAATTCTCCTTCGGCATCTTTAAAAAAATTTGAATAGCCTGAAGAAAAACTGAAATGATCAACATGTTGAGGTGCACGGACCATATGGTCGCAACAATGGCTACGGCGATAAGTGACACCGTCCCAAACAATTTAAAATAAGAATAAAAAATGACACCCGTGATTAAAAGCAAAAAAATTGACCTTGTTAAATTAAAAGTTTCTGATGCCTCGGTATTGATTTTTTTGCTCAGGTTTTTAAAATCCAAGGCCATGCCTAAAAAATGTATATTATTGGCCTCGGCTAAATACTCAATTTTTTCCTCGTTTTTTGTGGGATTCTTGAGCCGTAAATAGCCAAAAATTTTCTCTCTCGTATAAAGTGCTAGAATTGAAAGAACAAAAACTCCAAATATATTTCTAGGCGAGCTGCCGGGATTTACATAGAGGAAGGAGCAAAACAAGCCGACAAATGCAAACAAATTGATACCGATAAAATGATTCATTTTATCTTCTCGCCCCAAACTTCCACCTAATTGCGGATAACTTTTGTCCTGCACTATAGTGCCCCACCACAAAACCACTTCTATGGATTAAAGAGGCGAACTGGACATTACTTTGCCCCAAAAGAGCAACCGCCGTTAGAAGATACTCATCTTTATCCTTCACCTTTAAGAGATAATCAATCAGATCAACAATTACGAAATAGGATTGAATTTTTTTATGCGCAAATTGTCTTCGAAATTTTGCGAGAAAAGTTTCAATCTCATTTGAGTGTGGTGAAATAATAATAGCTGCCGAGCCATGATCAACAGACTCTAAAAAGCGCTGAAGGCTCGTTGTTTGGGCTTCCATATGAAGTGGTAATTTTAGAATACGGTGGCACAAATCCACATAGGCTGCCTTCGTTTCGATATGCTTAAGCACAAGTCCATGGGTGTAAAAAGAAACCGTGGAGCCCTGATCGATTTCATTCGATATTAGCGCAAGGCAAGCATCTTTGGCCATTTCCCAAGTCGACTCATGTTCGTTTCCTACATGGTCCCCATACTTTAAGTTTAAATAGACATGAACGATAGCGTTTACATGTCTATCAAACTCCTTGACCATTGGGGTTCCAAATTTAGCACTTTGCTTCCAAGCAACGTGTGATAGAGGATCACCGCTTTGATATTCTCTAATGCCCCTAAGTGAAACCGAATCGCCAATGGACGAATTTTCAAAAATTCCATAACGTAAACTCAAATTTGATATTTTTAATTTGGGTGAATTTACATTCTCCTTCTTCGGTAACACAACAATCTGACTCGCGTTTAAAAATTCAACCTTGAAGGTAAAAATGCCTAAAGCATCATGAACAAAAACTGTGCTCGGGCCGATATCAAAAACACCCATTCCTGCGTTATTCATGGCCGCAGCTGCAACTGTAACTTCCTCGCCAGAGGCCAGATCTTCAATGACCTCTGCAGTGAGCTTTCTGCCCTGAGTGCCGCCATAGGTATCCTCTATTCGAAGGCCAAAACAACTTGAGGAGCCACTATTTACGACTCCATAATGAACTACAAAATAATCAAATTCACGAGTGTTTTTAGGTAATATGCGCTCCAATGAAAGCGCAAGCGCCGTTTTTTTTGTTCGAATGAACATGATTGCGCCCACGACTATCATACTTAGAAACAGGACAAATGATGTTCGAATGAAAATGGACAAGACAAGGGAAATGATGATTGCCAAATAGAAAAGTGTTGCGCTGTTTATAAAAGGCGAGAACCTATATAAGGCTCGCGCTATCTCAATAAAAGATCTTTTCGATTGAGTATTTTTTTCATGTTCAGGTCTGAACAAGTAGTACTCAGCCGACCCGCCCCAAACATAGGTGACTCGTTTCATTTAAGCGCCTACTGGAACTCGAACTTTCTTTAAGATTTCTGCAATGATGCCCTCGGGAGTTTTACCCTCAAGAATAGAATCTGTTTTGAGTAGAACTCTATGTCCCAAAACCATAGGAGCAAGTTTAAAAATATGTTCAGGTTTAACAAAAGTTGAACCCGATAAAAAGGCGTATGCTTTGGCACAATTGATGAGAGCCATTGTGGCCCTTGGACTACCGCCTAACTTTAAATCGTTAGAGCTGCGAGTTTGAAGCACAATTTGTAGGGCGTATTGGTTGAGGGCTTCAGAGACCTTAGTCTCCTGAACAGCCAATCTCATTTGTAACAAATCTTTTTCATCACTCACTGACTGCAAGGAATCAATGGGATGCTTAATGACTTGTGAATGAAGCATTCTAAGTTCAGCGGCTGAATTTGGATAGCCAATCGAAATTTTCATCAAAAAACGATCGAGCTGTGCTTCAGGTAGCGGAAAAGTCCCTTGTTGTTCAACCGGGTTTTGAGTGGCGATCACAAAAAATAAATCATTTAGCCTAAGTGTGCGGCCATCAACGGTGACCTGCTTTTCGGCCATCGCCTCTAGCAAGGCAGATTGGGTGCGAGGAGTCGCACGGTTGATTTCGTCGGCAAGCAAAACGGTGGTGTGAATAGGACCCGGCAAAAACTGAAAAGTGCCCGTATCCTGCTTATAAATTTGCGTCCCCACAACATCTGATGGCAGAAGGTCGGGAGTAAATTGTATTCGTTGAAATTTTACCGAAATTGATTTTGCAATTGATCTAGCCAGAATGGTTTTTCCAGTGCCCGGAAAGTCCTCGAGAAGGATATGCCCCCCGGCAAGCCAGCAACTTAAAACAAGTTTGATTTGCTCTTCTTTACCAAAAATAACATTTTGAATATTCGCAATGATTTGCGTTGCTTTTGCTTGTGCTTCTTTCACGATTCGCCAATTCCTTAGGAGTAGCTTCTTACGCTAAATTGGATTAGTCAATCAATGCGTAAGATGATTTAAAAGGACAATCGCAATCGAGCCTTGTACACCAGATATAGCGCGAAAAAACAGGCATAGTGACTCAAAAATATGTCAGCTTAAAACTGTTTTTTTGTCTTTGAGAGAAGCGCACTTGTGTTCATCAACCAATTGAGCTTCACTCAATTATAAATGCCATATTTTTTAATGATTTTTGCGACTTTTATTTGGGGGGCCGGCTTTGCGGGAACTCGATGGACGCTCATGGACTATTCGCCAACATGGTCCAATGCGATGCGCTTTATCATTGCCACCTTGATTATTTCGCCTTATCTACTAATCAAGTTTAAGAAATTAAATATCAAAGTCACAGCGACGGCAGGTTTGCTTTTGTATTGGGGACTTCATTTTCAGACGCTAGGAATCGCACAAACCTCAATGGCAAAAAGTGGTTTTCTTACCGTTTTTTACGCCATTTTTACTCCGATAATTTTGGTGGTTGCCTTTAAGGAAACCATTAGAAAAAGTTTTTGGGCCTTATTGTTGTTGGCCTTGTTAGGAATTGCTCTGCTCTGCGAATTTAGCATTAGCAACTTCAACATTGGCGACTTTTATGTTCTCATAAGTGCCTTTTTCTTTTCTTGCCACATCCTATGGATCGACAAACGCGCACAAAAAGAAGACCCCATAAACTTTAATTTCTGGCAATGCCCCTTTATCGCCTTGCCCGCATTTATTTGGGCCTATTTTACCGAAGGATGCGTTTCAATAGCGCCTCTATTTGAATTCCAAAAACTTGGACAGGCTTCTAGCATTTCGGGTTTTTTGATTTTGTCGGTTTTCTCTAGTTTGGTGGCCTTTAGTATTCAAATTTCTGCGCAAAAGAAACTCCGAGCCCACACCGTTAGCCTTATCTTTTTACTAGAATCAGTATTTGCCGCGCTATTTGGATATTTTCTTTTTAATGAATCACTCTCCGCAATGGCCCTCACAGGCGCCACCTTGGTGATCGCTGCAGTGGCACTCATTCCGGTCCTCACTCGACCAAAGAAACTTAGACTCTCCTAAGCCACAAAACTGTTCTAATGAGAAGACCGTGACGTAACTTTTCCCCGCGACGATCTCCTTCGTTATCTTTGGTTAAAAAATTCATATACTTGAGCATGAGTTGACTCGAAGCCGTAGAGTCTTCCGCAATGGCCTATATCTAATTCAAAAGGGCATGTTAACGTTTGAAATATTCCGAATGAAGGAAGCAAAAGACTTCTTACCTAAAGTGAGAACGATATTGTCTACGAAGTTCGCCGAATAAGTTAGAAAATTTCTTACAATTGATTTCGTATTTTAACCGGAGGATCAGCAACCGTGAGTTGTCATATTCTACCGAATGCAATGAGCCTGTGCGCAAACTGCATTGAACAAACACCTCACGGAAAATGGGAGAATTTGACTATGGAAAACAAGAACGCAAAGAAAGACTGGACCGACAATAAAGCGGCAGGCACCACGACCCCAAAAGCTGGAGCTAAGCCGATCGTGAATACGGTTCAAGCCCCTCAAAAACCTGCCCCGAAAGGCGGAGCAAAACCAACTAAACCCGGTCGCTAAATTTAATTTTTATTACCACGAGAGCCCTTGCCCCCTACGGGCAAGGGAGCCAGCACTACGACTCCCAATCATATAGAACATGACAACGCTAGCTTAAACCTAGGGATATTCCGCACGAAATTGCGCCAATCAGTTAGAGCGACTACGCCTTGTTGCTGCAGCATCCGCAGTTTGGAGAAGGGGCTGAATTCCGAGTTTAGCGGAATTCAGCCATTATTAGATTAATTACTGACAAGTATTTTTGAAATTATTGTAGAACTGATGATGGAATGCGGGTGTTGGGTTGTAGTTTAGACCACCTGGAAATCCCGCGTTTTCGAGAGCCAAATGTCTTTCGGCATATTTGAACAAGGCTTCGTGATTGATGGTACTGCGCATTCCCAAACATCTTGCTCCCATTGTTACGCCCGTCATCATACCTCCGTTGATATCGCGGTAAGCCGCACCGACCCATGCATTGTCCTTCTCTGGACTTTCCAGGTGACGGATACCCCACTCTGCCATTCCAATATCCGAAGATTTGTACTGCACAACTTGATCACCGTTTGTACCAACTCTATTGGTTCGACTCACATCTGACTGGCTCACAATAAATGTGACCTGAGTCTCTTGGAAGTGGTAGTTCGATCCCACTATGGCGTTTTTGAAGGAGCTATCATTGAGCACAGCCGCTGCCACAACAAGAGGCGCCAAACGACCAGGGTTGTGCCCTCCATCTGCATACCACTGACCCCCATTATTGATCACTCCGAGGTTGTCTATTGCCACCTGAATCATGCCGACGAGTAAGTTTCTTTTTTGTTGATTGGAGAAATCTAAATTGAGCATCAAAATGGCGTCGTTAGTACGGTCCGCTATTTTCCTGCCGTACGAATCTGCATCTGGCGTTCCATTGCTCAAAGTGGTTCCCATATACCAAGGATGCACATATCTGCCTGTCCAGTTGATATCGAATTCTAGCCACAATCGACTGAAGTAATCTTCCATAGCGCTCAATGATGGAACCGACATGCCCGCCTTTGAAAGACTTTTTAGTTTGGCATAATTGATCTGCGATTCATTCCACTGACTTGCTTTGCTGCCACCTCCAATGGCCGCAGGACGGAACGCACCGGCCGCTGGTTGACTCTGAACAACCGTGAGCACAGAGAGCTGCTGAAGCGTGTTGAAAGAGGTAGATGCCCCCGCTGTTATACTTGAAACCACCGAGCTATTGGTGGCCACCGACATAGGCAATGACTTTCCTTTGTTCAAACTAGACACATAGGTGTTGTAAGTGAAATCCTTATCAAACCCTTGGCTAGAGCCCAATGTTGGATTCACCATAGTTCCATTTTGCCCATCGGTTGGCTTGGGGCTGATGTTTGATATGGTCACAGGTCCCACTACCCAATGATCACCATTCGCATACTGTCCACAAGTATAGTTTTTATCAAAGGTCCAAGTGATGCCATGTCGGCTGGCTGTCTTACAACTCCCCACTCCAGTTACGGGAGGCGTTACAGGATCGTCATTAACAGGTGGGTCAACGACCACTGGAGGCTCGACAATCGCTTCAAGATTAAAGTTTGCCGTTACACTTCGAGCTGCGGACATACTCACTTGACAGGTACTTTGCGTCCCCGAACAAGCTCCACTCCACCCCGAAAAATCAGAACCATTGCCTGCACTGGCCGTCAGACTAATGGTGGTGCCCTCGGCAATTTCTTCACTACAATCGGAGCCACAATTGATTCCGCTTCCAGAAACTGTCCCCGTGCCATCACCAGATTTGCCTACCGATAGCGCGTAACGAATGGTCTGAGGAGCCTGAATCGAGCGCACGCTTAGGTTGTTAAGCTGTGCAGACCCAGTGCTTGCGATTGCGGCCAAGCTATTTATGTTGCTGATGTTTGCATTCTCACTTCTAAAGTCAAACTGACTAGCAATTTGAATATCAGATGACCTTTGATTTGTTTTTACCCCAGCCAAAACCGAGTAAACATTGAGGTCATTACGCAAATGCACCTGCATCGTCACTCGATAGGTTGAACCAGCGTTATAGACGAGCTGGTTAGCCGCTGCATAGGTCCCTGCATTCCTAGCATCGATGCGTCCTTCATTATTGAATCGAACAATAGGAGCCAGATGTCCATACTGTGAGGCTTCTCTATTCGATAACCCGATAACAATATCAGAGTTGGCTTCCAAAACTTTAAGATCAAAACTCAACTCAAAAGACTGGGTTTGGTTATCAATGGGAAGATTGATCCAGCTATTAGAAATGCTCGTGACATTTTCATCGACAGGCGGGTCAACAACCACTGGGGGTTCGATTACGGGAGGAATAACAACTACGGGAGGTTCAACGACCGGTGGGTCCACAACTACTGGAGGCTCCACGACAACAGGCGGTTCCGCGACAGGAGGTTCCGCGGTGTCATCACTACATTGAGCCACCACATCTTGTTGAATAGGAAGTGAAATTAAAATGTTATTTTCGCACTTTTGAGCTGGAATGCGTACTCTTGATTCCTCACAACTCATCCCAGCCTCTATATTTTGTCGCAAAAAGAAATCTTTGGATATCAGCTCTCCTTCCTGCAGATCGTCGCACACAAGATTCAAATCATCGCTGTCATCTTTAGTCACGATGTTGATTTGACTCAAGTCACACCCGGCCTGTGTTAGGCAGATAGCTAGAAGTCCGAGCCTTAAATACGATTTTTGGTTATTATTATTGAACGACATTTGGTTATGGCCTTTCGGTTACGAACTACAAGTGGGGGGCTCTGCTACGTTCCGCTCAACGCCCTACTCCTTCAGTATCATCGATTCGAACTCGTCGTTCGAGCCACGTTTTTCTGCAAGATTAAGAATTTATTAAAAAATTAAAAGAGCCTAAAAGCGAAACGAAGCGGCGCTCGCGCCAGAGGTGCATTATGGAGCCCGCACATCGGATTCCAATGATTCTAATGACTTTCGACGTGGTAACAGGGAGTGCCAGGGACTACTTCACTTTTTTGAAGGGAATTGTAATTCCTGGCGTTTCGTTGGGAATGTTGATGCGCAATCCGTTCATTTGGCCTTTCATGTTTATTCCTGCGGATCTGAAGTAAACATCTGTCGTACTTAACTTCGCATGACCTACGTTTTCCTTAACGATCCCCAGAGGAACACCGTCAACTAAAGCCAACGTAATATGCGTTGCTCGGAGTTGGTGATGTGTAATTTCCTTAATGCCGATTTCTCGGCAAAAATCTCGAATCATCTTTGCTTGGTGCCCAATCTTCCAATTATTACAATTGATCTCGATTACAAAATCTGATTTTGCCTTGATCTTCATTGCCTTTAGAAAAGGGATAATTGCATCAGGTATTGATACAACTCTTTCCTCTTTGTTCTTCAAAACATCGACAAGTCCTTCCTGGGGAAGAAGTTGTCTTTGAAGATAGATGAGGCCATGCTTCCAATCTATGTCTGACCACTTTAAGCCAGCAAGCTCGCTTCGCCTAAGTCCAAGTGAGATGGACAACATCCATATTTCGTAATACGGATGCTGACGTTTTTTTGCTTCTGCCAACAAGAGGCTCACCTCTTCATGTGTTAGAGCAAGTTTTCTTTTCTTGGGAACCTTGCGAGC